>CAWDRD010000076.1:0-74057 GCA_963804455.1 uncultured Actinomycetes bacterium
TACCGTGCGGCCGTCCGGCGACCAGCGTGCCGGGCCGATGCGCCCGCCGGCCAGCGGCAATTTGCGGTTTTGGGCGCCATTGGAATTGACCAGCCAGAGCGCCTTGTCCTCCTGCCGGTACAGGATTTGCGCGCGCTTGGGCCGCGCCTGCGGGTGCGACAAAATCCAGGGGGGCTTCGGTAACGGTACGCGCTCCGCCTTTCTGCAATCCGATGACCCGCAGACGAGATGCGCCGGCGCGGCTCTCGCCCATCAGCGCGATGCCATCGTCGGCGACGCTTGCGCCGGGCAGAACGCTCCTCAGCCCTCGGCCACCTCGTAGACCGCGTGTGCGCAGATTGGCCAGCGTAATCTGATCGAGCGCCGGGCCGTCCCAATAGCAAAAGCTGCGCTCGTCGGGGAGCATGGCGATGGAGTAAGCATCCAGGTGCGCGGCCTCTGTCAACCGGCGCGATTCGCCACTATGCAGGTCCATGTGGCAGGCTTGCGGCGCGCCTGTCCGCTGCTGGACGAGAACCCCGACCCGTCCGAGGAAGACGTGCGCTGGGCGCTGTCCGGCAACCTGTGCCGGTGCACCGGCTACCAGAACATCGTGAAGTCGGTGCTGTGGGCCGCCGACAAGCTCCGCTCGGAAGGCTGAGATCGTGACGCAGGCACTGGACGAGATCAAGATCGGCGGGCTCGGCTCGAGCCGTAAGCGGGTCGAGGACAACCGCTTCATCCGGGGCAAGGGCAACTACACCGACGACATCACGCTGCCCGGCATGCTGCACATGGAGATCCTGCGCAGCCCGCTGGCGCACGCCCGGATCAAGTCCATCGACGCCAGCCGGGCGTGGCAGATCCCCGGCGTGCACCTGGTGCTCACCGGCGAGATGATGGCCACCCGCAACCTGGCCTGGATGCCGACCCTGTCCTACGACACGCAGGCCGTGCTGGCCACCGACAAGGTGCGCTTCCAGGGCCAGGAAGTGGCCTGCGTCATCGCCGACGACCCGTACATCGCCAAGGACGCGTGTGAGGCGATCGACGTCGAGTACGAGCCACTGCCCGTGATCGTGAATCCGTCGCAGGCCGTGGCGGACGGCGCGCCGGTGATCCGGGACGACAAGGAAGGCCAGCCGGACAACGTCATCTACAACTGGGAGGTCGGCGACGCCGCCGGCACCGACCGGGCCTTCGCCGAGGCCGACGTGATCTCCCGGCTGCAGCTGCACTACCCCCGGTCGCATCCGTCGCCGATCGAGTGCTGCGGGTCCATCGCGGACTTCAACCGGGCCACCTCGAAGCTGACCGTGTACATGACCACCCAGGCGCCGCACATCATCCGGGCCGCGGTGGCGCTGGTGGCCGAGCTGCCCGAGCACATGATCCGGATCATCTCCCCGGACATCGGCGGCGGGTTCGGCA
Source organism: uncultured Actinomycetes bacterium (assembly GCA_963804455.1). Classification (GTDB taxonomy): domain Bacteria; phylum Actinomycetota; class Actinomycetes; order Streptosporangiales; family Streptosporangiaceae; genus RYN-230. Next base: position 1,411 of record CAWDRD010000076.1, read on the forward strand.
ACAAGGTCCCGGTCTACCCCGGGTACGTCTGCTCCATCCTGGCCTCGATCCTGCTGGAGCGGCCGGTCAAGTGGATCGAGGACAAGTCCGGCAACCTGATCTCGACCGGGTTCGCCCGGGACGTCTACCTGGACGGCGAGATGGCGCTGCGCCAGGACGGCAAGATCCTCGCCGTCCGGATGCACACCGACGCCGACCACGGGGCGTTCTTCTCCGACGCGCAGCCGAGCAAGTTCAAGATCGGGCTGATGCACTCGGCGTTCGCCGCCTACGACATCCCGGTGGCGCACCTGACCGCCACGCGGCGTGTACACCAACAAGGCCCCCGGCGGGGTCGCCTACCGGTGCTCGTTCCGGGTCACCGAGGCGATGTTCTTCCAGGAACGGATGGTGCAGGCCGCCGCCGACGACCTCGGCATGGACCAGGCCGAGTTCCGGCGGATGAACTTCGTCGCCGACGACGACTTCCCGCACCGCACCCCGTTCGGCTTCCTGACCGACTCGGGCCAGTACGCCAAGTGCCTCGACGTCGGCCTCAAGGCCGTCGGCTACGAGGACTTCCGGCGCCAGCAGGAGGAGGCCCGGGCCCGGGCCGGCTGCTCGGCCTGGGCATCTCCACGATGACCGAGCCGCTCGGCGCGGGCAACAGCCGCGAGTACGACATTCTCGGCATCAAGATGTTCGACTCGGCCGAGCTCAAGGTGCACATGACCGGCAAGGCCATCGTCCGGACCGGCGCCCGGGGCCAGGGCCAGGGACACGAGACGACCTGGGCCCAGATCGTCAGCCACGAGCTCGGCATCCCGGCGGACGACATCGTGGTCGAGGAAGGCGACACCGACACCGCGCCGTTCGGCATGGGCACCTACGCCTCCCGCAGCACCCCGGTGGCCGGGGCGGCGATCTCGATGGTGGCCAGGAAGATCCGCGCGAAGGCCCGGAAGCTGGCTGCCCATCTCCTCGAGGTGTCCGAGGAGGACATCGAGTGGGAGCTGGGCCGGTTCTACGTGCGCAGCGCGCCGGACCGGGGGGTGACCATCCAGGAATGCGCGATGGCCGCGTACAGCAACATGCCGGACGGCATGGAACCGGGCCTGGAGAACACCGCCTACTACGACCCGCCCAACCTGACCTGGCCGTTCGCCGTCTACATCGTCACGGTCGAGGTCGACCCGGAGACCGGGGTCTGGGACGTGCTGAACATGGTGGCGGTGGACGACTGCGGGGTCCGGATCAACCCGATGATCGTCGAAGGGCAGATCATGGGCGGGCTGACCGAGGCCTACGCCATGGCCAACATGCAGTTCATCACGTTCGACGCCGACGGCAACTGCGTCGGCTCGAACTACATGGACTACCTGCTGCCGACCGCCTGGGAGACACCCGGCTTCGAGCTGCACAGCGAGGTGGTCACGCCGTGCCCGCACCACCCGATCGGGGCCAAGGGGATCGGCGAGTGCGCCGCGGTCGGCGGCCCGGCGGCGTTCGTGAACGCGGTGCTCGACGCGCTGTCCGGGACCGGGGTGCGCAACATCGACATGCCGCTGCTGCCGGACCGGGTCTGGGAGGCGATCACCAAGCGGCATGACGTGTCCGGTGCACCGCCGGTGCGCACGGATGAGTGAGCTAGCCCGGGGGGGCGACCCCCCGGAACCTCTGCTGGCCCAGGGGGACGACCCCCCGGGATCAATGGCCCCGCGAGACACCCCCTCCGGGGGCGCAGTGCTGGCCCAGGGGGGCGACCCCCTGGAACCCCCGGGATCAATGGCCACGGGAGACACCCCCTCCGGGGGCGCCTCCCGTGGCCATGGAAATGTTGATCAGGAGCAGCCCATGGACGGATGGCAGGTGGTACAGCAGGCCAGCGAGCTGACCCGGCGCGGTCAGGCGTTCGCCATGGCCACCGTGGTCTGGCGGCAAGGGCCGTCTTCCGGGCAGCAGGGTTCCCGGGCGATCATCACGGCGGACGGCGAGCTGAACGGCTGGATCGGCGGGGCCTGCGCCGAGCCGGTGGTGATCCGCGAGGCCAAGCAGGTGATCAGCGAGGGACGGCCGCGGCTGCTGCTGCTCGGCGAGCCAGGCCAGTTCGGTGCGGCGCTGCCGGACGGGATGACGTTCGTGCCGATCTCCTGCCAGAGCGAGGGCGCGCTGGAGGTGTACATCGAACCGGTACTGCCCGAGCCGCACCTGGTGATCGTCGGCCGCTCGCCGATGGCGCACACGCTCGCCGACCTGGCCCAGGCGCTGGGCTGGCGGACCGTGCTGCGGGACGGACCGGACTTCACCGCAGCGGACGCGGACAGCCACTCGATGGTGGTGGTGGCCACCCAGGGCCACGGCGATGAGGAAGCGGTGCAGCAGGCCGTGGCCGCCCGCCCGGCCTACCTGGGGCTGGTTGGGTCGGCCAAGCGTGGGGCGGCCGTGCTCGGCTACCTTGCCGACCGGGGCGTGCCCGCTGGCCAGCTGGACCGGGTGCGGGTGCCGGCCGGCCTGGACCTGGGCCGGACCTCGCACCGGGAGATCGCCGTGGCCATCCTGGCCGAGCTGGTCCAACTGCGCGCGTCCGGTGCGCTCGCCGAAGGCGAGCTCGCGGAGGCAGCACTCGCGGGCGAGGAGGGGCGCGCCGCAGGCGTGTCCTCGCCGAGCCAGCGAGCGGCGGGGGGGAATCTCGCGGGCGAGGGGAGGCGCGCCGCAGGCGTGTCCTCGCCGAGCCAGCGACGCGCGGGGGGTTCCGGGGGGTCGCCTCCCCGGGCCAGCACAGTGTCCTCGCCGAGCTCGCGAGCGGCGGGGGGCTCCGGGGGGTCGCCTCCCCGGGCCAGCACAGTGTCCTCGCCGAGCTCGCGAGCGGCGGGGGGCTCCGGGGGGTCGCCTCCCCGGGCCAGCAGAGGCTCCGCGGGGTCGCCTCCCCGGGCTACCACAGCCACTGACCCGGTCTGCGGGATGACCGTGACCGTTGGGCGGTCCAGCTTCCCGCTGGAGGTCGAGGGCACCACCTACTACTTCTGCTGCGCGGGCTGCCGCCAGGCGTTCGAGACCGATCCCGCGGCCTACCTGAAGGATGAGTCCAGATGCTGATCAAGAACGACTTCGAGGTCGCTCAGCCCGTGAACAAGGTGTGGCAGTTCTTCGACAACATCCCGCAGGTGGCGTCGTGCCTGCCCGGCGCGGAGCTGACCGACGACCTCGGCGACGAGAAGTACCAGGGCAAGGTCGCGATCAAGATGGGCCCGGTCCGGCTGAACTTCGCTGGCACCGCCCACATCACCGAGCGGGACGAGGACGGCAAGCGCATCGTGGTCCAGGCGAGCGGGGCCGATGAGAAAGGCCGCGGCCAGGCGAGCATGCTGGTCACCGCCACGCTGGCCCGGTCCGGGCGCGGCACCAAGGTGGCCGTGACCCAGGACCTGCAGCTGTCCGGGGCGGCCGCGCAGTACGGCCGCGGCATGATCTCCGACGTCACGTCGGTGCTGATGCGCGACTTCTCCACGACCATGCAGGACCGGATCGAGCGGATCGAACGCGGTGAGTCCGCCGAGCAGATCGCCGCGGCGGCCAGCTCGCCAGCCCAGGGCTTCACACTGGGCATGCGGGCCACGCTGATGGCACTGACCCGGGTCTTCCGCCGCTTCTTCCTCCCCTATCAGGCCGCGAGCTGAGGAGCGAACCATGGTCTTGTGGTGGATCGGCAACGTCATCCTGCTCGTGGTGGTGCTGCCCGTCGTCATCTATCTGCTGAACCGCGTGCTCGCCGCACTGGAAAGGATCCGGGGCGCGTGCGACCAGATCCTGGCCGGCGGGGTCGAGCTGGTCGGCGAACTACAGGGCGTGCCCGATGGATTGCGGCAGACCGACACAACTGTCCATGACGTTGCCGTCGGCGCGGTCCGGTACGCGGGTTCCGTTGCGAAATTGCTCGGTTGACGAGCTCCGGGAAGCTTGGCGGAAAGGAGAACGGGTCATGCCGGCTGCCGCCTGGATGACATTGATCGTGGCCGCACTGATCATCGCGATCACCGCGGTGGGGCTGTTGCGGGTCATCTTCCACTTGCGGGCGATCCGCGCGACGCTGGTGGCGACCACCGGGGGAGTGCAGGCCGTCGCGCAGCTGACCAGCCCGGTGCCGGAACGGCTGACCTCGGTCAACGCCAGCCTGAAGCCGGTCCGGGACTTCTGCGAAACGGTCTGAGGAGATAGACGATGGAAGTACACGGCGTCGTGCTCGCCGCCGGGACGTCCACCACCGGCTGGGTGGTGGGCTACACGATCGGCATCGTGATCGTGCTGGTCGTGGTCGCGCTGGTCGTACCGATCCTGCTGCTGGCCCGCTCCATCGGCAACGAGGCACCCAAGATCAACGACGCGCTCACCGAGGCGGTCCGGAACACAGCACCGCTCGGCGCGCTGCGGACCACGATCGAGCACGCCACGATCATCATCGGCGGGCTGCAGCGCGGCCGCGCCCGGCTGGGAGGTTAGCCATGCAGCCACACGCCCTGGCCATGTCCTCGACCGAGCACACCCTGTGGACGACCGCGGTCATCCTCGGCTTCGTCGTGGTCGTCGCGGTCGCGGCCCTGCTCAGCCTGCTCATCTACTTTGTGAAGATCATCGACCGGCGAGTGGTCATGGTCCGGGACACGTTGCAGGCCGCGGCGGCGAACACCGCGGACACCGTGCTGATCCCGCAGGTCGCTGACGGAGTGGAGGCGGTGCTGGCCGAAGGCCTGCAGCACCATCTGTTCCTCGGCCGGGTGCTCGGGAAGGTGAAGTCATGACCCTGCTGGTGGTGCTGACCGTCATCGCCGTCGTGGCGCTGATCGCCGGGCTGGCGTTCTACCTGTACTGGACCGGCACGCTGCTGGCCCGGGTCGCCGGGAACCTCGAGGAATGCGCAGACATCGTCCGCACCATCGTGGGCCACGCCAAGCTGATCGGGCCCGGGGTGGAGCACATCAACCAGACCGGCGGGGTGGTGGCCGGCGCGCTGCCGCTGCTGTACGGGATGGCCGAGGAGATCGTCACCGCGGTCACTCCCGCGGCCGAGCGGCCCGCCGAGACGGAGCCCGCCCGCCCCGCGTCCGGCCGCCGCCGGTCCCGGCTGCACGAGGCGGTCGGTTTCGTCCCGCGCGGCTGAACCGGCTGAACCGCTCAGCGCGGTGCGTCGTGTGCCTCAGCTGAGGGGCACGACGCACCGCGCTGTCTTATGTTCAGGACGCGGTTTTGCTTCAGGAGGCGGCGGGCTCGGGTGGGGGGCGGCGGGCCACCGGGGCGGTGGTCGGGGCCGAGTACTCGCCGATCCACTCGTCTTTCCACGCCTGGTCATACTGCTGGGCGTTGCAGCCGGGCCGGTAGATGGCGGTGAGCTCGCGGGCGATCTGCTCGCGGTGCGCCGGGGTCCCGCCGGGCACCTCGAAGGTGGCGATGTACACCTGCCACTTGGAGCCAGCCCGGCGCACCCAGCACGGCGCACGGGGATGCCGGAACGGGAACCGCTCGGCGGACAGGTCGTCGGCGTGGTCCACGTAGATGACCGCGTACCGCTCGGGCTTACCGTCCGGGTCCGGCTTGCACATGATCGCGTACACAGCCGGGATGGCCGGGGCGGTCCAGCCGCCGAGCAGCCGGGGCCCCTCGAACGGGTAGCCAGCCAGCGAGCCGAGCCGGATCATCCGGCTTCCTCCTCGTCCTCGCTGACCGCCTCGGCCCGCACCAGCGGGCCGTCCGGCAGCCCAGCCCGGGCCGCGGCCTGCCGGAACTCCCCGGTCGCCCGTTCGATGGCCCGCTCACGGTCGTCCGCCTGGACGATCAGCTGCGCACCGTAGCGGTCCGTCCCCATCCCGCTGGCGATGCCCGACATCGGCGCGATCGCGTCGGCGAACTCCACCACTTCCGCCCGGGTGAGCAGCCGGCCGGCCTCAGCCTCGATCCCTACACTCCACCTCACCAAGCACCTCATCGTCCACTGTCGGCTAGTTCAGTGTGGGCAGCAGCTCTGCCAGTTCTTCCAGGCTACGCAGGTCGTGACCGGACAGCAGCAGGTCGATGTACGGGGCGGCTGCCATCATGCCGAGCGTGCTCGGCCGGAAGTTCTGATTATTGCCCTTGTGCGGGTTCATCCATACCACCCGGTAGCTGAGCCGGCTCAGCCGTTCCATGGCCGCGGCCAGGACGGCCGGGTCACCGCGGTCGAGGCCGTCGGAGCAGATCACCACGATCCCGCCGCGGCACAGCCCGCGCCGCCCCAGTCCCGGACAAAGGCGTCGAGGGACGCCCCGATCCTGGTCCCGCCCTCCCAGTCGCACACCGTCGCCGCGGCGCGGTCCAGCGCATCGTCGGGCCGGCGATGATCGAGGGCCCGGGTGATCCGGGTGAGCCGGGTACCGAAGCAGAACACCTCGACCCGGGCGGCCGCGCGCTGGGCGGAGTAGGCGAACTGGAGCAGGTTGCGCGAGTAGTCGGCCATCGAGCCGGAGATGTCGAGGATCAGGATCAGCGGCCGGAGCCGGACCCGGCGGCGGCGCCAGGACAGCTCGGCTGGCTCGCCGTGCATGCGCAGCGACTCCCGGACGATCCGGCGCAGGTCCGGGGTACGGCCCGCGCTGGTCGCGACGGTGCGCCGGGTCCGCCGCCGCGGCGGGGTCAGCCGGATCCGGGTCATGATCCGGCGCAGCGCGGCCAGTTCCTCCGGGGTGCAGGCGGCGAACGACTTGTGCCGGAGGGCTTCGGCGTCCGAAGCCATCAGCCCGAGCGTGGCCTGGTCTTCTTCCTGCTGCTGGTCCTGGCTAGGGTCGGTGGCCGGGACCTCGAGGACCGCCTCGGCCTGCCACGGTCGCCTGGGCGTTCAGGGTGAGCATCTCGCGCAGCGGGTCAGCGCCGCCCAGGAAGAACCGGCGGAACACCGCGTCGTAGACCGGGATGCTGTCCCGCTTGCTGACCAGGGTGGTACGCCCGGCCCAGTACAGGTCGAGCAGGTCAGCCGGGTCCAGCGGAGCCATGGCCGCGGCGTAGGTCAGCAGGTCGCCGGAGCCCACCGGCAGGCCGGCCGAGCGCAGCTCACGGCCGAAGTTCACCAGCAGCCGGACGAACGGCGCGCGCTCAGCCACGGCGCTCAGCCACGGCGCTCAGCCAGGCGGCTACGGTGCGGGCCCGTGGCCCGCTCAGCCGCTGGCTCAGGCACCGGAGGTGATCTCTTCCAGGTTGTCCCGGACCAGGTCGAGGTCATCGCGTTCCTTGACCACGGCGCCGAGGGTGTCCGCGGCCACCTCGCTGGTGAGCTCGGTCTCGCCGAGGAAGTCGAGGGTGCGCGCCCAGTCGATGGTCTCCGCCACACCAGGGGGCTTGGCCAGGTCCAGCTCGCGGAGCCGGGTGACGGCCCCGACCACCTTGCGGGCCAGCGCCTCGGACACTCCTGGCTCGCGGAGCAGGACGATCTCCACCTCCCGCTCCGGCGGCGGGTAGCCGATCCAGTGGTACAGGCAGCGCCGCTTCAGCGCGTCGTGCAGTTCCCGGGTGCGGTTCGAGGTGAGCACCACCAGCGGCGGGCTGGCCGCCTTGATCGTGCCGATCTCCGGGATGCTGATCTGGAAGTCGGAGAGCACTTCGAGCAGGAAGGCCTCGAATTCGTCGTCGGCCCGGTCCACCTCGTCGATCAGCAGCACGGCCTGGTCCCCGGCCCGGACCGCCTCCAGCAGCGGCCGCTCCAGCAGGAACTTCGGGCCCGAACAGCTTGTCCACCGCGTCGTCGTCGGCGACCTGGTGCTCGGACAGCGCCCGGATGTGCAGCATCTGCCGGGCGTAGTCCCACTCGTACAGGGCCTGGTTGGTGTCGATGCCCTCGTAGCACTGCAGCCGGATCAGCTTGCCGGCCGAAGATCGTCGGCCAGCACCTTGGCCACCTCGGTCTTGCCGACCCCGACCTCGCCCTCCAGCAGGATCGGGCGCTGCAGGGACAGCGCCACGAACAGCGCGGTGGCCAGCCCTCGGTCGGCGAGGTACCCGCCCTGGCGCAAGATCTCGGTGAGCTCACCGACGGTTTCCGGATACTCCATCCAGCGCTCTCCTCGCCGTCCGCCCGTCTACCGGCTCGCCTCCGCCGCAGCAGGGCCCGGCTCGCTACCCGGCGCGCTCACCGCCGGGCGGGCTCGAGGACCAGGTCCCGGACGCTGCCGCCGGCCGCGGTTCAGCTTGCCCTCCCGCTCCAGCGTGGTCCCGCCACGCGGCGCGCAGGTCCCCGTCCGCGGCCGGCCAGCCCGTCGAATCCGACGTCAGCCATTCTCTTGCAGGACTTCGTGTTGCCGCAGGCCTCGTCGAGATCCGCGCTGGTCTGCCCCTGCGCGCTCCATACCCCGCGCAGCACTTCCAGGGCCTCATCCCGCTGATCCGCCATGTCCGCATACCTTCCGGCCGACGCCACTGTCCTGGCCTGACTCTAGTTCCCGACACCCGCCCAGGCGAACGCCGATTAAGGGTTCTCTTATTGGCAGGCGCGCTGGTAGACCGTTAGCGACCCGCTTGGCGGGCGCGCTGGCCGGCCTCTTGGCGCGCCAGTCCCGCCGGGCCCTGACGGTGGCTAACAGCCCGTGTTGACGGTCAGCGCCTTGATCGTGGCCGCCCACTCGTAAGCGAGCTCGTACGGCCAGTCGTACACCGGCATCCCCGCGGTCATCACGTACACCTGGCCGGCGAAGCAGCGTTTCATCCGCAGCCGGGCCCGGGTGTCCTGCGGCCGGATGGTGACCAGGGCGATCGAGTGCCAGTGGTAGCGCTGGGCCAGCCGCCCGGCGAACTCGGCCTCACCCTGGGTGGTGGCTGGGTTCGGGTCGAAGCAGATCACCGTGACCCCGGGGATCGGCGGCGCGCAGATGCTGCCCCGCCCGTAGTACGCCGACCCGCGGGACACCACCAGCACCCGGGCCCGCCCGGCCCACGCCAGTGCCTCGGCGGTGTGCAGTCGGTCACCAGGCCCGTCCATCATCACGATCGCGTCCACCCGGGCGGGCATTCCCCGGGCCGGCCAGACGAACAGCCGCGCCGTCGCCACCCCGACCGCGATCACCAGGACGGCGATGACGCTGGTCACGACCTGCCATCGCCGCTTGCGCCGCGCAGGCCGCTGAGCGGCTACCTCAGGGGACCGGTCCGGAACCTCGTCAGTCAGCACAGCAGCCTTACCGGAGAGGGGCGGGAGACCGAGGATACCGGGACGGCAGGGATGCCGGCCCCCACGCCGGCCCCCACGCAGAGCACACAATGAGTAAGTGATCGATGTCGACCCGGACGAATTCGAGGAGATGGTCACGGCCGCCCTCGACGCACTCCCGGACAATCTCGGCCGCCTGATGCGCAACGTGGCGGTGACCGTCGAGCACGGCGCAGGACCACCCGGCCTGCTCGGCCTGTACCAGGGCATCCCGCTGACCAGCCGGACCTCGCAGTATGCCGGGGTACTGCCGGACCGCATCACCATCTACCGCCGGGCTATCTGCGCGATCTGCGATACCGAAGCGGAGGTCATCGCGCAGGTGCAGCGTACGGTCATCCACGAGGTCGCCCACCACTTCGGCATCGACGACGCCCGGCTCACCGAGCTGGGCTGGTGAGCGAGCACAGGCCGCCTACGGCCACCCTCAGCCGCTCAGCCGCTCAGCGTCCGTGGTCACCCTGGCCTGGTGACAGCAGGCGCGGCCCGGGATGGACTCAGGGTCAGCGCGACGGCACGCTTGACCGTCCGGCTACCCCGGCTGCAGGCTCAGTCGTAGGTAGGCCGGAGAGTGGGTGACCTCAGGTGGGGGTGAGCTGGCGGGAGCGCTGGGCCAGCCAGCCGGTGTGGGCGAAGTGCGTGCTGGTGGCGTACCTCATTGGGTTCGCCGACGGCACGGGCGCACATATCAGGGATCTTGCCCGTGGCGGGCTGCACGCCTATGCGTTCGCGCCCGCGGCCGCACAGGTCTTCTTCGTCAGCCTCGTCCTCATCGATCCGCTGGTGGCCGTGCTGGTCGTGCGGATGCGTCCGGCCGGGGTCTGGCTGGCGGGCGCGGTGATGGCCGCGGACATGACCGCGAACTGGCTGGTCAACTGGTCAGCGCCGGCTGAGTACCGGTCGCGGTTCCTGGCTCCGGTGGGGCTGCTGCCCATCACCGTATTCGGGCTGTTCGTGCTGGCTTCCCTGGTCCCGCTGCGGCGCTCGCTCCGCCAGCCGCTCAGGTCCCCACGTCAACTGACGTGGGGACCTGCTGACGGCTGACGGGCCTGGCCCGTCTCAGGAGAGCGGGCGGGGCTGTTGACCTGGGTGGGCCTAGATGGACTTGAACCATCGACCTCATCCTTATCAGGGATGCGCTCTAACCGACTGAGCTATAGGCCCCTGCAGTGTCCCGGGCGCGGCCACAACAGGCCTCCTGGGGAAACACCGCCGGGATAGGTTACCGCATTCGCCGGGGGACTGGGTCAGTCAGTCTCCCGGAGGGTGACCTCGATCCCGCCGCCCAGGTGGGTGACCAGGTTGTAGATCATGGCGCCCACCGTGCTCAGGGCCGTGATGAGGACGATGTTCACGGCCCCGATCAGCATGGTGTAGCCCAGGATGCGGGAGGCCGAGAACCACTTGCCGAGGTTGACCCCGGAAGATCCAGAGCTTGAGGTCACGCTGGCCAGGGTGTGCTGCACGGAGTCGAACACGCCGAGAGCCGATAGCACGAAGTACAGGAAGGCCACGGCGACGAACAGGACTACCCAGGCCACCAGCGACATCAGGAAGCTGAACTTCATCACTGACCACGGCTCGAGCCGGGCGATGACCAGGTCAGCGCGGCGGCTCTGGGACTGGCTCGCGGCTGGCCCCACGGCCGCGGGCTTGTTCCGGCGGCTCGCGGTGAAGGTGGTAGTCCGGTTGAGATCGTCCGTGCTGCCGAAGTTGCTGGCTACCTCATCGGCCGGCAGGCCAGCGCTGGCTGCCGGGCCAGTCTCGATCGAGCTGCCCAGCGCCGCGCTCCCAGTCGGCGGGGTGCTGGCGGTCGTGTAGGCCGGGTCTGCCATCCCGCTTCCGCTCCGGGGGCCGGACCGCGTGGCCGAGTAATCTGAGGTTCGGTACTGGCTGGCCGGATACGAGGGAACCTGTGTCGCAGCGTCACCAGAGGAGTCGCCAGAGTAGCCGTACCGGTCCGCGTCGTACTCATGTGCGTGGTCGTCACCGAACGACCGGTCCTTGCCGTTCGTGTACGAGGCGCCGCCGGTGAACTCGTAGCTGTCCTCGTCAGCCGGTGTCTGCGAGTCATCCTCGTCAGCCGACGGGTTTCGCAGGTCCGCGCTCACGCTCGTCCGCGGCAGCGGCCCGTCAGGCAGCCACGATGGTGGCTCCGCGCTCTGATCCACCCCGTCCTCCTCGGAAAGGTTTCCTTCGAGGTTATCCCCGAATGACGGAAACGAAGCCCGCCTCGGGGTCGTGACTGTCTGAGTGGATACCCATTAGACGTTGCCAGACGTCACGTGGTTGTCCCCAATGAGCGAGCTGTCATCGCACCGTGACCTTGCGCCATAGCATCACTCCGCTGCCTCTGGTCCGGCATGGCCGCCGGTTCCGGCCTCGCTCGCCTCCTCAGGTTCCCCCGCCTGGGCTACGGAAACGTCCTCGCCACCGGCCTGGTCGGCAGGCTGCGCGGCTTCGGCTTCGGCATCCTCCATGGACTCTGCGTTGCGGGCGATGGCGACCACGCTTTCGCCGGACGCCAGGTTCATCAGCCGCACGCCCATGGTCTGCCGCCCGGACAGTTTCACTTCCGCCGCCGAGGTCCGGATCACCCCGCCGGAGGAGGTGATCGCGAATACCTCGTCCTCGGGATGCACCATCAGGGCACCGACCAGCTCACCGCGCGAGTCGACGATCCGGGCGGTGAGCACGCCCCGGCCGCCCCGGCCCTGCAGCGGATACTGATCCGCCGGAGTCCGCTTGGCGTATCCGCCTACGGTGGCCACCATCACATCCGCGCCGTTGCGCAGCACGTGCATGTCGAGTAGCTCATCACCATCCATGAACCGCATGCCGATCACGCCGGAGGTCGCCCGGCCCATCGGCCGGAGCACCTCGTCGGTGGCGTGGAACCGGATCGCCTGGGCCTTCCGGCTGACCAGCAGCAGGTCCTCATCGGGCGAGACCAGGCTGGCCGCGATGACCTCGTCGTCCTCGCGCAGGTTGATCGCGATGATGCCACCGGACCGGGCCGAGTCGAAATCGGTCAGCAGCGACTTCTTCACCAGCCCGGAGCGGGTGGCGATCACCAGATAGGGAGCGACCGAGTAGTCCGGGATCGCCAGGACCTCGGCAATACGCTCATCCGGCTGGAAGGCGAGCAGGTTGGCCACGTGCTGGCCGCGGGCGTCGCGGGCGGTGTCCGGCAGCTCGTAGGCCTTGGCGCGGTAGACCCGGCCCTTGTTGGTGAAGAACAGGATCCACCGGTGGGTGGTGGTGACGAAGAAATGGTCGACGATGTCGTCGGTGCGCAGCTGCGCACCGCGCACGCCTTTGCCACCGCGCCGCTGCGCCCGGTAGAGATCGGTTTTGGTGCGCTTAGCGTAACCACCGCGGGTGATGGTGACGACCACATCCTCCTCGGCGATCAGGTCCTCGTCGGTCACGTCGCCGTCGTAGGGAATGATCTCGGTACGCCGGTCATCGCCGTACTTGGCGACGATCTCACCGAGTTCGTCGCCGATGATCCGCCGCTGCCGTTCCGGCGAGGCCAGGATCGCCTCGTAGTCGGCGATCTTCGCCATCAGCTCGTCGTACTCGTCCACGAGCGCCTGGCGCTCCAGGGCGGCCAGCTTGCGCAGCTGCATGTCGAGGATGGCGCGGGCCTGCTCTTCGTCGATCTCCAGCAGCCCCATCAGGCCCTGCTGCGCGCGCCGCGGCCGACTCGCTGGCCCGGATCAGCGCGATCACCTCGTCGATCCGGTCGATGGCCTTGAGCAGGGCGCGCACGATGTGCGCCCGCTCCTGCGCCTCGCGCAGCAGGTAGCGGGTCCGCCGGACGATGACCTCGATCTGGTGTGCGACCCAGTACCGGATCAGCTGATCCAGCCGCAGCGTACGGGGCACCCCGTCCACCAGCGCGAGCATGTTCGCGCCGAACGTGTCCTGCAGCTGGGTGTGCTTGTACAGGTTGTTCAGCACGACCTTGGCGACCGCGTCCCGCTTCAGCACGATGACCAGCCGCTGGCCGGTCCGGCCACTTGATTCATCCCGGACATCGGCGATGCCGCCGACCCGGCCCTCACGCACCAGCTCGGCGATCTTCTTGGCCAGGCCGTCCGGGTTGACCTGGTACGGCAGCTCGGTGATAACCAGGCAGGCCCGGCCGCGGGCGTCCTCGTCGATGTCCACCACGGCGCGCATGGTGATCGATCCGCGCCCGGTCCGGTAGGCGTCCTCGATCCCGCGGCGCCCCACGATCAGCCCTCTGGTCGGGAAGTCGGGCCCCTTGACTCGCTCGACCAGGGCGTCCAGCAGGTCTTCATCAGAGGTCTCGTAATTGTCCAGGTACCAGCGGACGCCAGCGGCGACCTCGCGCAGGTTGTGCGGCGGGATCTTGGTCGCCATGCCGACCGCGATCCCCTCGGACCCGTTGACCAGGAGGTTCGGGAAGCGGCTGGGCAGCACGACCGGCTCGCGGGAGCGGCCGTCGTAGTTGGGCCGGAAATCGACGGTGTCCTTGTCGATGTCCCGCAGCATCTCCATGGCGAGCGGCGCGAGGCGGCACTCGGTGTACCGCATGGCGGCTGGCGGGTCATCGCCCGGCGAACCGAAGTTGCCTTGCCCGTGCACCAGCGGCATCCGCATCGACCACGGCTGGGCCAGGCGGACTAGCGCGTCGTAGATGGCCCCGTCGCCATGGGGGTGGTACTGGCCCATGACGTCGCCGACCACCCGGGAGCACTTGGACGGGCCGCGGTCGGGCCGGTAGCCACCGTCGTACATCGCGTACAGGATGCGGGTGTGCACCGGCTTGAGGCCATCCCGCACATCAGGCAGAGCCCGGCCGACGATGACTGACATCGCGTAGTCGATGTAGCTGCGCTGCATCTCGACCTGGATGTCAACGGGCTCGGTCCGGTCGTGACCGCCGCCGGTGGTGTCTACTTCCGTCACTTACAAGCCTCTTTCATGTCCGACTCCCGACCACGGGCAGGCGGCCGGGAGTCTGTGCGCGGCGTTCCCGCGCGCCTCAGATGTCGAGGAACCGCACGTCCTTGGCGTTGCGCTGGATGAACGCCCGGCGCGCTTCGACGTCTTCGCCCATCAGCACACTGAACAGCTCATCGGCCTGGGCGGCGTCATCCACCGTGACCTGCTTCAGCACCCGTCGCGCCGGGTTCATGGTGGTCTCCCACAGCTCATTCGCGTTCATCTCGCCGAGGCCCTTGAACCGCTGAACGGCATCCCGTGGCCGCGGGTCCCGGCGGCCCGCGGCGATTCCCGCCTCGACAAGCGCGTCGCGTTCCCGGTCGGAGTACGCATACTCCGGCTGCGCGCCGCGCCCATCCCACTTGATCTTGTAGAGCGGCGGCTGCGCCAGGTACACATGCCCCGCCTCGATCAGCGGCTTCATGAACCGGAACAGCAGGGTGAGCAGCAGCGTGGTGATGTGCTGGCCGTCCACGTCCGCGTCCGCCATCAAGATAATCTTGTAATAGCGCAGCTTGGCGATGTCGAAGTCGTCGTGGATCCCGGTGCCCAGGGCGGTGATCATCGCCAGGACCTCGTTGTTCTTGAGGATCCGGTCGATCCGGGCCTTCTCGACGTTCAGGATCTTGCCCCGGATCGGCAAGATGGCCTGGAACTCGGGGTCCCGGCCCTGCTTGGCGGAGCCGCCGGCCGAGTCACCCTCGACCACGTACACCTCACACCGCTCCGGGTCCCCAGACTGACAGTCGGCCAGCTTCCCGGGCAGTGAACTGCTCTCCAGCAGGCCCTTCCGCCTGGTCAGATCACCGGGCCTGGCGCGCGGCGATCCGGGCCCGGGCGGCCTGGGTGGCCTTGGTGATGATGTCCTTGGCCTCGCCCGGGTTGCGCTCGAACCAGTCCCGCAGGTGGTCGTTGACGGCCTTCTGCACGAACGACTTGGCCTCGGTGTTGCCCAGCTTGGTCTTGGTCTGCCCCTCGAACTGCGGGTTGGCCAGCTTGACGTGGATGATCGCGGCCAGCCCCTCCCGTACGTCCTCGCCGGTCAGGTTGTCGTCCTTGTCCCGGAGCAGCTTCTGCTCGCGGGCATACCGGTTGACGATCGTGGTGAGCGCGGCCCGGAACCCCTCCTCGTGGGTGCCGCCCTCCGCCGTGTTGATCGTGTTGGCGAAGGTGTGCACCGACTCGGCGTAGGTGCTGTTCCACTGCATCGCGATCTCGGCTGAGATGCCGTCACCCTCGTCACCGAAGTCGATCACGGTGGCGTGCACCGGCTCCTTGGACCCGTTCAGGTAGCGGACGAAGTCGGCGATGCCCCCGTCATAGCGGTAGTTGACCACACGGGGCTCACCGTCTGACTGTTCTGGCCGCTCGTCGGTGAGGTTGATGGCCAGGCCGCGGTTGAGGAACGCCATCTCCTGGAGCCGCCGGGACAGCGTCTCGAAGTCCCAGTCCGTGGTCTCGAAGATGGACCCGTCCGGCCAGAAGGTGATGGTGGTGCCGGTCTCCGCGGTGGGCTCGCCGCGGGTCAGCGGGGTCACCGGGTGGCTGAGCTCGTAGGTCTGCCGCCACACGTAGCCGTCCCGGCGCACCTCGACCTCAAGCCGCGCAGACAGTGCGTTCACTACGGAGACGCCCACTCCGTGCAGGCCGCCGGACACGGCGTAGGACTTGCCGTCGAACTTGCCGCCCGCGTGCAGCGTGGTCAGCACTACTTCGACGGCCGGGCGCTTTTCCACCGGGTGCTCGTCAACCGGGATGCCGCGGCCGTTGTCGGCCACCCGCACACCGCCATCGGCGAGTAGCGTTACGTCAATGCGGTCGCAGTAGCCGGCCAGCGCCTCGTCCACCGCGTTGTCCACGACCTCGTAGACAAGGTGGTGCAGGCCACGCTCACCGGTCGAGCCGATGTACATGCCGGGACGCTTGCGTACGGCCTCAAGGCCCTCCAAGACCGTGATCGAACGTGCGTCATAAGACAAGAGCAAGCTCCTCAAGGAAGACATAACGCGCTGCAGGGCCGCGCAGGCTAGAGGCCTGCCCGCTGCCCGTTGGGGCGCTCTCTTATTTTACCTGGGAGTACCCTCCGTCTCAGCCGTACGTGTCGCGTGGCCCGCGGCTTCCGCGGACCCGCCATTCACCGGGGCGTCGCGGCTGCTCTGGCCCGCGTACTTTGACCCTGGTAACCGTGCCGTCCCCGAGTTCTGTGTTGAGCCTGCGCACCAGTGTGGCGGCGAGTAGCCGGACCTGGGTCGCCCAGGCGGTGGAATCGGCGATGACCACCAGCTCACCGTCGGCCAGCCGGTCCGGCCGGGTGTGCGCACCGAGGTCGGCGCCGACAATCTGGTCCCACCGGCCGAATACCGAGCCCACCGCGGCGGCCGCGTGCCAGCCCTGCTCACTGAGCAGGCCATGGATGGCCGCCTGCAGTGGCTGTGGATCCTCCCGCCTGCCCCGGCGGGGGCGGCCCCCGGCCGCCGTTCCGCGGCCCGCGCGCCCGGCGAGCCGCCCGGCCGGGTCCGCCGGGGCCTCACCGCGGGCCCGGGCGTCCGCCTTCAGCTCGGCCAGCGCCGCCCGGGCCAGCGCCGCCCGGTCCACCGGGCCAGGGCGGGCGGCCGGGCCGCTTGCGGGCGGATCGCCTTCCTGGGCACCGGGGACCTCGTCCGGCCGCTGGTCATCCGGCACGGGTGACCACTCCACTGGCCACGGTGAACCTGGCACCGGTCAGGCTGTCCGGGACGTCGGCCGGCACCGCGGCGGTCACCAGCACCTGCTCGGCGCCGGCTACCAGCCGGGCGAGCCGGTCCCGGCGGCCCGTATCCAGTTCCGCAAATACGTCATCCAGCAGCAGCACCGGGTCATCCCCGCCCGCGCGCAGCAGCTCATAGCCGGCCAGCCGGAGCGCCAGGGCCATCGACCACGACTCGCCATGACTGGCGTAGCCACGGGCGGGCAGGACGCCGATGCTCAGCTCAAGATCATCCCGGTGCGGGCCGACCAGGCACACCCCGCGCTCCAGCTCATCCGGCCGGGCCTGGGCCAGCGCCTCGCGCAGCCACCCGGCCAGGGCCGGCCGGTCGGCCCGGGACTCCGCGGCGTCCGGGCCGGGCAGGAGCATTGAAGCCCCGGCCGGCCGCACTTCCGGAGCGGTCCTGGGCTGCCCGTCGCGGAGGGCCTCCTGCGGGCGCCGGGCCGGGCTCATCTCGCGCTGCCGGTAGCTGATCGCCGCGGTTCCCGCGGCACTGGTGGCCATGGTCCCGGCTCCGGTGGCCTCGCTGGCCGAGCCGGAGACCTCGGCGTAGGCGCGGGCCACCAGCGGCCGGAGCGCGGCGGTCAGCTCCAGCCGCCCGGCCAGTAGTTCTGCCCCGGTGCTGGCCAGGTGCTCATCCCACACGTCGAGCGCGCCCGCCAGGCCCAGCCCGTTGCCGCTGTCCGGTCCGGCGCCGCCTGGCTGGCCGGCCCGGGCGACGGCACGGGAGCCGGAGCGGCCCCGCGCGGACTTCAGCAGCGCGGTCCGCTGCCGCAACACCCGCTCGTAGTCCGCTCGCACCCCGGCGTAGCGCGGCGCCCTGCTCACCAGGAGCTCGTCCAGGTACCGCCGCCGCTGTTCTGGATCCCCCTTGACCAGGGCCAGGTCCTCAGGTGCGAACAGCACGGTCTGCAGGGCCCCCAGTACCTGGCGCGGCCTGGATACCGGCACCCGGTTCAGCCGGGCACGGTTGGCACGTCCTGGATTGACCTCAAGCTCCACCAGAGTGTCGCGTGCAGCCGAGGTGATCGCGGCCCGCAGGATGGCGCGCTCGGCGCCGCGGCGGACCAGCGGCGCATCGGTGGCCACCCGGTGGCTGCTCAGCGTGGCGATGTAGGCGGCCGCCTCGACCAGGTTGGTCTTGCCCTGGCCATTCGCACCGAGCAGGGTGCTGACGCCCGGCTCGAAGCTCAGGTCCGCCGTGGCGTAGGACCGGAAATCGGTGAGCGCGAGGCGGGTCAGGTGCACAGCTGGAGATTACCCGGCACGGCAGTTCCAGCCGGGTCGGCAGGTTCGAGCGGGCAGCGGGGTGGGTATCTGTCCGTTTGTCCGGGCTGGGAGCCCGGATCGGGCGATGGGCGATGCGGCGGGCCCGGGTACCCGGGCCCGGCGGGGACGATCAGCGCATCGCCCTACTGGTAGTTGATTTCCTGATAGATAAAAGTACGTAGTCGCAATAGGCACGGTGGATGCTGGGGATACCAGCCATATTCCCAGGTCAGCGTCGGAATTTGTGTCCACAGTGGGTGTGCCGGGCCGACGCTGCCCTGGGGATGCGGTGGGGGTACCGGAGCCTTTCCCAGCGGCTGCCTGCCGGTTGCCCACTGCTTTCACCGGGTTGTCCTCCGCCCATCCCAAGGCTGTCCACAGAGATTTCCACAACCTGTGTGTACTTATTGTGACGGACAGCACTGTTCTGTGCTTGTTCACCCGGAGCGTGCTTGTTGTTTAATCCGGTTGGTGAGTTCGGTCACCTGGTTGTAGATCGACCGGCGTTCGGCCATCAGCCCGCGGATCTTCCGGTCAGCATGGATGACCGTGGTGTGATCCCGCCCGCCGAACTGCTGGCCGATCTTGGGCAGGGACAGGTCGGTGAGCTCCCGGCACAGGTACATGGCGATCTGCCGTGCGGTCACCAGGACCCGGGACCGGGATGTGCCACACAGGTCGTCGATGGACAGGCCGAAGTAGGACGCGGTCTGGCCCATGATGGTCGCGGCCGTGATCTCTGGGCCCTGCGCCTCCGGGATCAGGTCCTTGAGCACGATCTCGGCCAGCTGGAGGTCGACCGACTGCCGGTTGAGGCTGGCAAACGCGGTGACCCGGATCAGTGCGCCTTCTAGTTCCCGGATGTTGGTGGAGATCCGGCTGGCGATGTACTCCAGCGCCTCGGGCGGTGCGTTGAGGCCTTCCTGGACCGCTTTCTTGCGCAGGATCGCGATCCGGGTCTCCAGTTCGGGCGGCTGCACGTCGGTGATCAGGCCCCACTCGAACCTGCTGCGCAGCCGGTCTTCCAGGGTCACCAGCCGTTTCGGGGCCCGGTCACTGGAGATCACTATCTGCTTGCTGGCGTTGTGCAGGGTGTTGAAGGTGTGGAAGAACTCTTCCTGCGTGCCCTCTTTGTTTTCCAGGAACTGGATGTCGTCGACGAGCAGCACGTCCACGTCGCGGTAGCGGCGGCGGAAACCGTCCTGCTTGCCGTCCCTGATCATGTTGATGAAGTCGTTGGTGAACTCTTCGGAGCTGACGTACCGGACCTTGACGCCGTGGTAGAGGCTCTGCGCGTAGTGGCCGATGGCATGCAGCAGGTGGGTCTTGCCCAGGCCCGAGTCGCCGTAGATGAACAGCGGGTTGTACGCCTTCGCGGGCGCTTCGGCCACGGCCACCGCCGCGGCGTGGGCGAAACGGTTGCTGGAGCCGATGACGAAGGTCTCGAAGGTGTACTTCGGGTTGAGCCGCGCCTGGGTCGGCCGCGGGCGGTTCGGCGACGAGTCGAACGGCCCGCCCAGCCGCCCGTCCGGGGTGGCTGCCTCACCCGGGCCCGGCTGCCCGGGGCTGCCCGCGTGATGGCCGGAGTAGTGGCCGGAGGTCAGGTGGTTTCCGGGCATCGGGTGTGGCCCAGCCGGGTGCGGCAGGTATCCGCCCGCCGCGGGCCCGGCTGGTGGCTCATCCAGGCCCGGGCGGCCGACCATCCGGCTCCGCGCGTCCAGCCCGGCGTGCGGGCTCAGCTCATCGCCTGGGCCGCCCGGGTCCTCCAGCCTGGGCCCGTCACCCATCAGGCGCCGGTCCCGCAGCGGGTGCGGGCCGGTGTCGGTGTCCGGGAAGCCGCCGGGCGCGGTGATCGCCGTCGGGTCCACGGTCACCGCGAGCTGGATGCTCCGGCCCAGCTCACGCGAGAGAGCATGGGTGATGAGCGCGCGCAGCCTGGTTTCCAGCTGCTCTTTGACGAACTCATTGGGGGTGGCGATCAGTGCGGTGTTCTCCACCAGGCCGAGCGGCCTGGTGAGCTTGAGCCAGGCCCGCTGATGCGGCTCGATGTTCATCGCAGCGAGTTCGTCCAGGGACCGGGCCCACACCTGCGCGAGGTCTGTTTCACTCATTTGCCGTCCACCGCCGCGCCCCCACATCTGATCAACAGCTTTGTCCACAGGTTGTGCACGCCGCATATCGCGGTGTGTACAGATCACGCAGGAACGGTGCCTGTGGACGCGACCGCGTTCCGCGCGCCGGCCTCCCCCGCCGGAAGCGTTGTCCACAGCCTAGGCCGCCTGCCCGGTAACCGTTGAGCAAACGGTGTGTTCCACGGCGGTGGACGCCGTCTCCTGGTTTGACCCGTGGCCAGTGGTGCGCGTAACGTGAACAGACCCGGCCACTTCCACAGTGGTCTCGCCCGCATGCGCGCATTCACCGCTATCGCGGGGACCTAAGCCCAGACCGGTACCTGGAGTTTCCTGTGAGCAAGCGTACGTTCCAGCCGAACAACCGACGGCGCGCCAAGACGCACGGGTTCAGGCTGCGCATGCGGACGAGGGCTGGCCGGGCTGTGCTGGCCGCCCGCCGCCGCAAGGGCCGTACCCGGATCAGCGTCTGACGAGTCAGCGCAACACGGCTGGGGCCTGATCCGTGGGCCTGGCCAATGGACAGGGAGATCAGCAGTGCTTCCCGCACAGGCCCGGATGCGGCGGCGCGAGGAATTCACTGCTGTGGTGCGGGGCGGCAGCCGGACTGGCCGCGCTCTGCTGACCGGTCATCTGCTGATCCGCCCCGGGTCCGCGGAGCCTGCGCGTGCCGGGTTCGTGGTGAACCGGGCTGTGGGTGGCGCGGTGGTACGAAACAAGGTGCGGCGCCGGCTACGGGCGCTGGTCCGCGGGTACATGGACTCGCTGCCGGAAGGTAGCCTGCTTGTGGTCCGTGCGAATCCGCGGGCTGCGACCGCGCGCCAGGCGGAACTTGCCGCCGAACTCGACCTGGTGATCACCACATTGCTGCGGCGGCAGGCGGGGGCGCTGAGCCGATGACCAGCTCAAGCGGCCGGCGCTGCCCAGCCGGCCATCGCCGGGCGCCCAGGTTCTCCTCGGGCTCATCGGTGCTTACCGGCGGTTTATCAGCCCCCTGCTCATGCCCCGGTGCAGGTTCGCCCCGTCGTGCAGCGCCTATGCGCTGGAAGCAGTGCGCGAGCACGGGGCGGCGCGGGGATCCTGGCTGGCGCTGCGGAGGATTGGCCGCTGCCATCCGTTCAACGGAGGCGGTTACGATCCGGTGCCACCTCGAGGCGCCGGGCGGCTGTCGCCCCCATCGCAAGGAGCGAGCTCGTGAGCAACCCGCTGAACCCGCTGTATGACGCGGTCGCATGGGTGATCATGCGCCTGCACGCCGGGCTGGGCGCCGTCTTCGGGCCATCCAGCGGACTGGCGTGGGCGCTGTCCATCGTGGTCCTGGTCGTGCTGATGCGGCTGCTGCTGCTGCCGCTGTTCATCAAGCAGATGCACGCAACCAGGAAGATGGCCGCACTGGCCCCGCAGCTGGCCGAGCTGAAGAAGAAGTACAAGGGCGACAAGCAGCGTCTCAACGAAGAGACGATGAAGCTGTACAAGGAAAACGGGGCGAACCCGCTGGCCGGCTGCCTGCCGGTAGCGGCTCAGCTGCCGGTGTTCTTCGCCTTGTTCGGTGTGCTCCGGGCTATCGCGGAAGATCAGCCGAAGTATGGCCTGACGCCGGCGGTGCTGGCCAGCGCGCAGCATGCGTACATCTTCGGGGTCGTCACGGTGGCGGACCGGCTGCTGAAGTCCATCTTCCCGCCCATTTTCTTCCCGCTCTCGACACTCCAGCGGATCGTCATTCTGCTGACCGTTGTGGTCAGCGCCACGACGACGTTCATGACCGTGCGGCAGAGCATGAAGCGCGGGATGACCCCGCAGATGACCCCGGACAACCCGATGGCGTCATCGCAGAAGATGATGCAGTACATCGTCCCGGTCTTCGCGCTGTCCGGCCTGTACTGGCAGTACGGCCTCGTCCTCTACTGGGTGACCACCAACCTGTGGACCCTTGGCCAGCAGTACGTGCTGTTCAAGCGGTTCCCGTCGCTGACCCCGGGAACGGCCGGGTCCTCCCCGGCCCCGGCGACCGCGCCCGGAGTGGTCAGCACCGCGGCCAAGCCGAACAGCGCGGCCCGGGCCGGTGCCGCCCGGGCCGGTGCGAATAAGACCGGAGCGAACAAGGCAGGTGCCGCCAAGACCGGTGCGGCCAAGCCGGGGGGCGCGGCCAAGCAGCCAGCCGGTCAGGCCGCCCGGCCCCCGGTGAACCAGCTGCGCAAGGCGCCGGCCAAGCAGGCGGGGAGCACTGCGGCGAACGCTGCGGGCAGTAAGCCTGGCAGTGAGCCGCGCGGCAAAGCCCCGGCGGCCAAGGCCGCCGCACCGGCCGCCAACGGCAGCGCGCTGCGCCGGCTGGTCAAAGGCCGCACGGCCGAGACCGAGCCACCGGCGCCTGAGCCCGAGGCTAAGATCGTCAGGCAGCAGCCGGTGCGCCAGTCACGCAGCCGCCGGTCGGGCAAGCGTTAGCGGTACGGCCGGCCCGGGCACGTACCGTGCCTGGATGGTACGAACCTGTAGCGAGGGAGGACTTGGTCGTGAGCCAAGCGGAGAATGCGGGCACCGTCACCAGCGGTGATGCCGCGGACCAGGCGGCGGCTGGCGGCGAGGAGGAGGTCGGCCGGGCTGGCCTGGGCGCCGCAGCGGAACTGGACGGCGACAGCTTCGCCGAGGCCGAGTTCGGCGAAGACGAGATAGCCGAAGGGCCGGAAGACTTCGAGGAAGCCGAAGACGAAGCCGAAGCCGAAGACGAAGACGAAGACGAAGACGCGGGTGCTGAAGCTGGTGACCCGGCGGCGGCTCAGGTGGATCTCGCCGACCTCGAGCAGCAGAGCGAGATCGCCGCGGACTATGTCGAGGGCCTGCTCGACGTGGCCGACCTGGACGGTGACATCGACATGGACGTCGAGGGCGACCGGGCCCTGGTGTCAGTGGTCGGGGCCACTTTGCAGGAACTTATCGGCACGCGGGGCGAGGTTCTCGAGGCGCTGCAGGAACTTACCCGGCTGGCGGTGCATCGGCAGACCGGGGCGCGCACCCGGATCATGCTTGATGTCGGGGGATACCGGGCCCGCCGCCGGGTGGAACTCACCGAGCTCGGCCGGGAAACCGCAGAAGAGGTCAGCAGCATGGGGGAGCCCAAGCGGCTCAGCGCGATGACACCATTCGAGCGCAAGATCGTGCACGATGCGGTCGCGGCCGCTGGGTTGCGTAGTGAGTCCGAAGGTGAGGAGCCGAACCGCCGGGTCGTCGTCTTCCCGGCGGTCTGACCTGCGCACTCCGGCTGGCCCGGCGGGGAGTCCGGCCCGCGGGCCAGAGGCTGATCAGTTCGGTCAGCTTCCCGCGCCTCCGGCGGAGGCAGCGGCTGTGTTCGGATCGGCATGGCCGGCTGCCCAGGAGTACGCTCGCCTGCTGGCCGGGCCGGGGGTGACCCGGGGCCTGCTGGGACCGCGTGAGGTTCCGCGGCTGTGGACCCGGCATCTGCTGAACTGTGCGGCCATCGTGGACCTGGTGCCGCGGTCGTGCACCCTGGCCGACCTGGGGTCCGGTGCCGGGCTGCCCGGCGTCGTGCTCGCACTGCTGCGGCCGGACATCGAGGTCACCCTAGTGGAACGGATGCAGCGGCGGGCTGTCTTCCTGGCGGAGTGCGTGCAGGCGCTGGACCTGGGCAATGCGGTGGTCCTCCAGTCGACAGCCGAGGAGCTGACCGGGAAGCTCGCCGTGGATGTGGTGACGGCCCGTGCGGTGGCACCACTGGAGCGACTGGCCGGGCTGGCCTGCGGCCTGGTGCGGCCTGGTGGGCTCATTCTCGCCATGAAGGGGGATACGGCGGATGATGAGGTGGCCAGGGCGCGGCCGGTGCTGCGGCGGCTGGGTCTGCGGGACGTGACCGTGCTGCGGGCCGGTGCGGGTAAGGTCGATCGGGCCGCGACTGTAGTGCGGCTGATCGCTGGCTCGTAGCGCCACGGGCGGGCGTGCGGGCCAGGCGGGAGAGGAGCACGGCGGTGGCTTCCGCAGCTGGCCTGGGATGGCCAGGTGGAGCCCGGGTGGGCTCCGGGTACGGGACTTGGGGAGCCTCGGCCGGCACCGCTGGCGGGGACAGCACCGGCGTGGCCCCGGGCGAACCGGTATCAGCAACCGGTGAGCAGCCGCAGGCCGGCTGCGGACTGGGCTGGCCGCCCTTCGCTGCCGGGGATGATGGTTTCCGGAAGGGAAGCGGGCGGGGCAGGAGCGGGCCAGGCAAAGCCGGGCCGGGCAGAAGCAGCCCCGGGCAGGGCGAGAGCGGCCCTGGCCAGGACGAGCCGAACCAGAGCGGGAGAGATATGGGCAGGCGCCACGTCACGGCCGCGTCGCCAGCAGCCGGGACCAGCCCTCCGGAAACGGGGGCCGGCCAGCCAGCCGCCGGGGCTGGTCAGCACAGCATGGACGGGAGCGTGGCCGTGAACGGCGGTCGCAGGCATGAGGTGGTGGTACCGGCCGTGACGAGCCAGGCTGAGCCGGAAACACCGGATGCCCCGCTGCCGGGCGCGGCGGCCGCTGCCCGTTCGGATCGGGCCTGGCCGCGGCCTGCCGCCTGCCGGGTGATCACGATAGCTAACCAGAAGGGCGGCGTGGGCAAGACGACGAGCGCAGTCAATCTGGCCGCCGCGCTAGCCCAGCATGGATCGCGGGTGCTCGTCATCGATCTGGACCCGCAGGGCAACGCCTCAACCGCGTTCGACGTTGATCACCGGGCCGGGATCACCTCCATCTACCACGTCCTCGTGGAAGACCGGCCGCTGGTCGGGATCATCCGGGCGGTCGATGACATTCCGCTGCTCTACTGTGCCCCGGCCACCATCGATCTGGCGGGTGCGGAGATCGAACTGGTTCCCCTGGTAGCCCGGGAGGGCCGGCTGGCGCGGGCCCTGACTGCATACGATGAGTCACAGCTTGACTACATTCTGATCGATTGCCCCCCATCGCTGGGCCTGCTGACGGTCAACGCCCTGGTCGCAGCGGCGGAAGTGCTGATCCCGATCCAGTGCGAGTACTACGCCCTGGAAGGACTCGAGCAACTGCTGCGCACAGTGGAACTGGTCAGGAGCCACCTGAACCCGAACCTGGCGGTGTCCACCATCCTGCTCACCATGTTCGATGGGCGGACCCGGCTGGCCTCGCAAGTGGCCGACGAGGTGCGAGGGCACTTCGGGGACGTCGTGCTCCAGTCCGTCATCCCGCGCAGCGTCCGGGTGTCCGAGGCACCCAGCTACGGGCAGTCGGTGATGACCTACGATCCTGCGTCGAGCGGTGCGGTCGCATATCTGGAGGCAGCACGGGAGATGGCTCATCGCTCAGCGCCAGCCGCCGGAGCGTCAGACGGCCCAGCGCCGGGCTGACGTGCGGCCGGCGCCGTCGCCCGGTACTCGATCATCCATCTCCCGCCCGAGCGGTTGCCGACCGTGCTCGCCGAGTTCTGCCGGGTACTGGCGCCCTGCGGTCACTTGCTGATGGCCTTCCAGGCGATCGACGATCTGCGAGAGCGGGCGCAGGCGTTCGACCACAAGGTGGCGCTGGCCTACCGGTGGTCACCGGATCACATTGCCGGGCTGCTGCGGGAGGCGGGGCTGGGCGAGGTGGGGCGGCTGCTGTGCGAGCCCGCCGAGGGGAACGGTTCCTGCAGGCTGGCTTGCAGGCGCGTAGGTTGGCGTGAGGCTGGGTGGTGGGGTGTGGGCGCGGTGGGTGGGGTGGCCGGGCAGTGAGCCGCGGGCTGGCACAGGTGGGGCGCGGGAGCTGCCCGTATGGCCCGAGGCGCCTGGGTGAGGGCGCCGGAGAGCAACGCTTACGCCCGTGGCTCACCGCCCGGCCACCCCCCTGGGCTCACGCGCGGCTTGCCCGCTGGGCTCATGCGCGGCCCTCCTCTGCGGCTCACGCGCGGGTTGCCCCCTGGGGCTCACCGCCTGGCCACCCCCTGAGGCTCGCACGCTTGGCCGCCCCTGCCACATCCTTGAGCTCGCGTGCGGGGGGACAGGCGGAAGAAGTGCGGGGGAGCGGGGCGGTGGCTGCGGGCGCACGGGGTGCCACGTGATGGCATGCTTCTTGTCAGGAGTACCGGGGGTGGTTCGGGTGAACGGGCCGGCCGCGAGTGCTCAACGGTGGCGAGGCTGGTCCGTCACACTGGATGGCGGCCGTGCGGGATCGCAGCGCGAGGAGAGGCAATGGCTCAGCAGAAGCGGGGGCTCGGCAAGGGCCTTGGCGCCCTGATTCCGACGGGTCCCGCGGTATCGCCGGATGCTCCCGCTGCGGCGTCTTCGGGAGCGGCGGGCTCAGCTGCGGCCGCCGGCGGTGTGTCGGGCATGGTCAACGGCGCGTATTTCCAGGAACTGCCGATCGGGGCGGTGACGCCGAACCCGCGGCAGCCCCGGCAGACGTTCGATGAAGATGCACTGGACGAGCTCGTGGCCTCGATCCTGGAAGTCGGGCTGCTCCAGCCGGTCGTGGTCCGCGAGGTGATGACCGGGCACTACGAGCTGATCATGGGCGAACGACGCTGGCGGGCGTCGCAGCGGGCCGGCCTCAGCCAGATCCCGGCGATCGTCCGCGCTACCGCTGATGACGACCTGCTGCGTGATGCCCTGATGGAGAACCTGCATCGCGAGCAGCTCAACCCGCTCGAAGAAGCAGCGGCCTATCAGCAGCTCCTCGATGACTTCGGGGCGACCCATGAGGAACTGGCCCGGAAGGTGGGCCGTTCCCGGCCGCACATCTCGAACACGCTCCGGCTGCTCCAGTTGTCGCCGGCCGTGCAGCGGCGGGTGGCGGCGGGCGTGCTGACCGCGGGCCATGCGCGGGCGCTGTTGTCGCTGGATGATCCGGAGGCACAGGACCACCTGGCGCACCGCATCGTGGCCGAGGGACTGTCGGTGCGTGCGGTGGAGGAGATCGTGACGATGGGTGTCCGCCCGGCGAAGGCCCGGCGGCCCCCGGCCCGGCAGCCGGTGGCACCGGCGCTGAACGAGCTGGCCGACCGGCTGTCCGATGCCTTCGATACCCGGGTAAAAGTGGAACTGGGCAAGCGCAAGGGGAAGATCGTGGTGGAGTTCGGGTCGCTGGAGGATCTCGAACGGATCGTCACCACCATGTCTCCCGGATGGGCCGGGACGCTCAGCGCATAAGGCCGGCTGCCTTCTGCTGCAGTACGGAGGTCCGCGGATGCGCAGGGTTAAATTACAACGTTGTGTTTCACGTGAAACATCGGTCCGGGCTGACTGCGTCGCACCGGATTATCGCGGCGGGTTGTCTCCCCGGGGACTAGCCCCCGGGAGAACGAGCCTCGGCCACAGCCTTCATTCCAGTCAGCGTCTCGATGATGTAGTCGCGCAGCTGCTGCTCGCGCCGCTTGATGATCTCATCGGCCCGCTCTGGGTTCTGTTCCACCATCCACCGCAGGCCGCTTCCGCCGGCGCCATGCCGGAAGGACTCATGAACGAGGGTTCCGCCGGAGGCCAGCGGATGACGTCCTCGTCGGCAGTGTTGCGGGAGTTGCCGATCCAGTCGCGGGCGCGGAAGCGGGCGATGCTCGACGTGGGTATCCTCCTGTGCCTGGTCCCCGCGGGTGGTCGGGCCGGTCAGTGGAGTTTGCCTGCCGACGCTTGCTGGACGGCCTCGCTAAGGCGGTCAAGGACTGTGGTGCGAAGGCGCCACCGCTGCCAGAACAAGGTGACGTCGATGTGATGCTCGGAGTCGAAGTCGATGAGGTCGCCAGGGGGTGCTTGCAGGTCGGGAAGCATGCCCCAGCCCAGACCGAGCCAGATCGCCTGGGCGTAGTCGGCTGATCCGGGCACGTAGTGCCGGGGCGGGTACAGACGTTGACGACTGCGGCGACGTAGATACCGGTCCTGCAGTTGGTCCTGGCGGTCGAAGCAGACGACCGGTGCTTGGGCCAGGGCAGCCACCGTCGGGCCGTTGGGGAACCAGGTCGCGGCGAAACTGGGAGCGGCCCGCGGGCGGTAGCGCATCCGGCCCAGCCGCTGGACCGTGCATCCGGGAACCGGCTCGGCCTGGGCGGTAACCGCCGCCATTACGGTTCCGTCGCGCAGCAGCTCGGCCGTTTGGTCCTGGTCGCTGCGGTGCAGGTCGAAGACACAAGACGGCTCGACGGCGGCCAGCGCGGGCAGGAACCAGGTGGCGAGGCTGTCGGCGTTAACGGCCACCGGGATCATCGCCTTCAGGTCTGGCGGCCCGGTGCCGAGCTCGTGGGCGGCTTCAGCGGTGATGGTCTGCAGTTGGCGGGCGACCCGGAGCAGTGTCTGGCCCGACGGCGTGGGATGGATGGGCTTGGTGCGGGTCAGCAGGACCCGGCCCACCGCGGTCTCCAGGGCCTTGATGCGCTGGCTGACGGCCGAGGGCGTGATGTGCAGATAGCGGGCCGCGGCCTCGAAGGTGCCCTCGGCGACCGCCGCGCTCAACGCGTGCAGTTGGCCCTGGTCAAGCTGCACAACATAAGTATAGCTAACCGTAATGCAGAAGCATTAGCTGGACTGAAGGCATGGCGGTCATTAGCGTCGCGTCATGAGTAGCCCTGTGTCAAGCCGCCGCCGGTTTTTGTCCGGCGAGGATGCGCTGGAGGGCCTTGTGCCGGGCCGGGTCGTAGGGCACGCCGTCGCGCCAGCAGTGCCAGATGACGTACAGCCAGGCGCGGGCGAGGATGCGGACGGCGTGGGGTGGTCTTTGCCGCGGGCGATGGCGTCGTTGTAGAGCTGGGCGGCCCAGGGGTTGCCGCGGCGGGAGTCGCCGGCGAAGTCGCAGACGGCGTCGCGGAGCTGTTTGTCGGCGGCCCAGCGGAAGTTGACGTAGGTGGTCTTGCCGGACTTGCGGGTGGAGGGGGCGACTCCGGCCAGGCAGATCAGCGCTTCGGGGGTGGGGAACCGGGCGCGGCAGTCGCCGATCTCGGCCAGCAGCCGGGCGGCCCGCACGGTGCCGGAGCGGGGCAGCGAGGTGAAGATGTGCGCGTCGGCGTGCAGGGCGAGCTGCTCTGCGATCTGGGCGTCCAGCGCTTTGATCTGCTGCACCAGGCTGGTCAGGATGGCCAGGAACGCGCGGGTGATGTGCGCCTGGGCGGCGCCGTGGTCGCCGGTGGCGCCGCGCGGGGCGGCGGTCAGGCGGGCATGCAGCGCGGTGGGGTCTTTGCGGCCGCAGTAGCCCTGGCTCTTCAGCCAGGCACCCATCCGCTTAGGCGACAGCCAGCCAGCGCGGTCCTGGCAGTCGAACCGGGCCAGGAAGGCCAGGCTGATCGGGGAGTCAAGCTCGGCGAACAGGCCGACCGCGCCGGGGAAGGCGATCTTGAGGTGGGCGCGCAGCTGGTTGCACACCGCGACGCGGTGGCTGACCAGGTCCTTGCGGGCCCGGCAGGTCTGGCGCAAGGCGACGGTGGCCGGGCTGTCCGGCAGCAGCGGGCGCAGCCGGGCCCGGTCGGTGCGCAGCGTGTCAGCCAGCACGAACGAATCGAACCGGTCGTCTTTGTTGCCCGCCGACCCGTAGCGGCCGCGCAGGTTCTTCAGCTGATTCGGGCTGATGACCACGATGGTCAGCCCGGCCTCCAGCAGCGTGTCCACCACCTTGCCGTCGGGCCGTTCGATCGCGACCTCGCCGACGCCGGCCTTCCTCAGGCGGCGCACCAGCCCGGCCAGGCCCACGCCGGTGTGCTCGGCGATGAACCGTTGCACGATCTTGCCAGACATGTCGATCACGCACACGGCGTGGTCGTCGTTGGCCCAGTCGATGCCGCAGGTCACGCCGCCCGGCAGGACTGCGGGCAGCGTGTCCGGGGGATACTCCATCACAGCCTCCTCGCTGCTTGCCCAGTGGGGAGGCACCCTTATGTGCGGTGCCGGGACGCGGCTGCCTGTCCGCTCACTGTTCGGCGCTCACCTGCGCATACAGCCCTGTCGACGGTCCGCGCGTCCCGGGTAACCACCGGATCCCGCAGAACTCATGATGGACGTCCACAGCGTCAAGCGAGCAGGGCGGTGACCCGGCGGCACCTCGGGTGCATCAGCAGCCTCATAACTGCCGACATAAAGATGGTGCACCAGTGAGCCAGCCCCCGCCCGCGCCCCGCCTCCTGGGCGCCCGGCTGCGCGGCGCGGGGAGCGGAGCCATGATGGCGGTTGGCTCCATGTCCTGTGTCCAGCTCGGGCTGGCCATGTCGGCGCACCTGCTGGATCAGCTCGGCCCGCTGGGCATCGCGGGAATGCGGCTGGCCTGGGCCGGCGTCCTGCTGCTGATCCTGATCCGGCCCCGCCCGCGCGACTTCACCGGCCCGGACCTGCTGGCCTGCGGCGTCCTGGGCGTCGTGACCGCGGGCCTGATGATGCTGTTCATGCTCGCGATCGCGCGCATCCCGCTCGGCACGGCCAGCGCGCTGGAGTTCCTCGGGCCGCTGACGGTCTCGGTGCTCGGACCCGGCGGGGGGCGTCGGCGCTGGGCGGTCCCGGCCGCAGCCGGCGTGGTGCTGCTGACCCGGCCCTGGACCGGCGGCATTGACCCCGCCGGCCTTGGCTTCGCGCTGGGAGCCGCGGCCTGCTGGGGCACCTACATCCTGCTGACCCAGCACGTCGGCGACCGGGTCACCGGCCTCAGCGGGCTGGCCGTCTCCATGCCGGTTGCCGGCATCGTGGCGCTGCTTGCCGCCGGGGCCTCCGGTCTGCATGCGGTGACCTGGCCGCTGCTCGCCGCGATGCTGGCGCTGGCCGCGCTGCATCCCGTGCTGCCGTTCAGCCTGGAACTCCTCGCCCTGCGGCGCCTCACCGCCAGCGCCTTCGGCACCCTGATGAGCCTGGAACCCGCCATCGCGCTGCTGGCCGGCCTGCTCATCCTCGGGCAGATCCCGAACGCGGCAGCCGCCGCCGGCATCTTGTTCGTGGTCGTCGCCGGGATCGGCGCCACCCGCGCCGGCGCCCGAACGCCCCAGGCCCACGACCACCGCGACGCCACGCCTGCCCCCGCGCGGGGAGCATCGTGAGCGCCGAACCAGCCCAGTTGCCCCTAATCCGCGCAGCACAGGGGTTCATGGCCGTGCGGCTGCAGCTCATCGACGCGTTTACCAGCCATCCCTTCGCAGGCAACCCTGCCGCCGTCGTGCTGCTGGAGGACAACGCATGGCCAGCCGGGCAGTGGCTGCAGCAGATCGCCGCCGAGATGAACCTGCATGGGGCCGCCTTCGCCCGCAGGTTGGCCAACACCACGGCCGCCTCCGGCTCAGCCGGACTGGCAATTACTCCGTCCACCGATGGGTCGATGCGAGCTTCGCCACGCCGGTACGCCACGGCCATCTGCCATGTCCGGTTCGACTGACCCGCAGCTACAGCCCCGGCCGTTTTACGCGGGTGAGCGCTGTTTCACGTGAAACAGAATTGCGGTCGTCAGCCCAGGGGTCAGACGGCAGACAGCGCCGCATCACGCATGCTGGCCACGAAGGCGTTGACGTCAGCCTCAGTCGTGTCGAATGCGGTCATCAGCCGGACGATGTGCTCGCTCTCATCCCACACATAGAAACCCCAGTCGTCCTGGAGCTCCTCGATGTACCTGGGACCGACGGAGGCGAACACGGCATTGGCCTGAACCGGGTACCGCACCCGCGCCCCAGGGACAGCAGCGACCCCTTCGGCCAGGCGCTGCGCCATGGCGTTCGCGTGCCGGGCATTTCTCAGCCACCCGTCATCCTCCAGCAGCCCAGCGAACTGGGCCGCGACGAAACGCATCTTGGACGCCAGCTGCATCAGCTGCTTACGGTGAAATGCCACCGCCGCCGCGAGATCGTCGGCCATGACCACGACCGCCTCCGCGCCCACCGCGCCGTTCTTGGTGCCACCAAAGCTCAGCACGTCGGCCACGCCCGCCAGATCGGAGAGCGCGCAGTCCAGGTGTGCCGCCGCGTTCGCCAGCCGCGCGCCGTCGATGTACAGCCGTAGCTGATGGGCACGGCAGAAGTCGCTGATCGCCCGCAACTCATCGAGCGAGTAGCACGTGCCGAGTTCCGTGGACTGGGTGATCGCCACGACCCGCGGCTGCACCCGGTGCTCGTCACCCCGGCCGCCCAGCCGGGTGGCAATCAGCTCGGGGGTGAGCTTGCCGTCGGAAGCGGGCACGGGAAGCAGCTTGTTGCCGAGTAGCCGTTCTGTGGCCCCGCACTCATCCGTGTTCAGGTGCGCGCTTTCTGCGCAGATCACCGCCTCATACGGGCGCAGCAGCAGGCTGAGGCCAAGGACGTTCGCGGCCGTGCCGGTGAAGACGAAGTACACCCCGCCCCGGGCCCCGAACCGCCTGGTGATGTCCTGGGTGACCCGATCCGTCCACGCGTCATCCCCGTAGGCATGGACGTCACCAGCGTTGGCGGCGCCGAGCATGCGCAGGACAGCGGGGTCCGCGCCAGCGTGATTGTCACTGCCGAAGCTCTTGCGTGCGGTCACGCCCCGAGCCTAATAGGCGGCGGCTGATCATCGCGGCGCGGCCCAGTGTCCTGCCCGCCCCGAGCCACCGCAACGCACCCGCGCCATCAGTGCCGTGTCACTCTGACCGCGGCCGCCCGCGCGGCCGCCTTGGCCATCCTGGATTCCCGGCCTGCCCCGCCGCGTCCGGGCCGTGCAGTGCTGCACATTTGGATCGGGGCCGTGACGTAAGAGGCTGAAGTGACAGTTGTGATGTGTAGGAATTACCCGCCCGGGGCCGCTCCGGCCCAGCCGCTCCGGCCGCCGGTGGGTACCATGTCTGCGTACGGGCTCATTGCTGGGTGCCCGGAGGAATGTCCATAACTCGCCTGTGGCGGCCCGCTGCGGGCTGCCGTCTCGAGCACAGGGGTGTCAGTGCCGCGCCGTCTTGTCAGCGTCACCCTAGACAATCTGGATGACCTGCCGCCACGCTGCCGCCGCTGCGTGTTCTGGGAGCTTGACCCGGTGAACCGGGCACGGGCACAGGAGGCAGGCGACCCCGCCCTGGAGAAGGAAGCCTGGATCTCCGCCACCCTGCTGGAGTGGGGCAGTTGCGGGAAGATCGCCTACGTGGACAGCGTGGCCGCAGGTTATGTGCTGTACGCCCCGCCGATGTACGTCCCGCGCTCGCTGGCCTTCCCGACCAGCCCGGTCAGTGCCGACGCCGTGCTGCTGATGACCGCCCACATTATGAGTGAGTTCAGCTGCGGCGGGCTGGGCCGGATGCTGGTGCAGGGAGCGGCGAAGGATCTGACCCGCCGCGGGGTCAAGGCGATCGAAGCCTTCGGCGACCTGAAGTCAGAGGGCCAGTCCTGCGTGCTGCCCGCGGACTACCTGCTGGCCGTGGGGTTCAAGACGGTGCGGCCGCACCTGCATTACCCGCGGCTGCGGCTGGAGCTGAAAACCGCCGTGTCCTGGCGGGAGGACGTCGAGGTGGCGCTGGAGCGGCTGCTGGGCTCGGTCAGCCCGGAGCGGGCGCTACGTCTCGCCTAGCGGCCCCGCGCCGTAGGGTGCGCCTGGCTTAGCGGCCCCCGCAGCCGCGGGGACAGGGCCGCGGTAGCCCTGACCTACCTGTCTGACCTGTTGAACCCGGGCCCCGCCGCGGCGTAACACTGACGTGAGGTGGTCAGTTAGCGCATGTTGATCTCAACGAGGAGAGGCGCCCATGGCTGACATTCCTGCCCCGTTGCGGCACCCGAGCAAGATCCGCAAAGCGTCCGGCTCGCAGGCCAGCCTGGTGGTGATCAAGTGAGCGGATACACCAGCCGACCGTGGCTGTCCCGCTATCCGGACGGCCAGGCCGCGGACATCACCCGTGAGTACGACACCGCGCTGGAAATGTTCCAGGCCTCCGCCGCCCGGTCACCCGACCTGCCAGCGATCCAGTATTTCGACGCCGCGATGACGTTCCAGCAGCTCGACCGGGCCTCGGACGCCCTCGCGGCCGCCCTGGCCGGGCAGGGATTCGCGGCCGGTGACCGGCTCGCCCTCTATGTCCAGAACAATCCAGCGTTCGTCATCGGGCTGCTGGCGGCGTGGAAGGCCGGGGGAGCAGCTGTCGCGATCAACCCCATGAACCGGGCCCGGGAACTGAGTTACCTGCTCGAGGACTCAGGCGCCGTCGCCCTGCTCGCGCTGGACGACCTGTTCGGCAACATCGCGCAGGGGGTGCTGGCTACCGGCCGGACTCAGGTGCGCACGGTCATCACCGTGTCCGGCCGGGACGGGCAGACCCGGGATGACCCCCGGCTGCTCGCTGGCGTCCAGCGGACCAGGCATCCGGGAACCCTCGACCTGTACGAGCTCATCCAGCAGTTCAGCGGCGAACCCCCGGCGCGGCCGGCCCTCGGCCCGGACGACATCGCCATCCTCACCTACACCTCTGGCACCACCGGCGTGCCCAAGGGGGCGATGAACACCCACGGGAACCTCGTCTTCAACGCCCAGACCTACCGGGACTGGACTCAGCTCCAGCCGGGCGAGGGCGTGCTCGGCATCGCCCCGCTGTTCCATATCACCGGGCTGGTAGGCCACGTCATGCTGGCGTTCCTGCTGCCCGCGCCCCTGATGCTGGCGCACCGGTTCCACCCCGGGGTGATGCTCGACGCCATCCGTGAGCACCGTCCGGTGTTCACGATCGGTGCCATTACCGCCTTCATCGCCCTGGCCGGCGCGGATGGCGCGACCACGGGGGACTTCTCCTCGATGCGGGTGCTCTACTCCGGCGGGGCCCCCATCGCACCCGCGGTGGCGGACCGGATGGAGAAAATCTTCGGCAGCTACATCCACAACATCTACGGGCTCACCGAGACGAACTCGCCGTCGCACGCTGTCCCGCTCGGGGCCCGGGCCCCCGTTGATCCGGCATCGGGGGCACTGTCGGTGGGCGTCCCGGTCTACAACACCGTGGTCAGGGTCATCGATGAGCAGGGAAACGAGGTCCCCGTCGGCGAGGTCGGTGAGTTCGCCACGTCAGGCCCGCAGGTCGTGCCGGGGTACTGGGGCAAGCCCGAAGCCACCGCGGAGTCCATTCCCGGCGGCGAGCTGCACACCGGTGATGTCGGCTTCATGGACCCGGACGGCTGGTTCTACATCGTTGACCGCAAGAAGGACATGATCAACGCCTCCGGCTACAAGGTGTGGCCGCGGGAGGTCGAGGACGTGCTCTACACCCACCCGGCGGTGCGTGAGGCGGCCGTGATCGGCGTGCCCGACGAGTACCGGGGGGAGTCAGTCAAGGCTTTCGTGTCCCTGCAGCCAGGAGCGGAGGTGACGACAGCGGAGATCGTGGCGTTCTGCCAGGAGCGGATGGCGGCCTACAAGTACCCGCGCCAGGTCGAGATCATCGATGAGCTGCCGAAGACCGTTACCGGTAAGATCCTCCGCCGCGAACTGCGCCAGCAAGCGGCAGAAGGCACGGGCTAGGGCAGATCGGCGATCCAGGCGGCCTCGGTGGCCTCCTCGTGCAGCAGGAGCAGCGAGTACGCGGCCACGGTTGAATCATCGGTGATCAGGCCGCCGCGGATCATGGCCTTGAACTCTGGCCGTGACACCCATTTCTGCTGCATGTCCTGCTCCTCGGGCTCCCGGTCAGTGGGGCCCGAGGTGAGGCCGGTCGCCAGGTAGGCGTGAAAGCCCTGGCTAGTGGTCCCGTGCGAGCAGTGCAGGAAACCCAGCACGGTGAGCTGGGCCGCCCGCAGCCCGGTCTCCTGGGCCAGTTCCAGCTGGGCCAGCTCCTCCGGCGTGCCGGTGACC
Source organism: uncultured Actinomycetes bacterium (assembly GCA_963804455.1). Classification (GTDB taxonomy): domain Bacteria; phylum Actinomycetota; class Actinomycetes; order Streptosporangiales; family Streptosporangiaceae; genus RYN-230. The sequence goes on from CAWDRD010000076.1 coordinate 37,426, forward strand.
CCGCCCGGGAAGCCGCCCTGCGGGAAGGCCCAGGACCGGCGGCGAACCGGATACCGGTACTCCTCCACCAGGCAGAACCGGCCCGCGTCAGCCGGTATGACCAGGGCGAAATCTGGCTTGTCCACCACGGCATAGGTGCCGCGGCTGCCGTCACGCCGCTCGATCTCGTCTTTACGCAACGCCATCCACGAGTCTTCGTAGACCACGCTGGACGCGATCGTGCGGATATCCGGAACTCCGGCCTGCGCCATGCTCCCGTCGGTCCCCGCTCGCCCGGCCCGGACAGGGATCCTCAGATGAACTCGGCCAGCTCCTTGAGCAGGGCAGACTTGGACTTGGCCCCGACCACCTGCTTGACGACCTCACCGCCGGAGAACACGTTCAGCGTGGGGATGAGCATAATCCCGTACTTCTGCGCGGTCTTCGGGTTCTCCTCGATGTTGAGCTTGACCACGTCGATCTTGTCGGCGTGCTCCGTTGCGATCTCCTCGAGCACCGGGGCGACCTGGCGGCACGGGCCACACCACTCGGCCCAGTAATCCACGATGACCGGCTTGGCGTTCTGCACGACATCGGCTTCGAAGCTGTCATCGGTCACGATCTTGGTTGCGCCCACGACGGGGGCTCCTTCCGCTGGTTTGGCTAGGGCAGTTATCTGAGAGCCCGGACCGGGCTCGCACGAGGAGACTCCCAGGGGATCAGGACTCGCGGTCCGCCAGCCACCGCTCGGCATCGATCGCGGCGGCACAGCCGGTGCCCGCCGCGGTCACCGCCTGCCGGTAGGTGTGGTCCACCACGTCGCCGCAGGCGAACACGCCATCCACACCGGTGCGGGTGGACGGCTGCTCGACGATCAGGTAGCCCTCGCTGTCCATCGGCAGCTGGCCGGCGAACAGCTCGCTCCGCGGGTCATGCCCGATGGCCACGAACACGCCGCTCACCGCGAGGATGCTCTCCTCGCCGGTCTTAGTGTTGCGCAGCCGCAGCCCGGTGACCTTGCCCTCGCCGAGGACCTCGACCACCTCGCTGTCCCACCGGAAGCTGATCTTCGGGTTGGCGAACGCCCGGTCCTGCATGATCTTGGAGGCCCGCAGCTTGTCCCGGCGGTGAATTACCGTGACCGACTTGGCGAACCGGGTCAGGAAGGTTGCCTCCTCCATCGCCGAGTCACCGCCACCGACCACCGCGATGTCCAGGTCGCGGAAGAAGAAGCCGTCACACGTCGCGCACCACGACACGCCATGCCCGGATAGCCGCTTCTCACCGTCGGCGGCCAGTTCCCGGTAGCGCGACCCGCTGGCCACGATGACGCTGCGCGCGTGGTAGGTCTCGCTGTGCGTCTTCACCACCTTGGGATCCGCTGTGAGGTCCACCTCGATGACGTCATCGGGCACTAGTTCGGCGCCGAATCGCTCCGCCTGCTTGCGCAGCGAGTCCATCAGGTCCGGCCCGAGCACCCCGTCCGGGAAGCCAGGGAAGTTCTCCACGTCGGTGGTCTGCATGAGCGCGCCGCCCGCAGTGACTGAGCCCTCGAACACCAGCGGTGCCAGCCTCGCCCGTGCCGCATAGATGGCCGCCGTATAGCCGGCCGGGCCGGACCCGATGATGATGACCTCGCGGATGTCGGTCACGATTGCTCGCCCTTCCCTGAACTGTGCACCCGTCAACCGATCCTAGGGCGCGAAGATTCCCGGTCAGCCGCTGCCACGCCCGCCATCAGCCGGCCGCGGGCAGCGCGGCCCGGGCCACGATCCGGGGACGCGCTGCCGGGCAGGGAGGGCTGATCACCAGGGCGTACGAGGGCTGCTTCGAGGAGCCGGCGACCACGACGATGCTCGCTGGCCGGCCGTTGTAGGAGGCCTGGTCCACCAGGCGCGCCTGGCCGCCCAGCGCCACTGCGCTCAGGCAGGCCCGCATGGTATCGCTGGCCGTAGCTGGCCGGTTGGTGCCGCCCGCGGCGGGGACGACGGCGTGGCCGGTGTGGACCGGGCCGGTGAGGTGGTTTTGCTGCAGTACCGCGGCTGCCTGCCCGGCCAGCTGCCCGCTGCGGTAGTCGGTGCCGCTGGTCACCACCGGGATAGCAGAGTTGTTCGGTGCGGCGAAGTTGGGGCGGGTGCCCGCGGCGCCCTGGCGTGAGGCGGGGGCGGCGGCTGAGGACGAGGACGCGGACCCTGCGGAGGAGTGCAGCTGGGACAGGCCATAGCCGCCGCCCGCCAGCACCACGACCGCGGCCGCCGCGGCCAGCACCCGCACGGCCGTGGGGGAGCGCAGCACCGGCCAGCGGTGCCCCGCGGCCTCGCGCCGGGTGGCCCGGCGGTGTATCCCAGGTAGCGCGGCCGACGGCGGCCCCCCGTCCGGCTGGGCAGTTCTGTCCGGGTCCGGCTCGCCAGCCCTAGCCGCGCCCGCAGCGGCCACGTCGGCCGCTCCCGACGTGACGGCGGCCCGCCCCGCCGCAGTCGCGGCTTCGGCGCTGAGCGCGGCGGTGAGCCGCGCGGCCACGTCCGCTGGCATCGGCGGTGCGGGCGCGGCGGCCAGCAGGCTGGGTATCTGGCCGAGCTGGGCCCGCGCGCTGGCGCAGCTGGCGCACTCGGACAGGTGAGAGCGAACCCGGCCGCTATGGCGCCTGCTCAGCAGGCCCTCGGCGAACAGCGCCAGGGTCTCGGTGTCCACGTGCCCGCTCATGCCTGGTTCTCACTCCGTCCCTCGGCAGGTGAGACGCGCGGCACGGTGGGCTGGTTCCGCTCGGGTGCCCGGTGCAGGTGGGCGAGATGCGGCAGCAGCCGGGCCCGCCCCCGGGCGCACCGGCTCTTCACCGTGCCGGGCGAGATGCCGAGGATCTCCGCCGCGTCCGCCACGGGGTAGCCCATCATGTCCACCAGGACCAGGGCTGCCCGCTGCTCGGCGGGCAATAGCCGGAGGGCGGCCGTAACGTCCAGCGCGGTGTCGCGATCCCCGGCCGGGTCCGCAGCCGAGCCCCGGGCCAGCAGGTCGAGGGTGGGCTCGTCCACCCCGCTCGCGGCGGGACGCGCGGCGCGACGGCGCAGCCGGTCCAGGCAGGCATTGACCACGATGCGGTGCAGCCAGGTGGTGACCGCCGACTCTCCCCGGAAGTCCGCGGCCCGGCGGAACGCTGAGATCATGGCGTCCTGCAGGGCGTCCGCCGCTTCCTCCGGATCGGCCAGGGTGCGCACGGCTACGCCCCACAGCCGGTCACGATGACGCAGGAACAGCACCCCGAACGCCTCGGAGTCGCCATGGGTGTGGCGCCGCAGCAACTCGGCGTCGGAGGACTCGGTCGGTGGCACCTCCCCACGCGGACCAGGAAGTGCCTGCCCGGGCTGGCCGGGCACGGGTCAGCCCGTTCCCCGCAGGACGATGTTGTAGATGAAGGCCTCGAACTGGTTGGCCGACCCGGCCAGCGGTGGCAGCTTGGTGAACCAGATCAGCACGTACCGGCCAGTAGCCGAGCTGGTGGACCTGAACGTCTGGGTTCCGCCGCCCGCATTGTCCTGGGTTGCCACGGTGGTGAAGCTGTTCAGCGTGGACGGCTGGATGGCGTTGTTGTTGCCCACCTCGATCGCCACGTCCGCTCCCGCGGTAGGCCCGAAGGCGATCTGCACCGAGCTCAGCTTCACCGGCTTGCCCATGTCCAGGATCAGCCCGGTTCCCTTCTTCAGGCCGCCGAACACTGGGTTGCCCACGTAGAACTGCGTATGCCAGGCGGTCAACGGGTTGTTGTCGATCGCGAGAGGAGCCTCGGAGTCAACCTCGTCCCCCGGGTCCGAGCCGATGCCGAGCGCGTCGAATCCGTGCGCGTTGACCGGGGTGAGCACGGCAGCGGCTGAACTCGACGAGGGCCCGGCGGAATGGGTCTGCACCTGGTTCGGTGACCCGCCGCGCCGTAGGAACAGGTAGACACCCAGCGCCACGACCGCCACCACCATCAAGGCGACCAGCCCGATGGCAGCGCGCCGGCCAGCTCCGCCCGGCCGCCGCCGGCCGCCCCCGTAGCCGGGACCGCCGCCGTAGCTGGGGCCGCCGTACCCTGGCACGTCGGTCAGCTCGGGATAATCCAGCGCGGTGTCACGGCCACGAGCTGGTGGCGGCGGGGCTGCGAAGCCGGCCTGCCGTGGTGGCGGCGGGGCGGGTGTGGCGGGCGGGGGCGCCAGCGGAGCCGGGATCACCTCGGCGAGAGCGTCCGCGAACAGCGCTGGCGTGGTCAGTGGCGGCCCGCGGCGGCGGCTGCGCTGGAACAGCGCCTGGCAGGTCACCTCATCGATGTTCGCCGGGACGCCCGCGCAGACCTGCCGCGGGCTGCACGGCCGCCCGTCGGCCAGCGGGGCCGGCGGCAGCGACGTGCTGCCTGGGCCGGGCCAGTAGCAGGTCAGCGCCGAGTACAGCAGCATGGCCAGGCCGCGGGTATCGGCCAGCGCCGGGTCTTCCGCGGTCGCGTCGGTCAGTGCGGCGTCGATGCCGACGCCGAGAACCTTGACGCCGCCGCCGGGGGTCCACCGCAGTGAGTCAGGAGTGAGGCAGAGATGGGCCAGGCCGGCCGCGTGGGCCACAGCGAGGGCCTCAGCCGCTTCGGCAACGATCTCGGCACCCCGGGCCGGATCCAGCGGGCCGTCGGCGAGCAGGTCGTCCAGGGAGTCGCCGGCCACCCACTCCGCGACCACGTACGCGTGCTCCCAGTCGTCTTCTACGTCGAAGACCTGGGCTAGCCGGGCGTCGGTGCAGCCGGCTGGCCGCGCGCGCGGCGGTGCAGGCCTCGCGGATACGCGGGAAGCCGGGGGCGAAGGTCAGCACAGCGACGGGCCGGGCCAGCGTTTCGTCGATCGCTTTCCACGCCGACCAGCCACCGGCGTCGTTGACACGATCCTCGAGCCGATAGCGGCCACCGAGCCGGATGCCGGGTTCAGAGATAAAGGTGCTCATTCGTTAGGAGCCGAGAGCGGGGCAGGCTCTCGAACCTCCTTCCGAGCCCCCGGAAAAGCCAGCGGTCTGGAGCGTACCCGTGCTGCTGGTAACCATGCTAAGCCGCAGTTGCCCGCCTGGCGCGTCTCGCATGCGCCAGGACCGCAAACCGTTACGCGTGAGTGATACCTGGTTCGCTTGCCGATAACCTTTTTCCCGCCCAGGGCCTGCGTGGCCTGCCCTGTCATCACCGGCCCAGCCGGGCCCGTACGGTGCCCAGCAGGTCCGTGACCTCACTGATCCCCAGCGCACGGGAAAACAGCAGGTAGAGCAGCAGGCCACCACTACCGCCCAGGATAACGGTGGTCAGCCCGAAGGCGGGCCCAGGTGCGAATATCACGCCGACCATGAACGTCACCGCCCAGGCGAAAAGCATGGCAGGAAGCGCGGCCCCGTGCAGCCGGATCAGCCGGTCCGCGATCCGCCGGCCGTCCAGGCCGCCCAGCCGCCGGCGCAGGATCTGCCAGGCCAGGATGGTGCCGACCAGGTTGGCCAGGCCGAAGGCGACCCCGAGGCCCGACACCACGTGGCCAGCGGGCAGCACGGCGAGGGCTAGCAGGGCCGCGGCGATGTTCGTGGCCATCGTGGCTACCCCGATGAACATCGGGGTGCGGCTGTCGTGCAGCGCGTAGAACACCCGCAGTAGCAGCTGGAACATCATGTACGGGACCAGCCCCAGCGAGAAGATACCGAACACTTCGCCGATGTATCTCGCTTCAGCGACCGAGGTGCTGCCGTGCCCGATCGCGAACAGGAACTCGGTCAGCGGTGCGCCCAGCACAGCCAGCAGCAGCGCGGCCGGCACGACGATGACTGAGGACAGCCGCACCCCGGTGGAGAAATCGTCCCGGACAAGCGAGTACTGGCGCTCGGCCGCGTGCGCGCTCATCCGGGGCAGCAGCGCGGTGATGACCGAGATGCCGATGATCGCGTACGGCATCTGGAACAGCTGCCAGGCATAGCTGTAGGTGGAGAAGCCATCGAAGGCAGCGTGCACCGAGGCCTTGTTCGCCACGTTCTGGACGACCAGGAAGGCCACTGCGGTGGTGATGGTGTAGCCGAACAGCGGCCCGGCCATCCGGCGGATCTCGGTGACCTCAGCCCGGCGGAAGTCGAACCGCGGGCGCCAGCGGAAGCCCACCCGGCGCAGCGCCGGGACCAGCGCCGCGGTCTGCGCGACGATGCCCAGGGTGGTGCCGATGCCGAGCAGCTGTACCTGGCCCGCTGAGATCCCGCTGGCCGTGACGCCGATCCCACCGGTCGCGATGAACATGACCAGGACGCCGATCACCACGATGTTGTTCACCACCGGCGTCCACATCGGCGCCGCGAAGTGGCCGCGTGCGTTGAGCACCGCGCCGATCAGGGAACTCACCCCGTAGAAGAAGATCTGCGGGATGAAGAAATAGGCGAAGACCACCATCAGGTGGCGTTCCGGCCCGGTGATGGCGTGCGCGTACAGGTCGACCAGCAGGCTCGCGGCCAGCGTGGCCACGACAGTCACGGCCAGCAGCGCGCTCGTGGCCAGGGTGAACATCCGCTGGTCGTAGGCCTCGCCCCGATCCGCGTCCCGCTTGGCCGCGTTCACCAGCAACGGCACCAGCACGCTGGTCAGGATGCCGCCGAGCATCAGGTCGTAGACGATGTTCGGCAGCGTGTTGGCGTTGTTGTAGGCGTTCGCGACCGGGGTCACGCCCAGCGCGTAGACCAGCATCAGGGTGCGCAGGAAGCCAGTCCCGCGGGAGGCGAGCGTGCCAACCGCCATCACGCTGCTGGACCGGACCAGGCTGGGCCCGGCGGTGGTCTCCGCGGCCGCGGCCGCGGTCTCAGCCGGCCCGGTGGCCTCGAACGGCCCGCTGACCTCGAACGGGCCCGTGGTTTCGAGCCGGTCCGTGGTCCAGGGCGGCTCCGTGGCCCAAGGCGGCTCTGTGGTCCCGGGCCGGTCCGTGGTCCAGGGCGAGCCCGCAGCCTGGGGCGGGCGAGCGGCCCCGGCCGGGCCTGGGGTGCCCCATGACCTGGCGGTGCCCAGCGGGGCACCAGGACCGCCCGCCCGGCCTGGCCCTGGACCGCCGTAGGTCACGGCGGTGTCCGGTGCGCCAGCGGCGGGGCCCGGCGCGCCAGCGCCGTCCGGGGTGGCATCGGTGTCGATGCCATGCTTGCGGCGCAGGGCCTGGCGGAGCGCGGGCCCGTGGTCAGGTCCGGTCCGGCCGGCCTGGGGCGCTGGCGTACTCATCCGGCTCCTGGGGTGTGTCGTGTCGAACGGCCTCCTGGACGACGGTATCCGCTTCGCCAGGCGGCGCGGCGTCATCCGCCCCGTTTGCCCCGTCGTCTGACCGGATGGGCGGCCCGTCTGGTGGTGCCGCTTTTCGCTGGTTCCGGCGGCGGACCGCGCGGGCGGCCGTGCCGATGACGAGCACCGCGATGGCGATCATGATGATGACCAGGGCCAGGGTACCGACGTGCGTGGCGTTAACGGTCTCCTCGGCCGGCCGGCCAGGCAGGGCCGCGCCGCCCGGGGTAAGCAGGCTCAGCCGTAGCACGGTGGATCCCGCCACGAGCGCCCGCACCGGCACCGCGATGGTCCGCTGCTGATGCCGCCCGATGGTGATCAGCCGGTTTTGCAGGGTAACGATGATCCGGCCCGGCGGTGCCTCAACCCGCAGCCGGACGGTCACCGGGCGGTCCAGCTTGTTGTTGATGGAGACGGGCACCGGCCCAGACGTGCCGGTGAGGGTGTCCTGGCCGCCCTGGACGATGCTGACCTTCTGCTCCTGCGCGGCGACGTAGCCGGACAGCTGGGCCAGCAGCCGGCTGGCCTGTGCCCGGTCACCGCGCCACGCCGATGACTCCACCGCGGCTACGGCGGTACTCAGGTAGCCAGGCCCCGCGTTCATGATGCTCGCCTGCAGCCCGATCCGGGTCTTCACCGCGGCCAGCGCGCTCAGCAGGGACCTGCTCAGCTCCAGCGGGCTGACGTCCTGCTGCGGTGGCTGCTGGCGGGGCACCTGCCCCGCCGCTGAGCCCGCGGCCACCAGGCTGGTCAGCGTGGTGGGCTGCAGCCAGGGTGCGCTGGCGGTGTCCGCCAGCAGTGCGCTGGCCGCGGCCGGGGCCGGGTCCCAGGTGCGGGGTGGGGCGATGACCACCGACCGGCGCAGCGCGGGCGCCTCCGCGGAGATCATCGCCGTTTCGGCCAGGAAACGCTGCTGCGCGGTGAACTCCTGCCCGGCCCCGGCCGGGCCCGCGGCGCGGACCGCAGCGGCGGACGGCACAGCGGCCAGGAGCTGGGTGAGGGTCTCGTCGGCCAGGGCGATATGTAGCTCGGCGCCCACCCCGTCCGGGGTGAGCGTGATCGCGCTGGGAGTGAAGTCCTGGGTCGTGGCGGGCGGCATCAGGGTGCTGTTCAGCACCACGGTGCTGACACCGTTCACCGCCAGGCTGCCGAGCAGGCCGTAATCGGCGATCCCGTCAGCCGGCCAGGCAATCCCGTCGGCAGCCAGCGCTGACCCGGCGCCCTGGCTCCCGCTGCTGGTGGGGACCGCAGGCCGTTGCGCTGTGCCCAGGATGGCCTGAGCGGTGGCGCGGCCCTCGGCGTAGGCGCGCTGGATGTCGGTATCCATGCCCGCGTGCGCGAGGGCAGCCATGTCCACATCCGCGTACGGTGTGACGAAGAAATTCTGCTGGGCGGTGACCTGCTGCAGCCCGGCCAGCCACGTTCGCGCGGCGGTGCTGGCCTTCCGGGAAGTCGCGCCGGAACAGGTGGCCGTCCCGCCGGTCTGGTAGCTCTTGGTCATCGCGGCCGCGCTGCTCACCAGGCTCGGGTCGATGGCCCAGGTGAGGTCGTCACTGGCGGCCGCGGGGGCGGAGCCGGCCGTCAGCAGCGAATCCAGCCGGCCACCAGCGGCCAGGCTGCTGGCCAGGTTGTTGTCCAGCAGCCCGTTATCCACCAGGGAGCAGGCGCTCTGCTCCGGCGGCCCGGTGAGCGGCCAGATCCAGGCCACCTGGAGCCGGCCCGCCAGCCCGGCCGCGGCCGCCCCCGGCCAGAACGGCAGGAAGGTGTGGTCGGTGGCGAGCGGCAGGCCGTCAGAGTCCGCCTCAGCCGCCAGCGGGTAGACGCCGAACGCCGTCATGCCGATGCTGGCCACCCGCAGCGTCACCGTCCACGGCCGGGTGGCGCCGGGGGCGAGGCCGCCGCGCAGCCGGACCTGGGTGCCGGGCACGGGCAGGTCGGCCAGCAGCGTGCCGGCCGCGTACTCGGCCAGCGAACCGCGGCTGATGAATGGGCCGGCGAGGACCGCAGCTGAACCGAGAGCCCGGTCACCGCGGCCCGCGTCCCGTTGCTGACGACGCCCTGCACGGTCAGCTGCTGGCCGGGCCGGGCGATCTGCGGGCTGAGCCCGGTGATGGCTACGGTGACCTGATCCCCCGCGCCGGCTGCCGCCTGCCCGGAGGCTGCTGTCGCGGTCGCTGCTGTCGCCGTCCCGGACGCCGGGCCAGCGGGCGCCGCGCCTGCTGGGCCAGCCGCCACAACGGCAGGGGCGCACCCAGCCGCGAGCGCCGCCGCGAACACGGCAAGCCGCCGTCTCACCCCGCGCCACCTCGCCCGGTGGGCGCGCACGGCCCTGGGGTCGCGGTGCATCGGGTGCTGGCGCGGCATGCCGGAAATGCTATTGCCGTTCCCTGAGTGCGTCTTTCAGAGTGTCTCCGCGCGACCGGGATTTGGTACCCCGGGCGGCCCGGATTTCCCTGGCTACGTCTTAACCCCTACCCTCGATGCCCGTGCCGGATACCACACCGTTCGGTCCTGACCGGGAAAAAGCTGTCGCGGCCCTGCTGCGCAAGGCAGCCGCGCCCGCGGCCGAGCTCGGCCGCCTGTTCACCCGCCGCGGGCATGAGCTTGCCCTGGTGGGCGGGCCGGTCCGGGACGTGTTCCTGGGCCGCCCCGTCAGCGACCTGGACCTGGCCACCGACGCGCCGCCGGAGCGGGTGCTGGAGATCATCCGTGGCTGGGCGGACAAGGTGTGGGTGGTCGGCATCGAGTTCGGCACGGTCGGGCTGCGCAAGGGCGGCACCGTGTTCGAGATCACTACCTACCGGAGCGAGACGTACCAGCCGGGCTCCCGCAAGCCAGCCGAGGTGCAGTACGGCACTTCCCTCGAGGCCGACCTGGTGCGGCGCGATTTCACGGTGAACGCCATGGCCGCCCGGCTGCCCTCGATGGATCTGGTGGACCCCTTCGGAGGGCTGCGCGACCTGAACGACCGGGTGCTGCGCACCCCGGGCAGCCCGGTGGATTCGTTCACCGACGACCCGTTGCGGATGATGCGGGCCGCCCGGTTCACCGCGCAGCTGGGCTTCGCGGTCGCGCCGGAGGTGGCGGTGGCCATGAAGGAGCTGGCGCCCCGGCTGATCGGGGACGTCTCGGCGGAACGCGTCCGCGACGAGCTGACCAAGCTCCTGCTGGCGGCGGACCCGGCCGGCCCGGTGCGGGGGATATCGCTGATGGTGGACACCGGGGTGGCCGACGTGGTGCTGCCCGAGGTCCCCCGGCTGCGCCTGGAGACCGACGAGCACATGCGGCACAAGGATGTGTACCAGCACACCCTTACCGTGCTGCAACAGTCCATCGAGCTGGAAGAGCGCTACGGCCTCCAGCCTGACCTGGTGCTCCGGCTGGCAGCGCTGCTGCATGACATCGGCAAGCCGCGCACCCGGACGCTGCTGCCGGATGGCCGGGTGGCATTCCATCACCACGAGACCGTGGGCGCGGCGATGACCCGGTCCCGGCTGAAAGCACTGCGGTTCCCGGCCGCCGTGGTCGCGGACGTATCCACGCTGGTGGCCCTGCACCTGCGGTTCCATGGGTACGGGCCAGGGGAGTGGACGGACTCCGCGGTCCGCCGCTACGTGCGGGACGCGGGACCGCTGCTGACCCAGCTGCACGTGCTGACCCGGGCTGACTGCACCACCAGGAACAAGGCCAAGGCGGCCCGGCTGGCCCGGGCCCAGGATGGCCTGGAACGGCGCATCGCTGAGCTGAGCCAGCAGGAGGAGCTCAAGAAGATCCGGCCTGATCTTGACGGCAACGACATCATGCGCATCCTGGGGGTGCCGGCCGGCCCGGTGGTCGGCCGTGCCTATCGGTACCTGCTGGAGTTGCGCATGGAGCACGGCCCGCTGGGCCCGGAGCGGGCGGCTCAGGAACTGCTGCGCTGGGCGGCGGCTGACGGGCTCCCGGTCCCGCCCGGCGCGCCACCCGGTGACGACTGACGTTGCAGCGGCCAGTAGACCACCGCGGTCACGGCGTACCCCGCGGCGACTAGGGCGATGATCGTCGTGCGACCGGCCGGACGGCGGCATGAAGACCGCGCTCAGCGCGGCCCCGGCCACATATGTGATGTTGAACATCATGTCGTAGAAGGAGAAGACCCGGCCCCGGTAGCCGTCGTCCACCTCCTCCTGCAGGATCGTGGTCGCGCAGATCGCGATGCCCTGCCCGGCCAGGTTGAGGCAGAACCCGATGACCAGGAACGAGATCTGGCTGAACGTCTCGCCCAGCGCGCCGGTCACAATCGCGCTCCCGGCCAGCAGCAGGGCGATCCAGGCCGGCTTGGCCAGCCGCCGGGTGACCCGGGGGGTGATCAGGGCCGCGCAGCCGTAGCCGAGGGCGGACACAATGACGAGCACGAGGTAGTGGCCGAGCGCGGTATTGGCCCCAGCGGAGCGGTAGAAGTAGTTCCGGTAGAGCAGGATGGACATCAGGAACAAGATCCCGTACAGGAACCGGTTGCCGCCGGTGGCGCCCAGCGCAGCGGCGGGCCCGCGGCGCCGCAGCACGTACCGTGCCCCCTCTACCAGGCCGGCCAGCACGGCGGCCAGCTCGCCGAGGACCCGGCCGGGCAGCGCCTGTCCCGGGTCGCGGTGCGGGCCGAGCAGGTCACGGTCCATGGTCCGGGCGACCAGGCCAGCCAGCAGGTAACAGCCGCCGGCGACCAGCAGGGTCACGGCCGAGCCATCCTGGCCGCCCCCGGTCGCCACGTGCACGCCCACGCCCACGATGCCGCCGATCGCCGCCATGATCCCGCCCGCGGTGGGTGCTACCGAGTTCGCCATCACCAGGGTGTCCTCCGCCACCACGTGCGGCAGCGCCGCGGACAGCGAGGACAGGAAGAACCGGTCGACCCCGAGCACCAGCAGAACGCTGGCGTACAGCGGGACGCCCAGGCTGCCCGACGCCACCAGGATGGCGGTCAGCGCGACGAAGGCGGCGCGCAGCACCGCCGACCAGACGAGGATCTGCCGCCGCGACCAGCGGTCGATGAACACCCCGGCGAACGGGCCGATCAGCGAGTAGGGCGCGTAGAGCACGGCGAACGCCAGCGCGGCTGAGGCGGGGTTCGGGAACGTCGTCTTGTTGAAGAAGACATAGGAGCCCAGCCCGGCGGTGAACACGCCGTCGCCGGTCTGCGAGATCAGCCGGGTCGCGAACAGCCGCCGGAAGTCCCGTTCCTGCAGCACGATCCGCAGCTCACCGAGAAATGACGGCCCGGTCCGGCGGCGGCGCAGTCGTGCGGCCATGGCACCCAGCAGGCTCACCTGACCAGCGTACGGTGGGCATGCCGGGCTGGCGTCCCTGCTGACCGTTGCTTCACCCGGGCCCCGATCAGCGGCTGCCGCGGGTGTACTCCGCGGGTGCGTCCAGCCGAGCCGATTACGGGCGGAGCCGGGCCCTGGCCCCGCCCGGAGGCTGACTCAGCGGTCAGCCTCGCCCCGGATGAACTTCTCCACCAGGTCACGGGCGACGTCGTCGGCGTACTGCTCCGGGCGGAGACTTCATGAAGTACGACGCAGCGGACAGGAGCGGGCCGCCGATGCCGCGGTCCTTGGCGATCTTCGCCGCGCGGATCGCGTCGATGATCACGCCCGCGGAGTTCGGCGAGTCCCATACCTCCAGCTTGTACTCCAGGTTGAGCGGCACATCGCCGAAGGCCCGGCCTTCCAGCCGGATGTAGGCCCACTTCCGGTCGTCGAGCCAGGGCACGTGATCGGACGGGCCGATGTGCACGGCGGCTTTCTCCATCTCATGCGGGATCTGCGAGGTGACGGACTGGGTCTTGGACACTTTCTTCGACACCAGCCGCTTGCGTTCCAGCATGTTCATGAAGTCCATGTTGCCGCCGAAGTTGAGCTGGTAGGTGCGCAGCAGCTCCACCCCACGGTCCTCGAACAGCTTGGCCAGCACACGGTGCGTGATGGTCGCGCCCACCTGCGACTTGATGTCGTCCCCGATGATCGGCACGCCGGCCGCGGTGAACTTGGCCGCCCACTCCGGGTCGGAGGCGATGAACACCGGCAGCGCGTTCACGAACGCCACGCCGGCGTCGATCGCGCACTGCGCGTAGTAGCGGTCCGCCTGCTCGGATCCCACCGGCAGGTAGGACACCAGCACGTCCGCGCCGCAGTCGCGGAGCGCCGGCCACGACGTCCACCGCCGGGTCGGCCGACTCGGAGATCATCTCCTGGTAGTACTCGCCCAGGCCGTCCAGGGTCGGGCCACGCTGCACGGTCACCCCGGTCGGCGGCACGTCGCAGATCTTGATGGTGTTGTTCTCGCTGGCCCCGATGGCCTCGGCGAGGTCCCGGCCGACCTTCTTGGCGTCCACGTCGAACGCGGCGACGAACTCCACGTCGCGCACGTGGTAGGGGCCAAACGTGACATGCATGAGGCCAGGCACCCGGCCCACCCGGGTCAGCATCCTTGTAGTACTCCACGCCCTGGACCAGGGAGCTGGCGCAGTTGCCCACGCCGACAATGGCTACCCGAACCGAACCCATGGGGATTACTCCTTGTCTCGCCGCCAATGATGGCGTCAGGTTGTTCTCTCAGTCGGCCCTGCTGCAGCTGGCCCGGTGCCGGGCCGGCTGACCCCCAGTTCCTGGTGCGTGTCCGCCTGCCGCTCGGAGGCGATCAGCTCGTTGAGCCAGCGGACCTCGCGCTCGACCGATTCCAGGCCGTGCCGGTGTAGCTCGAGGGTGTAGCTGTCCATGCGCTCCCGGGTGCGCGCCATCGCCGCGCGGAACCCGTCCAGCCGTTCCTCGAGCCTGGTCCGGCGGCCCTCGAGGATCCGCAGCCGGATGTCCGCCCGGGTCTGGCCGAAGAAGGCGAAGTGCACGCCGAACCCGTCGTCATCCCAGGCGGATGGGCCGGACTCGGTCAGCAGCTGCTGCAGCCGCTCCTTACCGTCCGCGGTGAGCCGGTAGACGATCTTCGAACGGCGGCCTGCCAGTGGCTTGGCCGCCCCATCGGGAGCCTCTTCGGCGATCAGGCCCTGGGCCAGCAGCTGCTTTCAGGCACGGGTACAGCGACCCGTAGCCGAAGGCGCGGAAGGCGCCGAGGATCGCGTTGAGCCGCTTGCGCAGCTCGTAGCCGTGCATCGGCGTCTCGTGCAGCAGCCCGAGGACCGCGAGCTCGAGCACGCGTGATCGCTGCCCAACCATGCCCGCCCGCACCTCCTGCCTGTCCTGGCCGCCCGGGTGGGACTCTGTGCTGGGACTCTCTGTGCTGGACTGTCTGGATGACCCTGATGCCCGGTTCCGGGGGGCCCGGTAGCCGGTCATGTACCGACTCGATGTATCGAGCCGATACATCGCAAAGATATGCGCCGGACCGCGACCGCGCAACCCGGTGCCAGGCGGCAGTTGCCCGCGAGGACGGAAGCCCGCCGCGCCCCGGCCACCGTCGCCGCGTCCACCCGGGCCACTGTCGCCGCGTCCACCCGGGCCGCCGTCGCCGCGTCCAGGGCACCGTTACCTCGGCCGGGCCGTCATGACCTCGGCCGGGCCGATCCGGGTCTCGGCTCGGTGCCGCATCCCGTCGTACCCTGTCGGGGATGGGAAGTCGGCGATCGGTCGTGGATTACGGGCTTGCCCGCCGGGCAACGCTCGCGTCGGTGCTGGCCGGGCACACCACGGTCGCCGATGTCTGCGACGCCCATCCGTATCTGCTCCGGGCGGCCAAGTTCCATGGTGAGGCGACCGGATAGCGTCTGCCCGATCTGCCGCCGGGCCAAGCTGACCCACGTCACCTACGTGTACGGGGACGAACTCGGGCCGTACGCGGGCCGGGTCAAGCAGGGACCGGAACTAGCCGAGATGGCATCCGAATACGGGGAGTTCCGGGTGTACGTCGTCGAGGTCTGCCAAAGTTGTGCCTGGAACCATCTCGCGTCGTCGTACGTCCTCGGCACTGGCGAGCCGCGCACCCGGCGCAGTCGGCGGGCCCGGGCTGGCGAGTGACTGCAGCGCTTGGTGGCTGCGGCTCAATCAGGGCGGGCGGTCCGCAGGCTGAGCTGGCCGCGGTGGCCAGCCGCAGTTGTGCCAGTGCAGCTGTGATGGCAGTGCAAAGACGCCACTGCAGAGGGACCCGTGCACGCGCAAGAGTGCATTCATACACGAGTGCGTATATAGGAGTGCGTACGTAGCGGTGCAGATGTGACGAAAAGCTAACGTGCGCTGAGGTCGCCGCTACCACCGGATACCGTGAGGCCCGGTGGTCCGCCTGAGGCTCGCCCACGACTGCCTCACCCAACCAGCGAGGACGCGTGAGTAATCCAGACTTCCCCGGCGCCTATCCGGTGGATCCCCGTGACACGGGCCGCGACCGTAGGTCGCGTAGCGTGCGCGGCGGGGACCCGTATGGGCGCAGCGATGGATACGGCCGCGGCGGCAGCGGAGCGGCTGAGCGGGGACGGGACGGAAATTACCGGCAGTATCGCGATGCGCCAGCGCGCGATCGCGGTACTGCGGCGCGCGGCTCCTCCGGCCAGGCTGACCCGCGGGACTACGGCAGCCCGGCGGAAGCCTACGACTACGGTCGCGCTGACCGGGCCCAGGACGGGGGGCGCAGCGCTGCCCCCGCGCCCGCGGGCCGCTCCGGACGGCGAGCCGGCCGCAGCCAGCCCGCGCCATCGCGCCGCGGCACCGACGCCCGGTCCCGGCTAGCCGCCCGGCTCGGCGGCCCGGCCGCCGCCAGCACCGCGGGTTACCCGTCCGGGCCCGCGGCCGCCGGGGACTACCCAGGCGAGGATTCCCGGCGGGCGCCGGATGGCCGCGGTAGCGGGCCAGACCGGGCTGGGAACGGCCGCGGCGGGCCGGGCCGCAATGGCTC
The DNA here is from genome assembly GCA_963804455.1 of uncultured Actinomycetes bacterium. GTDB lineage: Bacteria > Actinomycetota > Actinomycetes > Streptosporangiales > Streptosporangiaceae > RYN-230. The sequence continues at coordinate 53,564 of CAWDRD010000076.1, forward strand.
CGGCCGCAATGACCCCGGCCGTGGCGGCAGCGGCCCAGGCGGGCCGGGCGGCCCGGGTGGCCGGCGCCCGGGCGGCCGCGGCCGCGGTGGCGCCGCCTTCAGGCCGCCGCGGGGCAAGGGTGACTGGTGGCGCCGCTGGACCTGGAAGAAGGCGATCCTCACCGCGCTGGCCACCAGCGGCGGATTCGGCGTGCTGCTGGTCATCCTGGCGGGCCTCGCCTACGCCGAGACACCGATCCCCGCGGCGTCGAGCTTCGCTATCGGCCAGGCGTCCCGCGTCTACTTCCAGAACGGCACCACCCTGGTCGGCATGTTCGGCAGCACCGACCGGCAGGTCCTGACCGCGAACCAGATCCCGGCCATGGTGCAGAACGCCATGGTCGCCGCGGAGGACAAGCACTTCTACAACGAGGGGGGCGTCTCGCCCACCGGCATCATCCGGGCGGCCATCGCCGACCTGACCAGCGGCTCGGTCCAGCAGGGCGGCTCGACCATCACCCAGGAGCTGGTCCGCAACTACTACCTCGGGATCGGCACCCAGCAGACCGCCAGCCGGAAGATCAAGGAGATCTTCGTCGCGGAGAAGCTCGCCCAGGAGAAGTCCAAGGAGTGGATCCTCACCCAGTACATGAACGTGGTGCCGACTGGCGCGGACATCTACGGGTTTGGCGCCGCGGCCCAGCAGTACTTCGGCGTCCCGGTGAGCCAGCTGACCGTGGCCCAGGCGGCGATGATCGCCGCCATGCCGCAGTCGCCCAGCTACTACAACCCCGACCCCAAGGCGGGCGCGGCCTACCAGGCGCTCGTCTACCGCTGGCATTACGTGCTCAACACCATGGTGCAGATGGGCACGCTCAGCCAGAAGGAAGCGAGCGAGCAGAAGTTCCCCACGCTCGCGCCAGCCTTCGACAACAACTGGTCGGGCTACCGCGGCTACATCATGGACGCGGTCATGAACGAGCTGGAGAACACCTACCACTACACGCGGAGCCAGATCGACAACGGCGGGCTGCACATCGTCACCACGTTCAGCCAGCCGCTGATGAACCAGCTCTACCAGACCGTGGCCCAGCAGGTGCAGCAGATGAAGGCGGACGGCAAGCCGCTGCCCAGCTATGCGCACATCGGCGCGGTGCTGGAGCAGCCCAGCACCGGCGCGATCGTGGCCATGTACAGCGGCGCGGACTACGCCCAGTCGCAGTGGGACATGGCGCTGCAGAACCGGGAGCAGGTGGGCTCCTCGTTCAAGCCGTACGTGCTGGCCCTGGCCCGGTCGCAGGGCATGAGCGTGAAGACCAGCACGCTCAATGGCTACTCGCCGCTGTGGATCCCGCCGGTGTCCGACCCGACCACGTTCGCCAGCCGCAGCCAGCCCGCTGACTCCGCGAGCTGGTACGAGGTCGGCAACGACTCCGGGGACGGGAGCATGGGCCCGGTGAGCGTGGTCACCGCGTCGGCGGTGTCGCTGAACACCGCCTACACCGACCTGTACCACCGGGTGGCTGGCACGGACGGGCAGAACATCGTCCAGATGGCGCAGGCGTTCGGCGTCAACACTGCCGCGTCCGGGCTCGACACGATGCGGGACGAGGTCGGCACCGCGCTCGGCCAGGCGTCGCTGACCGTCGGGGAGCAGGCCAGCACGTTCTCTACCTTTGCCAACAACGGTGAGTACATCGCCCCGCACGTGATCGCGCAGATCATCAGCGGGGTGAACACCATCGCCGCGCACCCGGTCAAGCGCGAGGTGCTCACCCCGGACGAGGCCTCGGACGTGGACTACGCGCTGTCCTTCGACACCAAGACAGGCGGCACCGCCGCGGGCGAGGGCATGACCGACGGCCGGGAGATCGTGGCCAAGACCGGGACCACGAACCTGTCCCAGTCCGCCTTCTTCATCGGCTCGATCCCGCAGTACACCCTGGCCGTGGGCATGTTCACCAACCAGCAGGGCTGCCCGGACACCATCGCCGGCTGTACCGCCGCGGCCAACGAGGAGACCGCGCCGCCGCCCGGCATCGAGACCCTGTACGGGGTCGGCGGCCTGCAGGGCTACGGTGGCCAGTGGCCGGCCTACATCTGGCACTCGTTCGCGGAGAAGGAATGGGCGAGCCTGCCCATCGAGAGCTTCCCCACGCCTGACTTCGGCGGCACGGCCTGGAACCTGCTCCCGCCGGGGCTGACCAAGCCCAAGCCGTCCTCGTCCCTGTCCTCGTCCTCCGGCGCGGGGTTCGCCCAGAAATGCCAGAGCCTGGGTGGCCAGGTCGGGTCCGACGGCAACTGCTACGACCAGAATGGTCAGCAGCTCAACCCACCCGGCACGAACGAGGGTGGCCAGAACGGCCAGAACCAGGGCGGCCAGAACCAGCAGGGCACGGGCGGTGGCGGCCTCTTCGGGAACAACGCGGGTAACTCCACGCCGAACACGGCGTCGGGCGGCGCCACGCAGGCCACCGCGGCCGTGCGGATGCGGAGAATCAGCACCGGGTAGCGGGAGGGCTGGGCGGCTCCGGGAACCGCAGCCGGTGGCAGAATCGTCCGCAATCTGATGGCCGATAACTCTGATGCCGACGACAACGGAGCGTGGGTGGCGGACACCGCAAGCAGCCCGGGCCGTGCCGCCCGCCGTGGGCCGGGCCGGCTCGCACTGCTGGCTGGCTCCAGCACCGCCCTGGTGATCGCGACCCTGCTCGGCTGCTCGCTGGCGCTGGCCAACAAGTGGGCCTGCCGGGCCGGCGCCTGGAACGGGTACCTCACCCAGTTCCAGGCACACTGCTACACCGATATCTATCCGCTGTACTTCGGCGAGGGCCTGTCCGCGGGCAAGGCACCCTACGTCGGCCACCCGGTCGAGTACCCGGTGCTGATCGGCGGGGCCATGCAGCTGGTCGCCTGGCTGGTCCACCCGATCAGCGACCCCTACACCCGGGGCCGGGAATTCTTCGACCTCACCTGCCTGCTGCTCACCCTGTTCGCGGTCGCCGGGGTACTCGCCACCGCGTACCTGGCGGGCAGGTCCCGCCGGTGGACGGCGCTGGGCGTGGCGCTGTCCCCGGCGCTGATCCTCTCCGCGTTCACCAACTGGGACCTGATCGCGATGGGCCTGGTCATGCTCGGCCTGGCCGCCTGGGCCGCGCGGCGCCAGGTGCTGGCCGGAGTGCTGATCGGCCTGGCCATCGCGACCAAGTTCTACCCGCTGCTGTTCCTCGGCCCGCTGTTGCTGCTCTGCCTGCGTGCCGGGCGGATGCGCCAGTTCTGGATCACGGCCGGGTCGGCGGCCGCGGCCTGGCTCGTCGTCAACGTCCCGATCATGATCGTGGCGCCGTCCGGGTGGGCGCGTTTCTACCAGCTCAGCGAGACGCGTGGGGCTGACTGGGGCTCGGTCTGGTACTTCTTCGAGACCGAGCGATGGCCTCTGGTCGACACCACCAGCCTGCACACCCTCAACGCATGGTCGCTGCTGGTGTTCCTCCTGGGCTGCCTCGCCATCGTGGTGCTGAGCCTGGCGGCCCCGGTCCGGCCGCGGCTGGCCCAGCTGCTCTTCCTGGTCCTTGCGGTGTTCCTGATGTCCAACAAGGTGTGGTCCCCGCAATATGTGAGCTGGCTGGTGCCGCTGGCCGTGCTGGCCCGGCCGCGGTTCGGTGCCTACGCGCTGTGGCAGCTGGCGGAGATCGGCTACTTCTTCGCCATCTGGGCGTACCTGATCACGGTGTCGGTGTCCGGGCCCTCGGCCGGGGCCGTGGGCGGCATTTCCACCGGGCTGTACTTCGCCGCCCTGCTGGCCCGGTTCCTCACCGTCCTGCTGCTCTGCGTCCTGGTGGTCAAGGACATCCTGCACCCGGCGGGTGACGTGGTCCGGGCCGGCGGCGAGGACGACCCGGCTGGCGGCGTGCTCTCCGGCGCCGAGGACCGCTTCGTGCTGAAACTGCGCCGGCGGCAGGTCCCGCAGCCCGAGCCCGCCTCCGCCCGGTAACGGCGCAGTTCCGGCGTCAGCTGGTGCTGAGCTGCTTGCGGAGCCAGTCGATGTCGGTGGCGGGGTCAGGGGTCTCGCAGACGACCGGGGAGCCAGCGGCGCGGACCACGTCTACCAGCAGCCCCGGATCGATCGTGCCTGACTCCAGCCCAGCGTGCCGGTCCCGGGCCGAGCCGAACTCGTCCCGGGAGTTGTTGCAGTGCACCAGGTCGATCCGGCCGGTGATCGCCTTGACCCGGTCCACGATGCCGTGCAGGTCCTCGCCGCTGGCGTAGGCGTGGCAGGTGTCCAGGCAGAACCCCACCTCGCTGGAGCCGCCCGCGTCGCCGATCGCCTCCCACAGCCGGGCGACCGAGTCCAGGCCACGGGCCATGGCGTGGTCGCCCCCGGCCGTGTTCTCGATCAGCATGGGCACCGGCCGGTCGATGCGCTCGACGGCCTTGCGCCAGTTCTCGTACCCCTCGGCCACATCCGCGTCGGCGGTGACGTAGCCGCCGTGCACGATCAGCCCCTTAGCGCCGATGTCCGCGGCCGCGGCGAGCTGCTGGCCGAGCAGTTTGCGGCTGGGGATGCGGATCCGGTTGTTCGTGCTCGCCACGTTGATCCGGTAGGGCGCGTGGATGAACGCCGCCAGCCCAGCCGCGGCGATCGCGTCGCGCAGCGCGGCCGCGTCCCCGCCGGGAAACTTCGGGGCGGCCCAGCCCTGCGGGTCACCGAGGAAGAACTGCACCACCCGGGACCCGGTCGCGGCCGCCGCGGCCAGCGGGTCCTCGTCATGGACATGCGGTCCGATGCTCACCATGGCACGAGAGTAGCCGGACGCGGTTCCGTTGCAGGCCGTTAAGAACCGGCAGGGGCCGCGGCGGGATCAGTGCTGCGGCCGCGCGGGCCGGCCGCCCGGCGGCAGCGCTCAGAAGTGGAAGCCGCCGTGGGCGAGGCCGAGGGCGCCACCGACGAACGCGGCGATCAGCCCGGTCACGATGATCACCCGCTCCTCCCTGGTCGCCGACATCAGCTGGGCCGGCAGGCCGACCGCCAGGGCGGCCAGGCCAGCAAGGTGGCCACGACGTGGGCCCACGGGCCCACCGTGTGGTCGATGTTCACGAGGAAGCCGGCGACGATGGACACGATGCCAGCGACCAGGGTGAAAACCGCCATCCCGTTCTCCAGGGGATGGCTCTTGCCGTCGCTGTTCAGGGTCAGATGCAGATCTTCCCGGTGTGAGCCCTGGACAGCCTCGGGCCCAGGGGCGGTGTCAGGCATTGGCGATCCCTCCTAGGACCGGCCTGCTGGGCGGCTCTACCCGGTCTCTTCCCCCGCCGCGTACCGGGGAATCCTGCGTCTTGGCTGCGTCGCTCCCGCGCTGGCCCGTGCCGTTCCCGGCCTGACCGCCGCCCGGCTGGTCCTGGCCTGGCTGCCCGCCTGGTCCTGGTAAGCTGACTCGGCCGCAACCGCTGCCTGCGTCGTTGCCTGGTTTTGTCGGTGCCCTGGTGCAGAGTTGCCTTGTGCAGTGTTATCCAGCGCACCGGCATCCGGCGCAACGTAGTCCAACGCAGCGGATCGGCTCCTCCTGCCACGGAGAGACCGTGGCCGTATTAGTCCAGAGGAGGCATGTCTCAGCATGCGTCGCTACGAGATGATGATCATTCTCGATCCTTCCCTCGAAGAGCAGACCGTCCAGCCCTCACTCGACCAGTTCCTCTCGGTGGTCAGCGCCGATGGCGGCAACATCGACAAGATCGACGTGTGGGGACGGCGGCGGCTGGCCTACGAGATCGAGAAGAAGCCGGACGGCATCTACGCCGTCATCGACATGGTCGCGAAGCCCGAGACGGTGCATGAACTCGACCGTCAGCTCAGCCTGAACGAGGCCGTCCTCCGGACGAAGATCATCCGTCCGGAGCGCCATTAGGCCCACGGCGCGGACGCGCTCCGGGCACCGAACACCCTCTGAATGACCGGGAGTAACCCGATGGCAGCAGGCGACACCCAGATCACGATCGCCGGCAATCTAGTCAGCGACCCAGAACTCCGTTACACCCCGACCGGTCAGGCAGTCGCCAGCTTCCGGGTGGCTTCCACGCCCCGGTTCATGGACCGGTCCACCAACGAGTGGAAGGACGGCGACAGCCTCTTCCTGAGCTGCAACGTATGGCGGCAGGCGGCGGAGAACGTCGCCGAGAGCCTGCAGCGCGGCATGCGGGTCGTCGTCACCGGCCGGCTACGGCAGCGTTCCTACGAGACCAAGGAAGGCGAGAAGCGAGTCGTCTACGAGGTCGAAGTGGATGACGTCGGCCCGTCGCTGCGTAACGCCTCAGCCAAGGTCACCCGGTCCAACCGGTCCGGCGGCGGCGGCGGCGGAGGCGGCGGCGGCGGCGGATACGGTGGCGGCGGCCAGGGCGGTGGGAACCAGGGCGGCTACGGCGGCGGGTCATCCGGCGGCCGTGGCGCTGAGGACCCGTGGGCGTCCGAGCCGTCCGGCGGATTCGACGGCGGGTCCACCGACGAACCGCCGTTCTAGCCGGCCTAACACACAACAGAAAACCAGCCGACCATCCCCGCCCAGGGCGGGGCTCTCCTCAGGAGCACCATGATGGCAAAAGCACCCATACGCAAGCCCAGGAAAAAGGTCTGCCTGTTCTGCCAGGACAAGATCTCCTACGTGGACTACAAGGACACGGGGCTGCTGCGGAAGTTCATCTCCGACCGCGGCAAGATCCGGGCCCGGCGGGTCACCGGTAACTGCACGCAGCACCAGCGCGATGTCGCTACGGCGATCAAGAATGCCCGCGAGATGGCGCTGCTGCCGTACACGAGCACGGCACGCTGATGCCGGGGAAGGCCGCATACCGATGAGTCGCACACCCATGAAGCTCATCCTCACCCAGGAGGTCACTGGCCTGGGCGCGCCCGGCGACGTGGTCGAGGTGGCTGGCGGTTACGGCCGCAACTACCTCGTGCCCCGCGGCCTGGCGATGCGCTGGACCCGTGGCGCGGAAAAGCAGATCGAGCTGATCAAGCGGGCCCGCGCCGCGCGGGACATCCGCGGCCTGGACGACGCCCGGGAAGCCGCCAAGCGGCTGGCCGCGCTCCCGGTCAGGATCCAGGTCCGGGCCGGGAACGCCGGGCGGCTGTTCGGTTCGGTGAGCCCGTCGGACATTGCCGACGCAGTCCGTGCCGCGGGCGGCCCCGAACTGGACCGGCGGCGGATCGAGGTGGACACCCCGATCAGGACCGTGGGCGCGCACCAGGTCACGGTCCGGCTGCACACGGACGTCAGCGCGACGCTGAACGTCACGGTCGTCGCCGCCTGATTTCAGGCGCACGCCTGATCGCCGTTACCCCGCTGGCTGCTGGCTGGTACCGCCAGCCAGCGGGGTTTCCGGCGCATCCGCGGTAAGTGAGCCGCCGGCGGTGGCATAGCCGGGCAGCCGCTGTGCCAGCCCGGGGTCGAGGTCGGCGACCATGGCCCAGAGCACGGCCAGGCGCTGCGCCACCGCCGCGTCCTCGGCGCCTCCCGCTGCGGTCCGGGCCACCTCAGCCAGCTCGTCGATTGCCGCGCCGAGCAGGGCCAGCTGGGCGTCGGCAGTCGAACTCATGCTCGAATCCTAGGGTGGACGGGCCATGATCACTGGGGTTTCCGGCGGGTCGCCGGGCTACCGTGAGTGGCCGGGCAGGCAGCTGGCCAAGGGGCGGTTACTGCGCCCGGGGCTACCGCCCCGACGGCACCCGTCACGTTGCACGTGACGATGCAACGTGACGGTCCGCGTGTGGATAACTTGCTGCCGGATGTGGGGCCCAGGGCGGCGGCAGGTTTTTTCCGCGCACACCCGGTGGACGACATCAGTGCAGGCAGGGGGCGTGGGGTGGAGCCGCATGAGATGGCTGTCCCCAGCTGTATCCCCAGGCTGCGCACAGCGTCGGCGGCGTGTCTGCACAAGCTGTCCACAGGCCTGTGCACAGCGCGATTGGACGGCGCCGGGTAGGCCGAACCAAACTGTCAGACCACCCGGCTACAACTGGGTCATGGCCGCGGCCGGGTGCCCGCGGGGACAACGGGAGGTGAGGTCTGGTGAGCGTCGCCGAGATCGCTTCCCGGGGCGAGGGGTTCGACCGCACCCCCCCGCACGACGTCGCGGCCGAGCAGTGCGTGCTCGGCGGGATGCTGCTGTCCAAGGACGCCATTTCCGATGTCATGGAGACCATCCGGCCGGATGATCACTATCGGCCCGCCCACCAGATCGTGCACGAGGCCATCCTCGAGCTCTACGGCCGGGGTGAGCCAGCCGACGCGGTCACCGTCAGCAACCTGCTGAACAAGCGCGGCGAGCTGGGCCGGGTCGGCGGGGCCAGCTACCTGCACACGCTCATCGCGTCGGTGCCGACCGCGGCCAACGCTGGCTACTACGCCCGCATCGTCCGGGAGCGGGCGATCCTGCGCCGCCTGGTCGAGGTCGGCACCCGGATCGTGCAGCTCGGCTACTCCGGGGACGGCGACGCCGACGAGATCGTCGACCGGGCCCAGGCCGAGGTCTACGGGGTGACCGAGCGCCGGGTCACCGAGGACTACCTCTCCCTGTCCGAGATCATGCCGGGGGCGCTGGACGAGATCGAGGCGATCGGCAGTCACGGCGGCGGGATGACCGGGGTGCCGACCGGTTTCGCCGACCTGGACGCCGTCACCAACGGCCTGCACCCCGGCCAGATGGTCGTCATCGCGGCCAGGCCGGCCATTGGGAAGGCGCTGGCCCTGGACACGCCGCTGGCGACGCCCGCGGGGTGGACGACGATGAGCGAGGTCCGCGTCGGGGACCGCCTGCTCGGGGCGGATGGGCGGCCAGTGACCGTCGTGGCGGCCACCGAGGCGATGTACGGTCGGCCATGCTATGAGGTGCAGTTCTCAGATGGCGAGGTCATCGTCGCCGATGGCCAGCACCAGTGGCTCACCTGGACCCGCGCCGCGCGCCGCTACGATGCGCAGACCAGAGGGCTGCAGCGGCAGTACGTCAAGCCCGTGCTCCCGCAGATTGTCACCACGGAGCAGATCGCGAGCACGCTGCGCTGCCCGACCGTAGACCACCGCCCGAACCATGCGGTGCAGCTGGCCAGCCCGCTGCAGCTGCCTGAGGCCGATCTTCCCGTCCCGCCGTACGCGCTGGGAGTGTGGCTCGGTGATGGCCACACGGACGGGGCCCGGTTTACCACCGCAGATCCGGAGATAGTAGCGGCGGTGGAATCCGCCGGGCTCGTTGCCGTCCGGCAGGGTCGCTTGCTCTACGGCATAGCTTTCCCCGCCGAGGAACAGCATGTCGCTGAGCGCATCTGTGCCGTCTGCGGCACGGCCTTCACGCCCAAGAACGAACAGGTGCGCACATGCGGGCGCGTCTGCGGGGGCAAGGTGAGATTCTCGTCTCCGCCTGGGACGCCACCGTCGTGCCGCCGCTGCGGTAAGCCGAGAGTGGGGCAGCTGCCCGCATCGGGGCTCTGCCTCGCGTGCTGGCGGGCGCACGGCAGCGTACAGGCGGAACTGCGGACGATGGGCCTCCTTGGGCACAAGCGCATCCCGGCGCAGTACCTGCGCGCGTCCCTCCCGCAGCGACGCGAACTGCTCGCCGGGATCCTCGACACGGACGGGACCGTGACCAGCACCGGAGCGGTTCAGCTCGCGGTAACCAACCGCCAGCTGGCCGAAGGCGTGCATGAACTCGTCCTCAGCCTCGGCTACCGCTGTTCGATGAGCACCAAGAGGGTGCAGGGGCGCCGCGAAGACTCCTCCACCTGCTACATGGTCAACTTCACCACCCCGGATGAGGTCTTCCGCTTGCCGCGCAAGCAGCTGGCCCATAAGGAGCGGCTGCGCCATCACCCGCAGCGCACGCGGTGGCGCTACATCGTGGACGTGCGGCCGGTGCCGTCCGTGCCAGTCCGGTGCGTACAGGTGGACAACGCCGACCAGCTGTACCTCGCGGGCCCCGGGATGATCCCAACGCACAACTCGACTCTCGCGCTGGACCTGGCCAGGTCGGCGGCGGTCAAGCACAGCCTGGCCACGGTGATCTTCAGCCTGGAGATGAGCCGTAACGAGATCACCATGCGGCTGCTGTCCGCCGAGGCGCGGGTGTCGCTGCACAGCATGCGGACCGGGCAGATGGGCGAGGAGGACTGGACCAAGCTGGCCCGGCGGATGGGCGAGGTCGCGGACGCGCCGCTGTACATCGACGACTCACCGAACATGTCAATGATGGAGATCCGGGCCAAGTGCCGCCGCCTCAAGCAGCGGCACGACCTCAAGCTGGTGATCATCGACTACCTGCAGCTGATGAGCTCCCCCAAGCGGGTCGAGAACCGGCAGCAGGAAGTGTCGGAGATGTCCCGCTCGCTCAAGCTGCTGGCCAAGGAGATCGAAGTCCCGGTCGTCGCGATCTCCCAGCTCAACCGGGGCCCCGAGCAGCGCGGTGACAAGAAGCCCTTGCTCTCTGACCTGCGTGAATCGGGCTGCCTCACGGCGGGCACCCGGATCCTGCGGGCTGACACGGGCGCTGAGATCTCGCTCGGGGACATGCTGGCGTCCGGAGAGCGGGACATCCCCGTCTGGTCCCTCGACGAGCGGCTGCGGCTGGTGCCGCGAACGATGACGCACGCCTTCCCGAGCGGGGTCAAGGAGGTGTTCCGGGTGAAGCTAGCCTCGGGGCGCGAGGTCGAGGCAACTGCCAACCATCCGTTCCTTACGTATGATGGCTGGAAGGCGCTTGCCGAACTGACCCAAGGCTCGCGGCTCGCGATCCCCCGCCAGGTGCCGGTCCCACTGGAGACGCGCGAGATGCCCGAGCCCGAAGTAATAATGCTCGCGCATCTTATCGGAGATGGCTCATTCGTCAGAAAACAGCCGATCCGTTACGCCAGCACCGACGAGGAAAATCTGGCGGCGGTAACGGCGGCGGCGAAGCACTTCGGGATCACCGCCATTCGCGACGATCACCCGGCAGCCCGCTGCACCACGTTGCGGCTGCCCGCTCCATATCATCTGACTCACGGAAAACGCAATCCTGTAGCCTCGTGGCTTGATTCCCTTGGCTTGTTCGGCCTGCGCAGCAATGAGAAGTTCATCCCAGCGGATATCTGGGCGTTGCCTCGGCACCAGTTGGCTCTCTTCCTGCACCACCTCTGGTCTACCGATGGATCCGTGACCGTTGACAAGAACGGCTGTGTAAGGGTCTATTACGCGACCACGAGTGAACGTCTGGCCCGTGATCTTCAGGGACTCATGTTGCAATTTGACATTAGACCCCGCCTCTTGGCGGTTGGTAACGAATACGGACATCCTCAATGGACTGTGGACGTACGAGGGGTCGAAGAGCAGCGCCGATTCCTCACAGATATTGGCTCCCACGGTCAACGGGGGGCGGCGGTAACATGTGCGCTTGAACGCCTTCAGTCGATGACTGCCGCGGGCCGGTTCGACTCGATTCCCTCAGCCGTCTGGGCCCGTGTGCGTCAGGCAATGAACGGCCGCGGCATGGTTCTTTCAAGAATGCAGGAGAGCGTCGGAACAGCGAGTCGTGGAGACCTGAATCCTTTGATATGTCCATCGCGGGGGCGTCTCCAGCATATTGCTGAAGTCCTGGAGGATGCCAACCTCGAGATGCTTGCAACTAATGACGTCTACTGGGACACGGTCAAATCCATCGTGGATATAGGTGAGCAGCTTGTCTACGACGCAACCGTTCTGGGAACTCACAATTTCATAGCAAACGGCGTTAGTGTCCATAACAGTATCGAACAAGATAGCGACGTCGTTATCCTTTTGCACCGCGAGGACGCCTATGAGCGGGAGTCACCTCGCGCCGGGGAGGCGGACCTGATCCTCGCCAAGCACCGCAACGGCCCGACCACGACCGTCACCGTGGCCTTCCAGGGTCACTACAGCCGCTTCGTAGACATGGCCCCCGCCTGACCGGGCTTCCTGGCTGTAGGTTCTCAATTTCCGCGTCGGTTTCTCAAAGCTTTTGTCGGCTGAATGTCGCCTCGCCTCGAATGATGTCGGCTGAATGGTGTGGTGTTGACAGGGGGAACTGAAAGTGGGGGGAACAGATGGGGACGCCGTGGTTTGCATGGCGTGCGGGTCTGGTGAGGGGGCGAGGGAGCGGCCTGTCCCGTTGCGTACTGTCGCTTGTGATGTCTGCTGGGATGACGCGGTCCGGTTTCCTGGCCGTGAGCCGCAGCGTGTTGATGTTGCGCTGGCGGTGAAGCAGCTTCGTCCTGCGCCGGTCACTGACCCGAGGAAGGGAAACGCTGCCTCGTGCAAGGATTGCGGGCTGTGTGCTCTTGGCATCGCACGGAGCGTGGGCAGTGGCTCCTACTGGAGCCGGGTGGCTACCCGACAGATAAGGTTCCGCCGGGTAAGCGGTGGCGTGTTGCCGGTGATGGCACCGCGATGAATCTGGGGTCGGCGAATCCAACTGATCAGTGCCGGATCACGCACTTCGACGTTTGCCCGGCCGGGCTCGCACCCGATGACGGGTCGCTGCTGATAGCGATGTGGTGGCAGCGCCGTCAGGCGGGAAACTGGGGATAGCAGCCCGAGGAGGACTTCGGTGAGCTGGCGAGCACTCTGGGTCGGCTGGGACATCGTCCCGCCCGCGCTGTCCTGCCCGTACGCGTTCCCGGCCACCACTTTTGTGAGCGAGCGAATTCGCTATCGACGAAGACATCCTGCCGACGGCGCCGCTATCGTCCGGGATTGCCCTCATCTGCACAGAGCCCGGTGGTGCCACGATTCTGGCTGGCCTGCGTGACGTCCCGGGCGGTGGCATCCTGGTGCCGATGATGTGCAAGGTCCGTCTGTCCGAAGCTGGCGTGCACTTGTTCGACCGGGTCTCCGGGCTGAACGTTCTGCTCGATGAAGTGCACGTGCCCGCCGGGCAGGTTTCCCGCGCCCCCCGCTACCTCTCGGTCGCGCTGACCAACGCGTGCGAGCTGAGCTGCCCTACTGCTATGCACCCAAGCACCGCGCCGCGCTCAGCATGGACCGTGTGGTGGCCTGGGATCGTCTGGGTGCTGCTCACCCTTACTCAACTGGCCCTATGTAGTCATACACGGGGCGCGTCCTGCCTGGAGGAGCCCATGCCTGCGGATCGGTGTGCCTCCAGGCGTGTCGAACCCCGCCGACGACAGCGATGTAGTCCTCCGAGTGACTCCCGTGCAGGACCGTGCGCCCGTCCATCAGCCCACCGCGGAGCACGATCGGCGAGCCAACTGGAAGGAAATCCTCGGATGGTCCGGATGCTCGACCGTCAGTTTCCCGGACGGTGTCGGGCATTGCACCAGGCACGGCGTCTTCAAGCGTGATCGTGACGTCCACGTCCTCCCAGGTGTGGCCGTACTCGTTGCGGCACTTCGCGTACGCCGTCACAGCACCGCGAGCGTTGGCGGCTACACGCACTGGGCACGACGCTGGATGGCCGGGGCGGAAAGGCTCGGACGTTCTGCCAGCCTCCGGGAATTGGATCAGGAAGTCCATTCCGACAGGCGGCTTGTGGACTGAAGAGGTGAACCAGGCATTCTTCGGTACATTCAGGACGATAAGGGTCAGAGGCCAGTGAGTCTTCACCCGGACCTCTAGCCGGTGATCGAGCGCATCGGTGCGGCCTGGCCAGGGCAGGATGCGGCCTTCAAGGACAGGGCGCTTCCTGTCATGTTCTTGATCCTTCGCGAGCCGCGCGAGTTCCTTCGCGGCTTCGTCCGCGCCGGTCGTTTTCGGTGTGGGGGAAGCAAGCATCTCCGTAGCAGGGCCTTCGGTACTGCGGCCCCGGCCGCGCCAGGCCACCCACAAGGCGCGCGGACCCGTGAGCAACAGACCGGCAAACGCCACGGCAGCTATGACCACGAGCGCGATGGACAGGGTGTGCAGGGGCTCACCAGACGCTTGCGCAAACAACGCAGCCAGTGCGGCGCCTCCCACGGCGACAGCCCCCAGCCAGGCTGCCACCTTCCCGCCCCAGTCGATCACCGGACAAGGGTACCGGCCCGCTTACTGTGCGACTTGCGGACAGTTTCGGTGGACTAGTTTGCCGGAGTTGACTCTGTCCCTGTGTCCCCACTGGAGGCGACGCAGGCATCTAGGACGCCGGCCCAAAGCGGCCCCTGGCGTACTCGAAAGTAACGGGGACTACGAGGTCCGCCTGTGCGTGGTTGCTCCGTTATGAGGCCAGCGAGGTGGAGCCTTTCCATCACTTGCCGGACCAGGCTGTCGCTGATCGTGGTCTCTGATGCCACCATGCGCATGGTTACGCGTGTGTGGTCATCCCCGGACAAGTGATTGACGGCCAGGACCACGTCAACGAAGTACCGGTTGCCGAAGATCGCCGACGAACGATCCCGTGAGGCCTCGCGCTCCTCAAGCTTCACACGTATAATGTTACGCGTATAGCGATTCACGTCACGCATTCGGAACGGAGCCTTACATGCCGCAGCCGACTGCTGCCGATTTGCCGCCCTTGCCTGCTGTTCAGTTGCCCCTAATCGAGTCTCAGAGGACGGGCGTTGGGCCAGTGCAGGAGGATCATGCGCCCCGGATCGTGATCAGCGGGCGGCGGCTTGGGCCTACGCCGGTGTTCGAAACGTACTGGCGATTCGCGGTAGCGCGGCAGGCGCTATACGAGGCGCGGCTCCAGGGGCAGGCGGCACCATGGACCAGTGATCCGATCCTGCGGCGGCACCGGTTCACCAACTGCTACCGGGCAGCGGACCGGGTCAGCCAATTCCTGATCAGCCAGGTCATCTACCAGGGGTCACAAGAACCCGATGAGGTTATGTTCCGGACGCTGCTGTTCAAGGTGTTCAACCGCATTCCCACCTGGCAGCGGCTGGAGGCAGCCGTCGGCGAGGTGTCCTGGCGGGAGTACGACTACGCCCGGTACGAGCGGGTGCTATCGGCCGCATTCAGAAGCGGGGAGCGGCTCTACTCCGCGGCTTACGTCATCCCGCCACCGGCGTTCGGCGAGGCCCGCAAGCATGCGAATCACCTGCGCCTGCTGGAACTGATGATGTCCACCGATGTGGCTGGGAAGGTAAGGTCGGCCGGGTCGCTGCGCGGGGTGTTCGAGGTCCTGCGCTCCTACCCGGCGATCGGCGACTTCCTCGCCTACCAGTACGTGATCGACCTAAACTACTCGCCGACGCTCGCGTATGACGAGATGGAGTTCGTCGTGCCGGGGCCCGGTGCGCGGGACGGCATTCGCAAGTGCTTCGGCAGGTCGGCAGACGGGATCGAGGCCGACGTCATCCGCTACATGGCTGATCATCAGGAGGAGCACTTCGCCCGCCTCGGCCTGCACTTCGCCGGACTGCGGGGCCGTCGGCTGCAGTTGATCGACTGCCAGAACCTGTTCTGCGAGGTCGACAAGTATGCTCGCGAGGCACATCCGGATGTCCAGGGGATCAGCGGGCGCACCCGGATCAAGCAGTCCTTTCGCCCGGTCGCGGAGCCTGTCCCGGCGTGGTTCCCGCCCAAGTGGGGCATCAACGCGGGCCTGACGAAGCCGTCAGGCCGGTACTGGCCAACAGTAGAACATATGTACGATAATGATGCTCAGAAGCTGCTTCTATGATCGCTTGTTCTAAAGAGGAGGCGGTTCTGTGAATCCGATCAAGGACGCGTCACCCGAATCGGCGGACCTGTTGACGGCCCTGGCAACCACGCTGGAGCAGCTCACTGCCCGGGTCTGCCGAGACCTGGACGTGGATGCCGGCGAGAGTGTTCTTCCAGACGATCCGTTCTGGGCGGACACGATCAATCGACTCGCGGAGTACGCGCGCGAGTGCGCGGAGGTCCTCGACGAGCCCCGGATCACCGCAGTGCTAACCGCGCGCCCGGATGGCCCGCTCCCGGCAGCACCGGCAGGTTACTGAGTCCCGGCGGACTCAGTCAGCTGGGCGATCCGGTATCGCGCTGCACTGTCAACGGCAGCGACGCCGGTGATGAGCGTTAGCTGCCCGGGGCGCAGGCCGACGGTGGCGCACACGTACCCGAGCAGTTGGCCGAGACCGAGGTAGTTCCCGTATCCCCGCTCTATCAGGTACTGATAGCGGTACTGGGCGACCATGTGCAACATGTCGCCGTCCAGCTGGAACGAGCAGAACGACAGGCAGGGGAACCCCATCGGGGATGTGTCCTTGCCCGCCGCGCATATGTGGACCGTGCCGTCGGCCGAGAGTTCCTTTGCCGTGCACTCCTCGCCGGGCTGGGCAAGCTCGCCCGGCGCGCCGATGTTCATCTCATACCTGGCCGATTTCGGTCCGCGCGTGCGCAGCTCAGTGTTCAGTCGCTCGATCAGGTCAGCGAGCTGGTCGTGCTCCCCGCCGGCGACCGGGTGCGCGACGATCCGTCCGAAATAGGTGCCCTTCCGGTTGCTCTTGTGCAGTCGGCGCAGAGTGGGGTACATCCGCCGGTACCGCTGGGCCAGCTCGCCGGGCCCGGCAGAGATAGCTGCCAGCTGGGCGGGGAATATGGTGTTGGCCACCGTGTCAACCGGGGCGAGGTCCAGGTTACGGAGGAGCGTGTCAGCGGCGGCCCTGATGCGCGGCTCCTCCGTCACCGGGTCGCTGATGCGGGTAACCAGGTGGAAGAGACGGCGCTCTGGAGTGGCGTCCACGACCTGGACGGCATTCAGCCACGCCTCGGACACGGTGCCGCCATGGACCTGGTCTTGCGCAAGCGTCACCTGATCACTCCCCTGATCCGGCCGGATGGCCCGGCCATGTCTGCGGGCGGGATGTCAGCCCACCCAGCGCGAGTCGATACCACTGCGCTGTCCCTCCACTTGTACGGCGAATTCCCAGTGCCCGGACATGTCGGTGACTTGCACGCGGCCCCAGTCCCCCGGGTCTTCCGCGACCTGTATCTCGGCTACGCAGCTCGCGGGCTTGACCGGCACGTCCGTGAACCCGCCACTGCAGGTGACCGAGGGGCGGCGGCCATTCGTACTGGCGATCACGATCCGGTCGCCGGGATGGACGGTGAGCTGTGCCCCGTCGAACCGCGGGCCGAGCACCCACAGGTCCGGCTTGCGGGACGCCGGCACGCCGTCGGCCTGGTCGAGGCGGTCCTTGATCACGTTCGGCGGCACCCTGATCCACTCCGCTGCCCTGGCCGCGCTAACGAACCGGATGTTCGGCAGGCGCCTGACCATTGCGCGGTACGGCACCCCCAGGAGCAGGGATAGCTGGTAAGCGTCCGCCGGTGACCGCAGCCCCTTGATCCCCAGGCGGTCCAGTGCCGCCATGGCTGCCTTGCGAGGCATAAGGAACCAGGCAGCGAAGGACTCGGCCAGCTTCTCCTCCGGTGGCCAAGATGGCCTCCGGTCGCCGGGAGGGTCCAGGTTGCCGTCCTCTCGCGTCCCGTGCTTCCACCAGTGGTGCCCGAGCTCGTGCCCTGCCGTCTGGCGCTGTGCCGCGTACGGCAGGCCGTTGTTGATCAAGATGCCTGGCCGTGATCCCCGGTCGTTGAGGTAGGCGCCGAACTGCCTGGGCATCTGCTGCCACATGGTCACGACTCCGGCTGTGTAGATCGCGTCGTAGATACTGACTGGCCAGGTGGCCGTGTCGATCCCGTAGTCGCCGTGAGCTTGTGCAGCGGCCAGCATGCCCACCCTGTTAGCCTCGGCCCAGGTTGTCATCGCTGCTGCCTCTTCCGGTCTGTCTCGGCCGAGTACCTCAGGAACTGGGCGAACCGGACTACCTCGGCGCGGTCGTCGTCAGTCAGGTCCGTGACCGCCCGCGCGAGCGCGCGTACTTCTTCATCGACTTCCTCCTCACCAAAGAAGTAGCCGACCGGGTACATGTACAGGCGCGCCAGCTTCCGCAACTCGAGGCTGTCGACCTTCCGCACCCCGCGCTCGATGTCAGAGACCGCGGACCGCGCGATGCCCGTCTTGTCGGCCACGTACTGCTGGGACAGGCCCAGGTACTCGCGCACTTCGCGCAGCCTTGTTGCAAGCAGCCGTGCCTGCGCATCTCCCGGAGCCGCCTTCTCGTCCTCGGTCACGCGCCCTCACCCGCCCGCCGGGCCAGCTCGACCTGGACAAGGTTGTTGACCATCACGGCGAAGTCCCGGACCGACCGCAAGTTCCTGGCCGTGTCCAAGGTCGTGGGCAGGTGCACCCCGCAGCGATCCTCGACCCGCACGACGAGCTCAACGAGGAGGATCGAGTCGATCGGAAGGTCACCACCCGCCTCTTCCAGGCGCTGACGCATCTCGCCCGGGCTGCATTTCGCCTCCTCGGCGAGCAATTCGATAGTGAGGTCCTCGATGTCCCTCGGCCCCATCACGCCTCCTAAGCCTGTCGTATTATCCGACACCCTCTGTCTGACACTCAGATACTATGGCATCGCGTCGGGAATTCCGACCATGATCGCTGGTAAACCCGACAGTGCGTAGGCGTGCCCGGAGGAGACCACATGAAGTTCAGCACGTACCAGGAGGCCGCCCGCCAGACGGACCAGCGGCAAGGCGCCGACCTCGCTGACATCGCTGTCCACCTGCTTGGCATGGTCGGCGAGGCCGGCTCGGTCGCCACCGAGTACAAGAAGTTGCTCCGCGACGGCCCCGCGCACACGGCAGCCAAGGCGCGCATCCGCGAGGAGCTCGGCGATGTGCTGTGGTACACCACCACCCTCGCGACCAAGCTGGGCCTGGACCTCGACGACATCGCCCGCGCCAACCTGGAGAAGACCCGGGACCGCTGGCTGCGGACCACCAGTGAGCCGTTCGACGACCAGTACCCTCCGGCCGAGCGCCTCCCTCGCGCGGGCACCTTCGAGTTCGTCGCCTCGGTCAGCGACGCGGGTCGGCCGACCGTGAGGGTTCGGCACGACGGCCGGTGGATGGGCGATCCCCTCACCGATAACTCCCACGTTGACGATGGATACCGGTTCCACGACGTCTTCCACCTGGCCTATGCGGCCGTGCTCGGCTGGTCGCCTGTCACCAGGAAGCTCATGGGCAGGAAGCGGAAGTCCAACCCGGATATCGACGAGGCGGAGGACGGCGGTCGCGCGATCGTCAGCGAGGAGGGCATCGCCCTGATGGCCTTCGCCTACGCCACCAGCCACAACTACCTGGACGGCGTCACCAGCCTCGATTTCCCCTTCCTCAATGTAATCAAGGACATCACCACCCCATACGAGGTCGGGGTCCGGACCGCAGGAGACTGGGAACAGGCCATCCTTAACGGCTTCACTGCGTGGCGCGCGCTACGCGACAACAACGGCGGGACCGTAATCCTCGATGCCACCAGCCGCTCCCTTGCCTTCCAGGATGCACCATCATGAGGTATCCCGCCGAGCCCCGGCGCGGGTAACTTCACTGCCATGAGTCCTCATCTCAGGTCGGGTTCCCTGATCGTGTTCGAAGGCCTGGACCGGTCAGGAAAGTCGACCCAGATCAAGCGGGTGTCGGCACTCGACTGGGCGGCACCCGGGCCACGATTCACCCATATGCCATCCGGGATGACCGAGCTGACCAGCAGCATCTACTCCCTCACCGAGAACAGCCAGATCAGCTCCCCACTGGCGCGCCAACTGCTGCACATCGCATGCCACGCCGAGAACATCGGGCCGATTGCCGACGCCAGAGCACGGTACGGTCTATTCCTTGACCGATGGTGGTGGTCAACCGTTGCCTATGGCTGGTATGGGGCCGGCCTAGCCAGAGCCGGACTAAACGAGTCGGTGTTCTTCGGGCTGATCGAATCAGTGTGGTCGGCCCAGCAAGCAGACGTGGTCTTCCTCTTCATGACACCCCACGAGAGCGACCGGCTAAACAGGGACGAAGTCCGCCGCGGGTATGCGGCCCTAGCGGCCGAGCGCGAGGCCACCACCATCGCCGTGCCTCCGCTTGGACCCGAGGAAACGACAGGCTTCATCCTCGCGAACCTTCGCGATCGTGAACTGCTCGCCTAGCATCCCAGCTTCCCGCGACTAGATGCTCCGTTCCAGACGGGCCGTCGCCAAGGCGCGGAAACTGCACTCCGTTCGGTGAGCCTTCGGCGTTCCCCAGGTCTGGGTGGTCATGGAGTGCACCATCGCCACACCCGCGCCGTATCCAACCTTTCCCCTGCGGGAGGGCCAGCAATATGCGATCCTGCGCGCCTGGGCCGGGGGCGACGAAGCTGGGTCAACGCCCCCGTCGCTGGTTCCGCTTCCCGGTATTCCGTTCCGACTGAGGCATATCATCACCGAACAGGGCCGCGAACACCAGAGCTTTGTTCCCGTTGAAGCTCTCGACGACCTGCTGGTGCACAAATTCGGTGGCAGTTCCGCTGGTCCCGACGAGCCCAATCTCCACGAGTTTCGCAAACATGCTGTTGTCCAGATAGCTGGGCACGTTGTCATACGCGAACCGGACCCCTCCTTGCGGTCCCTTGAGTCTCGGGTCCATACGGAGCCGCTGGAAGTGGTCGAGGGAGAAATACATGCCCGGGATCATGTCGGCCGTCTGCGGGATATACGTGTGGTGTCGGC
>CAWDRD010000077.1:0-147065 GCA_963804455.1 uncultured Actinomycetes bacterium
AGGACACACGGTCGTCGGTGGTAATGACGATGTCTGACTGCGGGTCGCGGCCCACTCGGCAGGACGACCCCGCCCGCAGCGTCTGGTCGGCTCCCTGGATCGTTATCACCAGTACCGGGGCGGCTTGCTCCGATACGGAACGCTCACTCATGCGGCGAGCCCGGAGCCGCAGGGCGCCAACCGCACCAGACGCCGGTGACCGGCTGCGCCTCGTCGGCAGACAGGCAATTCAATGGATGGCCGTCCCTCTGTCATCCTGCCCCCAGCCAGCATTCAGGTTGTCTGCGCGGCAGGCTTACCGCGCTATACCAGTCAGCAAAGACTGGCACCGCCGGTACCGAAAGCCCGCAATGCGGGCTAATTCTAAGCTGCCAGCCAGCGGGCGGGCCAGAGATCCGCTGCGCTTTGTGGCCGTTATCGTTGCCGTCGCGAGATGTATATGGGCTGGTCAGGACATTTGCCGACGTCAGCAACTGTCCGGCCTGCCGCCGCGACGCTGCGGCAGGCCCACGGGCTTCCGCCCCCGCACTTGGAATGGTTCTCTCCCGGCCGGGAACCGCACGGACCCGGGCGGCGTCTGATGGTCGTAGCGAATCCGCGGTGGCGGGCGATGCCCCGTGCGGGGTCGCGCGGGTAAATGCCTCGTGCGGCCGCCCCCGTCTGACCGGCCAGGTAAAGGGGATCGTCGATGCGGCCGGTGCTCCTGTGGTGCGGTCCGGCGGTCCGGCGGGCGCGCGGGGCAGTAACGGTGCCCGCCGCCGGCGCCCTGGTGGCCGTCATGGCGGCCGTCGTGGTGGCCGGCGGCGCGGGGGCCAGCCCGGCTGCGGCGGCCACCCCGGTGCCCGGCCTGGATGTCAGCGACCACCAGCCCAGCATCGACTGGAGCACGGTCGCCGCTGACGGGATACGGTTCGCCTACGTCAAGGCCACCGAGGGCACCGGGTTCGTCAATCCGGATTTCGCTGCCCAGTACACCGGGTCCTATCAGGCCGGGCTGATCCGCGGTGCCTACCACTTCGCGCTGCCTGATCGGTCCAGTGGTGCGGCGCAGGCCAGTTACTTCGTTGCCAACGGGGGCGGCTGGACCGCGGACGGCCGGACCCTGCCTGGAGCCCTGGATGTCGAGCCCAACCCCTACGGCGCCGAGTGCTACGGGCTCAGCCAGAGCGCGATGGTGGCCTGGATCGCCAGCTTCGCTGACACCTACCACGCCCTCACCTCACGCTGGCCCGTCATCTACACCGCCACCACCTGGTGGGCCGCATGTACCGGCGGCTACACCGGATTCGCGGACCAGGACCAGCTGTGGGTCGCCAGCTACGGCGCCACCGCGGGCCCGCTGCCAGCTGGCTGGAGCACCTACACGTTCTGGCAGTACGCGCCCACCGGCACGTTCCCCGGCGATCAGGACATCCTCAGCGGCGCCAGCGCCGGGCTGACCCAGCTCGCCACCGGCAGCTGAGCGTGAACCGCCGCCCCGGAGCCGCAGGCGTTCCTGCCGCCATTCGGCCCAGGCCAGGTGCAGCAGGTCGGGCACCAGGTCGCGACTGCGCCGGACCAGCCAGCCGGTGCCCTTGGTGGCCATCCAGCCTGCCTGCGCCCACGCGCTCGGCTCCGGGTTGCGCCAGGCTCGGGGTCGGGCAGCGCCAGTGGCGCGAGCCCGTACTCGGCCAGCCGCGCCGCGAACAACCGGGCCAGCAGCCGGTGCCCGCGCTCGCTCGGGTGCAGCCGGTCCACGCCCCACATGCGCTTGTCATAGATGGCTGGCTCCGCGGCCAGGTCCACGTGCAGCACCCCGTAGCCGTCGGCGAGCTGCGCGAGCACCTCGTTGATGGCGTGCGCGCGGCGGGCCAGTGGGCGGCGCAGCGAGGCCGGGATGCGCAGCAGCAGGCCCGGATCGGGCAGGCTCGCGGTCAGCACCAGCGCCCCGGCCTGCTGCAGGGTGACGATGATCTGCTCCAGGTCGGCCGCGATACGGCCGAGCTCGAACGTGCCGCGGAGCGTGTCGTTCATGCCGGCCAGCACCGAGGCGAGGGTCGGCGCCCCGGCCACGGCCCGGGGCAGCTGCTCGGCCGCGACATCGCGGACGAGCGCACCCGACCGGGCCAGGTTGCGCATCTCGACCTGGCCGGACGGGCCCAGCGCGTCGGCCAGCAGCGGCGCCCAGCCGCGCCAGCCGCCGTGCGGCATGCGGTCGCCGATGCCCAGCGTGACCGAATCACCCAGGGCGGCGTAACGAGTGGCGGGGCCCGGCTCCGGCGCGGCCCGGGGCCAGGCAGAAGTCCTGATAGCGGTCTGCACAGGCTGATCATGACGCCGCAGAGTTCAGTAATCGGTAACTCGACGCGACGGCCGTGCGAACGTTAGCCGACGTACGCCCCGCACTCCAGGGCCCGCCACGGCTGGGCCCAGCTCACCAGCTGTCGAGGTAACCGGGCAGCTCAGCCAGCCTGCTGATCACCGCATCCGGGACGGCGCCGTCGAACGGCGGCACCGTGCTATGCGGGATCAGCACCGCGCGCATGCCCGCGCTCTTCGCGCCGTGCACGTCGTCGTAGGGCCGGTCACCCACGAACATGCAGCTCGCCGGGTCGTCCACGCCCACCGCGGTCATGGCCGCCCGGAACGTCTCCGGATGCGGCTTGCACCAGGGAATCTCGCTGCTGTACACCGCCCCGTCCACCAGGTCGAGCACCTGGTCCCGGCGGAACACCCGCTCATGCGCGCTACGGGGCCACATGGTGTTGGACAGCACGCCCACCTTGATGCCCCGCCCGCGCAGGTTTTTCAGCAACGGAACCGCGTCCGGGTCGGTGAACGTGTGCGGGTCCCAGGCCTCGAAGTAACCGGCCAGCAACGCTTCCGTGGGGGTGACGCCCGCCCGCTCGAACAGCTCCGTGAGCGTGGCGCTGCGCTGGGATTCTTCGCTGAACTGCCACAGCGCATGTTCCGCGGCGAGCATGGCCGCGGCCACCTCGTCCGCCCGGGTGGCTGGGAAGTGCGGCGCGCAGACAGAGCGCCACAGCGCGGCGGGGTTGATGGTGTGCCAGGGCGTGAGCGTCCCACCCCAGTCGAAGATGACGGCCCTGATCGTCACAGATCGCATCTTACGTGAGCCGGAATCGCTGACTCTCTGCTGAACGGCGGCAGCCGAGGTCTTAGCTGGTCAGTCACCCGCTGGCATCCGCCCGAGGTCAGACGGCACGGCGATCTCGCCCGAGCCTCGCAACAACAGCCGAGTACGCAGCACGACGTCCCGGGCCGCGGAGTCGTCCCCGGCAATCCGGGAAAACAGCAGCTGCGCGGCCGTAGCCCCGATAGCCACCGGATCCTGGACGACCACGGTCACCGGCGGCACCAGCTTGTCCGCCAGCAAGAACTCGTCGAACCCGACCAGGGCCACCGTGGCGCGGTGGGCGTGCAGCGCGTCGATTGCGCCCATCGTGATCAGGTTCTTGCTGGCGAACAGGGCGGTCGGCGGCGCCGGGGCGGCCAGCAGCGCCGCCGCGGCGGCCGCGGCGGCCGCCCGGTCCCGCAGCCCGTGCCGGATCAGGGCGGGTTCCGGCTCGAGTCCGAGGTCGCCGAACGCGGCCTGGAAACCAGCGAAGCGCTGGGCGATCGTCCAGATGTCGGTCCGGTCACCCAGGAAGCCGATGCGGCGGTGCCCCTGGTCGAGCAGGTGCCGGACCGCCTGGTGTGCGGCCTGCTGATTGTCCACCAGCACCGTGTCCGTGGGTAGGCCATCAGCAGGCCGGTCCGCGCAGACCACCTTGGTGCCAAGCGCCAGCTGGTCCCGGAGGAAGCGGTGGCTGCCCGCCACCGGGACCACGATCAGCCCGTCCACCCGCCGGGCACAGAACGCGGAGACCACCTCCCGCTCCTGGCGCAGGCTGTTGCCGGAGCTGCCGATCAGCACCAGGTAGCGGCGCAGCCGGGCGGCGTCCTCGACCGCCCGGGCCAGCGCGGCGAAGAACGGGTTGGCCAGATCGTCCACGACCAGACCGATCGTCTGGGTGGGTTGGTCCCGGCGGCGGAGCTGGCGCGCGGCGTCATTGCGCTGGTAGCCGAGCTGGCGGATGGCCCGCTCGACCCGGGCCGCGGTCTCCGGCTGCACCGACGGCTCGCCGTTGACCACCCGGGACACGGTCATCAGACTGACCCCGGCGGCGGCCGCGACATCCCGCATGGTGGGCCGGCTAGTCACGCTGGCCTGCCCGGGGCAGTGGGGTGGCGGCCTGTCATCCCGGCCCGCCCGGCGCGGTAGCCAGACAGCCGACCGTCACGGCCCTCCCGGTGATCACGAACCACCTGCCATCACCAGGCCCCCCCGGTCATCATGGCTCGCCCGCCAGCACGGGCTCCCCGTCATCATGACGGCCATCATGAGCGCCGCAGTCACCGGCCCCGCTGTCATGGCCTGCCCCGCCGCCAAGACCGGCCCCTGCAGCTGGGAACGTTAACAGTGCGCTTGAGCCGCTGGCGGTGCGCGGCGGCCTCCCCGTCCCGGGCCCGGCCATGCGGCCAGCCGCGGCTGTGGCTCCAGGACCGTCCGGCATGAGCCGATTATTGAGGCTTGATACCGATTCCCACCAGTGAGCCAACGTCTCTTGACATCCCGGGGCGATCTTTCAGAAAATCACGCCAAGTACTGGGAACGTTATCAACGATGTGGCGAGGCAACAGCGGAAGGGGTGGGCGCCCGGTGGCCGAGGCAGTGCTCGAAGCGCGCGGCGTGATCAAGCACTTCGGCCACGTACGGGCCTTGGACGGCGCGGACTTCACCGTGTTCCCCGGTGAGGTCGTGGCGCTGATCGGCGACAACGGGGCCGGCAAGAGCACCCTGGTCAATGTGCTGTCCGGGGTAATCCGCCCCGAGGGCGGCTCGGTTCTGGTCGATGGCCGCCCGGTCCAGCTCACCAGCCCGGCGGATGCGCGCCAGCACGGCATCGAGACCGTGTACCAGGATCTCGCTTTAGCGCCGGACCTGGACGCTGCCGCCAACCTGCATCTGGGCCGGGAGATCTACCTGATCCCGTTCCTGCGGGTACTCAACCGCGCCGCCATGCGGCGCAGTGCCGTGGCGGCGTTCGCGGAACTGGGCGTTGAACTGCCGGACGTGTCCGCCCCGGTGGCCACGCTGTCCGGCGGCCAGCGCCAGTCCGTCGCGGTGGCGCGGGCGGTCGCCTACGCGAGCCGGATCATCTTCCTCGACGAGCCCACCGCGGCGCTCGGCGTGGTGCAGCGCGGCCGGGTGCTGGACACCATCCGCCGGGTCCGCGACCGCGGCATGTCCGTCGTGCTCATCAGCCACAACATGCCCGAGGTGCTGGCGGTCGCGGACCGGGTCGAGGTACTCCGGCTGGGCCGCCGGGTCGCCGTGTTCCGTGCCGCGGACACCTCGGTGGAAGAGCTCGTCGGGGCCATGACCGGGGCCCTGGACGTCAACCCGGACGCTGGCCCCGGGGCGGGCTCCGAGGCTGGCCCGGAGGGCCCGCGATGACCGGGACCTCGGAGCAGCGCCAGCACGGCCCCGGGCCGTTCGCCGGGCTGCGTCACCGCGGCCGGCCGCCGTCCGGCCCGGCTGGCCCGCGCCGCCGGCCGCTGCGCCGCCTGGTCACCGCGACCGAGACCTGGACGCTGCTGGCCCTGGTGCTGCTGATGGCCTACTTCACCGCGGCCGCCCCGGGGAAGTTCCTTACCCTCAATGACTTCTCCCTGATCGCCCAGAACGCGGCCACGCTGCTGGTCATGGCGGTCGGGCAGACCTTCGTCATCCTGACCGCCGGCATCGACCTGTCGGTGGGATCGGTCCTGGTCTTGTCCGGCGTCATCGCGGGCGAGTACTACCTGAGCCACGGTGGCACCGGCGCCAGCTGGGGCGCCATCGCCGTCGGCGCCCTGATCGGGGTGGCCTCCGGGGCCGGCTGGGGCCTGATGCAGGGATTCCTGATCGCCAAGGCCAAGGTCCCGCCGCTGATCGTGACGCTGGCCGGTTTCGGCGGCGCGACCGGCGTGAGCTACCTGATCACCGGGGGAGCCGACCTGCGCAGCGTGCCGAACCGCCTGGTGAACACCATCGGCCTGGGCAGCGTGGCCGGAGTGCAGTGGCTGATCGTCATCGCCGCCCTCGTTGCCCTCGTGTTCGGCCTGATCCTGGCGTACACCAGGTTCGGCCGGTACACCTACGCCATCGGCTCCAACCCGGAGGCGGCCCGCCGGGCGGGCATCCGGGTGGACCGTCACCTGATCAAGGTCTACGGGCTATCCGGCCTGCTGGCCGGGGTGGCCGGGATCATGTCGCTGGCCTTCTTCGACTCGACCACGATCGCCGGTCACGCCACCGACAACCTGACCGTGATCACGGCCGTGGTGCTGGGCGGCGCCAGCCTATTCGGCGGCCGGGGGTCGATGCTGGGCACGGTCATCGGCCTGTTTATCCCGGCCGTCCTGCAGACCGGCCTGGTCATCATCGGGCTCAACCAGTACTGGCAGTACGTGGCCATCGCGATCGTGCTCGTGCTCGCGGTGTACCTAGATCAGTTCCGGCGCCGGCTGCGGATGCGTGGCTGACACCCTGGCAAGGAGGGCATGACATGGGAAGCCGATTGACCACCGCGACCGCGGGTGTGGCGATACTGGCCCTGGCGGCCGGCCCGCTGGCCGCGTGCGGCTCGTCATCGAGCAGCGGTTCCGGCACGGCTGCCAATAAGCATCTGGAGCTGATCGTCGGGACGAAGAGCGACAACTTCTACGTGACCATGGAGTGCGGAGCGGAGCGCGAGGCCAAGAAGCTCGGGGTGAGCCTCACCGTCACCGGGCCGGCCACGTTCAGCGTCCCGGAGCAGAAACCACTCATTGACGCCGCGGAGGTGAGCAAGCCGGACGCGCTGCTGGTCGCGCCCACCGACTCCGCCGCGCTCGACTCCGACCTGCTCCGGGTCCAGCACAACGGCACGAAGATCGTGTTCGTGGACACCTCGTCCAGTGACAGCGCGATCGGCATCTCCCGGATCTCCTCGGACAACGCGGCAGGCGGCAAGCTAGCCGCGGACAAGCTGGGCGCGCTGCTCGGCGGTAAGGGCACCGTCGCGGTGATCAGCGTGGCCAAGGGCGTGTCCACCACGGACGCCCGGGTCCAGGGCTTCGACGCCGAGATGGCGGCCAAGTTCCCGGGCATCAAGCTGCTCCCCGAGCAGAACGACGACGCCGACAGCGTGACCACGGCTGCCCAGTTCATCGAGGGTGACATCAGCGCCAACCCTGATCTGGGTGGGGCCTTCGCCGCCAACGTGATCACCGCTGAGGGTGCGGCTGCGGGCATCGACCACGCGCACAAGTCGGGCAAGGTGCAGCTGGCCACGTTCGACGCCGATCCCACCCAGATGACGATGCTGGCTAACGGCACCATCCAGCTGGCGATCGCCCAGGAGCCCGCGGTCGAGGGGGCCGACGGGGTGGAGCAGGCGGTGGATGCGCTGGGCGGCAAGCCGGTCACGAAGAACATCGCCACCCCGCTGATCGCCATTACCCCGCAGAATATGAACAGCCCGAGCGTCAAGCCGTATATCTACGTGAGCGGCTGCAGCAGCTAGGCCAACCCGGCGGCCAGGGTGGCCCGGGACAGGACCCCGGGCCATCCTGGCCGCGGTGTCTTATGCAAAGTCGCGTTATGCACATCAACATCCACCGCTACCGTGGCCCTGACCTGCACCGGCCGCTCGTGCAGGTCCTCCGGGCCTGCACTCGCTAGCCGGTTTTGCATAACGCTCATGGTGTTAGTGCTCAGTCGCCCTTGACGTTGAGGATCTGGCGGAGCGTGTGCCGGACTTCGACCAGGTCGCTGGCATCGGCCATGACCACGTCGATGTTCTTGTAGGCGGCCGGGATCTCGTCCAGGAACGCGGCCGTGTGCCGCCACTCGATGCCCTGCATGGCCTGCTCCAGCTGGGCCAGGCTGAACTTCTTGCGCGCGGCGGACCGGCTGTACTCGCGGCCAGCGCCGTGCGGTGAGGAGTTCAGCGAGAGCCGGTTGCCCTTCCCGGTGACCACGTAGGAGCGGGTGCCCATGGAGCCCGGGATCAGCCCCGGGGTGCCCGCGGACGCGTCGATCGCCCCCTTGCGCGAGACCCAGACCTCCTTGCCGAAGTGCCGTTCCTGCTCGGTGTAGTTGTGGTGGGTGTTCACCGTCTCGCTGGCCTGTACCGGCTGGCCGATCCACCGCTCCACGCAGCCGGTCACCCGGGCCATCATCTCCTCCCGGTTCAGCAGCGCGAAAAGCTGCGCCCAGCGCAGGTCCCGGATGTAGGCCCAGAACTCCGGCGTCCCCTCCACCAGGTAGGCGAGGTCCGGGTCGGGCAGCTGGATCCACCACTTCGCCGCCAGCTCGCGGGCGATCTTGATGTGCCTGCGGGCCAGCCGGTTGCCTACGCCGCGGGAACCGGAGTGCAGGAACAGCCAGACCCGGTCCGCCTCGTCCAGGCTCACCTCGATGAAGTGGTTGCCCGAGCCGAGGCTGCCCAGCTGCAGCCGCCAGTTCGGGGCGATTGCCCCGGCGCTGTCCGCTCCGTCCCGCTGCTCCAGTACCTTGATCCGGCCGGCCGTGCCCGCGTCGAACACGGCCGCGTTGTCCTGCCCAGCGGACAGCGGCACCACCCGCTCGATCGCCTCGCGCAGCGCCGCCAGCCGCCCGCGGCGGCGGACGTCCGCCGCGGTGAATTGCGTCCGTACCGCGATCATCCCGCAGCCGATGTCGACCCCGACCGCGGCCGGAATTATGGCGCCGAGGGTCGGGATGACCGAGCCGACCGTGGCGCCCTTGCCGAGGTGGGCGTCGGGCATCAGGGCCACCCAGGGATGGATGAACGGCAGCGAGGCGGTCCGCTCGGCCTGCGCCCTGGTCCCGTTCTCCAGGATGGAGGCCCAGTTCATGAGCTTCTGGCTCAGCTGCTGCGGCACGGTCACCTCCCGGCCCGGGGCCCTAACGGTAACCGCGCCGTCCCACCCCCCGCACTGGATTATCCGCTGGCCACGGCGGTAGCGACGGCCGGCTTCGGGTGCGATGACCGCCGCCTGGGCGGCGGTCATCGCACCCGGATAGTGCATCCGGGCCCGGGCCCCGATGCGCGTGTGCGGAAACCGCGATCATGGCAGCGGTCTGCGCAAACGCTGGGCAGGCCAGCGGCCGGGACAGCGGTCAGTGCACCCACCGGGAGGCGGTCCACTACCCAGCCGGCGATCTCTAGGCCGGGTCCCAAGCGAGGGGAAGGGAGTCGATGCCGTAGATGCCCTCCAGGCCGCCCAGCCGGGCCTCACCGTCCGGGTGCAGCCCAGGCAGCCGCGGCGCCAGGAAGCCGATGGCCTCCTCCAGTTCGGCCCGGGCCAGGTTCTGCCCGAGGCAGAAATGCGGGCCCGCGCCGAAGGTCAGCAGCCGCCCGGCCTGGTCCCGGCTGATGTCGAACTCATCGCCGGCGTCGGTGTCCCGGTTGGCCCGCTCGGCGCAGATGGCCACGATCGTGCCGGCCGGGAACAGCACGCCGCGGTGCTCGATGTCGGCCAGGCAGATCCGGGCGGTGAACGGGGTGATCGGCTCGAACCTGAGCACCTCCTCGACCGCGCCGGGCACCCGGGCGGGGTCCGCCGCGAGCTGGGCCCATTGCGCGGGATGCTCGGCGAACAGCCGCATCGCGTGCGCCAGCTGGGCCTGTGTCGTGTCCACCCCGCCGGCCACGACATTGAGCACCAGGTCGATGCATTCGGTGTGAGAGAGCTTCGGGCTGCCGGTGCCCGGCTCCGGGTCCTCGGCCGCCAGCAGCGCGCTGATCAGGTCGTCTCCTGGCTCCTGCCGGCGCCGCTCGAGCAGTTCCGCCACATAGTCATAGAGCTCGCCGACCGCCCGCTCGATCCGCTGCGGCTCGGCGGCCAGCGCCCGGATGTCGAACTGCCGCTGCACCCAGCCCGACCATTCGTGCAGCTGCGGCGCGTCCTGCGGCGGCGCGCCGAGTATGGCGGCGATGGTCAGCGAGGGGTAGGGCTTGGCCAAGGCCGTGACGAAATCGCAGTCCGTGGCGCCGTCGAGGGCCTGCCACAAGTCGTTCAGGAAGCCGCGCATAGCCGGGCGCCAGCGGTCCGCGGCCCGGGGCGTGAAGGCCGGGCCGACCAGCGCGCGCAGCCGCCGGTGCAGGTCCCCGGTGAGGTTCAGGATGTTGGCGTCGATCTGCTCGCGCAGCCGCCCGCCAGTGACACCGAAGATGTCCGCGATCTCCCGGCCCGGGAACGCGGTGTGCCGTGCTCTTAGGAAGAACTCCCCGGATTCCCGGTCCAGGACCACGTAGGTAAGCGGGGAGCGGGCCAGCCAGCCCTGTGCCCGCACCGCCGCCAGCCGCTGGTGATAGACCTCACCGGCCAGCCCTGGCTCGGCATAGTCGAAGAACGGCAAATCAAGATCGTTCACACTGGGCGGTGCCGCCCGGCCTGCGGCTGGGGGCTGGCCGTCGGCGGACTGGCTAGCCGGGGGCTGGCTGGCTGGGGCAGGCTCGTCGGTGGCGGGCGAGGCAGCCTCATCCGCGGCGGCGGGCGGGCTGGCGAGCGCGGCGGGCTCGTCGATAGCGGACATAGGTTCTTCTTTCCACTCTCGTGGCGACATTACGCCCGGCCCGGCCGCCCAGTCGATGACGCGGTGCTACGCGCAGACTGGATCTGCTAACGCTCCGCCGGCCAGCCCCGAGTCTCCCGAGGATGACCACGCGTTCCGATGCGCCCGCGCCGCCACAGCCTACGATGATCGTTAGTGTCACGCCAGGACAGCCAGCCGCGCCGCGGGAGCTAGTACAGGCCCGGCGGGCAGCCAGTGGCCGGCCCGGTGGCCGGCGGGCAGCAGGCGACCGGACATTCCGGGCCGGGCGGGCCAGGGACAGGCTGGTGCTGGCCCGGGCGCCGCGGCATTCGCGGTCTGCTGGGCCGTGTCCGCGTGCGCGTCCCGCGGCGACCTGGGACACTGTCACCCGGGTAAGTGACAGCCGTGCCGAGAAGGGACTCATGCAATGGCCGATGCGAACGGCGAGGTCGCGGTTCGCGACCCGGATACGCTGGTCAAGGAAATCGAGCGGACCCGGGAGAACCTTGCCCGCACCATCGGCGAGCTGACCGAGCGGGTCAGCCCGGCCAATCTTGCGAACCAGGCCATGACGCGAGCCCGCGAGCAGGCGAACCAGGCCATGACGCGGGTCCGCGAGCAGATCGACCGGCCGGAGTTCCGGCTGGCGGGCGGGGCGGTGGGCGCGGTGATCGTCCTCGGCTTCACCGCCTACCTGCTGCGCCGCCGCCGCAGGTAGGCATGGCCCCTGAGGCAGGGCCGCACGTGGGTACGGGTCCGGCGTCAGCCGAAGGCCTGGCCCTCGCCCCGGTAGGTGGGCACGGTCGCGGTCACGGTGTCCCCGTCGATCAGGTGCAGCTGGTTGAACCGCTCGGCTAGCTCGCCGGCTTTGGCGTGCCGGAACCAGACCCGGTCACCGATCCGCAGGCTGTCCGCGATCCGCCCGAGCAGCGGTGTCTGTACCTCGCCCGCGCCCTCCTGGCGGTCCAGCCGCAGGCCGGGCGGGAGGTACGGCTGGGGCAGCCTGCTGGCCTGGCCGGGGCCGGACGCCAGGTAGCCGCCGCCGAGCACGGTGACCACGCCGCGGCCGGGCCTGCGCACCACTGGCAGTGCGAACAGCGCGGCCGGCCCGCCCGGAAAAGCCGCGGTAGCTGTCGAACAAGCCGGGGTGGTAGAGGCCGGAGCCCGCACCGATCTCGGTCACCGGCTGCTCAGCCGCGGTCTTCTCGATCGAGCCGGTGCCGCCCCCGTTGACGAAGCCGAGCGGGGTCACCGCGCTGACCGCGCGGACGATAGCGGCGCGGCGCACCGCCAGCTCAGCCGCGGACCGGCGCTGCATCTGCCGGACCGCCACGGCATACAGCGGCCGCCCGGCCGGTGCGTCCCCGACGCCCGCGATCTGTGCCTCGTAGGCCATCAGCCCGGCCAGCCGCAGGCCGGGCCGGGCCGCGATGTCCCGGGCCAGCGCGGCCGCGTCAGCGGGGTGCGCACGGGGGAGCGGCGCACGCCCGCGCGGAGCAAGCCACCCGGGGCGACATAGGCGGTGTCGATGTCGATACAGACACGGACCGGGGCGGGGCTGGCCACAGCGGCGGCCGCGGCCTCGATCACGTCGAGGTGCCCGGGGCTGTCCACCATCACGCAGATCGCCGCGGCCGCGGCCGGGTCGCGCGCCAGCCGGGTGAGCGCGGCCCGGTCCGCGCTCGGGTAACCGACCAGGATGTCCCCGGCCATTCCCTGCCCGGTCAGCCATAGTGCCTCGGGCAGGGAGTAGGCCATGATCCCGCAGAACCCGTCCATGGCGAGTGCCTCAGCGAGCAGCGCCTGGCAGCGCACCGACTTGCTGGCCAGCCGGATCGGCTTGCCCGCGGCGCGGTGGATCATCCCGGTGGCGTTGGCCCGCAGCGCACCGAGGTCGACCACGGCAAAGGGCGGCTCCAGGTGGGCGGTGGCAGCGTTGTAACGGCGCAGATCCTCGGGCCGCGGGCGGTTGCCCGGCGCACCGCGACCGCTCACCCAGCCTCTTCTTGGGTCAGCGCGGTGTACTCCTCGGCGGTGAGCAGGCCCGCGGGCTCGCCGTCACCCGCCAGCCGGACGCGCATCAGCCAGCCCGCCCCGTACGGGTCGGTGTTGACCAGGCCCGGGTCATCGTCGATCTCCGGGTTGGCCTCGATGACCTCGCCATCCACCGGGGAGTAGATGTCGCTCACCGATTTCGTCGATTCGACCTCGCCGCACGGCTCACCCGCGATGACCTCCGCGCCGGGCGCAGGCACCGTGACATACACGACATCGCCCAGCGCCTGCTGGGCGTAGTCAGTGATGCCAACGGACGCCACCTCGCCGTCGATCGACACCCACTCGTGCTCGGCGGTGTAATGCAGGTTCTCCGGAATGGTCATTGCTCGCCTCCTGTGCGGATCTGCAGGTCGGGGTCTGGGCCGGGCGCCCGGCCGGAGTTCACCGCGGCCGATGGTAGAACGGCAGCGCGGTCAGTGTGGCGGGCTCGGCCCGGCCCCTGATGTCCACGGCCAGCCGGGCCTCCCCGGGCGCCGCCGCGGCGTCCGCCGCGATCTCCGGGCTGAGGTAGGCCATGGCGATCGGCACACCCAGGGTCGGGGACGGGGCGCCGCTGGTCACCACGCCGCACTCGGCGCCGTCCCAGAGGACCGGGTAGCCGTGCCGCGGCACCCGCCGGGTCCCGGCGCGCAGGCCCACCAGGACCCGGCGCGGGGCGGCCTGCGCCGCCGCGGCGAGCGCCGCCCGGCCGACGAAATCCCCGGGCTTGCCCAGCTTCACGACGCGGCCCAGCCCGGCGTCGAAGGGGGTGGTGTCCGGGCCGAGCTCGTTGCCGTACAGCGGCATGCCCGCCTCCAGCCGCAGCGTGTCCCGGGCCGCCAGCCCGGCAGGGACCAGGCCCGCGGCCCGCCCGGCCGACGCCAGTTCCGACCACAGGCCCACGGCCTCCGCGGGCCGGGCAAACAGCTCGAAGCCGTCCTCCCCGGTGTAACCGGTCCGGGCGAGCAGCACCTCGCGGCCGGCCACCGCGGCCCGGTGGCTCGCGTAGTAGCTCACCGAGTCCAGCGCCAGGCTGGTGAGCGGCGCGAGGATGCCTGCTGCGGCCGGTCCCTGCAAGGCGATCAGGGCGTACTCATCGGTCAGGTCGGTGACCTGCGCGTCATGGCCCGCCGCGCGCTCGCGCAGCGCCTGGAGCACCACCCCGGTGTTGGCCGCGTTCGCGACGACCAGGAACCTCTCCGCGGCCAGCCGGTACACGATCAGGTCGTCGAGTACCCCACCATCGGCCGCGCAGATCATCGTGTACCGGGCCCGGCCGGGCCGCACCGCGGACAGCTCGCCGACCAGGGCGTAGTCGAGGGCCGCGGCTGCGCCGGGCCCGCTGACGCTGATCTCGCCCATGTGCGAGAGGTCGAACAGGCCGACTGCCGTGCGCACCGCCTGGTGCTCCGCGGTCTCACTGCCGTAGCGCAGCGGCATCCGCCAGCCCGCGAACGCGGTCATGGTCGCACCGAGCTGCTCATGAACCTCGCGCAGCGGCGTCTCACGCGGGGCGGCGGCAGGGGGCGTGGTCATGTCCGAGGCACTCCAGGGCCAATCCGGCGGTGGCCGGTACCGGGCCGCTCCGGGGAGAGCCCGGGCCCCGATGGCCCGGGCCGGGCAGGCCCGGGGCGGCTGGGCCGCCGTTGGCTGGCGCACTGATCCAGCTCATGCGGTCCGGGTCAGCATACCGGTCCGGCCGGGCGGGCCGGATGCCGCATTCCGGCCTACGGTCTCACCCTAGGCATCGAATACCTGGCGCCGAGAGTGCTCACCCGCTGGCCGCTACCGGACCCGAGCCCGCCCGGTTGAAGCCGACCCGGTAGCCCCCATTAGGCTCGGCCGCAGGGGCCGGGCCGTCGTGAGACGGGCCACCGTGAGACGCGCATCAGGAGGCTGGCATGGACCTACTCTCGGACAGCGAGATCAGCGCCGGTCTGGCTGACCTGCCGGGCTGGACCCGGGACGGGGAGGTCATCACCTGCACGGTGACCCTGGCTGACTTCAGGGCCGCGATGCTGTACACCGGCGCGGTGGCCTACCTCGCGGAGCAGGCCAACCACCACCCGGACCTGCTGATCCAGTGGAATCGCGTGACGCTGACCCTGTCCACTCACTCAGCCGGTGGCCTGACCACGAAAGACCTCGACCTGGCCCGCCGCATCGCCGCCCTGGGCTGACCGGGCGGCCAGCTGGCCCGGGCCCCTCCTCCCCGGCCAGCTGCCCGCCGCAGCACCAGCGGCAAACGCCTCCGTGGCGCGCGGGTGCCCGCCTGCCGGAGCCTTAATTTATACCTCGCGCGTTCTTCGCGTTACTGATTGTCATCAGGTGGGCCTAGGCCGGGAACGGCGCCGACGGGCAGGCCGCCGGGCGGGCGGCCGGGATTGGGGGACCATCGGGCCGCTGGATCAGCGACTGAAATCGCAGTCCAGGTGCTTGATCCCGTTGATGAAACTGGACAGCAGCGGCTGCGGCGGCCCACTGGCCTGGATGTCCGGGATGCGGGTCAGCAGTTCCCGCAGCATCACCGTGATCTCGCGCCGGGCCAGGTGGGCGCCAAGGCAGAAGTGCGGTCCGGCGGCGCCGAAGCCGACGTGCGGGTTGGGGGAGCGGGTGATGTCGAACCCGAACGGGTCGGCGAACACTGTCTCGTCGTGGTTGGCGGACCAGTAGAACAGCACCGTCTTGTCGCCCGCGTGATACCCGTGGCCGTTCATGACGTGCTCCTGGGTCACCGTGCGGCGCATGAACATGACCGGGGAGGTGTGCCGGACGATCTCCTCCACCGCGCCGCCGACCCGCTCCTCGAACGCGCCGGCCAGCAGGGCCCGCTGCCCGGGATGCTCAGTGAGCAGGAGCAGGGCGTGCGAGATGGCGTTGCGGGTGGTCTCGTTGCCGGCCACGACGAGCAGGATGAAGAACGAGGCGAGCTCCGCGCTGGTCAGCTGCTCGCCGTCGATGTTGGCGGTGGCCAGGGCGGTGATCAGGTCGTCCGCTGGGTGGCTGGCCCGCTCCTCGCGCAGCTCGCTGACCAGTGTGCCCAGTTCCGCGCCCGCGTTGAGGATCTGGGTCGCGGCCTCGCCCACGTCCTCGCTGATGATGTCCGGGTCGAACCCGGACAAGATGATGTTGGTGTCCCGCAGCACCATGTCGTAGCTGCTGGCCGGGACGCCCATCATCTGGCAGATGATGGTGAGCGGCAGCCGCGCGGCCACGTGCTGCACGAAGTCACACGGCCCGGTCTCCAGCAGGTCATCGACGATCGCCGCGGCCACCTGCTCGACATCGTCCTCGACCTTCTTGATCATCCGCGGCGTGAACGCCCGGGAGACGATCCGGCGCAGCCGGCCGTGCCGTGGATCGTCCATGTTGATCATGGAACCGAAGTACTCGTTGAACTCGACCGGCAGGTTGACGATGCTCGTCGCGCCCTGGCCGGAGGAGAACACCTCGGGATGCCGGCTCGCCTCCACCACGTCCGCGTGCCGGACCAGGGCGTAGTAACCAGGCCCGGGCTGGCCGAACGGGCTCTCCGGCTCGGCGAAAAAGGGCGGGCTGGGCTGGGCCCGCAGCTGGGCGAAGGCGGCGTGCCGGATAGCCGCGGGCTGGCTCCAGAACGCCATGTCCGACAGATCGATCTCGCCCGGCTTCCCCGGGGGCAACTGTGTAGTCAGGGCGGCCGCCTCGGATCCAGAATTCCGTTCGGTTCCATCGAACCACTCCGGCTGGGCGGGCGGAAGGTACCCGGGGGCGCGCACCGCGGGCCGAACCGTGACCATTGCGTGATTCTGGGTTGTTTTACCTGGCCCGGGGGAGTTACCACTACCTAGAAAGGGGGGTGAACCCCCTCCTCTGCCCTTATCCGGAGATTCGTGTGGACGTGGGCGAGAACTGACCATAACGTGAACGCATGCGTGACGGGGAGATGGTGTCGGGCATTGTCGCCGGCAATCCCACCGCGCTCGCGGAAGCTTACGATCATTACGCCCCGGCGCTGTACGCGTTCTGCCGGTCGTTGCTGGCGGAGCCCGCGGCCGCGGCGGATGCACTGTACGACACGTTCATCGTGGCGGCCGCGAAGCTGTACGGGCTGCGCGACCCGGGCCGGCTCGGCCGTGGCTGTACGCGGTGGCCCGGAACGAATGCCACCGCGCGCTGCGCGGCCGCCCGGGCAGCGGGGTCTTCGATGAGCTGCCACCGGGCCGGGAGGACACGCAGGACCTCGGGTCACCGGACCAGGTCGGGCTGCGCGAGCTGATCTGGTCCACGCTGGCCGGGCTGAGCCCGGTGGACCGGGAGGTCATCGAGCTGACCCTCCGGCACGAGTTCTACGGCGCGGACCTGGCCGATGCGCTGGGCGTGCCGCGCAACCAGGCGCACGCGCTGGCGACCCGGGCCCGGATGCAGTTCGAGACGGGGCTGAGCGCGCTGATGCTGGCCCGGTCCGGGCAGGGCTCGTGCCCGGAGCTGGCGGAGATCCTGACCGGGTGGGAAGGCGAGCTGACCGTGGCCCTGCGCAAGCAGGTGCACCGGCACATCAGCACCTGTGAGATCTGCGGCGAGCACCGGCGGCCTGAGGTGAGCCCGGTCGCCCTGCTGGCCGGGCTGCCCGCGCCCAGCCTGCCCCCGGATATCCGGCATCAGCTGCTGAACCTGGTGACCGACCCCACAGCGGAGGCCATCGCAGCCTGTGTGGACGTGGCAGTCCGGGCGGAGCCGTTCAACCGGACCGGGTTCCCGGTGCCGCTGGACCCGGTCGGTATCTCACGGGGCCCGGTGGCGCTGATGCCGGCCGCGGGCGTGGTCGTTGCGGCCTGCGCGGTCTTCGGTGGCGGCGCGATGCTGATCGCCAACACGCTGCACCACACCCCGACCGTGTCCAGTGTCAGCACGCTGAATCCCGCCGTCCCGTCGGCCGAGGCGGCCCCGGCCGCGAGCCCGCCGCCCGCGCAGCCGGGGCCGGCCAGCCGGCACTCTGCCCAGGCGGGGCCGGGTGCGATACAACCGAGCGTGGGCGTCACGTCCGGGCTGCCCGGGCTGCTCGGCCCGGCCGCATCAGGACCAGCCAGTACGTCGGCGTCGTCCGGTTCGCCTACCCCGGTCAAGTCGCCCGCCAAGTCGCCCAGCCCGAGCCCCACGCCCACGCTGACGACGACGCCGACTCCCACGCCGACCCCGACTCCCACGCTGACGCCGACGCCGACGCCGACGTCCCACGCCCACGCCGACGCCGACGCCGACGCCGACGCCGACGCCGACGCCGACGCCGACGCCGACTCCCACGCTGACGCCGACGCCGACGCCGACGCTGACGCTGACGCCGACGCCGACGCCGACGCCGACGCCGACGCCGTTACCAACGCCTACGCCGACGCCGACGCCGACGCCGACTCCCACGCCGACGCCGACTCCCACGCCGACGCCGACTCCCACGCCGACGCCGACTCCCACGCCGACGCCGACTCCCACGCCGACGCCGACGCCGTTATCGACGCCGACTCCCACGCCGACGCCGACGCCCACGCCCACGCCCACGCCGACTCCCACACTGACGCCGACGTCCACCCCGGCCGCGTCCTCGGCGTCAGCGGCAGGCACCAGGCGGGGCTGAGGCCGCCGTCCACCTGGCGGGCTGGTGCCCGCCGTCCGGGCGGCCCACGGGCCCTGCCCGGGTTCATGACAGTTGTCACGGGCATGTGGTGACAGCCATCGCCGCCAGCCAACGGCCCGCAGTGCCACGATTGGCCCATGACAGTGACGAACTTGGACGGCATCGGGTCGCCCCACCATGCTGGCACCGGCCAGGTCATGGCCGTCAGCCTGCGCGGGGTGCGGAAGAACTTCGGCCACGTGGAAGCCGTGCGCGGGATCGACCTGGACGTCGCGTCCGGGGAGATCGTGGCGTTCCTCGGCCCCAACGGCGCGGGCAAGACCTCGACGATCGACATCATCCTGGGCCTGTCCCGGCCCACCGCCGGTGCGGTCGCGGTCTACGGCATGCAGCCGCGGCAGGCCATCTCGCGCGGCCTGGTGTCCGCGGTGATGCAGACCGGCGGCCTGCTCAAGGACCTGACCGTGGCCGAGACCGCCCGGTATACCGCGAGCCTGTTCGCGGAGAGCACCCCGGTGGATGAGGCGCTGCAGCGGGCGGGCATCACCAGCATCGCGAACCGGAAGGTCGGTAAGTGCTCCGGCGGTGAGCAGCAGCGGCTCCGGTTCGCCATGGCCCTGCTGCCCGACCCGGAACTGCTCATCCTGGACGAGCCCACGACCGGCATGGACGTGGAGGGCCGGCGCAGCTTCTGGGCCGCCATCCGGCAGGACGCGGAGCAGGGCCGCACCGTGTTGTTCGCCACTCACTACCTGGAGGAGGCCGACGCCTATGCCGACCGGATCATCTTGGTCCGGCACGGCCAGATCGTGGCCGATGGCACCTCCGCGCAGGTCAAGGCGATGGCTGCGGGCCGTACTGTGCGGGCCACACTGCCCGGCGCCAGCGAGGTGGCGCTGAGCGCCATCCCGGGCGCCGACAGCGTCGAGATTCGCGGCGACACGGTGCTGGTGCACGCCAGCGACAGCGACGCGGTGGCCAGGCACCTGCTGACCGCCACCGCGGCCAGGGACCTCGAGATCACCACCCGTGGCCTCGAAGACGCCTTTATCGCCTTGACCAGCGATGACGACACCAACTCAGGAGGATCACGATGAGCGCCCAGTCCATGCCCGTGTCGGCCGCGGCCGACACGGCCCAGCTGGACGCCCGGCGGGTGCCCCCGATGGGCGGCCTCAACCTGACCGTCCTCGGCCTGGAGATCCGCAGGCTGGTCCGCAACCGGCGCACGATCATCTTCGCGCTGGTCATACCGGTCGTGTTCTTCCTGCTGTTCGGGCTGAACTCGGCGTATGCCAACCAGCCGGCCGGGCACGGCAACGTGTCCGCGTTCATCATGATCAGCATGGCGCTGTACGGCGCGGTGCTGGCCACCACCAGCGGCGGGGCCATGGTCTCGGTCGAGCGGGCCGCGGGCTGGAGCCGGCAGCTGCGGATAACCCCGCTGTCCCCGGTGGCCTACATCGCCATCAAGATGCTCACCGCAATGGTCCTCGGGCTCTGCTCGCTGGTCGCGGTGTTCGCCGTCGGCATGATCACCGGCAAGCCGACGATGCCGGGCTACCTCTGGTTCGTCACCGCCGTGTGCGTGTGGATCGGCTCGCTGGTGTTCGCGGCGTTCGGGCTGTTCATGGGCTACCTGCTGCCGACCGAGAACGTCATGCAGTTCCTCGGCTTCGGGCTGATGCTGTTCGCCTTCGGCGGCGGCCTGTTCATCCCGCTGAGCCAGTATCCGCACGTGCTCCAGACCATCGCCAAGTTCACCCCGCTGTACGGCCTGAACGAGCTGGTGCACGCGCCCCTGCTCGGCGGCAGCGTGGACATCGTGTGGGCCATCAACGCCATCGCCTGGCTGGTCCTCTTCGCGGGTGGCGCAGTATGGCGGTTCCGCAAGGACACCGCGCGGGTCTGACTGGACCCGGCTACCTGGATGCCTGACCCTGGCTACCTGGACGCGGCGCCGGCTTTCCCCGCGGGGGAGCCGACGTTCGCGTCCAGCCAGGTCCCCAGCGGCCGGGTGGCCAGCAGGAAGCCGGTAATCCGGTCCCGGGCGGCGGGGGTCTCCAGCCAGGGCTCCACCGGCCACTCCTGCCAGGCGGCCAGGCTCTTGTAGCGGAGCAGGCTGATCCGGGGATGGTCGGCCGGGTAGCCGCGGGGTGCCTTCTTCAGCGCATCCCGGGCGTGCACGCCGATTCCGTGCCGCTCCACCTCGGCGATGACCCGCTCCAGCTCGGGCCCGGTGATGCCGTCCGCCACCGCGCGGCGGTACCGGTCGAGCTGGTCCGGGGCCATGTGGTACGTCCCGTTGCCAGCGGCCAGCCCGCTCGCTGAGAACTGGATATAGCCGCTGCCGACGGTCGCGCCGATATGCGTCTTATAGAGGGATTTATCCGCGCTGAACCGGACGTCGCGGTACGGGCGGAAGATCTTCGCCTCGCCGAAGTCCGGGGCCAGTTCCTCGATCAGCTCGGCCATGGGCCGCAGCACGTCCTCCTCGTAGATTCGCTTGTGCGCGGTCCAGTACGCCTTGGAGTTGTCCGCCGCGAGGCCCTCGTAGAACTCCAGGGCCTCTTCTGGCCACCCGCTGAACGGCATAGTGGCACTCTGGCACGGGCGGCAGCCGGAGCGGGACTGGTTTGTGCAGCACGACCGGCATAATCTGCCACCATGAGCGAGACGATGCCGTTGTTCCCACTCGGCACCGTGCTCTACCCGGGCCTGCTGCTGCCGCTGCACATCTTCGAGGACCGTTACCGGCAGCTGGTCCGCGACCTGCTGGATGGGTCCGGGCCCCGGCGATTCGGCGTCATCGCCATCCGGAAGGGCCGCGAGACGGGCGCGCAGAGCGTGTCCGCGCTGTACGAGATCGGCTGCACCGCCACGCTGCGCCGGGTCACCGAGTACGAGGACGGCCGGTTCGACCTGGTCACCGTGGGCGCGGAGCGGTTCCGGCTGGGGCAGCTCGGCGAGGCCGACCCGTACCTGCGCGGTGACGTGCACCTGCTCGCCGAGGACACCGGGGACGAGGCCGCCGCGGGCCAGGCCGTCGCCGCTGTGCACCGCGGGTTCCGCAGCTACCTGGCTGCGCTCGCTGACCAGGGCGGCAGCCAGATCAGCGTCCCGGATCTGCCCGACGACCCGATCGCGCTGTCGTACCTGGTGGCCGCGTCGATGATCGTTGACCTGCCGGTCAAGCAGTCCCTGCTCGCCGAGCCGGATGCGCTGCGGCGGCTGACCGCGGAGCGCGCGTTGCTGTCCCAGGAGACCATGATGCTGCGCTCGCTCCCGTCTACCCCCGCCCCGGAGCTGCGGCATTCCCCGTACAACCCGAACTTAGCCGCCCGGCCCAGCGCTGGCGCGGCCAGCCCCAGCCCCAGCCCGGTCGCGGCCGGTCCCGGCCCGGGCGCGGGCAGCCCCGGCAGGCTCAGCCCAGCCGGGCAGTGATCTCCGTCAGCACCGGGCCGAGCGGGGCGTCCAGTGTCCAGCGGGCGAGCGCGTCCCCCCGGGTCGCGCCCTGGTTGATGATCGCCACCGGGATGCCGAGACCGGCCGCGTGCCGGACGAACCGGTAGCCGGACATGACGGTCAGCGAGGAGCCCAGGACAATGAGCGAGCGGGCGTCCCCGACCAGTGCGTAGCACTCGGCGACCCGGTCCGGTGGCACGTTCTCGCCGAAGAACACCACGTCCGGCTTGACCAGGCCACCACAGGACTGGCAGTCCACCACCCGGAAGCTGGCCGCGGCCGCATCGCTGATCAGGGCGTCACCGTCGGGATTGACCTGGCTGACCGGGGCATCCCAGGCCGGGTTGGCCGCGCGCAGCCGGCCGTCCAGGTCCGCGCGCGCCGTCCGCTCGCCGCAGCTGAGGCAGCAGACCCGGTGCAGGCTGCCGTGCAGCTCGATCACCTGCCGCGCCCCGGCCACCTGGTGCAGCCCGTCCACGTTCTGGGTGATGATCCCGCCCAGCAGCCCGCGCCGCTGGAACTCCGCCAGCGCGCGATGGCCCGCGTTCGGCGCGGCCCCGGTGATGTGCCGCCAGCCGTGATGGCTGCGCGCCCAGTACCGCTGGCGCGCCGCGGCGGTGGCGGTGAACGCCTGGTAGGTCATGGGCTCGGCCCGGCGGGCCCGCCCACTCGGGCCGCGGTAGTCCGGGATGCCCGACTCGGTGGACAGCCCGGCCCCGCTCAGGATCACCGCGCCGCCGTCCGCGACGAGCCCGGCCAGCGCCGCCACCAGGTCCGGTCCTGGGCCTGGGCGAGCGGTCTGTCCCTCGAGCGCGGCGGTCACCTGTTCATGCTGCCTGATGCCCGCGGGTGCGTGGTACCGGGCCCAGGTCAGCAGCGGTCCCGGGCCCGGGTACCAGGCTGTGGCGTCAGCGCATCAGCGGCTTGCCGAGCGGGACGGCGTTGCCGCCGGTGGCCGCCGAGACCGCGCCGTAGAACAGGTACACGCCAAGGGCGGCGAAGATGAGCACGACCACCCCGCCGGTCTTCAGCAGCCCGGTGGACGCGTTCGCGGTGCCCAGCAGCACCAGTAGCAGAGCCAGGTTGACCAGGGCGAAGAGCGCGGTGAAGGCCACCGGCAGCCGCAGCGTGGCCAGCGTGAGCAGCACGACCAGGATCAGCCACGCGGTCAGGAACAGCTCCTCGGGGGGAGTAGGTAGTTTGGCTGGTATGACCTGCACTCTGATCGCTGGGCTGGGCCGCGAGCCCGGCCGGTCCCTGGAACTAGCCAGGGCGCCGCGATGACCGCCGACCCGTACACCGCAGCAGCCGGCCTGCTCGAGCGCTCGGCCGCCGCGTACGTGGCCGGCGTGCCGGAGAACCCGGCGGACGACGGCTTCTTCGGGCCCGCCAGCGTCACCTGGCGGATCAGCAACGATCCGTCCGCCCCGGTGGCCGGGCTGCGCTCGCTGCTCATGCAGGCGCTGCACCCGCTGGCCATGGCCGGGGTTGACCAGCACAGCGACTGGCGCCGCGACCCGGCGGGCAGGCTCGCGGCGACCCAGGGTTATCTCACCACGGTGACCTTTGGCGAGCGGGCCGTGGCGGAGCGGGCCGCGGCCCGGGTGCGCGGCATCCACACCCATGTCCGCGGCACCGACCCGGTGACCGGGCAGCCCTACGCGGCGAGCGATCCGGCCTTGCTGCTGTGGGTGCACGTAGCACTGCTGGACGCCACCCTCGCCGCGGCCCGGTTGCTCGGCGCCGAGTACTCTGCCGTGGACCTGGACTCCTACGTCGCGGAGATGGTGGTCGCGGCCGAGCTGGTCGGGGTGCCCCGCGACCTGGTACCAGCCAGCGTGGCTCAACTGGAGCGATACCTGGCTGCGGTCCGGCCCGGGCTGCGCGGCACGCCCGTGGCCCGGGAGTCCATGGACTACCTGCTCAACCCGCGGGCCCTGGACGAGGACATGGCCGAAATCTGGCAGGACATCCGGTACGCGGCGATCGCCGCGCTGCCCGCCTGGGCGCGGGAGATGTACGGCTATCCCGAGGTGGCGGAGCTGACTCCCGCGCGCCGGACCGAGGTCCGGCAGACGCTGGGCGTGCTGGACACGTTGTTCCTCGGTGAGCCCGGCGTGCTCGAGGCCCGGCAGCGGATCACTGTGCGGATGCGCGCGGCGCGGGCCGCGTGACCGGCCAGCGAGTGAGGCCGCCGGGTATACGCCAGCAGGGTACGAGCCGGACGGTCAGGAGCGGCAAGCGCCTGCGCCG
This sequence comes from uncultured Actinomycetes bacterium, assembly GCA_963804455.1. Classification (GTDB taxonomy): domain Bacteria; phylum Actinomycetota; class Actinomycetes; order Streptosporangiales; family Streptosporangiaceae; genus RYN-230. The sequence goes on from CAWDRD010000077.1 coordinate 23,979, forward strand.
GGCGGTGTATGCCGCTGTGGCGGCGGGCGGGGCCGCCGCCGGGCTGGTGCTGGCCCGCCGGGCCGGCCAGCTGCGGCTGCGCCGCGGGCTGGCCGCGCTCCAGCTGGCTGTCCGCGGCGGGGTCCGCTACGCCAGTAGCGCGCCGCGGCTGTTCGCCGCCGCGGGCGAGCACCGGCAGCAGCTGCGCCAGGATCTCGCCCTGCAGACCGCCGAAGACGTCGCGGCCACCCTGGGCGCGATGAAGGGCGTTCTCATGAAGCTCGGCCAGATGGCCAGCTACCTGGATGACGGCCTGTCACCCGCGGTCCGCCGCACGCTCAGCCGGCTCCAGGACAGCGTGCCGCCGATGAGCGCGGAGCTGGCCGCGCAGGTCGTCGAGGAGGAGCTGGGCCTGCCGCCGGAGCAGGCGTTCGCCCGCTGGGACCCGGAGCCGATCGCCGCCGCGTCGATCGGCCAGGTACACCGCGCGATCACCCACGACGGCCGCGCGGTGGCGGTGAAGGTGCAGTACCCAGGGATCGCCGAGATGATCGCGGCGGACCTGGACAACGTCTCCCTGCTGCGCCGGATGCTGCGCATTACCGCGCCGAGCCAGGACGTGGACGCGCTGATCGCGGAGCTCCGGGAGCGGGTGCTAGAGGAACTCGACTATCAGCGGGAAGCCGGCAACCAGCAGCTCCTGGCGGACTTCTACCATGGTCACCCGACCATCCGGGTGCCGGGGATCGTCAGTGAGCTGTCCACCCGGCGGCTGGTCACCAGCGACCTGGCGGACGGCGCCCGGTTCGCCGAGCTGGCCACCTGGCCGCAGCGGGAACGCGACCTGGCCGCGGAAACGATCTACCGCTTCACCTTCCGCAGCCTGTACGACATCCGGGCCTTCAACGGCGACCCGCACCCCGGCAACTACCTGTTCCATGGCGACGGCAAGGTGACGTTCCTCGACTTCGGGCTGGTCAAGCACTTTTCCCCGGACGAGCTACGGCCGCTCATGGACATGGTCCGGTACCTGTGCGTGGACAACGACCCGGAAGCCTTCCGGGCGGCCATGGTGGAGGCCGGGTTCCTGCTCCCGGATGCCCCGCTGAGCACGGATACGGTGATCGAGCACATGGCCGTCTTCTACCAGACCGTCCGGGTGCCGGGGCGGCGGACCATGACCGAGGACTACGCGTCCTCGGTGGTGCGCAGCTTCTTCGACCTGCGCAGCCCGGTCGCCCCGTACGTGCGGGTGCCCCGGTCCTACGTGATCCTGCAGCGCATCAACCTGGGCCTGTTCGCGGTGCTCGGCCAGCTGTCCGCGACCGCGAACTGGCGGGCCATCGCCGAGGAGATCTGGCCGTTCGTGCAGGGGCCGCCGTCCACCCCGATCGGCGAGGCCGAGGCGGCCTGGCGGGCCCGCCGCCCGCCGAACGCCTGGCCCGAGCCCGCCCTCAGCCCCTGACGGCTGCCAGAACCCGTACCCAGCGGAGTCCTTCCCGTGGGAAGGTCGGTGCTGTGAGCCTGACGCTGTGTGTCCTGCTCTGGGCACGGCCTGGAGCCGAGGATCGCCTGATCGCTTATGAGGACTGCGTCCTGGCTATCGTCCCTGAGCACGGCGGGCGGGTCCTGCAGCGCGGCAGAAGCAGCGGCACGGCTGGGCAGCCACTGGAAATCCAGCTGCTGGAGTTCCCCTCGGCGCAGGCGCTCGATGCGTTCATGGCCGACGGCCGTCGGCAGTCACTCGCCGGTGAGCGAGACACAGTCATCTCAAAGACCGAGGTAATCGAAGTCCAGCTGGTGGCTGGATGAATTGCCCGATCCGGGTGATGGTGTCTGCTGCGCTCACCTGCACCTGGCCGGTCATGCCGAGCGCCTGGGCAGCAGTGACGTAGCCCGGCGTGTCATCGACAAACAGCGCATCGCACAGGTCCGCCCCACCCGCCGCAGCGCGACCGCCACGCCCAGTCCGCCAGTCACGAGGTCCGGGCCGGTCAACGCGGCGCCGCCTGGCGCTCCGGCCGGCCAGCGGCTCGAACGCGGCGGTCAGCCGCTCGATCTCGGCCCTGGCCTCGCCCGGGTGGCCGGCCGTGGCCTCGACGATCGCGAGCTGGCAGCCCGCCGCCTCGTAGGCGGCGATCTGGTCGGCGACCTCGGCCAGGTCCCGGCGGCGGCCGTTCCCGGCCGTGCGCACCACGACGGAGATGTCAATCTCGGCCGGATCGCGGCCCGCCTCGGCGCAGTGGCCCGCCAGCGCGGCCAGCTTGCGGGGAAAGTCCGCTGGCCGGGCGAAGCCCAGGTTCCAGTGATCCGCCCAGCGCGCCACCACGGCTGCGGTGCGGCGCTCCCCAGTCCCGCCGATCACGATCGGCGGCCGGGGGCGCTGCACCGGCTTTGGCTCGCAACGGGCATCAGCAAGCCGGTAGTAGTGCCCGGTGAAGGTGGTTGAGGACCTGGTGAGCAGGCTGTGGATGACCTCGACTCCCTCGGCGAAGCGGTCCATGCGCTCCCGCACCGTTCCCAGCTCTATCCCGTAGGCATCGCACTCGGCCTGGTACCAGGCCGCCCCCAGGCCCAGCTCAAGCCGGCCAGAAGAGGCGATGTCCAGCGCCGCGGCCATCTTGGCCAGCACGGCAGGGTGACGGTACGGCATCCCGGAGACCAGCACCCCCACGCGCAGCCGGCGCGTGCGCTGGGCCAGCCCCGCCAGGCTCACCCAGCCTTCCAGGCAGGGCCCGGCCGGGTCGGACAGGAACGGGTAGAAATGGTCCCCGGTCCACGCAGACTCCCACAGCCCGGCCTCGTCGGCGGCCGCCCACAGAGCGCACTGCGCGGCCCACGGGAGCCCCTGGCCGACGGCGATGGCAAACCGCATCATCGATTCTTCATACCTGCCTGTGTGGTTGACGTTGTCAACCAGCGTGGCATGTCCTGGTTGACCGTGTCAACCAGGTGGCTGCCGTGGCAGCGTTGACCCGGAGCTGGCCGTTGCCGGTGGCTGTGCTCAGTCGCGGCCCATCCAGGTGGTGGGTCAGCGGGTGGCAGCGGCGTGGATTTCGGCGGCGAACTCCGCTGGGGCTTCCCATGGCGAGAAATGGCCGGAGGAGGGGAGCATGTAGGCCAGCCGGAACCCATCGGTCGCCGCGCTCATCTGCACGGTCACGAGCCTAGCTATCCGGGGCCGGGATCTCGCCGGAGCCGCGCTCGATGAGCCGGGTGGGCAGGACGTGCTGGCGGGGCGGGGAGGTGTCGCCGTCGATCCGGCCGAACAGGATCTGCGCGGCCAGCGTGCCGATCTCCGCGACGTTCTGGGCCACCACCGTGACCGGCGGGTCCAGCAGGTCCGCGAGGGTGAAGTCGTCGAAGCCGACCAGCGCGGTCCGGTACTGGGCGCCGTGGCTGCGCAGCGCCCGCACCGTGCCGATCGTGACCAGGTTCTGCGCGCTGAACAGAGCGGTGGGTGGCTGCGGCTGGGTGAGCAGCGTGGTCACCGCGGCCTGCGCGGCATCCTCGGTGTGCAGGTCCCGGCAGATCAGGTCCGGGTCCACGGTCAGGCCTGCCTGGCGCAGCGCGTCGCCGTACCCGAGGTAGCGATCCTCGGCGGTGGTGATCGAGGCCAGGTCGCCGACAAAGCCGATTCGCCGGTGCCCGTGCGCCAGCAGATGCCGGACTCCGGCGGCGGCACCGGCCCGGTTGTCCGCGGTCACACTGTCCGCGGGCAGCAGGGCAGGCGGCCGGTCCACGAACACCAGGGCGGCGCCCATTTCCTGCTCGTCCCGCAGGTAGCTCTGATCCCGCCCGGCCGGGGCCATGATCAGGCCGTCGACCCGGCGCGCGAACAACGTGGCGGCCAGTTCCCGCTCGCGTTCCGGATCCTCGTCGAGGCTGCCGGCCAGCACGCCGACGCCGCGCTGCCGGGCAACGTTTTCCACCGCCCGGTAGATGCTAGACGAGTACGGGTTGGACACGTCCTCGAGCATCAGGCCGATCATCAGGGACCGGCGGTCCCCGCGCCGCAGGTTGCTGGCGTTGAGGTTGTGCCGGTAGCTGAGCTGGGCCGCGGCCCGGCTCACCCGGGCCGCCAGCGCGGGATCCACCGAGGGCACCCCGTTGATCACACGGGATACTGTTTTCAGGCTGACCCCGGCGAGCGCGGCCACGTCCCGCATGGTGGGGCGGCCGGGCGCCCGCGGGAACGCTGGCAGGGCTGATGTCGGGGCGGGCCCGGCAGATCCTGTGTCCGGGGTGTCAGCGGCCGGCCCGGACCCTGCCGCAGGGCCATCCTCCGCTACCGGGGCCGGCTGAGACAACGATATCTGACCGGGTTTCGGCTGGGCGCGGCTGTCCATGGCAGGTACGAGCATACGCGCGCGCGGGGAACAGACAAGACCCAAGATAGAGCGGGTCTCCTTAACCGAAACGTGTCTTGACGAGTTCTGCTGTGCAGAGTCTAACGTCTGAGACAACGTTATCCCGACTGGTCGTGCCTCAGAGGCGGGAACTGGTCGGCGGGCGTCGCAGTGGCCGGCCGCGGGCCGGGAGATGGGCCGTACAACGTGGCCCGCGCCGTTGCCCGGCTCGGCCAGCCTGCCGCCTTCCTCCATCGCGGACTCCGTTGGGGCCGGGGACACACTCGGCGGTGCTTTCCTCGCCTGGTGGGCCGGCCACGGCCTCGGCCCGGCCGATCTGCGCCGACCGGACCTGGTAGGTGCGGCGGTCCGGGCTGCGATCGAGGCGTCGGTGCTGGCCTGCACCCGCCCGGGTGCCGAGCCGCCATGGGCGGCCGGGTTGTCCGGCCGCCCGGGCTGGGAGTGGCTGCCGCCAGCGGCTGGCCAGGTCACCGGGCGGGCCGCTGCAGGCCACTGAGCCGTTCGCGGAGGCGGTGCCGCGATGGCTGCCGGGACGGGCCGCGGTACGCGAGGTTGCCGGGAACCTGGCCCGGGCCGCTACGGGCGGCTGACGGCAGGCGGCGCCGCGGCGGTCAGGCCTGCGTGCGGCGAGGGCACGTCGATCAGGGGCGAGGAGATGAGGTAGTCGGCGGTGGCCCGGTTACAAGCCACCGGGATATTCCACACCACGGCGATGCGGAGCAGGGCCTTGACGTCAGGGTCGTGCGGCTGGGATTCCAGCGGATCCCACAGGAAGATGAGCAGGTCGATGCCCCCGTCCACGATTCGCGCGCCAATTTGCTGGTCACCGCCCAGCGGGCCGCTCTGGAAACATGTCACTGGCTGGCCGAGATCTTCCTGTAGCAGCCGGCCGGTGGTCCCAGTCGCGAACAAGTGATGCCTGCTCAGGGCTTCTTTGTTATATCGTGCCCATTCCAGCAGGTCCTGCTTTCTCCGGTCGTGGGCGACAAGAGCGATCGTCCGCCTCATTGTGTGCAGGGCAGATTTACGCGCGTGCATGGCAGATAGTTGATCGGTCATCACGTCCCCAGTCTGCGTCCTCAATGTTGCACCGATGACACGCGGGGGTAAGCACGCCATGTCATTTTGCCGTCCGCTGGCGGCCAGCAGGGGTGAGGACAGGTGCCGCCAGCCATCTGTTCCGGGCCACCGCCACGGCGGTCAGCCCTGGCCATGGCGTCGCATCTGCGGCGCGTGTTGCTGGCGTGCGCTACCCTGTAGACATGCGTTCTGCCCGGCTGCTCCTTACCTAGCCGCGCCGACTGATCTGTCGTCGGCGCGGCTGCCCCTCGTGACCGGGGGGCTTTTCTGTTGCCGGAGCCGGACCGACCCACGTGCCGAGGGAAGACCATGACAGCCGCCGAGAGCGCTGAGCGCGCGCAGCACTTCGACCCGCGCGATATCCAGGAAAAATGGCTGACGCGCTGGGCCGAACTGGACCTGTTCCGGGCCAGTGACGATCCTGCGGATGACCGCCCGCGCACCTATCTGCTGGACATGTTCCCGTATCCGTCCGGCGACCTGCACATGGGCCATGCCGAGGCTTATGCCATCGCGGATGCGGTCGCACGCTACTACGTGCAGCGCGGGCACAACGTGCTGCACCCGATCGGCTGGGATGCGTTCGGCCTGCCCGCGGAGAACGCGGCGATCCGGAACAACACCCATCCGGCCGACTGGACCTACGCGAACATCGAGACCCAGGCCGCCTCGTTCCGCCGGTACGCTGTGTCCTTCGACTGGTCCCGGCGGCTGCAGACCTGCGATCCCGCGTACTACCGCTGGAACCAGTGGCTGTTCCTGCGGTTCTACGAGCGCGGGCTGGCCTACCGCAAGGACGGCTACGTCAACTGGTGCCCGCACGACCAGACCGTGCTGGCCAACGAGCAGGTGATCGCGGGTAAGTGCGAGCGCTGCGGCACCGAGGTGGTCCGCCGGGTGCTGACTCAGTGGTATTTCAAGATCACTGAGTACGCGGACCGGCTGCTGCGTGACATGGAGCAGCTGGAAGGCAACTGGCCGGACCGGGTCCTGCTGATGCAGCGGAACTGGATCGGCCGGTCCGAGGGCGCCGAAGTCCGGTTCGCGATCGAGGGACGCGATGAGCCGGTCACCGTATTCACCACCCGGCCGGACACGCTGTTCGGGGCGACGTTCTTCGTGGTCGCTGCCGATTCGCCGCTGGCGACGGAGATCTGCGGCCCGGAGCAGGCCGACGCGCTGGCCGAGTACGTGACGCAGGTGCGCAAGCTGACCGACATCGAGCGCCAGGCCACGGACCGGGTGAAGACCGGCGTGTTCGTGGGCCGGTACGCGGTGAACCCGGTGAACGGCGAGCGGCTGCCGGTGTGGGCGGCCGACTACGTGCTGCCGGACTACGGCACCGGCGCGATCATGGCCGTGCCCGCGCACGACCAGCGCGACCTGGACTTCGCCCGGGCGTACGGGCTGCCGGTGCAGGTGGTGGTGGACACCAGCGAGGCGGACCCGGTGGCTACCGGGATAGCTACCCACGGTGATGGCACGCTGATCAACTCCGGGCCGCTGAACGGCCTGGACAAGGCGGCGGCCATCGCCAGGATCACCGAGATCCTGACTGCGGAGGGCCAGGGTAAGGCGGCCGTCAACTACCGCCTGCGCGACTGGCTGGTCTCCCGGCAGCGGTTCTGGGGCACGCCGATCCCGATCGTCTACTGCGAATCGTGCGGCGAGGTCCCGGTCAGCGACGACCAGCTGCCGGTGCTGCTGCCTGACCTGCGCGGCCAGGATCTGGCCCCGCGCGGGGTGTCGCCGCTGGCCGCGGCCGCCGACTGGGTGAACACCACGTGCCCCAAGTGCAACGGCCCGGCGCGCCGGGACACCGACACGATGGACACATTCGTGGACTCGTCGTGGTACTTCCTGCGGTACTGCTCGCCCACATATGAGCATGGGCCCTTTGACATGGCCTCGGTGCGCCGGTGGTGCCCGGTCGACATGTATGTGGGCGGTGTCGAGCACGCCATTCTGCATCTGCTGTACAGCCGCTTTTTCGTCAAGGTGCTGCAGGACATGCGGATGGTCGACTTCGGCGAGCCGTTCACCCGGCTGATGAACCAGGGCCAGGTGATTAACCGCGGCCGGGCCATGTCCAAGTCTCTGGGCAACGGGGTGGACCTGGGCCAGCAGCTGGCGGCGCACGGGGTCGACGCGATCCGGCTGACGATGATCTTCGCCAGCCCACCCGAGGACGACATCGACTGGGCCGACATGAACCCCGAGGCATCGGTCAAGTTCCTAGGCCGGGTGTGGCGGGTCGCGGCGGATGTCGCGGCGGCCGGAGGCGACCGGAGCGGCCGAGGGCACCGGAGCGGCCGAGGGCACCGGAGCGGCCGGTGCGGGCGGTCCGGGGGAGGGCGGCCAAGCCCTGCGCAAGGTCACCCACCGGACCATCGACGAGGTCACCCGGCTGATCGAGGCCTACCGGCTGAACGTCGCCGTGGCCCGGCTGATGGAGCTGGCCAGCGCGACCCGGAAGGCAATCGATTCCGGCCCGGGGGCTGGCGACCCTGCGGTCCGTGAGGCGGCGGAGACGCTGGCGGTGTTGCTGTCCCTGTTCGCTCCTTATACCGCTGAAGAGTGCTGGGAACTGCTGGGACACGATCCGTCGGTGGCCCAGGCCGGCTGGCCATCGGCCGACCCGGCGTTGCTGGTCGAGGATCTGGTGACCTGTGTCGTGCAGGTGGGCGGCAAGGTGCGGGACCGGCTGGAGGTCCCGCCCGGGATCAGTGAGGATGAGCTGCGCGAGCTGGCCCTGGCTGCCCCTGGCGTCGTCCGTGCGCTGGCTGACCGGGAGGTGCGCATGGTCATCACCCGCGCGCCCAAGCTGGTTAACGTCGTGCCTGCCTGACCAGGCCGGAGCCAGGATCAAAGGCCGGCTTGCGCCGGCCTAGCTCGATCTGCCTGCCACCGGCCAGACGCCGTCGGTCAGATGCCGTCGGGTCAGACGCGGCGCAGCACCGCCACGACACGCCCCAGGATGCTGGCCTCGTCGCCGGGTATCGGCGCGTAGGCCGGGTTGTGCGGCATCAGCCAGACGTGGCCGCTGGAGCGCTTGAACGTCTTCACGGTTGCCTCATTGTCGATCATCGCCGCCACGATGTCGCCGTTGTCCGCGTCCGGCTGCTGGCGTACCACGACCCAGTCGCCATCCGCGATGGCGGCGTTGATCATGGAGTCGCCGACGACCTTCAGCAGGAACAGGGTTCCCTCGCCGACGATCTGCTTAGGCAGCGGGAAGATCTCCTCGATGGCTTCCTCAGCCAGGATCGGGCCGCCAGCGGCGATCCGCCCCACGACCGGGACATAGGTCGTTTCCTGCGACGGAATGTCCAGACTCGTGTCTTCATCGATTTCGGCTTCGGGCCGCACGGCCGGCTGCCCCGGCAGCCGGACCTCCACCGTTCGCGGCCGCCCCGCGTCACGGCGCAGGTAACCCTTGCTCTGCAGCGTTGACAGCTGGTAGGACACGCTGGACGTACTGGTCAGCCCGACTGCTTCGCCGATCTCCCGCATCGACGGCGGGTAGCCGCGCCGCTGCACGGAATCCCGGATGACCTGCAGAACCTTCCGCTGCCGCCAGGTGAGAACGTGGTCTGGATCAGGCCGGTCCGGTATCTCCGTGACCACGGCAGGGACACTTCCCTTTGGCTTGCGGCCCGGACGTCCCTTTGGTCTGGAGCCGGCCGTGTCGGCGCTAATCCCGGGGGGCGCGCCCGGCGCGCCGCCCTCGTCCGAGCTGTTGTCCATGACTGACCTCCGGATCAGGTGGCTGAGTTAGAGCAGACGCTAGCGCTTTCGCTCCTGGATCTCAAACATCTGTTCGATGAGTCGCAAGAATGTCGGACCGTCGCGTTAGAACAAGCTCGTACGGTCTTTCGATCGAACACGGGTCCGATCGAAGGAGAAATCGATCGAATGAGTGTACGATAGAACAGTCATTCGATGATGGGAGGCTGGCATGAGCGTAGTGAGCCTGGACGAGCAGTCCAAAGCGACGGTGAGCTCGCTCTCAGCTGGATATCGGCGATCCCGGCGGCGGGGCGGTCCCCGTCCGGCCGGGCCCGGGGTTTACCGGCCGCGTGACTGTCCGCCTGCTCCGCATCCGGCCGCCCCCGGGACGCCACCCGCGGACAACATGCGGGCGAGCGAGGCCTACCCAGCTGAGCGCTTGGCGCCAGAAAATAGTGAAATTTCCCATCCGGCCGGCGTGTCGCGGTGGCCGACCGCTTTTTCTGGGGGCGCTGGCCCGGCTTCCCGGGGCCCTGCTCCGGCTGGCCGTGCTCGGGCTGGCCCTGCTCCGGCTGATGCTGGCCCAGCCAGTGCCGGGGTTGCGCAGGGCGATGCCGCGCAGGCCGATGCCGGGCCAGAAGGCGCTGTGCGGCTGGCGGTGGTGCGTGCGCTGCCGGGTATGGTCCTGCCCCGCCGGCCACGCCGGAGCCTGCTGTCCGCCGCCCGGCCCGGGGGCCTCGCCCGGTTTCGCCTCGTCAGGCCCGGCCGCGCCCCGCCCGCCAGCACCCGGCTCGCGCCGGCGCCGCCCGGGACAGGGCCGCCCGGGACAAGCCCAGCTGGGGCAGGCGCAGCTGGGAGCACGCCTGGTGCGGCGTTCCCGGCTGACCCGCCGTGGCCGCCGGGTGGTGCTGATCCTGGCTGCCCTGGCCATCGCGGCGGTGCTCACGCCGATCCTGCTCGCGTTCACTACCGGGGCACAGGCCGCCAATCATGGCCCAGGGCCGGCTGCGGTCCGGGACAGCATGCGGCAGCTGGTGGTCCAACCTGGCCAGTCACTGTGGTCGATCGCCCTGGCGGCCGAGCCCACGGCCGACCCCCGGGTGGTGACCCAGCAGATCATCCAGTTCAACGCCCTGAGCAGCCAGGTTGTCGTTCCTGGCGAGCGCTTGTGGGTGCCGAAGGGCTGAGCTGAGCCCTGCAGTGCCCATGCGCCCGGCCACCCGAGCGGCTGGCCGGGCGCCCTGCGACACGCTCGGCCGCTGCGTTCTAGCTGGGCTATTTCACCTGCCAGGCCCGGTGCTAGCTGCGGCGGCGTGGGCAGCGAATCCCTCAGAAACCTGAGCCACCCGGCCGCGACGCTTGCGCGCGACCCGGTGTCTGTTCTACCGTGACCACAACATATAGTAGTTACAACGCTGTAGTTCACGTACAGGTTGTGGTGTTAACCGCCTGTGCACAAAACAGGGCTGGCCCGGGGAGGTGATCGTATGTTCTGTCCGTACTGCCGGAGTCCGGAAAGCCGGGTTATCGACAGCCGCACCGCTGACGAGGGTGCCGCGATCCGCCGCCGCAGGTCGTGCCCAGCGTGCGGGCGGCGCTTCACCACGCAGGAGACCGTGATCCTGATGGTGGGGAAGCGCAGCGGCGCGACGGAGCCGTTCACCCGCGAGAAAATCGTCCGCGGGGTCCGCCGTGCGTGCCAGGGCCGGCCGGTGACCGAGGATCAGCTCGCGATCCTGGCTCAGCAGGTGGAGGAGACGATCCGGGCCCGCGGTTCCGGCGAGGTGCCGTCCCACGAGGTGGGGCTGGCCATCCTGAAACCGCTCCGGGAGCTGGATGAGGTGGCTTACCTACGGTTCGCCTCGGTCTACCGGGGATTCGAGTCACTCACTGATTTCGAGGAAGAAATAGTCGCGCTGCGGGCAGCGCGCACCGAGGCGGGCGCGTTGCGGGGATGACCCGGGCGGCACTGCCGCCGCACTGCTGAATCGACCGTTGGGCCTGGCTAGGCCTGCACAGGATCCGCGGATCCCAGAAGGGGCATGACATGACAGAAACGGTGAGCGGGTCGGCGCCGCGGAGCGGCAAGGGCACGCGCAAGGGACTCACCATCGGGCGCATTCACACCCGGGAGGGCGTGCACCCGTACGACGAGGTCACCTGGGAGCACCGCGATGTCGTCATGACCAACTGGCGGGACGGAACGGTCAACTTCGAGCAGCGCGGGGTGGAATTCCCTGACTTCTGGTCTGTCAATGCGGCCAATATCGTCACCACCAAGTACTTCCGTGGTGCGGTCGGCAGCCCGGAGCGCGAGCGGAGTCTCAAGCAGCTGGTCGACCGGGTCGTCGGGCGGTATGTCGCGGCAGGCCGGGAGCACGGCTACTTCGCTGCTCCAAAGGACGCCGAGATCTTCGAGCACGAGCTGTGCTACGCGCTCATCCACCAGATTTTCGCCTTCAACTCCCCGGTCTGGTTCAACGTCGGCACCAGTTCGCCCCAGCAGGTGTCCGCGTGCCAGCCATACGACGCACTCGTGAGCACGCCGGCCGGGCTCATCCCGATTGGCAGCCTCGTGGCAGGCAATGCTGTCGGGACCAAGGTCTACGACGCCCACGGGGTTACCAAGATCGTTGCTACCAAGGCCAACGGCGTGAAGGACGTGCTGCGCCTGCACACCAAGGCCGGTTACACCCTTGATGTCACAGCTGACCACCTGGTGTGGAAAGCAATCGATTCGGTCGCCGGCGCCTTCGTCCCGGCCACCGATCTCCGCGTGGGAGACGTCCTCTTGCACGTGGAACCGGAGATGGGTGGCTCGGATCGCGAGTTGACGACGATCGACCGGATCGAGGCGCTGGGCGCCATGGAGGTGTTCGACATTCAGACCGAGAGCGGCGAGTACCTCTCGGGCAACCTCCGCGTCCACAACTGCTTCATCCTGGCCGTCAACGACACCATGGACTCCATCCTCGACTGGTACAAGGAAGAGGGCCTGATCTTCAAGGGTGGTTCCGGCGCCGGAGTGAACCTGTCCCGGATCCGGTCCAGCAAGGAACTGCTCTCCTCCGGCGGCACCGCCAGCGGCCCGGTCTCGTTCATGCGCGGCGCGGATGCCTCGGCCGGCACGATCAAGTCCGGCGGTGCCACCCGCCGCGCCGCGAAGATGGTGGTTCTCGACGTCGATCACCCCGACGTGGAGGAGTTCATCGAGACCAAGGCCCGCGAGGAGGAGAAGGTCCGGGTCCTCCGCGACGCCGGCTTCGACATGGACCTCGGCGGCAAGGACATCGCGAGCGTCCAGTACCAGAACGCCAACAACTCGGTGCGGGTCTCCGATGAGTTCATGCGCGCCGTCGAGCGGGACGGCAGCTTCGACCTTGTCACCCGGATGACCGGCGAGAAGGTGGAGACCGTTGAGGCCCGGGAGCTGTTCCGGAAGATGGCGCAGGCCGCCTGGGCGTGCGCCGACCCGGGCATCCAGTACGACGGCACCATCAACGACTGGCACACCTGCCCTGAGTCAGGGCGGATCACGGCCAGCAACCCATGCTCGGAGTACGTCCACCTGGACAACTCATCGTGCAACCTGGCCAGCATCAACCTGATGAAGTTCCTCCGCGAGGATGACACCTTCGCGGTGGACCGTTTCCTGCAGATCACCGAGCTGATCATCACCGCGATGGACATCTCCATCTGCTTCGCGGACTTCCCGACCGAGAAGATCACCCAGACCACCCGCGCGTACCGGCAGCTCGGGATCGGCTATGCCAACCTGGGTGCTCTGCTCATGGCAACCGGGCACGCCTACGACTCGGACGGGGGGCGGGCTATCGCCGCTGCTATCACCTCCCTGATGACCGGGACCGCCTACCGCAGGTCCGCGGAACTTGCCGCGGTCGTCGGCCCCTACGACGGATACAAGCGCAACGCCGTCGCGCATCAGCGGGTAATGCGCAAGCATTCCGACGCCAGCAAGCAGATCAACACGCTTGGCGGCATGGACGAAGAAATTCTCGTGGCGGCAAATAAGGAATGGGATAAATGCCTCTCGGTAGGCGAGAAGAACGGCTATAGAAATGCGCAGGCCTCGCTACTCGCGCCGACTGGAACTATAGGCTTGATGATGGATTGTGACACCACAGGCGTGGAGCCGGATTTGGCTTTGGTCAAATTCAAGAAGCTGGTCGGCGGCGGCTCTATGCAAATCGTCAACCAGACCGTGCCGCGCGCTCTCAAGAACCTGGGTTACCAGCCGGAGCAGGTGGAGGCGATCGTCGAGTACATCGCCGAGCACGGACACGTCGTCGACGCACCAGGTCTGCGGCCGGAGCATTACGAGGTGTTCGACTGCGCTATGGGCGAGCGCGCAATCAGCCCGATGGGCCATGTCCGGATGATGGCGGCGGTCCAACCGGCGCTAAGTGGTGCGATCTCCAAGTGCGTGACCGGAGAGACGCTCGTTCCCTCGTCCGAGGGTCTCGTCCGGATGGCAAGCCTGTACCGGGGCGAGGCGGAAGACACCTTCCGGCAGGAGCGCCTGGTGATCTCGTCGCTGGACGGGGACCGCAAGACCGACGCTTTCTACTACGGCGGCATCAGGCCTGTGCGGCAGGTCACTCTCAGGTCCGGGCACTCCATCACGGGGACACTTCCCCATCGGCTGCTCGTGGCTGGCCAGGGCACGCTGGAATGGAAGAGCTTGGCGGAGATACGGCCGGGCGACCAAGTCACTGTTCAGTACGGTGCCGAGTTCTGGGCTACTACCCCGGCAAGCCTGCGCGACATCCGCGTGTCGCGGGAGCACGGTAACCAGAAGCACGTGGTGCTCCCTGAGGAGATGACCGCTGAACTCGCCTTCTTGCTGGGAGGGTATGCCGCCGAAGGGCATACGACTCGCAGCAACTGGACCATTACGATCACGAACTCGGTGCCGGAAGTCCTGCGGCGGGTCCGGGACGCCTGGCAGAGCGTGTTCGGGCTGGCTGCCCGGATCACCGAAGAGCCAGGCAAGTGCCCAGGAGTGGTCGTCTCATCCAAGGCTGTTGTGGAATTCATGACCGCGCTGGGCTGCGGGTCCCGTTCCTCGGACAAGCGCATCCCGGATGCGGTGCTTCGCTCGCCTCGCGAGATGGTGCTGGCATTCCTGCAGGGCCTCGCCCTCGATGCTTACGTGACCACCGGGGACTCGGCCAAATGGGCGATCTGCCTGGATAGTCCCCTGCTGCTGGATGACCTGCAGGCGGTCATGAGCAACCTGGGCGTCATGCACAGCCGAATCACTAAGTACAACAAGGAGTACGGCAAGAGTTACGACGAGGTGTACGCCGCGGGGCTCCAGGGGCAGCTCATGTGCAGCCTTGTCCCCTTCCCCGAACCAGAGAAGGCGGAGCGAGCGGCCCGCTACCTGACCAAGCACTGCTCCGCCGGCACCTCAGATGTGGTGCCTGGGATCAGCGGCCTGGAACTGTATGACCTGATCCCGGCGGGAGTGCCCGGCAGCGCGACTGAGCCCGACTGGCGTGGCACCTTCCGCTTCCTGCTCGATCCACGTACGCAGCACGTAACCCGCAGGACGCTTGAGCGAGTTTCCACTCTGCCGGGAGTGCAGCTGCCCGAATGGCTGCGCCAGGTCATCGACGGCAACCTGCACTTCTCGCCAGTTGTCTCGGTGGCAGACAAGGGGGAGGCCGAGGTGTACGACCTCTCCGTCCCAGAGAAGCACGCTTTCGTCGCGAACGGGATCGTCAACCACAACACCGTGAACCTGCCCGAGTCGGCGACGGTGGAGGACATCGAGTCCATCTACCTGCAGGGATGGAAACTCGGACTCAAGGCGCTGGCCGTCTACCGGGACAACTGCAAGGTCGGCCAGCCGCTGTCCAATGCCCGGCAGAAGCCGGACGCGGCGGCGGTAGCCGAGCCCGACAGCACGCCGCACGAGGTCCGGCCGGTGCGCAGGCGCCTGCCCAAGAACCGCACCGCCTCGGTGACCAGTTTCTCGGTGGCAGGCGCGGAGGGCTACATGACCGCCTCCACGTACCCCGACGACGGAGTGGGCGAGCTCTTCCTCAAGCTCGGCAAGCAAGGGTTCGACGCTGGCCGGCGTGATGGATGCCTTCTCCATGGCGATCTCCATCAGCCTGCAGTACGGGGTGCCACTGGAGAAGTGGGTGGAGAAGTTCACCAACATGCGCTTCGAGCCAGCGGGCATCACCGACGACCCGGATATCCGGATCGCCAGCTCGGTCCTGGACTACGTGTTCCGCCGCCTGGCCCTGGACCACCTCCCCTACGAGACCCGCGCTGAGCTGGGCATCCTGTCCGCTGGCGAGCGGTCAGCCCAGCTGGCGGGGGAAGACCCGGCCGCGCTGGCAGAAGAGCAGGACCCGGGCGAGATGGCCCAGTCCGCTCCGGTCGAGCGCCCGCAGCCACGGCCGGAAGACCGGCACCCGGTTATGTCCGCGGCCGCCCAGCCGCACAGCTCTACCGAGCTGATCGAGGCACAGCAGGGCCGGACCGCCGACGCCCCGCTCTGCCTGACCTGCGGTACGAAGATGCGCCCGGCGGGCAGCTGCTACGTCTGCGAAGGCTGCGGCTCCACCAGCGGCTGCAGCTGAAACTGAGCGGTACTGCGAGCGTTATGCAAAACCGGCTAGCGAGTGCAGGCCCGGAGGACCTGCACGAGCGGCCGGAGCCCTGGGCGAGCTGATCGCCCGGGCGATGTATGACAACCTCAACCGGTTCATCGTCCCCAACGTCGCTGGCCCAGCCCGCATGGTCCCGCTCGCCGCTCTGGTCGATAAGGAGTTCACCATGATCGCGCTGCGCAGGGCAGCACAGCGCGGGCGACTCGACGCGGTAGAGGGTCCTGATGGCATCTGGCGGAGTTCCCGTAAGGCCGTCGATGCCTACCGAGTGGCTAAGCACCAGCGTCGGCCGGAGAATACCGCACCCTCCGAATAAGTGCTCTGCGCCAGCAAAGGCCCTGTTGTCGAATAGATGCCCCGGTCAGGTGAGGTGCGGATCGTTGACCGTGCCCCACCGGGGGTACTCGGGGAGAGTGACATCGGTCGCCAGAGATCTGGTGCTGGCGACCAGCAACCGCTGGATCAGCCGGGTGCTGAGCATGGCGTTGCGGATGCGCAGCCGGGTGGCGGTGGGAGGTGCCAGGAACTGGCCCGGGTTGGCGCCGCGCTGCCATCTGGAGGCGTAGCCGCGCATCCGGTTCTCGTACGCGGCCAGCGCCGTGCGGTGATCGCCCCGCGCGGCGGCGAGTTCGCCGGCCAGCACGTAGGCGCCGACGATGCCGGTGCCCACGCCCATTCCGCCGAGCGTGACGCCCCAGGCGGCGTCGCCGAGCAGGGCGACCCGGCCGGCTGACCAGCGTGGCACGCTCACCCGGCTGATCGAGTCGAAGTAGACATCCTGCGCGTCGTGCAGGGCGCCCAGCAGACGGGGTACGTGCCAGCACAGCCCGGTGAACGCGTCGGCGATGAGTTTCTTGTGCTGCTCGATGTCGTGCCAGTCGTAGTCGAGAAGGGGCGAGGCGAAGACGACGAAGGCGCTGGCGCGCTCCGGATCTCGCTGGTCGGCGCTGATGCTGGCCATCCGGCCTGGCACGTTGTAGTGCTGGGGGGTGCTGCCGGCGCGCAGGTCGTTGGGCAGGTCCCAGCCGGCCAGGTAGAAGCCGAGGTGGCGGACAAACCGCGATTCCCCGCCGAAGGCGAAGCGGCGCACGCCGGAATGCAGCCCGTCCGCGCCGACGACGAGATCCACGGTGCGCGATGGCGACCTGGCGAAGTCGACGTGCACCTCGCCGGCGACCTCGGTCAGGTTGGTGATCATGTCGCCGAACAGGTACTCGGCACGATCGGCGCCGTGCTCGTAAAGCACCCTGGACAGGTCGCGGCGGTACACCTCGATGTCGCCGCCGGCGAACTCGGCCGGGAGCCGGAAGATCTCGCAGCCGCGGGAGTCCACGCAGCTCATCGCGCCGCCATGGGTCTGGATGTCCCGCAGTTCGTCGAGCACGCCCATCTTCCTCAGCACGCCCATATGCGTCGGGCCGCGGAAATCGACGGCGAAGCCGCTGGTGCGCAACGCGGGCGCGACCTCGACCACGGTGGTGTCGGCACCGTAGCGGGACAGCCAGTACGCCAGGGCAGGGCCGGCGACGCCAGCTCCCGAGATGAGGATCCTTACGCCGTGCAGCGGGTTTGCGTCGTTCATCGTGGTCCTTGTCTCCGCGAGAATTAACTGTGTCTAGTAGACACAGTATATCCTAGACACAGTTAACTGGCTCGGCCAAGACAGGAGCGGACATGGACTCCGGCAAGGCGGGAGTGGACGTGGCGGCCACTAGCGAGATGCCCGGTGCCCAGTCGGGCGCGATTGCGCTGCTCTGGGAACCCCGGACCGCGCCGAGACGCGGTCCCAAGCCGACCCTGACCTTGGCGGCGATCGCGCGCGCCGCAAGCGAGATCGCCGACGCCGACGGGCTGGCCGCGGTGACCATGCAGCGCGTCGCCGATGCGCTTGCTGTCACCAAGATGGCGCTGTACCGGTACGTGCCGGGCAAGGTCGAGCTGGTCGCGCTCATGATCGACATCGGGATCGGCGAGGCGCCCCGGCTCGGAAGTGTCGCCGGCGGCTGGCGCCCGAGGCTAGAGGAGTGGGCCCAGCAGATGTTCAGCCGATTCTCGCAGCATCCCTGGGCGCTGGAGGCCACCGTCGGCGCGCGGGCGATCGGCCCCAACGAGCTCGGCTGGATGGAAGAGGCCGTCGCCGCGCTCGCCGGCACCGGCCTGAACGGCAGTGAGATGCTCGACGTGGCCGCGACGCTCGCCGGGCATGCCCGCGCCATCGCCCAGCAACGTTCGGCCACGCCCGGCAGCCGCCCCGAACAGGCCATGGAAGCAGGCATCGCCAGCCTCCTGCGCGGCCGCGAGGAACGCTTCCCGGCGCTGAAGGCGGCACTCGACTCAGCCGTCGCGCAGGGCGCACAGGATAAAGCCTTCGACTTCGGTCTCGCCCGCATCCTCGACGGCGTCGGGCTGCTCATCGACAGCCGCGCTCAGCCCCCGCCTCAGCCGTGACGCTCGGCGCACGCGCTCCTCATGGCCTGAACTCGGGCAAGGGCGTCGGTAGCCGGAATACCGCACCTTCGAGTAAGTGCACTGCGCCAGTAAACGGAGCAATATCGCATCAGATGCAACGTGCTGTACGGGTGAGGGCCGGAAGTCGAGAGCCCGATCGCGTAGGCGATTGGGCTCTCGATGCGGCCTGGAGCCAGAGGCGCGATCGGTCGTACTTCCTGACCGCGGTCTTCATGGCTTCCGACAAGGCGAGCGGGATGACGGGAACCACCGTCAACCTGACCATGGGCAGCCTGGATGACTAGCGACTGAGCGTGAACCCACCAACCGATCGCTCAATGTGCTAATGGGAGCTAGAGGTAGCTTGTTCAGCGGGCTCGCGGAGGTCACGAGGCTGCTGGCTGTAGCCGGGCCGCAGTCTGGGCGCCAGGATCAGGGTGACGGTGACGGAGGCCGCTGCCATCACGGTCATCGCCGTCGCCGCTGAGGTTTGCTGGGCGACAGCACCCGCAAGGACAGCGCCAACTCCCTGCATGGCGAGCATTCCAGAGGAATGCAGCCCCAGGGCGTGCCCGCTCAGCTCGTCCGGCGTCAAGGTGATCAGGCGCTGCTGGAGCAGGAGAGTGGCTGAGTAGCCGATCGAGGCCAGCGCGATGGCTGTCACGGCGAGGGCCAGCGCCGGGTGCAGGATGAAGATCAGGTACGGAGCGGCGAGCAGCAGGCGCAGCGGAGCGCCGAGCCGCTCCCGCCACCGATGTGGCATGAACCGCCCGGCCAGCGTGTCTCCGGCCAGCATCCCCAGTGCGGCGGAGGCGAGGAGGAGCCCCGCGTGCCGGGGCGCATAAGCCACAAAGAGGGCTTCGCAGCCAACGATCAGCCCGTTGGGCACCCACAGGGCGAGGTAGACGTAGCGGCGCGGGGCCGCGGACCACAGCCACGCATTGGTCCGCCAGGTGTCGCTGACCGACGGCCGCCCGGCGGCCCGCGGCGGCCGGGCGCTGAGGCCGAACCGGCCGACGGCCGCCGCGGCCAGGTACAGCCGGCGCCGGCCAGCAGCGTGCCACGCGGCGACAGGATGATCACGAGCACGCCGCCGACCGAGAACCCGCAGATCTGCATGGTGCCCACGGACATGTTCAGCACAGAGCGGCCAAGCAGGTAACCCTCTTTCGGGAGGATCTCGTTGAGCAGCCCGTAGCGCACGCCACCCGCAAGTGAGGCGATCAGGCCAAGGCTGAGAACGATGGCGAAGATGGCCCATACCGGCAAGCCAGGGATGGCCAGGGCAGCCGTCCCGAGGCCGAAGGCCAGGCAGGTGCCGGTCATGGTGGCGCGCGGCGGCAGCCGGTCGGCCGCCGACAGCAGCGTTGCCGCACCGATCAGCTGGGCGAGCGAGGGGCCGAACATGGCGAGCGCGGAAAGCAGAGGTGAGGCGGTCGCCAGGTACACCAGGGTGCCGAGCGCCAGCCCGCTCACCGTCTGAGCCGCCACCTGCACGGTGGCGGTCAGGAAGAGCGGCGTGAACTCCGGTGCCCGGAAGAGCTCGCGGTAGGTGCGCATGACCGGAGTCTCAGCCGCCCAGCCTCACGGCGGTACTGTTTCGCGGGGAGGCGAAACCATGGGCTGGTGGCAGGTCAACGCGGACACGCTCGCCGGGAGCCGCTTCGTGTTTTCCGCCCTGGCCGAGACCGTCGCGAGCCTGATAGCCCTGGAGAAAGGAGTGGCCGCACACCCGGGCGAGCGGGCGTGGCTGGACGCCCATCAGCCCCAGTACCGGGAGCGGCTAGCCGGTGACCAGGTCACGGCGCTGCTCGTACGGGCTGCCCTGGGGCGCAGCTGGATCGCGGACTTCCTCACCCCGACCCCAGCGGCTGAGCAGGAGCAGGCGTTCGAGGATGAACTGGCGCGGATAAGCACGACGCCCGTGCAGACCGTGCGCGCCGACCTGGCCGTGTCCATGCGGCGCCCGCTCCCGGCCCGGCTGCGCCGGTGCGATCTGGCGGAACGCACCGCTGGCTTGCTGCAGTGGGTGTGGCGGGAATCCGTACTGCCCTACTGGCCGAGGCGGCGGCGGATCCTCGAGGCCGACGTCGTGGCGCGCACGGCGCAGCTGAGCCGGGGCGGCTGGGCGGCGGCCCTGGACGGCATGCGCCCAGGGATGCGCTGGCTGGGCGAGAGCCGTCTGCAGATCAACGCACATGACTATCCGCCACGGGAGATTTCCGGGGCGCAGTTGCTCTTCGTCCCCGTCACACCGCGCCAGGGCTGGGTGTCATGGGACGCGCCACACCGGTACGCCGTGATCTATCCGTGCTCGGGAGTCCTGGCCGGGACAGACTGGGCGCCGGTCGCCGAGACGCTGGGCAGGTTGCTCGGGACCGCGCGGGCGGGTGTCCTGGTCCTCCTCGACACCCCGAAGAGCACGACGCAGCTCGTGGCGCTGACCGGCCAGGGACTGGGGTCGGTGGGCCGCCATCTCAGGGTGCTGCTCGATGCGGGCCTGGTGCAGCGGCGACGTGCCGGGCGGTCCGTGCTCTATTTCCGGACGGCAGCCGCCGAGGTCCTGCTGGAGGCCCAGCCGAGGATCCTGCCCGGGGCTCCGCCGGACGGCTCCTAGATCCCTGCCTACCATTGGCCAATGGTCACGGAAACGCGCGACGCGCTGGTCGATGCGGCGGCGCAGCTGCTTGACGAGGGTGGCCCGCAAGCGGTGACCCTGCGCGAAGTTGGGCACCGGGCTGGCGTGTCCCACAATGCGCCCTACAAGCACTTCGCCGACAAGGAAGCCCTGCTGGCGGCGGTCGCCGCCCGGGAGCTGGCCAGGCGGAGCGCTGCGCTGTCCGCGACCGTGGCCGCGCAGCCGTCGCCAGCGGAAGCCGTCCGGGCGGCCATGCGCGGTTACATTGCCTGGGCGCTGGAGTTCCCGGCCCGTTTCAAGCTCGTCTACGGCCCCTGGTCGAAAGGCTCGGGCGAACTCGCCGCCGCGGCCAGCACCACGCGGGCGCTGATGGTGACTGTCGTGGCCGCGGCCCAGGCCGCGGCCCAGCTGCCAGCCGGGGACCCGGAACGTCTCCGGGCCCTGGTGCAGGCCCTCGCGCACGGAGCCGTTGATCTCGCACTGGCCGGGCACCTCGCGCCGGCCGGAAAGGGCCGGGCCAGCCCGGACGATCTCGTCGATGACCTGCTCGGCTACCTCCGGGCCGCCACTCGGGAAGGGACCGCCGCCACCGGGGACGATGGTGCCCGCCCCGGATAAGCAGCGCGCTGCTGCCGCGCTCAGCCGAGCAGTCCGCGCTGGTAGGCGGCGGCGGCAGCGGCGCGGTCGCGGACCCCCAGTTTGGTGTAGATGTGCAGCAGATGGGTCTTGACGGTGGTTTCGCTGATCAGCAGCTGGCGGGCCAGCGGCGGCGGCGAATCGGCTGGCCGGGCGCGGTTCCCCGGCGCTTCGGGCCATGGCCGCATCCACCGATCGGAGGATGCGCGAAGCGTGGCGGAGAGAATTGCCGTATTCCCGTGACATATCGAACTTGTATTTGATAACTTCGATCGAAGTGCTGGTAAAGCTCAACGACGACCGCCGGGGGCTGGATGATGACGAGTGCGGAGCCGCCAGCCCGGGCCAGCACTGACCGGGCCAGCACTGCCCCGGCCGTGGCTGCCCCGGGCCTGACTGCGCGACAGCGCAAGATCCTCCAGGCCATCGAGGACTCCACACAGCGCTATGGCTATGCGCCGACCTTGCGGGAAATCGGCGCGGCCGCGGGGCTGGCGAGTACGTCGAGCGTGTCGTACCAGCTGCTGACGCTGGAGAAGAAGGGATACCTGAGTCGCGGTACGCGGCGGCCGCGCACCGCGGTGGTGCGGCCGCCCACTGACCCGGCCATCCGCCCGCCCGCCCGCCAGGCGCCGGCCCGCGGGGAGCGGGCCGGCGAGGTGCGGCCCAGCAAGAGGCGGGCCCGTTCCCCGCAGGCCCGCGCCGGGCGGCCCGGAGTCGCGCAGGTACCGCTGGTCGGGCGTATCGCGGCGGGCGGCCCGATCCTGGCCGAGGAACTGGTCGAGGACACGTTCCCGCTGCCCCGGCAGCTGGTCGGGGACGGGCAGCTCATCGTGCTCAAGGTCGTCGGCGACTCGATGATCGACGCTGCCATCGTCGACGGCGACTGGGTGGTCGTCCGCCGCGAGTCAGACGTCGAGAATGGCGACATCGTGGCCGCGACGATCGACGGGGTCGAGGTGGAAGGCACGGTCAAGACCTTCAAGCGGGCCGGTGGCCACGTCTGGCTGATGCCGCAGAACCCCGCCTACGCGCCGATTCCCGGCGATCAGGCGGTCATCGTCGGCAAGGTGGTTGCCGTGTTGCGCCGGGTCTGAGGTCCTGTGCGCACCGCCGCCCGGGCCGGTCCCGCCTGCGCCCGGCCGTTCAGCCTGCCTCCTGCCGGTCCAGGAACGCGTTCAGCAGATCGTTGAACACCGCTGGCTGCTCCGTGAAGCACAGGTGCGAGGCGTCCTCGATGATGGCCAGCTGGGCCCCGGGGATGCGCTGGTGCATCTCGGCCAGGTGACCAGGAGTGCATTCGTCGTAGCGGCCGCCGACCAGCAGGGTCGGCACCTCGATCTCGCCCAGCCGGTCCATCACGTCCCAGGTCCTGAGCGTCCCGGTCACGGTGAACTCGCTCGGCCCGTTCATCGTGTTGTACACGTCGTACCCGGCCTCGGCAAAGGAACGCTCCAGGCTCGCTGGCCACGGGCGCAGCCGGCAGACGTGCTCCCGGTAGAAGCCGAGAATCGCCGCCTGGTACTCCGGGCAGGCTGTGAACCCTGCCTCCTCGTGCTCGCGGATGACCGCCCGCACGTCAGCAGGCTGGGCCGACAGCAGCTCATCGCAGTCCTTGACCCACCGGATCATACTGGCCGGGCTGCCGCACAGGATCAGGCTCTGCAGTTCCGGGCGGCGGTCCAGCACGTACTGCATGGCCAGCATGCCGCCCCAGGAACTGCCGAACAGGTGCACCCGGCTGAGCCCGAGCGCGGCCCGGACCTGGGCCAGCTCCTGAACGAACCGATCGACCGTCCATAGCGCGGCATTGTCCGGGCGGTCGGAGCGGCCGCAGCCCAGCTGGTCGTAGAAGATCACCTGGCGCTGGCTGGCCAGCGCCTCCAGCGGCTCCAGGTAATGGTGGGTGAAGCCGGGGCCGCCGTGCAAGCACAGCAGCGGTGTCCTGCCCCCGCCCGCCGAGCCCGCCGAGCCCGCTGGGCCCGCCGAGCCCGCCGAGCCCGCTGGGCCCGCTGGGCCCGCTGGGCCCGCTGGGCCGACCGACCGATACCAGACCTGGCCGCCGTCGACGTCGATGTATCCCTCGGTCGCAGTTGCCTGCTCAGTCATGCACCCTCCACGCGTGCAGGGTGCCGCCGCGGGCTCATCGGTCCTGTCGAGCCCAGAGCCGCCTGCCCTTATGTCCTAAATGTTCACTGTTGCGGTAGGGAATGGCAAGGGCCGGGCGCGCTGGCTGTCACCCAGACGGCACTGATCGTGTCGGCGGTGCCGCCGTAGCCAGCTCGGCCGGCCGGATTGTCGCGGGAAGCTGGCGCGGCGGGCGGGCAGCGGTCCCGGGACACGCCGGAAGCCGAAGCGGAAGAAGATTAGTACCTCCTGGCAATCGGTCCGCAGATCCGGACCCCCGATCCGCAGCGCGGCGCGCCCATGACGGCCGGTCCTGGGCGCCCCGGCCGCCGGAACCGTGCCGTGAGGTGCCACCCCACCGACCCCAGGCATTTCAGGAAAGTGCAGGTCACAGGCCACATAGCGAGCGTTTCCGGACACCGGTGGGTGGTCTGGCCGCTGGCGTCGCTTACCCTGGCTAAGCCAGCGCACCGAGGTGCACCGCTCCCCGGCGGGCTGTGGCTGACGCTCATCCGCCAGAACCTGGCCTGGCCATTCTCGGCGGGTATCTGATTGTGTGTCGCTGTAAGCGCGTGGTACTGCGCTATACAAGGAACGGCACGAGGGAGCGAGATGCGGCCAGAGGACAGGTCCCCGCCCGGGGGACGGATGGCGCTGGAGGGGCTTGCCCGCCTGCGCCGTGTCCTGGTTGCCGCCCCACTGCCAGCCAAGATCGCGCTCGGCGTAGCCCTGGTGCTGGCGGCCATCTTCCTGGCGCCGTTCCTCATCCTAGCGGCGTTGATCTACGGTCCGGTCGCCGTCATCGCCGGGCACCGTTCGCTGGCCGCCTCGGTGTCCGTGGGAGTGCTGGGCCTGGCGGTGATCGCGGGCGTGACCCATCAGTCCGGGGTCGGGCCTGCCCAGCTCCTGCTGCTGATCCCGGTCGCGGCGGTGGCCGCGGCGCACGCCCCGGTCATCAGCCGCTGGTTCGTGCCCTGCCGGACGGTGGCCTTCGCGCTGCTGTGGGCGCTGCCGGTGGCGCTGCTGGTCTGGCGGATATGGCCTGCGAAGCCGTTCGTCAGCATCGTCCTGGGCTGGGTGCTCGCCTGTGCCGCCCTGGGCTGGCGGCTGGCCCGGGCCCTCCAGGAGACCCGCACCGAGGCTCGGCAGCGCAGCCGGGCCGTGATGGCGCCGCGCGCTCCGGGCGGCGCCCGCGGCACCGGCCCGCGCGGCACCCGGCCGGGCCGGCCCGCGGGCGGCACGGGGCCGCCGGGCCGGGGCGGGCGCCCGGGGGAGGTGTCCCGGGTGGTGCAGACGGCCGAGGGCGCGCTGCGCCCGGCGGACGCTGAGTCAGCACGGGACCGGGGTGGCAGCGACCAGCAGCTGCCGGAGATCACGGTGGCGGATGCCATGGCCGAGCTGGACAACATGGTCGGCCTGGCCCCGGTCAAGGAGCAGATCCGGCAGATTACGGCGTCCGTCGAGGCCGCGCGGCGGCGGGCCATGGCCGGGTATGGCGCCGACAAGCCCATGCAGCACTTTGTCTTCCTGGGGCCGCCCGGTACCGGCAAGACCTCGGTCGCCCGGGTGGTGGCCAAGATCTTCTATGCGTTCGGCCTGCTGGACACGCCCGCGGTGGTGGAGGCACAGCGGTCCGACCTGGTCGGTGAGTACCTCGGCGCCACGGCGATCAAGACGAACGAGCTGGTGAACTCCGCGCTCGGCGGCGTCCTGTTCATCGACGAGGCCTACAGTCTGGTGAACGAGGGTGAGGGCCAGGGCGACCGGTTCGGTCACGAGGCGATCCAGGCGCTGCTCAAGCGGGCCGAGGATGACCGCGCGGACATCATCATCATCCTGGCCGGATACGAGAAGCAGATGGAGTCGTTCCTGGCCAGCAATCCCGGGCTGAACTCCAGGTTCGGGCTCCGGGTGAAGTTCCCCACCTACTCACCCGCGGAGCTGATGTCCCTGGCCGAGCTCTACCTGGAGCAGCGCGGTGAGGTGCTCGACCCGGACGCCCGGCCGGCCCTGTGGCGGATGATGGAGGACATCGGCCGCCGCAGGCTCGCCGACGAGCTGGGCAACGGGCGGTTTGTGCGCAGCCTGCTGGAAAAGGCCGGCCAGGTCCGTGACGTCCGGATCATGGCGGATGGCGCGGAGCCGACCGCCGCCGAGCTGGTCACCCTGGAAGGGTCGGACCTGGTGCGGGCCGGTGCCGAGCTGACCGCCCGGTTCCGCGGCTACACCGAGGCGCCGACCCTGGAGAGTGCCCTGGCCGAGCTGGACGAGCTGGTCGGCCTGGAGCCGGTCAAGCGCCAGGTACACGAGATCGCGGCGCAGCTGCGGGTGGCCCGGCTCCGTGAGCGGCAGGGGCTGAGCAGCCAGCCGCCGGTCCGGCATTTCGTGTTCACCGGGCCGCCGGGGACCGGGAAGACCACGGTGGCCCGGATCCTCGGCCGGATCTTCACCGCGCTCGGGCTCCTGGTCCGGCCGGAGGTGGTCGAGGCGCACCGGGCGGACCTGGTCGGCGAGCACCTGGGCTCCACGGCGATCAAGACCGGGAAGCTGATCGATTCCGCCCTGGGCGGGGTGCTGTTCATCGACGAGGCTTACTCGCTCTACAACGCGGGTTACTCAGGCGGCGACGCCTACGGCTCGGAAGCCGTGGCCACGCTGCTCAAACGGGCCGAGGACGATCGCGACCGGCTGGTGATCGTGCTGGCCGGCTACCCGGCGGACATGGAGCGCTTCCTGCGCAGCAACCCGGGGCTGGCCTCCCGGTTCAGCGTCCGGATCGGGTTCCCCAGCTACTCGCCCGAGGAGCTGTGCCGGATCGCGTATGTCATCGCCGAGCAGCACGGTGACACGTTCGAGCCGGACGCCAAGCCGGTGCTGCAGGAGATCTTCCAGCAGGCCGCGATGCAGGGCCGGATCGACGAGCTCGGTAACGGCCGGTTCGCCCGGACGCTTTTCGAGCGGGCCTGCGCCGCCCGGGACCTGCGGGTCGCGGACCTGGAGGACGCCGCCAGCGCCGCGGATCTCACCACGGTGTCCGCCGCCGACCTGCGCGGCGCGTTCCTGGAACTGGGCGGCACGGAGGCCCCACCCGCCTGAGTGGGCCAGCTGGGTGGGCCAGCTGGGTGGGCCAGCTGAGTAGGCCAGCTGAGTAGGCCAGCTGAGTAGGCCAGCCGCCCGGGGTGGTCAGCCGCCCGGGTGGATCGGCGGCAGCTCGCGCAGCGCCTCGAGCAGGCTCACCGGGTCATGGCCCGCGTCCCGGATCACGTACATCAGCGTGTGCAGCACGGCGTGCCGGTCCTCACCCCGGTCCAGCAGCCGCTGGGCTGCTTCCCAGAGCTCCGGCGGGTCACCGCGCCAGAGCCGGTCGGCGAGCACCAGGTGCCGGTCGAGGTGCAGCGCGCTGCTCGGCCGCCCGTTCGCGTCGTTGTGGTCGGCGGCCAGCAGGGTGCGCCGGTCCGCGGGCTCAGCTGGGTCCAGCCCGGCCAGGTCGATGCCGCCGAAGCTGCCCCGCAGCACCGGGAAGGCAAAGGCCCGGCGGGGTAGGGCTTCCAGGTCATCATCCGGCAGCAGCCTGCTGACCAGCTGCGGGTCCATGCCGTACGAGGTGGGGTCCTGGTAGACCTGGGCGAAGGTGCCCATCGAGTCGAACACCGCGTCCAGGGTCTCGGCGATCATCTCCGCCGCGAGGCCCTGCCGCCGTCCCGCCCAGCGCACCCAGGCGGCCAGCACGTGCGGCATCGCGTGCTGCTCCGCGGTGAACAGCAGCACCTTGCGGGGCAGCCACTCGATCAGGAACGTGGCCACCTTAGCCGGGCTCATCCGCAGCGGCCGCCCGAAATCGCGGTCACAGCCGTAGTCGATGATGTGGTCGGCGCAGCGGCTCGCCGCCCTCGTGTCGGACAGGTCCTCCGCCTCGTCCGAGGCGAGGAATTCCGCGACCAGCATCGCCCGCCGGTCCCGGGTCCAGGCATACCGCCGCGCGGTCGCCCCGCCCCAGCCCGAGCCGTGCCCGGTGCCCCACCCGGCCCGGCCGGCCAGCCCGCTCCCGTTGCCGGCCACTGAGCCCAGCCGGGCTGGCGGCAGAGTCCGGATCCGGGAGCGGATGAACGCGTGGTAGGAGGCGAAGGACTCACCCGGTGGCGCCCCCTGGGCCGCCTCGGTCACGGTCAGTGCCGTCTCCAGCAGGCGCCGCGCCCGCGGAGCCTCCACCTGGCTGAACGTGGCCCGCGCCGCCTGGTCCTCCACCGCCGAGCCGTTCTCCCGGCAGCGTTCCAGCAGCGCATCGACCTGCGAGGTCACCCATCCGTCCCGGAGCATGCCATCCGCGTTGTAGTCCACCACCATGACCAGGGCGTGCGGTTCCTCGCCGGCGTAGCTGAACAGGCAGACGACCTCGTCCCGGTCGCCGAAGGCGTCGGAGTTCACGAAGCAGTCCCCGGCGGTCACCGCGCCGACGTGCTCGGCCCAGGCTGGCCGGACCACCCCCTGCTCGATCAGGGCCAGCGCGGCCGTCTCGGCCCGCATCGCCTGGCGGGGGGTGCCCAGGCAGGCGATGCCGGACAGCAGCGCCAGCGAGGCCGGGCTGTGCTGCTGCGCCGCGTAGGCGACGAGCCCCTCGCCCACCAGTTCCTCGACATCGGCCGGGGTGCTGCGCGGGGTGCGTTCCCCCCACCAGGTGCCGAGCAGTTCGCTGACCATGAGCTCCGCATCGAGCGGGCTGCGCACGGCGAGCAGTTCCCGGGCCGCCCGCAGCATCTCGGCGAACAGCGCGTTCGGTGGGGCTGGCGCGGGCGCGACGGACCGTGTCCCCTTGCCGTGGCCGGAGTGGCCCGCCCCACCTGGGGGCTCTCGTCGTCGGCTCTGCGGGCTCACATGGACAGCTTTCCAGATTCCCGCCGCGCCGTGTCACGTCCGCGCCGGATGGGGGCAATGTTTCCGCGTGCGGCAGGCATTCCGGGGCAGGACCACCGCGGGGAACGGAGGATACTACCGCATCCTGGGCCGCGGATCCGGGCGCGTCCGGCCAGTTTTCTGGTCGCCGGGCTGCACGTGCGGCCCTCGCGCCGCCGCGATATCGCCTAGGATGTGGAAAGCTCGCCTGCGTGGTCGCTGTGGGTGGTCGCGGCATCCAGGGCGCGGCCAGGCGCACCTGCCAGGCACACCGGGTGGCGCCGCGATGCGGTTGCCTCATAACTGATGTGTTGCTGGCTGATGTGCAGCCGCTAGCCTGCTTTGGGTCCGCAGTGAGCAGGAAGGAGCCGTTGCATGCCTCACGCAACGGGACTGGAGTGCGAGCGGTGAGCACGGACACCTCCGCGCCGCAGCCCCGGATGTCCGGGCTGGACGTATCGGACTCAGCGCTGCTCGCCACCCTGCTGCGGGAAGCTCCGATCGGGTTCGCGTTCTTCGGTCCTGACCTGCGCTTCCGCCGGATCAACCAGGCTCTGGCCGGGCTGGACGGGCTCGATCTGGATGCGCACCTCGGCCTGCTGCCATCGCAGGTGTGGCCGGGCACGCTGGCCACCCGGGTCGAATCCGCGGTCCGCCGCGTGCTCGCCGACGGCCAGCCGCTGTTCGAATCGAACCAGCCGGTCGCCGCGGTCAGCTCGGCGGCCCCGGCCGCCCAGCACGACCAGGGGGCCAACGGCGCCGCGGCGAACGGCCTGCCCGCTGATGGCCTGCCCGCTGATGGCCCGGCCGCTGACGGCCCGGCGGCCGCGACCCGGCCGCCGCCCGGGGAAGCCCGGCACTGGGCCTTTTCCTGGTTCCCGTCGCATGACCCGGACGGCAACGTCGCAGGCGTCGCCCTGATCGCGGTGGATGTGACCGACCGGCAGAACTCGGCGGAAGCGGTGCGGCGCAGCGAAGAGCGCTACCGCTCCCTGGTCCAGGCGGGCGCGCAGGTCGTCTGGGTCACCACGCCGACCGGCCAGATCGCTGAGGACTCCCCGGAGTGGCGCTGGATCACCGGCCAGAGCCTGGAGGAGTACCTGGGTAACGGCTGGCTGGACGCGATCCACCCGGAGGACCGGGAGCGGGTGGAACGCGAGTGGCGGGAATGCGTCCAGGCGGGCAAGGTCTTTGACAGCCGGTACCGGGTCCGCACCAAGACCGGCTCCTACCGGCACTACGACGTGCGGGCCGTGCCGATCGAGCGGGACGGCAAGATCATCGAGTGGGTCGGCGCCAGCACCGACGTGACCGGCCAGCGCGAGGCCGAGGAGATGCGCGGGCGGCTCACCGAGCAGCTGTCTGCGGCCGCGCTGCGGACGGCCCGGCTGCAGCAGGCCACCTCGATGCTGGCCGAGGCGCTGACCGTGCTCCAGGTGGTCGAGGTGATCACCGAGGTCGGCCGGTCCGCGATCGGCGCGGAGCGCTCCGCAGTGGCGCTGCTGGACCGGGAGCGGCTGCGGCTGCGCACCATCAACCCGCTGGGCCTGCCGGACGGGCCCGGCGCGCTGTCCGGGGACCTCCCACTGGATGTGCCCAGCGTGATGACCATGGCCATCACCTCGCGCCGGCCGGTGCTGGTGCAAAACCCGGAGTCACTGCGGCGGCAGTTCGACGGGGTCGCGAACGTGGACCTGTTCCTGGCGCACAGTGACGAGCGGGCCTGGGTCGGGCTGCCGCTGCTGGCGGCGGGCGCGCCGCTGGGCGCGCTGCGGTTCTCCTTCACCAAGCCGCGGCAGATCACCGAGGAGGAGCGGGTCTTCCTGGAGGCGCTGGCCGGGCAGTGCGCGCTGGCCCTGGAGCGGGCCTCGCTGTTCGAGCGGGAGCACACCACCGCGGAGACGCTGCAGCGCAGCCTGTTGCCGGACCGGCTGCCCAGCGTGCCGGGAATCATCCTGGAGGCCCGGTACCTGCCGGTCACCCGGAACATGGAGATCGGCGGCGACTGGTACGACGCGTTCCGGCTGCCCGACGGCCGGCTCGCCGTCGCCACCGGGGACGTCATGGGCAAGGGCCTGACCGCCGCGGCCGGGATGGGCCGGGTGCGCAACGCGCTGCGCGCCCTGGCGCTGACCGACCCGCGGCCCGCGGCCGTGCTGGCGGGCCTGGACCGGCTGTTCACCGCGACCGAACTGGACGAGCAGGTGACGACCGTCGCGTACCTGGTCCTGGACCCGGTCACTGGGGAGGGCCTGGCCGGCAACGCGGGGCACCTGCCGCCGCTGCTGCTGTCCCGGGACGCCCCGCCGCGGCTGGACACCACCGAGGCGGGCACCCCGCTGGGCTGGGCCTGCCCGCGCCAGCAGTACGTGTTCCGGCTGCCGCCGGGGACCACGGCGGTGCTGTACTCCGACGGCCTGGTCGAGAACCGCCGCCGCGGCCTGGACTCCGGGCTCGATGAGCTGGTGTCGGTGGCGGCCCAGGCGCGGCCCGGGATGGTCGAGGACCCGGCCCGGCTGCTGGAGTACCTGGTAGACCGGATGCTCACCGGGTACGAGCAAGACGACGACGTGACAGTGCTGGTGCTGCACGTGCCCAGGCGCGATGGCGCGCCTACGGTGCGGGCGCCCGGGGCTGTCCTGCCCGCGGCGCGGAGGGTCAGGCCATGAGCACGGTTCGAGCCACTCACCGACTCCGCCTAAGGTGGTGGTGGTGGGGAACAGATCCTGTGCTGGCCACGGCATCGCTGGCGGCGGCGCCTGGCGCAGGCCCGGCTCCCGGCACGGTCCCAGCAGCGGGGCGCACGAGGTAGGGTCCATTTTCCCGCTCATATACGCAGAAGAGGTGTATGTGTCGCCTGCCAGTTCGTGCAGTCAGGTGCCGTCCGCGGCTGGGCAGGCCGTCGGCCAGCGAAGGAAGGGGTGACCGCGGTGGCTAGCGCGGCAGGCTCCGCAGCGCGGAGGCAGCCCGGACCAGACGGCCAGGGCCAGCAGGCGCCGGCGCGGCAGAATGGCGGCCGCGCGGGCCAGAAGAATTCCAACGGCGGGCGCAAGGCACAGCAGGCTGCAGGGCAGCCAGGCAATGATGGAGGATCAGGCGGCCGGGGGGTGTCGGGCATCGTGAGTGAGAATCCGGACCTGGCAGCCGCGGGTGACGCGGCGGGCCTGGCAGACGTAGCGGAGCTGGCAGACGTGACGGATTTGGCTGAGGTAACCGACCTGGACGCCGAGGTCGGCCCGGGTGATGTGGACCTGGCGGACGAGGGGCTCGACACGGCCGAGCTCGAGGACGATTTCGCTGACATTGCGGTCCCCGACGAGGACCTGGACGTCGACGTGGCCGAGGTCGTGGACGAGGACGCGGCCGACGACGAGGAAGACGCCGACGGGACCGCCGCGGGCACGCCGCAGCCGGTGGCCGGCCCGGACCCTGCCGTGGCCGTGGCCGTGGCCACGGACGGCGCGGTCAAGCCGGCCGGTCCGGGCGCCGAAGAGGAGTTCGTCTACGGCGACGATGACGACGACCTGCCTGCGGCCCAGGTGGCGTCGGCCGGGGCGACCGCCGATCCGGTCAAGGACTACCTGAAGCAGATCGGCAAGGTGCCGCTGCTGAACGCGGAGCAGGAAGTCGAGCTGGCCAAGCGCATCGAGGCGGGCCTGTTCGCCGAGGAGAAGCTCGCGGACGGCCCGGCCAGCCTGAACGACGACCAGCGCTTCGACATGGAGTGGATCGCCGAGGACGGCCGCCGGGCCAAGAACCACCTGCTCGAGGCCAACCTGCGGCTGGTGGTGTCGCTGGCTAAGCGGTACACCGGCCGCGGCATGCTGTTCCTGGACCTGATCCAGGAGGGCAACCTCGGCCTGATCCGCGCGGTGGAGAAGTTCGACTACACCAAGGGCTACAAGTTCTCCACCTATGCCACCTGGTGGATCCGGCAGGCCATCACCCGCGCCATGGCGGACCAGGCGCGCACCATCCGGATCCCGGTGCACATGGTGGAGGTCATCAACAAGCTGGCCCGGGTGCAGCGGCAGATGCTGCAGGACCTCGGCCGCGAGCCCACTCCCGAGGAACTCGCGGCTGAGCTCGACATGACCCCGGAGAAGGTCATCGAGGTGCAGAAGTACGGCCGGGAGCCGATCTCACTGCACACCCCGCTCGGTGAGGACGGCGACAGCGAGTTCGGTGACCTGATCGAGGACTCCGAGGCGATCCAGCCCGGCGAGGCGGTCAGCTTCACCCTGCTCCAGGAGCAGCTGCACTCGGTGCTGGACACGCTGTCCGAGCGCGAGGCCGGAGTGGTGTCCATGCGGTTCGGGCTCACCGATGGCCAGCCGAAGACCCTCGACGAGATCGGCAAGGTCTACGGGGTGACCCGGGAGCGCATCCGGCAGATCGAGTCGAAGACCATGTCCAAGCTGCGGCACCCGTCCCGGTCCCAGGTGCTGCGCGACTACCTGGACTGACCTCGCAGGCAGCCGTCACCGGCCGGTTTCCTGGCCGGTGACGGCTGAGCTGCTGTTATGGCTGAGGTGCGGTCAAGCCCCGGGCTGAACTGCTGTCGAGACACGAAAAAGGGCCTTGCTCAGCAGGGCCCTCAAACAGTTTTGGCACAAACATATTCAACATGGGTGGTGGCGCGCAGAGGCGCGGCGACGGTGCCGCGCCGACGCTGGGCCAGCCGAGTCCGAGCGGCCCGCAGGTAACACCTACGGGTCGCGGGCCCCGTTACCCCTCGCGCCGCGCTTCGCTTCCTGTGCCCGGCGACAGCCGTCCCGTCTCATCCTGGATTTCGACGGCCACCTTGGCGAGTGCCTCGGCGTGCTGCCGGCTGTGGTGGGCGCAGAACAGCAGCTCCCCGGAATCAGGAAGCACAACGCGTACGTACGCCTGGGCACCGCACCGGTCGCACAGGTCCATCGCGCTGAGCGGCCTGCTTGGGGCGAGAGCTCCGGTCATGTCGCCTCCCTCGCGTCGTGCCGCCGGGCCAATCCGCCCGGCGGGCTGTTCCCCTACGTGCTATGCAACACTCTGCCAGCCCGCTGCCTTCCCGGATAGCGGCTGCGTACGCCCAAAGCGAACGCGGCCGTTAGATCGGCTGGAGCCGGCCAGCGTTTCCACTGTAGCGTGCACGTTGTCCCAGGTCGCCGCGTATGTCCGCGGCGTGGCTCCAGCGAGCACCCCGATCCGGCGGCTAGTCTGCGGTCAGGCCGCGCCGCATCTAGCCGCCCCGTACCGCTGCCCGAGGAGAGTTATCGTGACCGCCGTCCGCGCTGAAACCGCCGGCCGCAACGGGGCTGCCGCGCCGCTGCCGGCTGCCCGCACCCGGGCCGCCAGGCCGGCCGCTGGCGACGGTTACACCGCGCGCCACCTGTCGGTCCTGGAGGGCCTGGAGGCGGTCCGCAAGCGTCCCGGCATGTACATCGGCTCCACCGACGGCCGGGGCCTGATGCACTGCCTGTGGGAGATCTTCGACAACTCAGTGGATGAGGCGCTCGGCGGGCACTGCACCACGATCGACGTCATCCTGCACCCGGATTCCTCCGCCGAGGTGCGGGATAACGGGCGCGGCATCCCGGTGGACATCGAGCCCAAGTCCGGGCTGACCGGCGTGGAACTGGTGATGACCCGGCTGCACGCGGGCGGCAAGTTCGGCGGTGGCTCCTACACCGCGTCCGGCGGCCTGCATGGTGTCGGGGCGTCCGTGGTCAACGCCCTGTCCGCCCGGCTCGATGTGCAGGTGGACCGGGAGGGCCACGAATGGGCGGCCAGCTTCCGCCGGGGCGTGCCGGGGGAGTTCGCCGCAGACGGCCCGGACGCCCCGTTCGCGTCCGGCAGCGCGCTGCGCCAGACCCGCAAGGTGGCCCGGAAGGTGACCGGCACCCGGATCCGCTTCTGGCCCGACCAGCAGGTGTTCACGCACGACGCCGCGTGGAACTATGACGCGCTGGTGCAGCGGGCCCGGCAGACCGCCTACCTCGTCCCGGGCCTGACCATCCGGGTGCGGGACGAGCGGCCCGGCAGCGACCCCGACCACCGCCCGCCCGCCCTGGAAGAGTTCCGCTTCGACGGCGGGATCAGCGAGTTCTGCGCCCACCTGGCGCCGGGCGAGCCGCTCACCGACGTGCTCCGGCTCGTCGGGTCGGGCCAGTTCACCGAGACCGTGCCGGTGCTGGACGAGCTGGGTCACATGATCCCGACCGAGGTCGAGCGGGAGCTGTCCGTCGACGTCGCGCTGCGCTGGGACACCGGGTACGACACGGTCACCCGGTCCTTCGTCAACGTGATCGCCACGCCCAAGGGCGGCACCCACGTCACCGGGTTCGAGCGGGCCATCGTCAAGGCACTGAACGAGCAGCTCCGGGCCGCCCGGCTGCTGAAGAACGGCGACGAGCCGGTGACCAAGGAGGACGTGCTGGAAGGCCTCACCGCGGTGGTGAGCGTCCGGCTACCGGAACCGCAGTTCGAGGGCCAGACCAAGGAAGTCCTCGGCACCCCGGCCGCCTCGCGGATCGTGGCCCAGGTGGTCGCCGCCGAGCTGCGCACCGTGCTCGAGGCCCGGGCCCGGGGCGGCAAGCAGCAGGCCCGCGCGGTGCTGGAGAAGGTCGTGGCCGCGGCCAAGGCGCGGATCGCCGCCCGCGAGCACCGGGATAACCAGCGCCGCAAGACCGCCCTGGCCACCTCGGCGCTGCCCGCCAAGCTGGCGGACTGCCGCAGCGCCGATGACCGCAGCGAGCTGTTCATCGTCGAGGGCGACTCCGCGCTGGGCACGGCCAAGCTGGCCCGGAACTCCGAGTTCCAGGCGCTGCTGCCGATCCGCGGCAAGATCCTCAACGTGCAGAAGGCGTCCCTGGCCGACATGCTGAAGAACGCCGAGTGTGCGGCGATCATCCAGGTGATCGGGGCCGGATCCGGCGGCTCGTTCGACCTCGACTCCGCCCGCTACCAGCGGGTGATCTTCATGTCCGACGCCGACGTGGACGGTGCGCACATCCGGTGCCTGCTGCTGACCTTGTTCCACCGGTACCTGCGGCCGCTGCTGGATGCGGGGCGCGTCTTCGCGGCCGTCCCCCCGCTGCACCGGATCGAGCTGTCGGCCCCCCGGAAAGGGCAGCAACGGTACCGCTACACGTACTCGGATAGCGAAATGCACCGGACCCTGCTCGAACTGGAGCGCAAAGGGCAGCGCTGGAAAGAGCCCATCCAGCGGTACAAGGGGCTGGGCGAGATGGACGCGGGCCAGCTGGCCGAGACGACCATGGACCCGCAGCACCGGACCCTGCGCCGGATCCGGATCGAGGACGCCGTGGCGGCCAGTGGCATTTTCGACCTGCTCATGGGCAGCGAGGTCGGGCCGCGCCGGGACTTCATCATCGGCGGTGCGGCCGAGCTGGACCTGTCCCGGATCGACGCCTGACCCCCGGTGCGCTACCGCGGGGTCCTGGGCCCCGCGCGGCCAGCCCGGGAGGGTCCCGGTGATCTGGCCGCCGGGCCAGCGTTCTGCTCAGTGAGCGTTAGGCAAAACCGGCTAGCGAGTGCAGGCCCGGAGGACCTGCACGAGCGGCCGGTGCAGGTTGGCCAGGCTCGCCGCCGCCAACCTGCGCACCAACCGCTCGCACGGGCCTACCGGCCCGTGGTCGCTAGTCGGTTGCACAAACGCTCCCAGAGTTGTGCAGCGCAATGACCTAACGCGCAGCGTACGATGCTCAGGTGACCCGGCAGCTGCTCGTCGCGGAGTTCCTCCGCACCCAGGCGTACTGGCGGCTCGGCCAGGCCGGCGACGCCCCGGTGCGGGCCGCTCGCTGCGCCGCGGCCCTGCTTGAGGCCGCGGCGTTCGTGGCTACCCTGGCCGCTGACGACGAGATCCTGGTCACCCTGGCCCGGGCCGGGTGTTTCCGCGGCGGCACGTTCGATCTCGGGGACCAGGGCCGGCAGGTGGCCCGCTGGTGGCAGTTTGGCGAGCCGCCGCATGAGGGCCCGCGGAACCTGCTCCGGGCCCTGGTGTACGCCGCGAGCCAGCCTGCCGCCCAGCCGGGCCCGGCCAGCTGACCCCAGCCGACTGACCCAGCTCCGCGCGGGGCCAGCTCCGCGCGGGGCCAGCTGACCCGGCTCAGCGCGGCGAGGCGACGCCGCCGAGAGCGGCCAGCTGCTTGCGCACCCGCTCCCCGGAACCGTCCCGGCGGCCCTGCGGCTCGGGCAGGTACACCGGCAGCCCGGCTTCGGTGGCCGCGCGGGCGGGCGCCGGGCCCGCCCAGGCGAGCACCAGGGTGTCCTCGTCCTTGAGGAACCGGTGGCAGCGCACCCCGCCGGTGGCCCGTCCCTTGGCCGGGAAGTCCTGGTAGGGGCTGACTTTCACGGTGGCCGCCCCGGTTCCGGGCAGCGTCCCGGCGCTGCCCGCCACGGTCACCACAACCGCGTCCGGCTCCCCGTCGCCCGGGGCCGCCGGGACCGCGCCGAACCAGATCACCTGAGCCTGGGCTGCCAGCCGGATGCCGGCCATCCCGCCCGCCGCCCGGCCCTGGGGGCGCACGGCCGTGGCGCTGAACCTGAGCAGCTGCGCATCGCTGGTGATGAACACCAGGTCGGCTTCGTCGCTGGCGAGCTGCACCGCCGCGACCACCCGGTCGCCGTCCTTCAGCGAGATCACCTCGAACTCTGCTGCGTTCGCCGGGTAGTCCGGAGCCACCCGCTTGACCACGCCGCCCGCGGTGCCCAGGGCCAGCCCTGCGTCGGAGGAGTCCGCCGCGGCCAGCCCTACCACTGTCTCGCCGGGCACCAGCGGCACGAACTCAGCGATCGGCGCCCCGCCCGCCAGCGCGGGGGAGTGCGCGCTGGGTGGCAGCGCCGGGATGTCCAGCACCCCGACCCGGATCAGCCGGCCCAGCGAGGTGACCGCGCCGATCGTGCCGCGCGCGGTGGACGGCACCGAGGAGATGATCACGTCGTGCGCGGCGCGCGGGCCCGCCTCCGGCGGGCCGGGCGGCACGGCTGGCCCGTCCGGCCCGGTGAGGATGTCGCCCTGCCCGGCCGGCGGCTGTGTGGCGGTCCTGGCCAGCAGCCCGGCTGAAGACAGCAGGACCAGGCACGGGTCGTCGGCCACCTCGAGCGGCACCGCCGCGGTCCGGACCGCGCCGCTGCCCTCCAGCAGTACGGTGCGCCGGGGATCGGCGAACTTCTTCGCCACCGCGGCCAGCTCGGCCGACACCAGCTCGCGGAGCCTGGCGTCAGAGTCCAGGATGGCGGTCAGCGCGGCGATCTCCTCGGCCAGCCGCTCCCGCTCCTGCTCCAGTTCCAGCCGGTCGTAGCGGGTCAGCCGGCGCAGCGGGGTGTCCAGGATGTACTGAGCCTGGATGTCCGAGAGCTCGAACACCTCCATCAGCCGGCTCTTGGCCGCCGCGGCGTCGTCGCTGGACCGGATGACCTGAATGACCTCGTCGATGTTGAGCAGCGCGATCAGCAGGCCGTCCACCAGATGCTGCCGGTCGGCGCGCTTGCCGCGGCGGTACTCGCTGCGCCGCCGGACCACGTCGAGCCGGTGGTTCACGTAGATCTCGAGCAGCTCACGCAGGCCGAGCAGCCGCGGCTGGCCGTCCACCAGCGCGACGTTGTTGATGCCGAAGGTCTCTTCCATCGGGGTCAGCCGGTACAGCTCGTCCAGCACGGCCTCGGCATGGAAGCCGCCGCGGACCTCGATGACCAGGTGCAGCCCGCGGTGTCGGTCGGTGAGGTCCTTCAGGTCCGCGATGCCCGCCAGCTTCTTGGCGCTGACCAGGTCCTTGATCCGGGCGATCACCTTTTCCGGGCCGACCCCGTAGGGCAGCTCGGTGACCACGATGCCGGTGCGCCGGGGAGTGATCTGCTCGATCCGCGTGGTGGCCCGGGTCCGGAAGATGCCGCGCCCAGTTTCGTAGGCCTCCCTGATCCCGGTCAGGCCGACGATCTTCCCGCCGGTGGGCAGGTCCGGCCCGGGCACGAAGCGCATCAGCTCGTCCAGGCCCGCGTCCGGGTGGGCGATCAGGTGCCGGGACGCCGCGATCACCTCACCGAGGTTGTGCGGCGCCATGTTGGTCGCCATCCCCACCGCGATCCCGGCTGTGCCGTTGACAAGCAGGTTCGGGAACCCCGTCGGCAGCACCTCGGGCTGGACCTCGCTGCCGTCGTAGTTCGGCTGGAAGTCCACGGTGTCCTCGTCGATGGAGGCCACCATCTCCATCGCCGCCGCGGACAGCCGGGCCTCGGTGTACCGCATCGCGGCAGGTGGGTCGTCGCCGCCCTGCGAGCCGAAGTTGCCGTGCCCGTCCACCAGGGGCAGCCGCATGGCGAACGGCTGCGCCATCCGGACCAGCGCGTCGTAGATCGCGCTGTCACCGTGCGGGTGCAGCCGCCCCATGACCTCGCCGACCACCCGGGCGCACTTCACGTGGCTGCGGTCGGGCCGCAGGCCCATCTCGTTCATCTGGTAGAGGATCCGGCGCTGGACCGGCTTCAGCCCGTCCCGCGCGTCCGGCAGTGCGCGCTGGTAGATAACGGAGTAGGCGTACTCCAGGTAGCTGCCGCGCATCTCCTCGGCGACGTCGATGTCGATGATGTTCTCTTCGAAGTCGTCGCCGGGCGGCCCGCCAGGACCAGCGCTGCCAGGAGGCGGGGGGGTCGCAGAACGTCGTGCCATGCCCGCCATTGTGCCGTCTTCGTGCCGGTGGCACGTCCAACGCCACCAGCATGGCGCGGCAGGCGCGCTGTTCGCCGCCGGAGTCGCGACGTTCGCGCTGCTGTACAGCACCCAGGCGCTGCTGCCAGAACTCGCCCGCGTCTTCTCCGTGTCCGCCGCGCAGAGCACGCTGTCGTTGTCGCTGGCCACCATTGGCCTGGGCGCCGCGCTGCTGGTGACCGGCCCGTGCCGGAGGTCCTGGGGCGGACCCGGCTCATCCACCTCTCCCTCACGGTGTCCGCCCTGGTGGCGATGGCCTGCGCGGTTGCCCCCAACTGGGATGCGCTGCTCGGCCTGCGGCTGGTCCAGGGCGGCACGCTGGCCGGGCTGCCCGCCGTCGCCACTGCCTACCTACGCCGGCCGGGGCGGGGCCCGGCTAGGTGACCGAGAAGCCGCCGTCCACGAAGATCATCTGGCCGGTCACGTAGTCGCTGGCCTGGCTGGCCAGGAACACCGCGATGCCCGCGAAGTCGGCGGGCTCGCCGTTGCGGCCGATCATGGTCCGCGCGGCCAGCGCGGCCGAGCGCACCGGGTCGCTGGCCACCGCCACGGTGAGCGGGGTGGCCACGAACCCGGGGGTGATCGAGTTGCAGCACACCCCGTGCGGCGCCCAGGCCTCGGACTGGGACCGGGTCAGCGCGGCCAGGCCGCCCTTGGACGCGCCGTAGCCGCCGCTGTTGCCGAACGCCCGGACCGCCTGCTGGGAGGCGATGTTGATGATCCGCCCCCAGCCGCGGGCCGCCATGCCGGGCCCGAACCGCTGCCCGAGCAGGAACGGCGCGGTGAGGTTCACCGCCATCAGCTGGTCCCACTCCGCGCTGGTCAGCACGCCGAGCGGCGGCCGCAGGTTGACCCCGGCCGAGTTGACCAGGATGTCCGGCTCGCCGAAGATCGCCACGACCCGCCCGGCCGCGTCCAGCACGGCCGGCCGGTCGCCAGGTCAGCGCTGCACCCAGGCGGCCTGGCCGCCCGCCGCCCGGATCTCGCTGACCGCCTCGTCCAGCGCCTGCTGCGCCGCGGGCCAGCAGCACGACGCTGGCGCCGGCCAGGGCCAGTGCGCGGGCGATCGCCGGCCGATGCCGGAGCTACCGCCGGTGACCAGGGCCACCCGCCCGTGCCAGCGAGAACAGTTGCTCGAAGTGGGCCCGGCGGGCCGGGTCGCCCGCGCCAGGATCAGAGGGCGGGCCGGGCACCGACCATGCCCAGGGCACGGGCGGCCAGCCGGCAGCCGCTGCCAGCGCCTCCAGCGGCGGCTTCTTGTCCAGCCAGGCGGGCAGGAACCCGGCGCAGAACGCGTCGCCCGCGCCGGTGCCGTCGACGAACGTCTCCACCGGATGGACCAGCGCCCGGACCGGGTCCGGGCGGCCGTTCGCGTAACAGCGCGCCGTCCGGCCCCAGCTTGACGACGACCTGCGGATACCACGCGGTGAGTACCCGCGCCGCCGACTCAGGGTCGTCCCGGCCGGTCAGCACCGCCGCCTGGTCTGCGTTGACGATCAGGAGAGTTACCCCGTTGGTCATCTCCAGGTAGGGCTCGGCGCCGACCCGGTCCAGCGGAGCGGCCGAGGCCCCGTCCACCGAGATCGTCATGCCTGCCCGGCCCGCGTGCTGGAACGCGGCCAGGGCGGCGCCGCGGGAGCCCTCGTTCAGCAGCGTGTACCCGGACATGTGCAGGTGGGCACCGGGCGCGAACAAGTCCTTGGGCAGGTCATCGGGGGAGAGCGCGGCGTTCGCGCCGGGATCGGACAGCATCGTGTGCTCACCGCGGTGGGTGACCATCACCACGCATGTCCCGGTGGGCCGGTCCGGATCCATGACCAGCCGGGCGTCCACCCCGTAGCCCATCAGCTCCATGTCCCGGTTCCGGCCCGCGATGTCCGCGCCCCGGCGGCCGACGAACGCCACGTCGGCGCCGTCCGCGGCCAGCCAGGCCGCGACGTTGGCGCCGGAACCGCCGCCGTGCATGCTCACCGTGGCGGGAGTGTCACTGCCTTTGGCCAGCGGAAGGGCCGCATGGGCGACCGTGTCGGTCATCAGGTCGCCAACGACGACAATGCGCGCCATGTCGTCACCACCTCGCTCCCAGGGCTGAGCCATGAATACCGCAGCCTGAGGACACCACGCCGCGCGCCCGGGCTCAGGGCTAGCACCTAGAACTTAACAGTTTCCTGGTCACCGACGCTGCCGTTCAGCGCGGCGGGCGCAGATGGCCAGGGCCTACACCGTAAGGGAAATGTATGCCAGCAACCGCGCCGGGCGGTAGGCGGGCCCCTGATCGCCTGCCCGGCCGTCCGGCGGGTGACTGCTACTGTCGCTTACCGCGCGGACCCGAGGACCGAGGAGGGACCAACATCATGGCCTGGACCTGGCAGTTCGAGAAGGCCGACGGCACCGTGACCACCCGGGCCGGTGCGGCCAGGGAGACGTTCAGCAGCCAGGGCGACGCGGAGAGCTGGCTCGGTGAGAACTGGCGGGACCTGCTGGCTGAGGGCGTGGACCAGGTCACCCTGCTGGAAGAAGGCCGCGCTGAATACGGCCCGATGAGCCTGCATCCGGAGAGCTGACCGGTCCCCGGTCAGGGCCGGGTGGCGGGGCTGACGGTGCGGGCCGGGTCGCGCTCGATCACGGGCCCGAGCGCCGTGTCGATCTGCTTCAGCACCTCGGCTGACAGCTGCGTACCTGAGGCCACCGACGTTCTCCCGCACCTGCTCCGGCCGGGTCGCCCCGACGATGGCCGCGGACACGCGCGGGATTCTGCAGCACCCAGGCCACCGCGAGCTGCGCCAGGCTCAGGCCCGCCTCGGCCGCGATCGGCGCGAGCTGGGCCACCCGGTCCAGCACGTCATCGGTCAGCAGCCGCTGGATGAACCCGGAGCCGCCCGGGTCAGTGGCCCGTGACCCGGCCGGCACCGGCTGCACCCGGCCGGTACTTGCCGGTCAGCACGCCCTGCGCGATGGGCGAGAAGACGATCTGGCCGAGGCCCTCGCGCTCGCACAGCGGTACGACCTCGGACTCGATCACCCGCCAGATCATGTTGTACTGCGGCTGGTTCGAGACGATCCGGTCGAACCCCATCTCGTCGGCGATCCGCAGCGCCGCCGAGATCTCCTCGGCCCGCCACTCGGAGACCCCGACGTAGAGCACCTTGCCCTGGCGGACCAGGTCGTCGAAGGCGCGCAGTGTCTCTGCCAGCGGGGTCTCGTGGTCATACCGGTGGGCCTGGTACAGGTCGATGTAGTCGGTCTGCAGCCGCCGCAGTGACGCGTGCGCGGACTCCATGATGTGCTTGCGGGACAGGCCGCGGTCGTTGGCGCCCGGCCCGGTCGGCCAGAAGACCTTGGTGCAGATCTCCACTGACTCGCGGCGCACGCCCGTCCAGCGCCCGGCCGAGCACCTCCTCGGCCCGGGTCCCGGCGTAAGCGTCCGCGGTGTCGAACGTGGTGATGCCCTCGTCGAGCGCCGCGGCCACGCAGGCGCGGGCCGCGTCCTCCTCGACCTGCGATCCGTGCGTGATCCAGTTGCCGTAGGCGATCTCGCTGACCTTCAGGCCGCTGCGGCCCAGATGACGGTGATCCATGGCGCACGACCCTAGTACGCCGCGCGGGCGGGCTGGCCTGGCTCAGACCGTGCTGCCCGGCTTCACCCTCGGCTTGGGGAAGCGGAGCTTGCGGATCTGCAGCGCCCGCATGGCGGAGTACACCTTGATCCCGCGGGTGCTCTCGCCGGGGAACCGCTCGTTCGCCAGCGCGGTAACCTTGCGGCCCACGAAGTAGCCCTCGGTGACCATGATCAGGACGATGGCGATGAGGATCGGCGGGAGCAGGCTCTCCACCACGCTGTTCCGCAGGAACAGCAGGAACAGCAGCACGATCAGGCCGTACATGTAGAACTCGCTGAACCGCCGCTTGGAGTCCACGTAGTCCCGGGCCAGCGCCCGCACCGGGCCGCGGTCCTTGGCCGGGAGCGCCCACTCCTCGCCGCGCCGCATGGCCTCGGCCTTACGCGCCCGCTCGTTGCCAGCCCGGCCACGGGACTGGCGCATGGCTTCCTTGCGGTCACCGGGCGCGGTGTAACGGCGGCTGCGCTCCGCCTCGCTGCGCTTGGGCGTGGGCCTGCCCTTGCCCGCGGTTACCGCGCGGCTGGCCGCGGCCGTATCGGCGCTGTCCGCGGCGTCCGCGGCGGAAGCGTCCTCGGTGGCCGTACTACGTCGTCTGAACACGCGCTCAGCTTACCGGGACGAACGACGCGGATCACCAGGGC
Organism: uncultured Actinomycetes bacterium; assembly: GCA_963804455.1. Taxonomy (GTDB): domain Bacteria; phylum Actinomycetota; class Actinomycetes; order Streptosporangiales; family Streptosporangiaceae; genus RYN-230. The sequence goes on from CAWDRD010000077.1 coordinate 67,495, forward strand.
GTGACCACCCCGGCTGTGATAGCTGGCGCCAGATTCACCGCGTAGGCTGTGGGCACCAGCTTGCGGTGGCGTAGCTGCCAACCCCGGGGCCGTGCGCGCGCGCCGCAGGCGGCTGGCGGCAGCGCTGCAACACGATGAAGAGGACGGTCGCGCCCATGAGCGTGGTGAAGCGGGTATCGCTGATCTTCAAGGCCAAGGCCAACAGGGCCCTGGACCGGATGGAGGATCCGCGGGAGACCCTGGACTACTCCTACCAGCGCCAGCTGGAGATGCTGACCCAGGTTCGCCGTGGCGTCGCTGATGTGGCTACGTCACGCAAGCGCCTCGAACTGCAGATGAACTCACTGCAGCAGCAGCAGAACAAGCTCGACGGCCAGGCCCGGCAGGCGCTGGGCGGCGGCCGGGAGGACCTGGCCCGCGAGGCGCTCACCCGCAAGGCGGGGCTGCAGAACCAGATCAGCGACCTGCAGGTGCAGTACCAGCAGTTGCAGGCGGACGAGGAGAAGCTGACTGCCGCCTCGCAGCGGCTGCAGGCCAAGGTGGAGGCCTTCCGCACCCAGAAGGAGACCATCAAGGCCACCTACACCGCGGCCGAGGCGCAGACCCGGATCGGCGAGGCCGTGTCCGGCATCTCCGAGGAGATGGGCGACGTCGGCATGGCGGTGCAGCGTGCCCAGGACAAGACTGCCCAGATGCAGGCGCGCGCGGGCGCGATCGACGAGCTGATGGCCTCGGGTGCGCTGGACGACGTGACCGCCCAGCCGAACGATGACATCCAGCGTGAGCTCGACCAGATGCGCGGCGGCCACGACGTCGACCGCGAGCTGGAACGGCTCAGGGGCGAGCTGGGCCAGGGCGAGGCGCCGCGTGAGATCGAGGGTTCCGCCGCAGGCGGCGCGCCCGGCACCGCAGGCAGCGCGGGCAGCGCCGGCAACGGCCAGGCGGCCCCGCCGCCCTCGGCGGAGCCGCAGGACGGTGACGTGTCATGATCGTCCGCATTCTCGGCGAGGGCCAGCTCCAGCTGGCCGACTCGGTCGCCGATGAACTCAACCAGCTGGACGCCCAGCTGGAAGCCGCGGTGAACGCCGGTGATGAGGACGCCTTCCGGCCGGTCCTGGCGGCGCTGCTGGCCCGGATCCGGGAGCTGGGAACACCGCTGGCCGCGGATTCGTTGGAGCCGTCGGATGTGATCCTGCCGTACGCCGAAGCAAGCACGGCGGATGTCCGCGAGATGCTGACGGGCGAGGGCCTCATCCCGGGCTGAGCTAGCGTTCAGCAGGTTCTCAGGTTCGCTGCGCACACTGGCTCAGGCCGTGCTTCATGGGGCACCGGCCCGGGTGTGCGGACGTGGATGCGGGGTCCAGCAGCCCGGATCGGTTTACCCGGAAGCTGCCTGATAATGAATCAGGAGGCTCCGGTACCACGCCGTGGCCTGGTTGACAAGTACAAAGTTCGGCTGGCTAGGCCAGCCGGCAGAAACGGAGGCGGCGCCATGGCGAAGACCCGCTATGCGCCTGACAGGGGACTCACGTTCCGGATGACCCTGACGATGTTTCTCCTCGGACTCGTCTTCGTCGCCTTCATCGCCATTCTCGTGCTGGTGCTGAGCGCTACCGGCAGGGTTTCGAATGGCGGCATCGTGTTCTTCGCGGTGCTGCTGGGCCTGGTCCTGGGTGTCGGCTCCTTCTGGTTCTCCGACAAGATCGCGCTGAGCACCGCGCGGGCGCAGCTGGTCACCCCGCAGGACGGCCCAGAAGCGGAGCGGCTGCACGGCATCGTGGACCGGCTCACCGCGCTGGCGAACATGCCCAAGCCAAGGCTGGCGATCGCGCCGTCGCCGGTGCTGAACGCGTTCGCCACCGGGCGTAACACCAAGACCTCCGTCCTCGTGGTGACCACCGGCCTGCTACGCAGCAACCTGGATGACCGTGAGCTGGAAGGCGTGCTCGCGCACGAGCTGTCGCACGTCGCGCACAAGGACGTCGCGGTGATGACCATCGCCTCGTTCATCGGCATCATCGCTGCCCTGCTGGTCCGGTTCGCGTTCTACTCGGAACTGTTCGGCGGCGGCGGCCGCGGCCGGGGCGGGAACAACAACAACGGCGGAGCGCTCCCCGTCGTGCTGATCGTTCTGTTGGTCGGCATAGTGACGTACGCGATCAGCTTCCTGCTCATCCGGCTGCTCTCCCGGTACCGGGAGCTGGCCGCGGACCGGGCCGGGGCGCTGCTCACCGGGCAGCCCTCCGCGCTGGCCAGCGCGCTGCAGAAGGTGAGCGGTTCGATGAACGCGATCCCGACCAAGGACCTGCGTGCCGCCGAGCCGCTGAACGCCTTCTACTTCGTCCCCGCGTTCAAGGCCGGCGGCAAGGAAGTCAGCCTGAACAACATCTTCTCCACGCACCCATCGCTGGAGCGGCGGCTGCGCCAGCTGTCCGAGATCTCCGACCAGCTGAGCAGGTAGCCCGGTGGGATTCCTGGACACGCTGCTGGGCCGGACCAAGCCGGCCCAGCCCAACCTGGACGAACTGTTCTCGCTGCCGACCGCTGCGATCACGTTGCAGGCGTCGATGAACCTGGTGCCGACCGGGACCGGGTCGGTGTGCTTCCGGGCCGTCGAGGGCCGCGCGTTCAGCGATATCGAGAAGGACGTGCGCGAGCTGCTCAGCATGGGCACGGGCACGGCATCGGTCGAGGTGACCACCGACTCCTACGGCTTTACCTGGCTGACCTGCCAGCACGCTGCCGATGACTTCGAGGCGCTGGTCACCGACCTGCATGCGGTGAACTCCTCGCTGGCGGACGGCGGGTTCGGGCCGCAGCTGCTGTGCACCCTGGTGACCTTCCGCGACGACTCCGGCCGCCGGCTGGGCATCGTGTACCTGTACAAGCGGGGCACCTTCTACCCGTTCGCCCCGAAGAGCGGCCAGCAGCGCGACAACGCACTGGAACTCCAGGTCAAAGCGGCCGTGGGCGCGGACCTCAAGTGGGAGGCCGACCTGGGCAGCTGGTTCGCGGTCTGGGGCGCTCCCGGCCTCTAGCAGGCGCGCTGCGGGCGCCTGCCCGCCGCTGGCCGGCTACCTTAGCGACTTCTTAGCCTTTCCTCGGCACATCCAGAGGAAGGGCAGAGGGAACAGCTATCCCGCGGATATCTTCCGCTGTCAGGGTGGCCGCCATGAGCGCCACTCAGGTCAGTTTCGGTGCCCCGCAACCGGCCGCGACGGGCCGGAAACGGAAAGCTCCGCAGGCCCCGCCCGCACCGCAGCCGCGCCCCCGGCTGGCCGGCGCCGCCGTGGTGCTGGCCGGTACCGGCCTGGGCGCGGTCACCGCGCTCACCATCACCGGCGAGTCCTACAGCCAGCTGTCCGCGGCCGGCGGGCTGCTCACGTTCGCGGGCAGCCTCACCGGCATGGCCGGCACCTACCTGGCTCTGGTGATGGTGCTGCTGGTCAGCCGGATCCCGCTGATCGAGCGGGTGGCAGGCCAGGATGGGCTGGTGCGCTGGCACCGGGCGCTCGCCCCGTGGCCGATCAGCCTCATCGCCGCGCACGCCCTGCTGCTCACGCTCGGCTACGCCGAGGGGGCCCGGGCTGGCTTCTGGCATGAGCTGGGCGTGCTGCTGAACCGGTACCCGGACGTGCCGACCGCCACCGCCGCACTGGGCATCATGTGCCTGATCGGCGTGATCTCTGTGCGCGCCGTGCGGCGGCGGCTGCCCCGGGAGACGTGGTGGCTGATCCACCTCTGGATGTATCTCGCCCTGGCCATCTCGTTCGCGCACGTGCTCGTCCTGGGCCCGGCCTTCGTCGGGCATCCGCTGACCCGGCTTGTCTGGTCGCTGTGCTGGGCGGGCACGGCCGGGCTGGTGCTCTGCTACCGGTTCGGCCTGCCGGTCCTGCGCAGCCTGCGGCACCGGCTGACCGTCGCCGAGGTGCGCGAGGAGGGGCCGGGCGTGGTGTCGGTCATCCTCACCGGCCGCCATCTGGACCAGCTGGCGGTCTCCGGCGGCCAGTTCTTCCTCTGGCGGTTCCTCACCCCCGGCCTGTGGTGGCAGGCTCACCCGTACTCCATGTCCGCCCTGCCCCAGCCTCCCTACCTGCGGCTGACCGTCAAGGGCCGGGGTGATCACTCCCGGGCGCTGGCCCACCTGCGGCCCGGCACCAAGGTCGCGATCGAGGGCCCGTACGGGGCGTTCACCACGTACGCGCAGCAGCGGCCCAAGGCCCTGCTGGTGGCCGGCGGGATCGGGGTCACCGCGCTGCGGTCCCTGCTGGAGGACCTGCCGCGGGGTAGCGCGCCCGTGGTCGTCCTCCGCGCCACCCGGGCGGAGGACCTGGTGCTGGCCACGGAGGTCAGGGAACTCGTCCGGCACCGCCGCGGGACGGTGCACGAGCTCACCGGCCCCCGGGACAAGGCGGCCATCGATCCGGTCTCGCTGCCCCGGCTCGTGCCTGACCTGCAGTACCGCGACGTGTATGTGTCCGGGCCGGAAGGGTTCGTGGCCGACGTCGTCGAGGTCGCGCGGACCCTGGGCGTGCCAGAGGAGTCCATCCACCATGAGGCGTTTGCCCTCTGCAGCCGGCCGTACGCACAGGCCCGGCCGTGGGCGAGGAAGACAGGGGAGGGCATGACGAAGGCACCGTGGCTGATGCTGGCGGGCGCCGTGGCTGGCTTCGTGGGTGTGCTCGGCTTGCACAAGCCGGCCACCCCGGCCAGCGGGGCCACCCCGGCCGCCGCCGGGGGCCAGGCCAGTAGCCCATCGGCCAGCAGCGCCGGCAGCGGGCCCGCGCACCGGCCCGGCGGCCACCGTCACCGGGCCCACCGAGCAGTACGGGTACGGTGAACTGGCGGTGCGGGTCACGGTCCGCGGGAGCCGCATCACCGGCCTGACCGTGCCGCTGATCAGGACGGCTGAGCCGTTCTCCCAGCAGCTGGCCAGCCAGGCCATCCCGGTGCTGCGCAACGAGGTGCTGTCCGCGCAGGGCACGAACATCAACGCCGTGTCCGGGGCGACCTACACCAGCCAGGCCTACGCCACCTCGGTCCAGGCCGCACTCGACCAGCTGCACGTCAAGTGAGCGCGCGCCGCGGCCATCGTCCCCCGGCTGCTGGCCCCGGTGCCGACTTCGCTGGCCCGGGCGCGGGCCACCCTGCTCCCGGTGCCCCTCAGCGGCCGGTCCGCACCCACGCCGAGCAGGTCATGGGCACGGTCGTCTCGTTCGCGGTGCGGCCCGGGGGCCTCGATGACGGGGGGCTGCGGGACACGCTGACTGCTGCGTGTCGCGTGCTTCACCAGGCGGATGCGGTCTTCAGCACCTGGGATCCGGGCAGCCCGGTGCAGCCGGCTGCGCCGCGGTGAGCTGTCTGTGACCCGGGCACCCGCGCCGGTGGCCGAGGTGATCACGCTGTGCAAGACAGCCCGGGAAGCATCCGCAGGCTGGTTCGACCCATGGGCACTGCCGGGTGGCTTCGACCCCACCGGGCTGGTCAAGGGCTGGGCCGTAGACCGGGCGATGGCCACGCTCAGCCGGGCGGGGGCAGCGGCCGCGCTGGTGAACGCCGGCGGCGACCTGGCCGCGTTCGGCTCGCCCGGTACCGGGCCGCTGGCCGCACCAGGGCAGTCCAGCCCGCCATGGCGGGCGGGCATCCAGCACCCGTGGCGGCCGGGTGCGCTGGCCGCGGTGGTGGAGGTGCGCGGCGCGGTCGCCACCTCAGGGAGTTACCAGCGCGGGCCGCACCTCATCGACCCGCACACCGGCCAGCCTGCCCACTGCGCCGCGTCGGCCACGGTGACCGGGCCAGCGCTCGGCCTGGCGGACGCCCTGGCCACCGCGCTGGCCGTGGGTGCTGACGCCGCGCTGGCCGCGGTGGCCGCGCTGCCCGGCTACGAGGGGTACCTGATCCGGCCGGACGGTAGCGAGGCTGCCACCCCGGGGCTGGCCCTGGTCAGTGCCGGGGCGTAACGTGCTGCTGAGCGTGGGGCTGGCCCGGAATGACTGAGCACGGCATATGGTTGGGCTAAGGAGATCAGCCAGCGCCGCGCACGCGGCGGCAATCTACCCGGGAGATAGACACAGATGACTGTTCAGCACGAGGCGACCACCACCGGTGTCATCATGACCGACGCCGCGGCAGCCAAGGTGGGCACTCTCCTGGCGCAAGAGGGCCGCGATGACCTGCGGCTTCGCATTGCCGTGCAGCCGGGCGGCTGCTCTGGCCTGCGCTACCAGCTCTACTTCGACGAGCGGCAGATGGACGGGGACATCGACGCCGAGTTCGCTGGCGTGCATGTGGTCACCGACAAGATGAGTGCCCCGTACCTGTCGGGCGCGACCATTGACTTCGTGGACACGATCGAGAAGCAGGGCTTCACGATCGACAACCCGAACGCGACCGGCTCCTGCGCCTGCGGCGACTCGTTCCACTGATCCCAGACGGCAGCAGCCTGCATCTGACGTGGCCGGGGGCGGCCGCTCCCGGCCACGCCGGGCCTTCGCGGGCTTTCCCTGGCCTGCACTGCTGGTGCACACGACATGTGCACTGTTGGATGCGCACTGTTGGCCCGGCACGGTTGAACCAGCACGGATTTGGGGCTATGCCGCTTGGGCGCCGCCCCGGGATGGCCTAGAGTTCGGGCGTGCGCATAGCCATCACGGGGTCCATCGCGACCGATCATCTCATGACCTTTCCCGGCCGGTTCACCGAGCACTTCATCCCAGGCAAGATGGACCGGGTATCCCTGTCCTTCCTGGTGGACCGGCTGGAGATCCGCCGCGGCGGGGTAGCCGCCAACATCGCGTTCGGGCTCGGCGTGCTCGGCCTCCGGCCGCTGCTGGTCGGCGCGGTCGGCGCCGACTTCGCGCCGTACCGGGACTGGCTGGCCGACCACGGGGTGGACTGCAGCGGCGTTCGCGAGTCGAGTACGCAGCACACCGCCCGCTTCGTGTGCACGACCGACCTGGACGGCAACCAGATCGCCTCGTTCTACCCGGGCGCGATGAGCGAGGACCGGGGAGATCGGGCTCGCCTCCCTCGCCCGGCAGGCCGGCGGCCTGGACCTGGTGCTGATCGGGGCGAGCGATCCCGCGGCCATGCTGTCGCACACCCAGGAATGCAAGGACCTGGGCATCGCGTTCGCCGCCGACCTGTCCCAGCAGCTGCCCCGGCTCGGCGAGGATGAGGTGCGCGCCCTGGTGGACGGGGCCGCCTACCTGTTCTGCAACGAGTACGAGGAAGCCCTGATCGAGCGCAAGAGCTTGTGGTCCGGGCCGGAGATCCTGGACCGGGTCGCGGTCCGGGTCACCACCCTGGGCCCGAACGGGGCGAAGATCGAGCGCTCTGGCGCTGACCCGGTGTTCGTCGGGCCGGTGCCGGAGGTCCGCATGGCCGACCCGACCGGCACCGGCGACGCGTTCCGGGCCGGGTTCCTCGCCGCAGTGGCCTGGGGCCTGACCCTGGAGCGCGCCGCGGAGCTGGGCAACATGCTCGCAGTGCATGTGCTGGAGACGGTCGGGCCGCAGGAGTACGAGCTGAAGCCAGGCGAGCTGGCCGAGCGGCTGCGCGCGGTGTACGGCGAGGAGGCCGCCGCCGGCGTCGCTGCCCACTACAGCTGAGCCGGCCCGCCAGCAAGCAGATAAGTCACGTAAGCCAGAACTGCGCGGCGGGGTTTCCCCCGCCGCGCAGTCCTGTTCCGGCCGGTTAGTGCTGGAAGTACTGGATGTACTGGCTGGGCGAGCCGACCCCGGTGGCGTCGTCGTAGCCCGGGGTGGCGCGCAGCGCGTCCGCGCCCTCGCCGTTGATCCCGAGGGTTCGCAGGTAGGTGAGCAGCGGGCCGGCCTTGGTAGCCGGGTTGGTGTAGTTGTTGCGCACCTCGGCCAGGTCTGGGATGGCGGTCACGTCATGGAACGCGGCCGGATCCTGCTGATAGGCCTGGTAGATGACCGGGTTCGCGAACCCGAGCGGGCCGCCTGCGGCCTGCTGGGCGTCCGCCTCGATGCCGGCGAACACCGGGCACGACACGCTGGTGCCGCCAGTCCGGCTGAGCGAGAACGCGTAGGTCTTACCGTCCGGCTGCAGTGTGGTCTCGCCGATCAGGAACCCGGTGCTCGGGTCGCCGAGCGCGGACACGTCGGGGATCACCCGGTACCGCTGGTAGCGGGCGACGGGGGTCGGCTCGGCCGGCGGGTTCTCGGACAGGCTGTCCGGCACCACGCCAGCCTGGTAGGCCGGCTGCGGGTACTGGGTGCTCACCCCGCCACCGCCGGATCCGTCGTAGCTGGCCGGATACGGGCCGGGTGGCGGGTACTGCCACTGCTCCTGGCCGTTCTTCTGCACCAGCTGGTCGATCAGGCGTGCCCCAGGCCGTCTCGAACTCATAGTTGCCCGATCTTGCCGATGGCCAGGCTGGTGCCGCCCACCGAGGTGACCCACGGGCTGCCCGCGGGGAAATCGACCTGGTCACCGCTGGATGCAGGGTCCTCGCCGGGGCCCTCGTAGCCGCTGTCCCCAGCGGAGAAGAAGAAGCCGATGCCCTCGGCCGCGCCGTACTCGAAGATCGCGTCATAGACCGCGGCCAGGGTCTCGTCCTGGGACAGCCCGCCCCAGGAGTTGCTGACGATGCTGGCCAGGTCCTCGTTCACGATCAGGGCGTCCGCGTCGGCCAGGTCGGGATCCTGGCAGCTGGCCGCGGCGACATAGCGGACGCTGGCCGCGGGGGCCTGCCCGTGCACCGCTTCCACGTCGAGGGTTTCCTCGGGGTACCAGCTCTGCGCGTCACAGGCGTCCGGCCCGGTCTGCGTGTACGGGCCGACCTGGTACTGCTGGTACTGGCCGGCCGCGAACTGCTGCTCACCGACCACGGCGGAGTACTGGTTCGCGTCCGCCAGCATGGTCGGCGAAGCGTAGGCGTCCACGATGGCCACGGTCTGGCCCTGGCCAGTCATTCCGGAAGCAGTCACCCCGTAGGCCCCGCTGATCTGCCGCGGCGTGTACCCGCAGTTGGTCCAGGGCTGGTGCTTGCCGTAGCCGGCCGGCTCGCCGGTCGCCACCTGCTGGCCGTAATAGGCCGAGCACGGCGGGGCGACCCAGTAGTTCGAGGGGTGGCGGCAGCGCCGGCTTGATCACGCTTTTCGCAGTGTCCAGGCCGCTCACCGCGAGGATGTAGCTGGCGACCGAGGCGGGGGCGGTGGCGGCCTGGCTGGGGGCCCGGTCGGCCTGCCCGTCCGGGCCCTTGTACAGCCCGAACGTCACGCTGAATGCCTTGCTGACCGCGGCCGTCGTGCCCTGGATGGCGATGTAGGCGTCAGCTGGGCCCGAGTCGCTGACCCCGGTGACGGTCAGCCCGGCCGAGGTGAGCCAGGAGCGCACCGTGCTGGTTTCGGCGCCGCTCGGCCCGTAGCTGGCCGCGACGTTCGCGGGGGTGAGGAACTGGCGGTACTGCGCACTGCCGGGGTCGGAGACCGCCGTGGCGTAGCTGGCCAGGCCGGATGGATCCCGGGGCGCGAGGTACACCCGCGCGTTCACGGTGCCGGTGGTGACGGCCTGGCTGCTGACCCGCTTCGCCGCCGTCGCCCACGTGGGTGGGGTGCCGGCGATCGCCGCCCGGGTGGCCGCCTGCGCGGTGGTGACTGTGGCGAGGCTGCCGAGCGTAAGAGCTCCAGCAGCCGCGGCACTGAACACACGCAGGCGCGTGACTTGCGGCATGCGCTTCCCTTCGTTGACGGACTTCCTGCTGCCCTGCTGCCTCATTCGCAGCGGCCTGGACATCCAGATGCTGCTAGTGAGGGCCCGTCTCCGCTAGTGAGGGCCCGTCCCCGCCAGGGCCGCGTCCGGTCGCGACATCGTAACCTGGCACCCCGGCAGGCCGTCAGGGGCCACGCGGGCAGATGCCTCACCAGAGCGTGTATCCGCCGTCAATGACCAGGACGGACCCGGTGATGAAGGATGCGGCGGCGCTGGCCAGGAACACCACGCTCGGGGCGATCTCGGCTGGCATCGCGTACCGCTGCTGCGGGGTGTCCTCGATCCAGTACCGCCGGAATTCCGGCCGGTCCACCGGTGCCATATCGGTCTTCACGTAACCCGGGGCGATCGCGTTGACCCGGACACCCAGCCCGGCCCATTCCGCCGCCAGTGACTTCGTCAGCTGGTGCACCGCGGCCTTGGACGCGTTGTAGGCAGGCTGCCACTGCGGCCGGTTGACGATCATCCCGGAGATGGACCCGACGTTGATGATGGAGCCGCCGCCCGCCTGGGCCATCAGCTGGCTGCCGGCCACACTGCACTGCCACAGGGCCCGCACGTTCAGGTCAAAGACGGCGGCCCACTCGTCGTCCGTAACCTGCCAGGACTCCTTGTGGATGCACACTCCGGCGTTGTTCACCAGGATGTCCAGGCCGCCGAGCTGGCTGGCCGCACGCCGGGTGATCGCCGCGGCGTCACCCGTGATGTCGGCGTCCAGCGCCGACACGTCCAGGCCCTGCCCGGTCAGTTCGCGGACAGCGGCCGTGTTCCGGTCCGCGTCCCGCGCCACGATCGCCACCCGGGCGCCGGCCTGCGCCAGAGCCGCGGCAAAGGCCTTGCCCAGACCCTGGTTACCCCCAGTGACTACGGCCTTCCTGCCGGTCAAGGTGAAACTGTCCAGCACCGTCACGCGATCCTCCTGGCGGGTCGGCCTCAGCGAACGGCATGACGATAGCTCGGCGATGCCCAGGCCAGCCCGGGCGGATCGCGCTACTCTGGCGTCCGTCGTCGTAGTTGCCTGCGGGCTAGGCGCTGGCCTGGCCGGATGGTCTCTTATTCAGTGATGAAGCCTGCTGAGGAAAGAGTTCTGGCGGAGATCCAGGCTGAGCTGAACCGGGTTATCCGCTACGACGACGAATCCATCGTGCACCGCAAGTGGGTCAGCCAGCGCTACGATTGCGGCTGCTTTCCCAGTCTCGGGCGGGCCCGCGCGGCTACCGTCCGTACCGCCTGGCACGAGGCCGGGCACGCGGTGGCCGCGCTGGCGATCGGGGCGGAGTTCAGCTCGGCCAGCATCCACCACAGCCGGCACAGCGAGGGCCGGGTACACGGCATCAGCGGCGGACGCGACCGGGCCTTCGTCATCGACGCGGCGGGCCAGATCGCGGAACGGCTGATGGACTGGTCGCTGCTGGAACGCGACGAGGACATGCGCGAGTGGCTGGCCGCCTGGTCCGCTGGCGGCGGCGACGCACGGCGGTTCCGGCATGCGGTAGCTGGGCGTCTGGGCACCGAGCGCGTCCGCGCCGACGAGCTGGCCGCGTGGCGCTACAGCGAGCAGCTGCTGATCCCGCTGCGGCTGACCATCCGCCAGGTGGCCAGGGCGCTGCTGGTCCATCCCCGCTACCTGCCCCGGAACGTGGTGGCGGCCATCGCCAACCACCGCTGAGCGCGGCGCATTCCGGGCCTTTCCGGTAGGCATGCCGGGCGTTTTCCGGGTATCCGGCCCGGGCATGCCAGGGAAAACGACGATCTTCGCGGGAAGGACCGACGCGTGTCAGCGACTGTCCCGGTCATCGACCTCGCCCCCTGGTTCGGCGGTGCCGCGGCCGACCGCGCCACGGTCGCCCGGCAGGTGGACGAGGCCCTGCGCACGTCTGGTTTCCTGCTCATCACCGGCCACCAGGTGCCCGCCGCGCTGCGCGCTGAGGCGCGCGCGGTCGCCCGGGAGTTCTTCGCCCTGCCCGCCGCGGTCAAGGGCCGGTACGCGATCACGGTCGGCGGCCGGGGCTGGATCCCGCCCGGCGCCGAAGCCAACGGGTACGCGGAGGGAACACCGACGCCGCCGGACCTGAAGGAGTCGTTCTCCCTCGCCGCCGACCTGCCGACCGGCCACGCCGAGATCGACGCCCGCTGGTACCGGCCCAACGTCTGGCCGGCCGAGGTGCCCCGGCTGCGCCCGGTCATCACCGAGTACACCGACCGGGTGCACGCGCTGTCGGACGAGCTGATGGCGCTGTGCGCGGTGGCCCTGGGCCTGCCGGCCGGCGATTTCGCGCCGTTCCTGAGCCACCCCACCTACGGGGTGAACCTCAACTGGTACCCGCCAGCCGATCCGGACCGGCCCCCCGAGCCCGGGCAGTACCGGATCGGCCCGCACTCCGACTTCGGCACCGTCACCGTGCTCGACCGTGAGCCGGGCCGTGGCGGGCTGCAGATCTACACCCTCGACGGGACGTGGCTGGATGCTCCCTACGATCCGGCCGCGCTCACCGTCAACATCGGTGACCTGCTCGCCCGGTGGACCGGGGACCGCTGGCGGTCCACCCGGCACCGGGTGCTGCCGCCGCAGGCTGAAGCGCCAGACGAGGACCTGCTCTCGCTGATCTTCTTCTACGAGGCCAATCACGACGCCGTGGTCGAGTCGCTGCCACCGCCGATCGGCCGCCGGAGCTTCCCGCCGGTCATCGCGCATGAGTACATCGGCGCGAAGCTGGACGCCATCGGCCTGGGCCGATCCGCCCCGGTCCGGCAGATCAGCCCGCCTGGTAGCGATCGCGGACCCCATGGTGCTGCAGCCGGTGGGGAAGAGGCGGTCAGGGGGTGGCGGGGGTGGCCTGCGGCCATCAGGGAGCGGAGGCTGGGCCGGAGCAGGGTGATGATCTCCTCCGGGCTGGCCTCGCTGAGGTCGGTGGACTTCAGCAGGTGCCGGGACACGATCACGCCGAGCATGACCGCGCTGACCAGCTCAGCCCGGGTGCTGGCGTCCGCGGCCGGGATGGCCCGGCTGATCTGTTCCCGGTACCGGGCGACCCCTGCCTCGGCCACCTCGGCGGCTTCCGGGTGGGTGAGCATGGACCGCAGCACCGCGAGCGAGTGCACTGGCTCATTCGCCAGGGAGTCCGCGAGCCGGGCCAGCATCTGCTCGATGACCTCGTCTGTGGTCCCGGCCAGGTCGGGGGCGGGTGCCGCGCGGGTGACCTGCTGGAACAGCTCCTGCTTGCTGCCGAAGTAGTGGATGACCAGGCCAGGGTCCACCCCAGCGGCCCGGGCCACGGCGCGGATAGTGGTCCGCTCGTACCCGGATTCCACGAACAGCCGGGCGGCTGCGTCGCGGATTCGCGCCTCGGTCCGGCGGCGCTGCTCCGCCCGGGACAGGGCACCCTCGGTCTCGGTCACCGGCTCACTCTACAAGCGTTGACGGAAAGCCAGGTTCGTTCTACGATTGTTCAATCAACGCTTGTAGAACGAAAGGGCGGCAATGACCGTATCAGCCGTGCTCACACCTGACCAGGTTCTCCAGCGTCGCCGGGAGGTGCTGCTGAATCAGGACATCGAAGGGTTCGTCGGCCTGTTCGCCGCCGATGCCGTGCTAGAGCTGCCGTTCGCCGGCCTGGACCTGCCCTCCCGGCTGGACGGCCAGCAGGCCATCCGGGAGTTCTCCCGCCGCACCGCGGCCACGCTGATCCGGATCGACGACCTGGAGGCGCTGGCCGTGCACCACACCGAGGACCCGGAGGTGCTCATCGTTGAGCTGCTGACCCGGGCCACGCTGACCAGCACCGGCCGCGGGATGGCGGGCCGCTCGATCCAGGTCTTCCGGATCCACGACGGCAAGATCGTGCTGTTCCGTGACTACACCAACCCGGGCGCCCTGCGGGAGGTGCTCGGCGGCTGAGCCGGGTCGGCTGGTGCCTGGTACGCTCCCGCGTCCCCCCTCGCCCCAGCCCACCCTGAACCACCTCCCACCTGTCACACCAGCCCCTCCCGTGGCACGCCCACGATAACGTGGTGGATTTGCCGCATATACGTGCTCAAATCCACCACGTTGATAAAGGCGGGCCCGGTCCGCGGCACCGGGTTGATGCCGGCGTTGTAAGAGAGACTGGTGTGATTGGCCTGGTAGGGTCGGTCGGCCAGCGCGCCCGCAGCCGGTACCGCCGGCCCGGGGTGGATGCTGGGCGTGCGGGCCGGGTGAGTGCGGGCCGGGGTGGACCGGCTTCCGGAGCCGCGCGCATGTGGTGAACTTGCCCCGTGGAGTCAGGGAATCCGCCGCTGCTCGCGCTGACCGGGGTGAGCCGCAACTACGGGGAGCGCGCCGCGCTGAGCCCGATCGATCTCACCCTGGCGGGCGGGCAGTGCGTGGCCGTGCTCGGCGCCAACGGGTCCGGTAAGTCCACGTTGCTGCGCATCGCCGCGGGCCGGGACACCCCCGAGTACCGGGCGGGTGAGCTACGCGGGCCATGTACTGGCCGAGGACGACCTGGCCGCCCGGACGGAGATCGCCGTGGTCGGCGACACGCTGAGCGCCTACCCCGACCTCACTGTGGCTGAGCACCTGCAGTTGGTGGCGGTGGCGCACGGCGCGGGCCGGCACGCGGGGGAGCTCACCAGCCGCGCGCTGCGCGAGTGCCGCCTGGCCGATCACGGCGACGCCCTGCCCGGCTCGCTGTCCAGTGGCCAGTTGCAGGCGCTGTACCTGGCGTCTCTGCTGGTCCGGCCGCGCCGGCTGCTGGTGCTGGATGAGCCGGAACAGCGGCTGGACCCCGCGGCCCGGGGCTGGCTGGGCGGGCTGCTCCGGGCGGAGAAGGAAGCCGGGGCGGCGCTGCTGCTGGCCACCCACCACACCGAGCTGGCCGCGGCCGTCGCCGACCATGTCATCGTGCTCACCGACGGCGTGGTCACCGGGCAGGGACCACCGGACGCGACGCTGGCGGCGTTGCGGTGACGGTGAGCCGGGGGGCCATCGTCATCCCGGACAGCACCCGGGCCACCGTCGAACTGCTGCGCGGCCTGCGCCGTGGCCGCGGCCGGAAGCAGGCGGCCAGCGTCGCCTACTGGGTCTACCTTGCCGCGATCATCGCGGTGGGCTACGGCGGCTCGCTGATCGTGGCCGCGGTCCGCGCGCTGCGGCACCCGCCGCCCCCAGCGGCGCTGACCCCGCACGTGCTCCTGGCCGCCCCGGCCGGGCTGGCCGCCCTGGCCCTGGCCGCGCTGCTGATGCTGGTGCGGGACGCGCTGTGGCGCGGTCCGGTCACCGTGCCGCCGCCCACCGCGGACTGGCTGCTCGGCACCCCGGTGGACCGGGGCCGGCTGCTCCGGCCACGATTCCGGATGAACGCCGCGCTCACCGTCGTGGCGGGCGCGGCGGCGGGCATCGTGCCCGCCGCCATCCTGGTCTCTACCGGGCTCGGCGGCCATGACACCGGCCACGTGCTGCGCCTCACCGCCGCCGCCATGGGCTCGGCCGCGCTGCTTGTCGCGTTCGGCACCGGCTGCGCCGGACTGGTCGAGCGGTACCAGGCGAGCTGGCCCCGGGTCCGCGCGGTGACCCCGGTGGCTGGGACGGCCGCCGGGGCCTTCCTGCTGCTGGTGGCCTGGGCGCTGGCTGGCCGCCCGCCCGCCGTGCTCAGTACCGTGGTGCTCTGGTCGGGGCCGTGGGGCTGGGCCGCCCAGCCCGTGCTCGCCGCGGTCAGCGGCCCGGTCGCCGGCTTCCACCTGCTCTGGCCGCTGGCCGCCGGGCTGCTGGCCGCCGCGGCGCTGGTGGCGCTCGGCGCTGCACACAGCGCCGCCGCCGGGGTTCCCGCGGCCGCGCTCCGGCTCCGGGCCCGGACCCTCCGGGCCATGTCCACCGCGGTGCTGAGCATGAACACCCGCGGCGTGGCGCGGGCCTACAGCGGGGCGGCCAGCTCGCGCCGGGCCCGGTTCCGGCTTCCCCCGCCCCGGCACCGGGCGCTCGTGCTGCCCTGGCGTGACCTGCTCGCGCTGGCCCGGGCGCCGTACCGGCTGGTGGCCGCGGTGGTGCTGACGTTGCTGGCGGTGGGGCTGCTTGGGCTCGCGGCGCACGGCCGGCAACCCACGCTGGTGCCGGTCGCCTGCGCGCTGACCATGGGCTACCTCGCCGCCGCCTGGCTGTGCGAGGGGGCCCGGCTGGACGCGGACGACCCGCGCCGGTCCGCGGCGCTGCCGTTCCGGTTCGACACGCTGGCCTGGTGGCACGCGATTATGCCGTGCCTGCTGCTGCTCGCGGTGGCCGGGCTGCCGGTCATCGTGCTTGCCGTGGCCAGTGGCCATCCCTGGTTTCTGGTCTTGCTCCTGGTCACCGTGCCGGTGCTGGTGGGCGGGGCACTGGTCAACGTGTTCCGTGGGGAGCTGTCACCGAATGCCCTGGTCGGCTTCGACACCCCGCTGGGCAACACCGCGGCGCTGACCATCGGCTTCTGGGCCGCCTGGGGGCCGGTGCTCGCGATCGCGCCGATGACGGTGCTGATGGCCAGCGCGATCGGTGCCCCAGGAAAGGCCGGCCCGCTGGACCGGGCGGTGCTACTCGGCATCGGGCTGGCCGTCGGGATCGGGGCGTACGCCCGGCGCCGGGCAGCCCGGCTGCGGGCCGGGTGAGGTGGCTAGGTAAGCCGGATCGATGGCACAGTGGCCTGATGAGCGGTGAGGAACGCGACGGGGTGCCGCTGACCCACCTGGACCAGCCGTTGTTCGACGGGGCGGGCGCGGTCAAGCGGGATCTGGTGGACTACCTGGACGGGGTGGCTGGCCGTATCCTGCCGGGGCTGCGGGACCGGCCGCTGTCGGTGATCCGGGTGCGCCCCGGCCAGCCACCCTTCATGCAGAAGAACGTGCCGGCGTACGCGCCGCCGTGGCTGTTGACCGTGTCGATGTGGGCGGAGAGTTCCCGGCGCGAGGTGGCCTACCCGCTCTGCAACGACCGGCGCACGCTGCTCTGGCTGGCCAACCAGCGGGCGGTGGAGTACCACCCGATGCTGGTCCGGGCCGGCCATTGGGATCAGCCCAGCTACCTGGTGCTGGACATCGACCCGCCCGAGGGCGGCGAGTTCGGCCTGGCGGCCCGGGCGGCCGGGCTGGTCCGCCAGGCGCTGGCCGACGCCGGGCTGGCGGGCGCGGTGAAGACCAGCGGCGCCAAGGGCGTGCACGTGCTCGTGCCGGTGGACGCGCAGACGCGCGGGGAGGAAGCCGCCGCGGCCACCCGGGCCCTGGCCGCACGGGCGGAGCGGCTGGACCCGGCCCTGGCCACTACGGCATTCATCCGGGAAGACCGGGGCGGCAAGGTGTTCCTGGACTCCACCCGGGCGGGCGGGGCCACTGTGGCCGCCGTGTACAGCCCGCGGGTGCGGCCGGGCACGCCGGTTTCCTTCCCGGTGGCCTGGGATGACCTCGACCAGGTCAGGCCCGCTGACTTCACTATCCACAACGCTTTGGTGCTCCTGGGTGATGCCGATCCCTGGGCGGAGGGGATGCCGGGGCCGCAACGCCTGCCCGCTGGCCTGATCGAGGAAGGCCGGGCGATCCCGGTGGCCCGGGTGCAGGCCATGCACGAGGGCAAACGGCGCGCCCGGGCCCGCCGGGAGAGCTGAGGTCATGGAGCCCGCGGACCTGCTCGCCGCGTTCGACGCCCAGGTCCGGCGCGCCATCACGGGCGACGGGTCGGGGGCGCGCGTCGAGGCGGACGGCGGCATGGACAGTGGACCGCGGACGGCGGCCGGGGCTGGTCCGGGATCACCTGGTCCGGCCTGGACGACCGGTTTGCCGGCCCGGCCATCGCCGCGCAGTGCGCTGGCCTCGGGGACCCGGGCCGCCCGGGAGATCCTGGCCGGCCGCCCAGCACGCGGCTGACCGGCGGGGGCGCCGGCGCCGGCCTGAACCGTCCGACCCTGCTGCGACGATGAGGCCCTGGACACGCCGCACGGTGGGGGAGCCGCATGCCGACTGGAACGTTCACTATCACCCCGAACGGGCCGTTCTCGCTGGCTGAGGCGGCCATGTTCGGGTTCGGCCAGCGCGCCGGGCAGAGCTGGGACGGGATCATGCGCCTGGCGTTCTGCCTGGACTCCTACACCAGCCAGGTCGGGGTGGAGGTCCGCCAGGACGACAGCGGCGCCGGGACCGCGGGGGAGGTGCAGTGTGTGTTCCACAGTGCCGGATTCGACAGTGCCGGATTCGACAGTGCCGGATTCGACAGTGCCGGGCCGGCCGCCGCGGGCCAGGTTCGCCGCCAGGTCGCCCGGGTCCTCTCGCTCGATCACGACGCCACCGGGTTCGCCCAGATCGGCCAGCGGGACCCGGTCATCGGCCAGCTGCAGGCGGCCGCGCCCGGGCTGCGGCCGCCGCTGTTCTACTCCCCGTACGAGGCCGCGGCCTGGTCGGTGCTCAGCGCCCGCCGCCCGGCCGGCCAGATGATGGGTGTCCGGCAGCGGCTGAGCGAGGCGCACGGCGCCGTGTTCAACCTGGCCGGGCAGGCTCTGGCGGCGCTGCCGACGCCCAGCCAGCTGCTCGGTGTCGGGTCGTTCCCCGGCATCCCCGCGGACAAGATGCGCCGGCTGCACGGGGTCGCGCGGGCCGCGCTGGACGGGCGGCTGGATGCCGCTCACCTCACCGGCCTCGGCCCAGCCCGCGCCATGACCGAGCTGCAGGCGATCGAGGGCATCGGGCCCTTCTACAGCGCGCTGATCGTGATCCGTGGCACCGGGTTCACCGACGTGCTGCCGGTGAACGAGCCACAGGCGCTGGACCTGGCCGCCCGGCTCTACCAGCTGCCCGCCCGTCCCTCCGAGGCGGAGTTCCGGGCCCTGGCCGAGCCGTGGCGGCCGTTCCGGACCTGGGCCGTGGTGCTCATCCGGGCCGCGGCCTGGCGCATCCTGGGCGTAGAGCCGCCCACCTCAGCGCACCGCCAGCGCAACCTAGCCAGCCGGCCCAGCCCGACGGCCCCGGCTGACGGCCCCGGCTGACGGCCCCGGCTCCGGGCGGCCGGCCGTTATCACTGGGCGGCGGCGTCCTCGTACTGGTCAGCGATCTCCCTGGCCAGCGCCAGCGAGGAGGTGGCCGCGGGGGAGGGCGCGTTGCGGACGTGTGTCGCCCCGGGGGTCTGCGAGATCACGAAATCATCCAGTAGCCGCCCGTCCCGGCCCACCGCCTGGGCCCGCACCCCGCTGGCCGCGCGCGGGTCAAGGGCCATCGTTTCGATGGCCGGCACGTACTGCGAGCAGGCCCGGACGAACGCCTTCCGGCTGGCGGCCATCCGCAGCTCGCTGATCCCGGTGCGCCAGAAGTTCTTCCCGACCACCCAGGTCCCGGGCCAGGCCAGCGTGCTGGCCAGGTCCCGCGGGCGGAGCCGCCAGACGTCGTAGGCGTCACGCGCCCCCACCAGCATCGCGGTCGGGCCGAGCATGACCGGCCCATCGATGTGCCGGGTCACGTGTACGCCGAGGAACGGCAGTTCCGGATCGGGCACCGGGTACACCATGCCCCGGACCACCGGCGGCTGCCCCGGTGGGGTGGCCAGGCGCAGGTACGCGCCGCGGAACGGCACGATCCGCGGGTCCGCCGGGGCGCCCGCGGACACGGCCAGCTGGTCCGACCACAGCCCGGCACACACGATGGCCCAGGCTGCCCGGTACTCGCCCGCGGCGTGGCGCAGGAGCGTCTCCCCGTGTGCCCGGCGCACCGCGCTGATCTGGCAGCCGAGCGCAAAGGCCACGTTCTTGGCGCGCAGCTGGCGTTCCATGGCCCGGGCCACCGCGCCGTAATCGACGATGCCGGTCGACGGTGAGTGCAGCGCCGCCACGCCACGGCAGCCCGGCTCGATCTCCGCGATCTCGGCCGCGGCCACCCGGCGCAGGCCAGGAACGCCGTTCGCGTGCCCACGGGCCTCGAGGTCCGCGAGCCGGGGCAGCTCGTCGCCGCGGATCGCGACGATCAGTTTCCCGCACCGCTCGTAGCGGATCCCGGCCGCGTCGCAGAACTCATACATCAGCTGGGCGCCCTCGACGCAGAGCCGGGCCTTCAGCGAGCCCGGCTTGTAGTAGACGCCGCTGTGGATCACCCCAGAGTTGTGACCGGTCTGGTGACTGGCCACCGCGGCCTGCTTGTCGATGACAATGATCTTCGTCTCGGGGCGGCGGCTGAGCACCTCGCGGGCGACCGCCAGCCCGACGATGCCCGCGCCCACCACCGCGAGGTCGTACCGCTCCTGCGGGGTGCCCGGGGCCAGGCCGGGCGGATTCGTACTCACCGCACGAGACAATAGCGGGCACGGTCCTGGCCGCCGGGCCCGGCTCTGGCAGTGTGGTGCCATGGCTGATGCTGACCGTCCTGCTCCCGGCCCTGCTATCCCCGGCTCTGCTGCCCCTGGCCGTGCCGTGGCCGATGCCGATCATCGTGCGGTCCGCGTCGAGCGCATCGCGGGGGGCAGGTTCACCGCGGCCAACGTGCGCGGCGGCCGGATCGCCATGGGCACCGGCGGTGACACCGACTTCACCCCGGTGGAGCTGCTGCTGGCCGCGATCGGCGGCTGTACCGCGATCGACGTGGACATCCTCACCTCGCGCCGCAGTGAGCCGGAATCCTTCGAGGTGGACGTCGAGGCGGACAAGGTCCGCGACGCGGATGGCAACCACCTGACCGGGATCGAGATCACCTTCCGGATCGCGTTTCCCGCCGGGGAGGCGGGCGATGCCGCCCGGGCGGTGCTGCCCGACGCGGTCAAGCGGTCGCACGACCGGATCTGCACGGTGAGCCGCACCGTGGAACTGGGCGCCCCGGTCACCCCGCGGATCGCGTGAGGCTGCTCCGGGCCGGAGCCTGAGCCTGGGCCGGGCTGGCCTGCGCCTGGGCCTGGGCCTGGGGCGTCCGCGCCGGGCCAGGCCCGCGGGGGATAGCGTGGCAGGGTGGCGGCCACCGTTCCTCTCGCGCATCCCTACCTGGGGCCACCGGCGCTGACCGCGGCCCGGGTGTTCACGTCCTGGACGCTCGACCTGCCCGTCCTCGTGGTCGTGCTGCTGGCGGGCGGCCTCTACCTGGCGGGGGTACGCCGCCTGCGCGGGCAGCGGCGGCCCTGGCCCGCGGCGCGGGTGGTGGCGTTCTGCGTCGGCGGGCTGGGCACCATCGTCATCGCCACGATGTCGTTCATCGGCGTCTACCAGGGCGTGCTGTTCTACATCCGCTCGGTGCAGACCATTTTGCTGCTGCTGGTGGCGCCTTTGTTCCTGACCCTGGGCCGGCCGCTCTCGCTGCTCATCGCGACCCTGCCCGGGCCGGGCCAGCGGATCGAGGCGGTGCTGCACAGCCGGCTGGCACAGCTGCTGACGTTCCCGGCGATCACCACGTTCGTGCTGGTGGCAGTGCCGTTCGTGCTGTACTTCTCGCCCTGGTACGCGGCGAGCCTGCAGCACCCGGCGGTCCGCGAGCTCACCTATCTGGCCCTGCTGGCGCCGGGGTTCGTGTTCTTCTGGATGTTCCTGCGGGTGGACCCGGTCCCGCGGGAGTACCCGTACCTGGTGGCGCTGTGGGTCAGCGCCGCCGAGGTCGTCGGGGACGCGGTCCTCGGCCTGGCGGTGCTCGCCGACCAGAACCTCATCGCCGGCGCCTACTATCGCGCGCTGGCCCGCCCCTGGGGACCTAACCTGCACAGCGACCAGGTCATCGGCGGCGGGGCGCTGTGGGTGCTGGGCGACGTCGTCGGCCTGCCGTTCCTGGCCGCCCAGTTCATCCAGATGATCCGGGAGGACGAGACCCAGGCGGTCCAGATCGACGCGGAACTCGATGCCGTGGCGGCCGCCGAGGCCGCCGTGGCCGGGGCCGGGACGGCCAGCGAGCCTGAGGCTGGCCCCGCCACCCCCGCCGCTGGCACCCAGCCCTGGTGGCAGGATGACCCGCGGTTCGCGAACCGGTTCCGCCGGGCCGGTGACTCGTGAGGGAGCCGGCCACTCCGCAGAACCAGCAGCCGCGCCGGAGGATCAGGCGCGCTGAGGATCAGTAGGCGCGCTGGATGACGAAGGCCCAGCCGCGGGGGAGATCCGCGGCCAGCACGAACTCCTGCCGCTTCATCGTGCACCACGCGGGAATGTCCGTCTTGGCGGCCGGGTCATCGGCCAGCACCGCCACGGTCGCCCCGATCGGGACCTCCCTGATCCGCTCCGCGAGCATGATGATCGGGATGGGGCATTTCCGGCCGAGCGCGTCGATCGTCAGCATGGGTGCTGGCCGCGTCGGGGGGGTCATGCGGTCGCCTCTCTATGCCGGTGCCGATCGGGTGCCGCGCGTGATCGATCCCATTCGCCGCCGTAGGGCCGGCCGCCGGTGCCCGGTAACCCGGCGACGATACCCGGTAGCACGGTCCGGACGGCCGAGACCTGCTCGTATCGTGCCACGGGTAACCGATACCCGCACGTAGCTGTGGGTAAGCATGTGGCCGGTCACCGGCCCGGACCGCGGGTCGTCCCCGGCCGCCGGCCCGGTCCTTCCCGCCATAGCAGCAGGCCGGGCGGGACACGCCGCGGCACAATCGGGGTCCCTGGCGGGGGCCGGGAGGTTGCACGATACTGTTTGCACGACAGCCTGTAGGACGACGAGTCATGACCTGCCCGTGCCGCCGGGAGTCATTCCGCTGGGAAGGCAACCTGTGAGTCCCACCCCCAGCGCCCCACGCCAAAGGGGCGCGCATGTTCCGGGCCAGCAGCCCGGTGAGCCCGGCCCGCAGGGCCAGCCCGCAGCCGTGCCGTCCGGCCCGGCCGCCCGCCAGCGGCGCCGCTGGACCCTCCGGGCGTTCATGCTCGCCGCGGTGGTGCTGGCCACCGCGGGCTGCCAGTCCAGCAGCCTTCCCCGGCTGGGCCTGCCGCTCCCGGTGACCAAGCAGGGCACTACGGTGGTCACCCTCTGGCAGGGCAGCTGGGTCGCGGCCCTGTGCGTCGGGGCCGTGGTCTGGGGGATGATCGTCTGGGCGGTCATCTTCCACCGCAAAAAGCTCTGACCGGCCGCCCCGGCAGGTGCGCTACAACCTGCCGATCGAGATCTTCTACACGATCGTGCCGTTCATCATGATCGGTGTCTTCTTCTACTTCACCGCCCGGGACGAGAACTACATCGACAGCCTGTCGGCCCACCCGGACGTCACCGTCACCGTGGTCGGTTACCAGTGGAGCTGGCAGTTCCAGTACCCCGGGTTCACGGTGCCGGGCTCGGCTACCGGCGATGTGACCGAGAACGGCCAGCCCTGGCCCGGGCGGCTGCCGCTGCTGGAAATACCGACCAACGAGACGGTCCGGTTCAACCTCGTGTCGGTGGACGTCATCCACGCCTTCTGGGTCGTGCCGTTCGAGTTCAAGCGGGACGTGATCCCGGGCCACCCGAACCACTTCGAGGTGACCCCAATCCGGACCGGCACGTTCACCGGCCGCTGCACCGAGCTGTGCGGCGTCTACCACAGCCGCATGCTGTTCACCGTGAAGATCGTGACCCCCGCGCAGTTCCGCACGTGGATCGCCGGGCAGCAGCGGGCACAGAAGTCAGCAGGGGGTGCGCAGTCGTGACCACCGTCGAAGAGCCCACCGAGGTCCAGACCGGATCGCCGTACGCGGGCCGCAAGGGCTCGATCCTGGCGGAATGGCTGTCCTCGACCGACCACAAGGTGATCGGCCACCTGTACCTGATCACCTCGTTCGCGTTCTTCCTGATCGGTGGCCTGATGGCCATGATCATGCGGATCCAGCTGTTCGGCCCGGACAACCACGTGGTGTCCGACCAGCAGTACAACGAGCTGTTCACCATGCACGGCACGATCATGCTGCTGCTGTTCGCCACCCCGCTGTTCGTCGGGTTTGCGAACGAGATCATGCCGCTGCAGATCGGCGCCCCGGACGTCGCGTTCCCGCGGCTGAACCTGCTGAGCTACTACTTCTTCGTGTTCGGCGGGATCATCCTGCTGGTGAGCTTCCTCACCCCGGGAGGTGCTGCGGCCTTCGGCTGGTACGCCTACTCGCCGCTGACCAACTCGGTCTACAGCCCGGGCATCGGTGGCGACATGTGGATCATGGGCCTGACGATTGCCGGGCTGGGCACGATTCTCGGTGGCGTCAACTTCATCACCACGATCATCTGCATGCGGGCCCCGGGCATGACCATGTTCCGGATGCCCATCTTCACCTGGAACATCCTGCTCACGTCCATCCTGGTGCTGCTGGCCTTCCCGGTACTCGCCGCCGCGCTGCTGGTGCTGGAGATCGACCGTAAGCTCGGCGCGCAGGTGTTCTCCGCCAACAGCGGCGGCGCGCTCTTGTGGCAGAACCTGTTCTGGTTCTTCGGCCATCCCGAGGTCTACATCGTCGCGCTGCCGTTCTTCGGCATCGCGACCGAGGTCCTGCCGGTGTTCAGCCGCAAGCCGATCTTCGGCTACAAGGGCCTGGTCGGCGCCACGATCGCCATTGCCGGACTGTCGATGACCGTGTGGGCGCACCACATGTTCACCACCGGCGCGGTGCTGCTGCCGTTCTTCTCCTTCATGACCCTGCTGATCGCGGTGCCCACCGGGGTGAAATTCTTCAACTGGGTGGGCACCATGTGGCGCGGCCAGCTCACGTTCGAGCCGGCCATGCTATTCATCGTCGGGTTCCTCGTGGTGTTCCTGTTCGGCGGCCTCACCGGCATCATCCTGGCTTCGCCGCCGCTGGACTTCAACGTCAGCGACTCCTACTTCGTGGTGGCCCACTTCCACTACGTGCTGTTCGGCACGGTGGTGTTCTGCATGTTCGGCGGGTTCTACTTCTGGTGGCCCAAGTGGACCGGGAAGATGCTCGACAACACGCTCGGCAAGTGGCATTTCTGGAGCGTGTTCATCGGGTTCAACATGACCTTCCTGGTGCAGCACTGGATCGGCGTCGAGGGCATGCCGCGCCGCGTCGCCAACTACCCTGACCTGCCCGCCAACGTGACCACGCTGAACCAGATCTCGAGCATCGGCTCGTGGATCCTGGGCGCGGGCACGTTCATCTTCCTCTACAACGTGTACAAGACGTGGCGGCACGCCGAGCCGGTGACCGTCGACGACCCGTGGGGCTACGGAAACTCGCTGGAATGGGCCACCTCCTGTCCGCCGCCACGGCACAACTTCACCCGGATCCCGCGTATCCGCTCCGAGCGGCCCGCGTTCGATCTGCATTACCCGCATATCCAGTCCGGGCGCACGCACCAGCAGCGGCTCGAGGAATCACAGAGCAAATGACAGGCAGCTGGCCCGCCCGGGTATAGCTGGAGAGGTGTCAGATGAAGTTTGAGGGCTTCCTGTTCGTGGGCTGCGCGGTGTTCTTCGGCGCCGCGGACATCGTCTACTGGTATTTCTCCAAGGACCCGACCGGGACGACGGCGCTGGCCCTTTCTGTCGGGCTTGCCTTCCTGACCGGTTTCTACCTGCTGTTCACCGGCCGCCGCCTGCCCCAGCGGCCAGAGGACAACTCCGAGGCTGAGATCAGTGACGGCGCCGGCGAGCTCGGCTTCTTCAGCCCGCGCAGCTGGTGGCCGCTGTACGTCGGACTGGCCGTGGCCACGGCCGCGCTGGGCGTCGCGATCGGCTGGTGGCTGTTCCTGATCGGGATGCTGTTCACCTTCCTCACCGTGATCGGCTTCGTGTTCGAGTACTACCGCGGCCTGTACGCGCACTGACCTACCTGCCGCCCCGCCCGGGCACCCGGCCGCACCGGGGCGCCCGGGTGCGGGCCAGGATAGGATGCGCAGTATGCACCGGCTCTTCCCGATCACCCCGCCGCCCTGCGCCTAAGCGGGGCGTCGTCTGCGTGTCAGGCCAGCTGAGCTGACCCACGCTTCCTTTTTCCAGGCGAACTTCTCCGGCGATCTGCTCCGGGCGAATCTGCCTGATCGACTCTGCTGCGCCCCGCTTCCGCGACCTTTCCCCTTCTCGTCGCAGGAGCGATCGACCCATGCTTATTTCCGCGCGTGCGCGCAGCACCGCCCGCCGTGGCCCCGGTACCGGCCTGCCCTACCTGGTGGCGTCCGGGCTGCTCTGGGGGACCGGAGGGCTCACTGGCAGCCTGCTGAGCCGGGCGGCTGGCCTGCCCGGGCTGTCCGTGGCGGCCTACCGGCTCACCATCGGCGGCGTCCTGATCGTGGCCTTCCTGGCCGTGACCGGCAGGCCCTGGCCAGTGGGCCGGGCCGCCTGGACCCGGATCACCGTCACCGGTCTGCTGGCCGCGCTGTTCCAGGGCTGTTACTTCACGGCGGTCTCGCTGACCTCGGTCAGCCTGGCCACCCTCATCACCATCGGCAGCGCGCCCGTCCTCGTGCTCGGTGCCGACCGGCTGATCACCGGCCGCCGGGCCGCGGCTGGCCGTCACCGCCACCTGCCTCGCCGTGGCTGGGCTCGGCCTCCTGGTGGGCGTGCCGTCCAGCGGGCTGGCTGAGACATCGCTGCTGGCCGGGGCGGGCCTGGCGGTGCTCGCCGGGGCCGGGTTCGCGGCCGTCACCCTGATCGGGTCCAGGCCCGTTCCCGGCCTGGACGACCTGGCCGTCACCGGATTCGGGTTCACCGTCGGCGGGCTGGTCCTGCTACCGCTGGCGGCGGCCGTGGCCGCGGTGGGATTCCGGCCCGCCCCGGCCACCATCGGCCTGCTGCTGGCGCTGGGCACTGGGCCGACGGCCGTGGCCTACACCCTGTATTTCCGCGGCCTGCGCACGGCACCGGCCGGTACCGCCGCCCGGCTGACCCTGCTGGAGCCGCTCACCGGGACCATCCTCGCCGCGCTCATCCTGGGGGAGCGGCTCGGCCCGGCCGGGATCGCGGGCGCGGTCATGATCGCTGCTGCGGTGCTGGTCAGCTGCCGTCGTCCGCGACGTTCTGGAAGTTGATCCCCTGCACGGACTTGTACTTCGTCAGGCAGGTGTCCAGTTCGGCGATGTTCGCGTCGCTGGCGTGGGTGATGTCGTACTGCACGGCGTTGAGCATGTTCAGCGCGGTGCGGTGGGTGGGCAGGGCGGTCGGCCGCACGTTCGGGATGCCGGAGCAGGCGGTGCGCACCTTCAGCTCCGTGGCTACGGTGGTGCTGGAGCTGAAGCTGACCACCGCGGTCTGCTTGCTGAGGGCTGCGTTCATCTTGGCGCAGCCACTCAGCGCCAGCAGGCTCAGCCCGGGCAGCAGCACCAGCGCCGCGGCCCGCCGGGCCCAGGCCCAGGCCCGGGCGCTGGACGCGGCGCCCGCAGCGGCGCCTGCTGCCGCCCCTGTTATCGCACGGGTCCGTAGGTAGGTCATCATGCCCGGCTGCTAGTGACGGCCGGAGTCCTCCGGGCCGGGGAGCTCGGCCTGCCCGCCGTCGCCGTGCTGCCCGGAACTCACCGCCGCAGGCTCGGCCCCGTGCCCGTCGCTGCCATGGCCGTTGCCGCCGTGGCCGTTCCCGTGCCCGTTGGCGAGTACCAGCGGCACGCCCTCGGCCAGCACCTTGCCCAGCCGCAGCCGGACCTTGCCGAGCGCACCCCGGGTGGCCGGGTCCGGGACATCATCCTCGGCGCCGTCGCCGTGGGCGATCGGCAGCGCCAGCGCTGATTCCTGCCGGGCCAGCAGCACCGCGCGGACCCGTTCGGGCACCGGCCGGTGCTCCTCGCAGAACTCCCCGTCCGGCGACATGTGGATGATCCCGGTCTCGAGGCCGTGGTAGAGCAGGTTCGAGGTCCTTGCGCTGCAGGCCGAGGCAGATCCGCTTGGTCACGATGTAGGCGACGACCGGCCCGATGAAGATCGCGTACCGGGCGATCTCGGTGGTCAGGTACAGCGAGATGTCGAAGTGGTCGGCGATGACGTCGTTCGCGCCCTCCAGCCACAGGATGCCGTAGAAGGTGATGCACGGCGATGCCGATGGCGGTCCGGGTGGCCGCGTTACGCGGCCGGTCATTGACGTGGTGCTCGCGCGTGTCACCGGTGATCCAGCGTTCCAGGAACGGCCACAGCGCGGCCCCGGTGAAGATGAGGCCGAGCGGCACCAGCGCCGGGATGAACACGTTCCAGGCGAACGTATGGCCCCAGAGGTTCCAGGACCAGCTGGGCAACATCCGCAGCGTGCCCTCGAGGAAGCCCATGTAGAAGTCGGGCTGCGAGCCCGCGGAGATCGCCGACCGGGTTGTACGGGCCGTACAGCCAGATCGGGTTGATCTGGGCGAAGCGTGGACAGCAGGGCCAGCAGGCCGAAGGTGAAGAAGAAGAACGCCCCGGTCTTGGCCATGAAGTACGGGTACATCGGCTGGCCGACCACGTTCCTGTCGGTGCGGCCCTTGCCCGGCATCTGGGTGTGCTTCTGGTGGAACATGAGGAACAGGTGCGCGGTGATCAGGGCCAGCAGGATGCCCGGGGATCAGCAGCACGTGGATGATGTACAGCCGCGGGATGATGTCGTTGCCCGGGAACTGCCCGCCGAACAGGAAGAACGACAGGTAGGTGCCGACGATCGGGATGCCCAGCGATCACGCCCTCGAGGATCCGCAGGCCCGGTGCCGGACAGCAGGTCGTCGGGCAGCGAGTAGCCGAACAGGCCCTCCAGCAGGCCCAGCGTGAACAGCACGATCCCGATGAGCCAGTTGAGCTCGCGCGGCTTGCGGTACGCGCCGGTGAAGAAGATCCGCAGCATGTGGGCCATGATCGCGGCCATGAACAGGTCCGCGGCCCAGTGGTGGATCTGCCGCATGAGCAGGCCACCGCGCACGTCGAAGCTGATGTTCAGCGTGGACGCGTACGCCTCGCTCATCCGCACGCCGTCCAGGTGCGTGTACGTGCCGTGGTAGACCACGCTGGTCATGCTGGGCTTGAAGAACAGGGTCAGGAACGTGCCGGTGAGCAGCAGGATGATGAACGAGTAGAGCGCGATCTCGCCGAGCAGGAACGTCCAGTGGTCCGGGAAGATCTTCTTGAGCAGGTGGCGGGTGCTCTTCGCGGCCCGCAGCCGGTCGTCGAGGAACGTCCCGGTGCCCGCGAGCACCTTTTCGACCGGGCCCTCGCCGGCACCGCCTGGAGGAGCCACGTTGGTACTGCTCATCCCCGCTCCCAGAAGCTCGGGCCGACCGGTTCGTTGAAGTCGCTCAGCGCGACCAGGTATCCCTCGGAGTTCGTGCCCATCGGCAGCTGCGGCAGCGGCCGGGTCGCCGGGCCGAACAGCACCGTGGCGCCCCTGCGGGGCGTCGAAGGTGGACTGGTGGCATGGGCACAGGATGTGGTGGGTGGTCTGCTCGTACAGCGCGACCGGGCAGCCGACGTGGGTGCAGATCTTCGAGTAGGCGACGATGTTGTCCACCGTCCAGTTCATGGTTGGTCGGCGGCTGCAGCTGGCCGGGCTCGAACTTGATGATGATCGCCGTCGCCTTGACCAGGGCGTCGTCGTCGTTCTGGTAGCCCTCGGGTATCACCGTGATCATGGCGCCCGGGGAATCAAAGTCCGCCGGGCGGATCGGCCGGCCGGTGTCGCTGATGACGAGCCGCAGGCCCTTGCGCCAGACCGTGTGCCGCAGCGCGGTGCCCGGCAGCGGGCCCAGGTCGCGCAGCAGCACGAGCGGCGCCAGCGCCAGCGGCGCGGTGGCCGCGATCAGCGTCCGGCGCAGGATCGGCCGCTTGACGAACTGGCTGGCCTCCGCGCCCTCCCGGAACGTCTCGGCGAACTCCTTCCGGTCCTCTTCCGCCGAGGCCAGCGGCTTGCGCTCCTCGGTGAGCTCCACGTCCGGCATCAGCCTGCCGGACCCAGATCACCGCCCCGGCCCCGAGGGCCAGGAACGCGACCGCCATGGACAGGCCCAGGGCCAGGTTCGACCGCAGCACCGCGTCGACCGAGTGGACCTCCAGCCCGATGTACGCGGCGATGAAGCCGATGCTCGGCCAGCATGGACAGGATGAACAGCGCGGCCACGATGCGCTCGGCGCGCTTCGCCTTGACCGGGTCGTCCGGGTCGGCGGGCAGCTCACGCGCGGGCGCGCTGCCCGCCTCGGGACGCGTGCCGAGCAGCGTTGGCCCAGCCGCGGGCGGCTCGCCCAGCAGCATCCGTTCCTCCGCGGGCGGCGGAGTGCCGATGACCCGGTGTGGTGCCCGGCCCGGCTCCTCCGGGTGTTCCGTCCCGGGAGAGCCGCCGTCCGGCAGGTTAGGGGAGTATCCGCTCGTCTCGCTCATGCCTCACGCCGCCTTGCCGTGATCCACATGGCGACCAGCATCACCAGGGCCGCCGATCCCGCCGATCCAGGCCACCAGGCCCTCGGTGACCGGGCCGACCCGGCCGAGGCTCAGCCCGCCTGGGTTCGGCTGGGCGCGGGTCTCGGTGATGTACGCGATGATGTCACGCTTCTCACTCGGGGTGATCGTGCCGTCGTTGAACACGGGCATGGCCTCCGGGCCGGTGAGCATGGCCTCGTAGATCTGGGTCGGCGTGGACTGGACGAGCGCGGGCGCGTACTTGCCGTGGGTCAGCGCGCCGCCCGCGCCCACGAAGTTGTGGCACTGGGCACAGTTGGTCGTCGAACAGCTGCTCGCCGAGGCCGACGTCAGCACCGGCCGTACTCACCTGGGCGGCGGTCGGGATGGCCGGCCCACCGCCGAGCGCACCGATGTAGGCCGCGACCGCGTGCCGCTGCGTCTCGTTCAGCACCGGGGGTTTGCGCGGCTGCTCGGCGTCGAGCTCCTTGGCGGGCATGCGGCCGGTGCTGACCTGGAAGTCCACCGCGGCCGCACCCACCCCGATCAGGCTCGGCGCCGTTGCTGGTGCCCTGGGCCAGGAAACCGTGGCAGCTGGAGCAGTTCTGCGAGGAAGATCTGCCGGCCCAGGGCGACCTGCGCGGGGGCAGGAACGGATGCGGACGCTGGGCTGCCCTGCGCCGTGATGGCCGCATAGCCGCCGCCGATGGCGACCAGCCCAAGCAGCACAACGGCGTATCCGGCGACCGGGCGCCGCCGCCGCGCGGTGATCCAGCTCACTGCTGCCCTCGTCTTCTGGTTGCAGGCCGGTAGTTCGGGATATGTGCTGGGGCTCGATCAGGTATTCGCTGCGAGGATGGTTACTGGATGAGGTAGATCGTGGTGAACAGGGCGATCCACACGACATCCACGAAGTGCCAGTAGTAGGAGACCACGATCGCGCTGACCTGCTGCTCGTGCGTGAAGGTCTTGGCCACGTAGGTGCGGCCCAGCACGAACAGGAACGCGATCAGCCCGCCGGTCACGTGCAGGCCGTGGAACCCGGTCGGGATGTAGAACACCGAGCCGTAGTTGCTGGAGGACAAGGTGAGGTGCTGATCGCGGATCAGGCTCAGGTACTCATAGCCCTGGCCGCAGACGAAGTACAGGCCCATCAGGAACGACAGCCAGTACCACTCGCGCAGCCCCCACCGGGACACGTGCCAGATCCGGCCCGGCCCGGCTGAGCTGGCCGCGCTCGACCGCGAACACGCCGAGCTGGCAGGTCACGCTGGACAGCAGCAGGACCGTGGTGTTGATCGACCCGAGGGTGAGGTCCAGGTGCGCGCCTGGCCAGTGGATCCCCTCGCCCTTGTCCACGGAGCGGATGGTGAAGTACATCGCGAACAGTGCCGCGAAGAACATGAGTTCCGAGGACAGCCAGATGATGGTGCCCACGCTGACCAGGTTGGGCCGGGCAGCAGGCGGGCGTGGGGTGGGTGCCTTCTCGGTCACGGATGCGGTGGCCACAGGGCTCATTATTACGACAAGCCGTAGGCGAGCGTCGGCCGACCCCCCGTGTCGGTAGCATCCATTTCATGAAGGTCGTTGTTTACAGCCATGACGCGGACAGCCGGGCCCGGATGCAGCTCGCCATCGGCCGCCGGCCCGCTCCAGATGTGCCCGAGGCGGAGATCGTCCCGGTCGCCACCGAGGCGGCCCTGTTCCGCCTGCTCGACGCGGGCGGCGCGGACGTCATGGTGCTGGACGGCGAGGCCCAGCCCGCCGGCGGCATGGGAGTCTGCCGCCAGGCCAAAGACGAGATCCATGACTGCCCGCCAGTGCTGCTCGTGGTCGGCCGGGTCGACGACGGCTGGCTGGCGACCTGGTCCGGCGCGGACGCCGTGACCAGCCACCCGATCGACCCCGTGGCGTTCGCTGAGGCCCTGGCTGGCCTGATGCGCCAGCGGGCGGCGCACCTGTCAGCTCAGGCCTGAGCTGAGGGCGCTGGCGAAGGGGCATGCGATGGATCGTGCACTGACCTGGCCCGCGCTGCTCGGCGCGCTGATCAGGAGGCAGGCGCTCACACCCGACGAAGCCGCCTGGGCGATGGACGAGATCATGGACGGCGCAGCGTCGTCAGCCCAGATCGCCGCGTTCGGGATCGCGCTGCGGATGAAGGGCGAGACGGTCGGCGAGATGACCGGGCTGGCCCAGGCCATGCTGCGGCACGCCACCCCTATCGACGTGCCCGGCCCGATAGTGGACCTGGTCGGCACCGGTGGCGACGGGGCCCATACCGTGAACATCTCCACCATGGGCGCGATCGTGGCTGCGGCCGCGGGTGCCCGGGTGGTCAAGCACGGCAACCGCGCCGCCTCGTCCAGCTGCGGCTCGGCCGACGTGCTCGAGGCGCTGGGCGTCGTGATCAGCCTGCCGCCCGCCGCCAGCGCCCGGCTAGCCGAGGAGATCGGCATCGCGTTCCTGTTCGCGCCGCTCTACCACCCCGCCCTGCGGCACACCGCGGCCGCCCGCAGCGAGCTGCGGGTGCCCATGGTGTTCAACTCCCTCGGCCCGCTCGCGAACCCGGCCCGGCCCGGCAGCCAGGCGGTCGGCGTCTCCGACCCGCGGATGGGCAAGGTCATCGCCGGCGTGCTGGCCGGCCGTGGCTGCTCGGCGCTGGTCTTCCACGGCGACGACGGCCTGGACGAGCTGACGCCGACCACCACGTCCACGGTCTGGGTGGTGCACGGCGAGACGGTGGCCGCCACCACGTTCGATCCGGCCACGCTCGGGCTGAGCCCGGGCACGCTGGAGGACCTGCGCGGCGGGGATGCCAGCACCAACGCCGCTGCCGCCCGGGACCTGCTCAGCGGGACGCGGGGGGCGATCCGGGACGCTGTCCTCCTCAACGCCGGTGCTGCCCTCGCGGCCGCCGCAGGTGTGCCCAGCCCCGAGCAGCTGGGCAAGGCTCTCGCCGACGGTTTCGCCCGCGCCGCCGCCGCCCTGGACAGCGGGGCCGCCGCCGAGCTGCTGGACCGGTGGGTGGCCGCCAGCCAGCGGCTCGCAGCCGGGGAACAGCCAGCCGCGCCCGCCAGCTGAGCCCGCCCGGCCGCTGGACCTGCCCGGCCGCTGGACCTGCCCGGCCGCTCGGCTGCTCGGCCTGCCCGGCCGCCCGGCTGCTGGGCGCAGTCCGTCTCTGCGGGTGGAGCGGTCAGTCCTCTGGGTAGCCGAGGCCGAAAGCGGACTCCAGATCATGCCGCGAGTACGCACGGAACGCGATGTGCGTCTGGGTGTCCAGCACCCCGGCGACCCGGTTCAGCGTGCCCGGGATGACATCGGCTAGGTCGTCGTGGCTGCGTACCCGAACCAGCGCGACCAGGTCGAATTCCCCGGTCACCGAGTACACCTCGGTGACCTGGGGGATCTGCGCGATGGTTTCCGCGGTCTCCGGGATGCGCGCCACGTCGGCCTTCACCAGAACGATCGCGGTGATCACCTGCTGCCTCCTAGTCCCGGCTCTCGGCCTCCGATTCGCGGTTGCCCGGCGTAGCGTACGCCTCGTCCCGGCGGCTCATCTCACCAGGTGGGATCTGCGCCAGGGTGAGGTCGGCGAGCGTGTCCAGCCGGCCGCCGCCATCCGGTCCAGCAGCCCGGTCAGCACGGTCGCGGTGGCCCGGGCGTCCGCCAGCGCGCGGTGCCGCGGCATATCCGCCGCCCCGAAAAAGCCTGCCAGTGTGCTGAGCTTGCAGTCGGGCACCTCCTCCTCGCGGAGCAGCAGCCGGGCCAGCGCCACGGTGTCCACCACCTGGCCCGACGGCCAGGGCAGCTCGCAATCCGCGCAGGCCGCGACGAGAAAGCTCACGTCGAATGGGGCGTTGTGCGCGGTCAGCACGCCGCCGCGGGCGAATTCGAGGAAGCCGGGAAGCACCGCGGCGGGCGGCGGGGCCAGGGCCACCATGGCGTCGCTGATGCCGGTCAGCGCCACGATGTCGGCTGGGATGGCCCGGCCCGGGTTGACCAGGGTGCTGAACTCGGCCAGCACCCGCCCGCCGCTCATCCGCACCGCACCGATCTCGGTGATGCTCGCCACGTCCGGTGACCAGCCGGTGGTCTCCACGTCCACGATCACGAACTCGACCCCGTCGAACGGCCCCGGCAGCCCAGGCACCCAGCGCCGCAGCCGCGCCAGCCAGCGCCACAGGACCGGCCAGCGGCCCCGAGCCGCCGTGGGGAGGGGCGCCGTGGGTAGCGCTGCGTGCTGGCTCCTGATCACGCCGCCACCCTAAGACGCCCCACCGACAGCGCACCCCCAGCCACGCCGCCCAGCGTCCCCACATGCCCGCTTATGTGGTGGCTAATAGCTCGTATCTGCCCCATACCCACCACATAGCCGCGTGCGCCGCGGGAGTGGGCGCGGGGTGGACGGGGGTGCGGGCGGGGGGGGTTATTGGGGGAGGCGGGTGCGGAAGCATTCGGTGATGTAGGGGAGCACCAGCTCGCGGCGGTCGGCCAGGGTGGGGTGCGTGCTGGCCAGCCGCTGCACCTCGGCGAGCACAGCGGCCCGCTGCAGCTCCGGCATGGTGATCACGTAGCTGCGGGACGCGGCGAGATCCACCAGTTCCTCCGGGCTCAGCCGGTGCTGCCACGGCACGTCCAGGTGTTCCACCGGCCCGAACGGCGGGCCGACCGTCCCGGCGTACTCGCTGCGCTCCTGCCCGCCCCCGTCCTGCAGGATCCGGCTGAGCTCCGCCACCCAGTCCTCCCGCTCGTCCCGGATGTTCCACAGCAGGCCCAGCTGCCCGCCCGGGGTCAGCACCCGCACCACCTCGGGCACGGCCCGGGCGGGATCCACCCAGTGCCAGGCCTGGGCGACCAGGACGGCATCCACGCTGGCGTCACCGAGCGGTATCTGCTCAGCGGCACCGGGGAGCACCAGCACCCCAGGGACCGCCTGGGCCAGCTGCTCCCGCATCCCGGCGGACGGCTCGACCGCCACCACATCGAGACCGCGGTCGCGCAGCTGGCGGGTGAGCTTCCCGGTCCCGGCGCCGAGGTCGAGCACCCGGGCGGCGCCCAGGGGCAGCAGCCAGTCCACCGCCTGCGCTGGGTAGGGCGGCCGGCCGCGCTCGTAGGCGGCGGCCGCGGCGCCGAACGACGCGGCCTGCGCCGCGCGCCACTGTTCGTCCGCCATGCCCGCATCATCCCAGGCGCGCCCCTGTCATCCCACCGAGGGGCCCGCCCAGGGTGCGGCCGGGTCCGCGCCGAGGTGCAGCCCGCCCCGCCGGATAGCCCGCGGGCAGCAGCTGCCCGAGCGGTGTGCTGGCCCGGGCGCGAAGAGTGTCAGTGCCCCCGCCTAGCGTGTGCCCGGACACCTCAGGAGGAGAGATGCTGATCGACTGTGACCGGTGCGTAATGCGTGACATTGCCTGCCCGGACTGTGTGGTCACCGCGCTGCTCGGGACCGGCGGGGAGGATGCGGAGCTGGGCGCCGATGAGCGCCGCGCGCTGCGGGTACTGGCGGACGCGAGGCTGGTCGCGCCGCTGCGGCTGCGGCCGGAGGCGCGCGCATCCTGACGGGCCGCGAGCGCGCCGGGGGCGGCCGCAATCCAGGTCCCAACCTGCGGTAGCGGCCAGTGCCGGGGATACCGGGGCAACTCGTGGGAGTTCGCGAAGCGGCTGAATTCCTCTTGCGATCTTCACTATTATCAGGCCCGGCTGACTCGCTCCGCAGCCACCACACGGTGGCGGCGATCAGCCACCGCCGAGTTTCCGCGCTGGTCGTGCAGCCAGCCGGAGAGCCGGGGACCCATCGGAGGAGCTGCCCGGGATCAGCCCGGGACATGCCCTTCAGGGGTGAATCGGCCAGGGCGCACCACCGGCCCGGCCGTAGGGCATCTTCCACAGCCCGAACCCGTCAGCTGACCCGGTAGGCGGAGTGGGAGAAGGAGCGTGATCACGCACGTGAGTACGCGTCCAGAGGTCGAACGTTCCCTGCTTCGCCGCAGGCCGTTGCGCCGGGCTGTTGCCGCTGGCGCCAGCCTCATTGCGGCTGGGACGCTGGTCATGATCGCCAGTACGGCAGGCGCAGCGCCGCAGCCGTCGGTCGATCAGGTCCAGAAGACGGTGGACAAGCTCACCTCGCAAGAAGACCAGGCCGTCCAGCAGTACGACCAGGCGGCCGAGGAGCTGACCAGCGCGCAGCAGCGGCTGACCCTGGTGAACGCCGAGGTCAGCCTGGACCGGGCCCGGTTCAAGTCGATGCGTGACCAGATCGCGGTGATCGCCTCCACGGCCTTCGAGAGCGGCACCATGACCTCGATGGGCGCCCTGCTCACCTCGAACGACCCGCAGGCCGTGCTGAGCCAGGCTTCGGTGCTGCTGCAGCTGTCCAGCGACCGGTCCGCCCAGGTCAACCAGTTCATCTCGGCTGCCCGCCAGCTGGACGGGGTACAACAGACCGCCCGCCGGACCGAGGGCGCCATCGCCACCCTGGAGAGTCAGCGGCTGGCCCGGAAGAAGGCCATCGGCGCCACCCTGGCCAAGCAGAAGGCCATGCTCGATTCGCTCACCAGGCAGCAGCAGCAGGCCGTGACCCAGGCCGCGGTGATCGGCGCTGGGGGATCCATCACCGCCCACTACACCGGCCCGACCGGCACCCAGGCCGAGCAGGCCGTGGCCTTCGCCTACTCCAAGCTGGGCGACGCCTACGTGTACGGGGCCACCGGGCCGAGCGTGTTCGACTGCTCCGGGCTCGCCCAGGCCTCTTGGGCATCCGCGGGCGTCTCCATCCCGCGTACCACCTATTCCCAGGTAGCCTCCCTGCCGTCCGTGCCGCTCTCCAGCATCCAGCCGGGTGACCTGCTCTTCTTCGACGGCGACGGGCACGTCGGGATCTATGTCGGCGGCGGGTACCTGATCGACGCCCCGACCACGGGCTCGTTCGTGGAGAAGGTGGCCCTGGCGGGCTGGTACCAGGCCAACCTGGACAGCGCCGCCCGGCCGTAACCAGGCGGCCGTGACCGGACGGCCGTGACCGGGCGGCGTGACCAGGCGGCCGTGACCGGGCGGCGTGACCAGGCGGCCGTGACCAGGCGGCGTAACGGCGGCCGTTATCAGGCGGCCGTGACCGGGCGGCTGGGGCCAGCCCGGTGAGCGGGCCGGATACCATCGGCCGGGTGCCCAAGGTCCTGATCGTCACGAACGATTTCCCGCCCCGGGCGGGCGGGATCCAGTCGTTCGTGCATTCGCTCGCCCTGCGGCTGCCCGCCGGGCAGGTCGTGGTGTATGCGCCCGCCTGGCCGGGGGCGGCAGAGTTCGACCAGCAGCAGCCGTTTCCCGTGGTACGGCACCCGACCTCGCTGATGCTGCCGGTGCCGGCCGTGCGCGACCGGGCGATCCGGATCCTGGCCGAGCACGGTTGTGACACCGTGCTGTTCGGCGCGGCTGCTCCGCTTGGCCTGCTGGCGCCCGCGCTGCGCAAGGCGGGCGCGCGCCGCCTCGTGGCCATCACCCATGGGCACGAGGCCGGCTGGGCCGCGCTGCCCGTGGCCAGCACCCTGCTGCGCCGGATCGGTGAGTCCGTGGACGTCGTCACCTATCTCGGCGAGTACTTCCGGGTGCGGCTCGCCCGGGCCCTGTCGCCCGCGGCCGTGGCCCGGATGGTGCGGCTCGCCCCGGGCGTGGACACGGCCGCTTTTCATCCGGGCGCGGGCGGCACCGCGATCCGGCAGCGGCACGGCCTGACCGGCCGCCCCGTGGTCGTGTGCGTGTCCCGGCTGGTCAAGCGCAAGGGCCAGGACACCCTGATCCAGGCCTGGCCGCAGGTCCGCGCGGCGGCGGGCCCAGCCCAGGAGGATCCAGCAGAGGGTGATCCGGCACAGGGCGGGCTGGCGCACGGTGATCCGGCGCAGGGCGGGCCGGCACACGGTGATCCGGCGCAGGGCGGGCCGGCGCACGGTGATCCGGCGCAGGGCGGGCCGGCGCACGGTGATCCGGTGCAGGGCGGGCCGGCGCACGGTGATCCGGCGCAGGGTGGGCCGGCACGGGGTGGGCCGGCGCTGCTGATCGTCGGCAGCGGCCCGGACGCCGCCCGGCTGCAGAAGCTCGCCCGCGACCTCGGCGTGGCCGGGTCGGTGGTGTTCACCGGGCAGGTGCCCGAGGCCGAGCTGCCCGCCTACTACGACGCCGGGGACGTGTTCGCGATGCCCTGCCGCACCCGCCGGGGCGGCCTGGACGTGGAAGGGCTGGGCATCGTCTACCTGGAGGCGTCCGCCACCGGGCTGCCGGTGATCGCTGGTGACTCCGGCGGGGCGCCGGATGCCGTGCTGCCTGGCGAGACCGGCTATGTGGTCCCGGGCGGCGACCCCGCGGCGCTGGCCGCCCGGCTCATCCCGCTGCTCGCCGACCCGGCCGCGGCCCGGGCCATCGGCGAGAAGGGGCTGGCCTGGGTGGACCGGGAGTGGCGGCAGGATCTCGTGGCCCGCCGCCTGGAGCAGATCCTCACCGGCTGAACGCCAGGGCAGGCTGGAACGCCGGGGCAGGCTGAACGCCGGGGCAGGCTGAACGCCGGGGCAGGCTGAACGCCGGGGCAGGCTGAACGCCGGGGCAGGCTGAACGCCGGGGCAGGCTGAACGCCGGGGCAGGCTGAACGCCGGGGCAGGCTGAACGCCGGGGCAGGCTGAACGCCGGGGCAGGCTGAACGCCGGGGCAGGCTGAACGCCGGGCCTGTCGCTCGTCGCCAGCCTGCACCGGCTGAACGCCAGGCCGGGCTACTGGTACAGCGCGTCGATGTCGGCGGAGAACTCCTTGAGGATCACATTCCGGCGGACCTTGAGGGACGGGGTGAGCTGGCCGCCCTGCTCGGTGAAGTCCACGGGGAGCACCCGGAACCGCCGGATCGACTCGGCCCGGGAAACCGCCTTGTTGGCCTCGTCCACCCCCGCCTGGATCTCCGCTATCAGCTCGGGAGTCCGGGCCAGTTCGGCGATACTGGCCTGCGCCAGCTGCGAGTGCTTGCCCTTCCAGGCGTCGACCGCCTCTTCGTCGAGGGTCACCAGGGCGGCGATGTAGGGCTTACCGTCACCGACCACCATGACCTGGCTGACCAGCGGGTGTGCGCGGAGCCGGTCCTCCAGCACCGCGGGCGCGACGTTCTTCCCGCCCGCGGTGACGATCAGGTCCTTCTTCCTGCCGGTCACCATCAGGTACCCGTCGCCGTCGAGTTCGCCCAGGTCGCCGGTGTGCAGCCAGCCATCGGAGTCGAGGATCTCGGTGGTGGCCGCGTCGTTGTGCCAGTAGCCGCTGAACACGTTGGGCCCGGAGATCAGGATCTCGCCGTCGTCCGCGATCGCCACGGTGACCGCGGGCAGCGGCGGCCCGACCGTGCCGACCTTGTTGGCGTTGGGCCGGTTCGCGGTGGCCGCCGCGCTGGTCTCGGTCAGCCCGTAACCCTCCAGGATGGTGATGCCCGCGCCGCGGAAGAAGTGGCCGAGCCGCTCGCCGAGCGCGGCGCCGCCGGATACCGCGTACCGGACCCGGCCGCCGGTCGCCGCCCGGAGCTTGCTGTACACGAGGCGGTCATACAGCCCGTGGGCCAGCCGCAGCCGCAGTCCCGGCTGCCCCGGCGCGGGTGCGCCGCGAGTGCCGAGGGCCTGGCTCCAGGCGACCGCTGTCGCCACGGCAGCGTTGAAGATCGCCTTTTTGACGGGACTGCCGGAGGCCTGGAGCTCAGCGCCGTTGAAGACCTTCTCGAACACCCGGGGTACGGCCAGGATGAAGGCGGGCTGGAAGCTCTGCAGGTCGGCCAGGAGCCTGGACACGTCCGGGGTGTGGCCGAGCACGGTGCCCGACTCCAGGCAGCCGACCTGGATGATCCGGGCGAAAGAGTGCGCCAGCGGCAGGAACAGCAGGGTGGAGCCACCGGGCTCGGCGAAGATTTCCGGCAGCGCGCCCACCGCGTTGCGCACGTCGGCCAGCAGGTTGCCGTGGCTGAGCTGGCAGCCCTTGGGGCGGCCGGTGGTGCCCGAGGTGTACACGATCGTGGCCAGGTCCCCGGCCGCGCGGGCTGCCCGGCGCTTGCTGAGCTGCTCGTCACTGACCCCGCCGCCCTCGGCGGGCAGCGAGCTGAGCGGCTTGGCCGCGCCGGGCGCGTCCGGGCCGCCGCCGGAGATCAGCCACACCCGCTCCACCGCGGGCAGCTTGCTGAGCACGTCGGAGATGGCCTGCATGTGCGCGGTCGACTCGGCGATCAGCGCGCGGGCCCCGGAGTCGCTGAGGATCCACTCCACCTGCTCAGCCGAGGACGTCTCGTACACCGGCACGGTGACCGCCCCGGCCGACCAGATGGCGTAGTCCGTGAGCGTCCACTCATACCGGGTCCGGGACATCAGGGCCACCCGGTCGCCAGGCCCGATCCCGGCCGCGATCAGGCCCTTGGCCAGGGCGGTGACCTCATCGCGGAACTGCGCGGCGGTCACCTCGCGCCAGGCCTGGCCGCTGTCGGCGGTCCGCCGCCGCAGCAGCACAGCCTGCGGCTCCCGCGCCGCCCGCTCGAAGACGACATCCGCCAGGTTCGCGGACGGCGGGATCTCCGCGGCCGCGGGGGTGCTCTGCTTGCGCATGCCAGCTCCTGCCGATCGTGTTCAGCGGTTGAACGAATTGGACCGTACCCCGGTATCAGCCCGGCAAGCTACCAGCAGGCGGCCCCGCTTACCCTGGTGCGCATGCGGGTTCACGTGGTCAGCGACGTGCA
Organism: uncultured Actinomycetes bacterium; assembly: GCA_963804455.1. Taxonomy (GTDB): domain Bacteria; phylum Actinomycetota; class Actinomycetes; order Streptosporangiales; family Streptosporangiaceae; genus RYN-230. Next base: position 108,154 of record CAWDRD010000077.1, read on the forward strand.
TGGGGCGAGCGCGGCGCTGGCGGCGGCGGGTGGTGCTGATGCCTTCATCTGCCTCGGTGACCTGCTGCTGTTCCTCGACTACGCCGACCATAGCCAGGGCATCTTCGCCGATCTGTTCGGGGTCGAGGAAGCCCGCCGGTTCGTGGCGCTGCGCCTCGCCAAGCGGTTCGACGAGGCCCGGCGGCTGTCCCGGGGGCTGTGGGCCCAGCTGGACGGCGACCCGGCGGTACTGGTGGAGAAGGCCGCCGCGAACCAGTACGCCGAGCTGTTCGCAGCCATGCCGCAGCCCGCGCTGCTCACCTACGGCAACGTTGACCTGCCCCGGCTGTGGGCCGAGTACCTGCGCCCGGGCCATCAGGTGCTGGACGGGCAGCGCGCCGAGCTGGACGGGCTGTCCTTCGGCTTCGTCGGCGGCGGGCTCCGCTCGGCCTACCGGACGCCGAACGAGATCGACGAGGACGTCTTCGCCGCCAAGGTGGCCGCGGTGGCCGAGGTGGACGTGCTGTGCAGCCACATCCCGCCCGCGGTCCCGCAACTGCTCTACGACACGGTGGCCCGGCGGATCGAGCGGGGCAGCACCGCGCTGCTCGAGCACATCCAGCGGACCCAGCCGCGCTATGCGCTGTTCGGCCACGTGCACCAGCCGCTGGCCCGCCGGGTCCGGATCGGCCGCACCGAATGCCTGAACGTGGGGCATTTCCGGGCCACCGGCCAGCCCTACGTCCTGGACCTCTAGCGCTGCGCCGGTCAGCCAGGACTGTCGTCGCACCCTGCGGCGGGCGGTACGCTCCGGTCATGGCCGACAGGACAACGTCGAGCATCTCCATCGCCGCGGTCAGGCCGGATGTCATGGCCGTGATCGCGGACTTCGCCGCCTACCCGCAGTGGGCATCCGCGGTGCGGTCCGCCGAGGTGACCGAGCGCGACGGGGCGGGCCCGTCCAGGTCCGGTTCAGCCTAGACGCCGGGATGATCAAGGACAGCTACGTGCTGGGCTACGAGTGGGACAGTGACACGGCGGTCCGGTGGGATCTCGCCGAGCCCGGGTCGGTGATCTCCGGGATGACGGGTGAGTATCACCTGGCCGACCAGCCGGCCGGGACCCTGGTGACCTACGAGCTCAGCGTGGACATCCGGGTGCCGATGCTGGGCATGCTGAAGCGGAAGGCAGAGAAGATCATTATTGACACCGCGCTGAAAGGGCTCAAGGCCCGCGTGGAGGGCCTGCAGGTGCAGGCTGGACGCGGCGGCAGCGCCGGGACCCGGGGGACCGCCGACAATACCGGGACCGTCGGGAGCAGGCGGCCGGGCGGCAGTGACGAGGAAGAGAGCACGACGTGACCCAGGAGCCCAGATCATCAGGCAGTGATCCGATCAGCGATCTGATCACGGGCGCCCAGCGCTGGCTGATCCGGACCAGCGCCCGCAACGTGAGCCGGGGAGTGGGCGGCCAGATCCGCAACGTGATCGGCGGCGGCAGCAGCCCGCACCAGGATGTGTGGGAGAGGGCCACGTCCCCCCAGGCGGAGGAGCCGCCCGAGTGCCAGGGCTGCCCAATCTGCGCGGCCCGGCGGCGCCTCCGCGACTCCCAGCCCGGGCTCGCCTCCACCGTGGCGGCCGCGGCCGACGCGGTAACTGTGGTGATGCAGGACACCGTGTCAGCGGTGGAAGCCGCGCTGGCCGCCGGCCGCCGGACGGGCCCGGAGCCCGCAGCAGGCCGCCCGCCCGCCGCGGCCGCGGCGTGGGACGACGCGGTGTCCGCCCCCCCGGCCGCCACCGTGGCCGCGGACGACGCCGGGGTGTGGGAAACGGCGACCGGCGAGCCCACGGTCCCGGGCCCGCCCAGCCGGCCTGCCGTGCCGGAGCTCCGGGTCGCCCCGGACGTGCCGGAGCAGCCGGACGTGCCGGAGCAGCCTGCCGTCAGCGACGGAGGACCTGCTGGTGAGCCTGACGATCGGGGTTGATGTCGGCGGCACCAAGGTCGCGGCCGGGGTGGTGGATGACCGTGGTCGCATCATCGAGAAGCTGCGGCGGTCCACCCCGGCGGTGAGCCCGCGGCTGACCGAGCAGGTCATCGCCGAGGTGGTCACCACGCTGGCCCGCCGTCACCAGGTGTCGGCGGTCGGGGTGGGCGCGGCCGGGTTCGTGGCCAAGGACCAGGGCGTGGTGCTGTTCGCGCCCAACCTGGCCTGGCGCGACGAGCCGGTCCAGGAGCAGGTGGCCAAGCTGGTCGGGCTGCCGGTCATCGTGGAGAACGACGCGAACGCCGGGGTGTGGGCCGAGATGAAGTTCGGTGCCGCTCGCGGCCAGCAGCACGTGGTGCTGATCGCCGTCGGTACCGGTATCGGCGGCGGCATCGTGCTGGGCGGGGAACTGTACCGCGGCCGGTGGGGCATTGCTGGCGAGCCCGGGCACTACCGGGTGGTCCCGGACGGCCGGCTCTGCGGCTGCGGCAACCGGGGTTGCTGGGAGCAGTACGCCAGCGGCAACGCCCTGGTGGCGGAGGCCCGCGAGTTCGCGCGCCGCTCCCCGGGGGCAGCGGTACGGCTGCTCCAGCTAGGCGGGGGGTCCCCGGAGGGCATCGGCGGCCTCCAGGTCACCCAGGCCGCGCAGGAAGGCGACCCGGCCGCGCTGCGCTGCTTCGACATCGTGGGTGGCTGGCTCGGCCAGGGCCTGGCCGACCTGGCCGCGATCCTCGACCCGGGCTGCTTCGTCATCGGCGGCGGCGTGTCCGAAGCCGGCGACCTGCTGCTCGGCCCGGCCCGGGCCGCGTTCGAGCGGGCCTTGACCGGCGGCCACCACCGTGAGCTGGCTGTGATCAGGCGGGCCGAACTCGGCGAGGACGCGGGCGTCGTCGGCGCCGCCGACCTGGCCCGCCGCCTCTCCTGACGTCCCCGCCGCTGACGTCCCCGCCGAGCTTATGTGGTGGGAATTGAGTCCTATTTACGCACTCCCCACCACGCAACGGGATGCGGTAGGAGGCGCCGCGCTACGTGGTGGAGAGTAGGTCGTATTTGCACATTCGCCACCACATGAGGCTGAGGTCCGCCGCCCCTGCACCGGGCTCAGGGGCGGCCGGCCCTACTCGGCGGCGATGGCCGCCAGGAGCGGGAGGCGGGCGGCCCGGCGCGCCGGGCGGATCGCGGCAATCACCCCGGCCGCCCCGCCGAGCAGACAGATCAGCAGCAGCTGGGCCGCGGGGAAACTGGGCTGGGTCAGCCCTGCGGACCGTGCCCCGGCCTCGGCCAGCGCCCAGCCCAGGAACCCGCCCAGGACCAGTCCGCCCGCCGTGCCGAACGCGGACACCAGCACCGCTTCCAGCCGCACCGTCGACCTCAGCTGCGGCCGGGTCTGGCCCACCGCCCGGAGCAGGCCGATCTCCCTGGTCCGCTCGAACACCGACAGGGACAGCGTGTTCGCGATCCCGGACACGGCGATCACGATGGCCAGCACCAGCAGCGCGTACACGATGCCGAGAATGGTGCTCACTGACTTGCCCGCGCTGGCCACGTACGCGGCGCGGCTGTCCACGGTCAGCCCACCGTAACTGGCTGCCGCCCGGGTAATCGCCGCGGCCGCGGCCGCCTCGTCCGCCCCCGGCGCCAGCTTCACGTACATCGCCGAGGCGGTCAGCTGTGCGGCGTGCGGCGCCCACAAGCTGATCGGCAGCACATAATCCCCGACGAGATCCCGGGACTGGTAAATAGCCGCAACGGTAACCTCCGCCCGGGTCCCATCCGGCAGCACCAGGGAGACCGGGCTGCCGAGCCGCCAGCCCCGGTCGGTGGCCTGCACCTGGGACACGGCCAGCTCATCGGGCCGCAACCGGCCCACCGACCCCGCGGTGACGTGCAGGTTCAGCACCTGGCCGAGCGTGGCGGGCGGCACCGCGGTGACGCTCTCAGGCTGACCGCCGACCTCAGCCTGCCCGGTGGCCAGGCCGGTCACCGTGCGTACCCCCGGGATCCGGGACACGAGGCCGACCAGGGCGGGTGACACCCCGCCGCCACCCGCCCCGCCGCCGAAGCCACCAGGCGTGATCGCGATATCGCCGGTGAACGAGCCGCTGATCGCGCTGACGTCGGCGGCGCCTAGCGACGCCGCGTACACGGTGAACAGGGTGACCACGGCCACGCCGATCATCAGCGCGGTGGCCGCGGCCGCGGTCCGCCGCGGGCTGCGCGCCGCGCTGCGCCCGGCCAGCGTGCCCGCCACCCCGCGCCAGCGGGCCAGCGGCCGGGCCAGCAGGCTGGTGACCGGCCGGGCCGCGGCTGGTCCCAGGGCCACCATGCCGAGGGTCACCACCAGAGCGCCCAGCCCGACCACGGAAAGGATCCGGGTGCCGGTGCCGGCCAGGCCGGTGAACACCACGGCCAGCCCGGCCAGCAGCAGTACCAGCCCGGTGATCACCCGGCGGCGCGGCACCGGCCCGGGCTCGGCCGCGGACTCGCGCAGCGCCTCTAGCGGCGGCACCCGCGCCGCCCGGACCGCCGGAACCAGGCTCACTGCCACCGTGACCACGATCCCAGTCAGGAGGCTGGCCGCGATCGTGCCGCCGGTCACCGCCAGCCCGCCCGCGGGCAGTGCGAACCCGGCGCTGTCGAACAGGCCCTTGAGCAGTTCCGCCAGGCCGAGCCCGGCGCAGAGCCCGAGCACCGACCCGGCTGCGCCGACGGCCGCCGCCTCAGCCAGCACCCCGCGCAGCAGCCGGCCGCGGGTAGCCCCGAGCGCGCGCAGCAGCGCGGCTTCCCGGGTCCGCTGCGCGACCAGGATGCCGAACGTGCTGGCGATGGAGAACGCCGCCACCAGCAACGCGATCCCGGCGAAGATGACCAGGATGACGCGCAGCGCACCGAGGAACTCGGAGTTCAGGCTGGCCAGGTTCTCACTCGTCAGCTGGGTGCCGCTGATCGCCTGCACGCTGTGCGGGAGCACCTGGTCCAGCCGGGCCACCAGGGCTTCCGGGCTCACCCCGTGGGCCGCGCTGACCTGGATAGTGGATATCTCACCGCTGGCCGGGCCGCCCTTGGTCAGGTACTGCTGCGCTCCCGCGTAGCTGAACGCGACGTACGGGGCACCACCGAACCCGGCGGCGCTGCCGAACGAGGCCAGCCCGACCACCCGGACCCGGACCGGCGCGGGCACGAGCACGGTGGTGACCGAGCCGATCCGCAGCTTGCCCGCGGTGGCGGCGCCCCGGTTGATCACCACCTCGTGCAGCCCGCGCGGGGCGCGGCCCGCGGCGAGCCGGTACGGGGTGAGCGCCGGGTCGGAGATCCAGTTCCCGCCCGACCGGGGCGGGCCGAGCCCGCCGACCGCCTTGCCGTCCGCGCCGAGCAGTTCGGCCGAGCCGGTGATGGACGGCTGCGCGTCCGCGACGCCCGGCACGGACCACACGGTGCCCAGCAGCGAGGATGGGATCGGCGGCCGGACCGCGTTCGCCCCGCTACTGGTGGCGGTGGCACTGCGCACCACGGCGCTGGTGCCGGAGGTGGCGGTGGCAAATAGATGGTTGAAGTTGGCGGTGAGGGTGTCACCGAAGGTGAGCGCGCCCGCCAGGAAGGCCACGCCGAGCCCGACCGCGATCACGATCCCGGTGAGCCGCCGCTTGCGGGCCCACAGTTCCCGCAGGGTGAGGGCGAGCATCAGGATCCCTCCCGGCCCAGTGACTTCAGCCGGTCCAGCACCGAGCCAGCGGTCGGGCTGGCCAGCCGCCCGCCGGGCCGCCCGTCGGCCAGGAACAGCACCTCGTCGGAGGTGGCCGCGGCGGCTGGGTCGTGCGTCACCATCACGATGGTCTGGCCGAGCTCGGCCACTGCAGTGCGCAGGTAGCCCAGCAGCTGGGCCGAGGACCGGGAGTCCAGGTTCCCGGTGGGCTCATCCGTGAAGATGATCTCCGGCTGGGTGGCCAGCGCCCGGGCCACCGCGACCCGTTGCTGCTGGCCGCCGGACAGCTCGGCCGGGCGGTGCGACAGCCGGTCACCCAGGCCGGTCAGGCTGATCACGTCCTCCAGCCAAGCCCGGTCGGGCCTGCGCCCGGCCAGCATCGACGGCAGCGCGATGTTCTCCGCCACGGTCAGCGCCGGCAGCAGGTTGAAGGACTGGAACACGAACCCGATCCGGTCCCGGCGCAGCTTCGTCAGTTGGATGTCAGACAGCGCGCCCAGCTCCGCGTCGCCCAGGAACACCTGGCCCGACGTGGGTGCGTCCAGCCCGGCCAGGCAGTGCAGCAGCGTGGACTTGCCAGAGCCGGACGGTCCCATGATGGCGGTGAACCGTGCTTCGGCGAACTCGGCGGTGACGGCGTCCAGGGCCCGGACCGCTGCCGCGCCCGAGCCGTAGACCTTGGTGAGCGCGACCGCTCGGACGGCGGCCGCTGTGGTGAGAGTTGGCATGACCGTCAGCATCGGCTGGTGGCCGCCGGAAGTCGTCGGCCAGCAGGACACTTCGCGCTACTCCTGACGACGACCCAGGATTTCGTTTAGTGCGGTGCGTTCTGCCCCGCCCGCGGCACTGTGTACCGCGCTGATGAGGTGGCGGGGGTGGCGCCACGCTGCTCCAGCGCCCGGCCCAGCCGGGCCGGGCTTGTCTGCTAGCGTCCGGCCCAGCCGGGCCGGACGAGGCCCGCCTCGTAGGCGAGGACCACCAGCTGGGCCCGGTCCCGGGCGCCGAGCTTGGTCATCGACCGTGCCGTGTGCGTCTTGGCCGTGGACACGCTCAGGTACAGCCGCCCGGCGATCTCCTCGTTGGACAGGCCCTGAGCGACCAGCGTGACGACCTCACGCTCCCGCGGGGTGAGCTCATTCACGCCGGGGATCTTCCGCGCCTCCCTGGTCCGGGTGGCGAACTCGGCGATCAGCCGGTGGGTGACGGTGGGCGACAGCAGCGCCGCGCCGTCCGCGGCCACCTGCACCGCCTTGATCAGCTCGGCCGCGTCGGTGTCCTTGACCAGGAAACCCGCGGCGCCAGCCCGGATCCCCTCGAATACGTACTCGTCCAGGTCGAACGTGGTCAGGATGACCACGTGCACCCCGGCCAGGGCGGGCTGGGCGGCGATCTGCCGGGTGGCCTCGATCCCGTCCAGCCGGGGCATCCGGATGTCCATCAGCACCACGTCCGGCCGCAACTGGCTGGCCAGCCGGACGGCTTCCGCGCCGTCGGCGGCCTCGCCGACCACCTCGATGCCGTCCGCGGCGTCGAGCAGGGCCGCGAAACCGGCCCGGACCAGCGCCTGGTCGTCGGCCAGCAGCACTCTGATCATGATGGCTGGCCGCCAGTCGGCAGCCAGGCGCGCACCCGGAACCCGCCGCCTGGCCGGGGCCCCGCCCGCAGCGTCCCGCCCAGCGCCCGGGCGCGTTCCGTCATCCCCGCGATGCCGTTCCCGTGTCCCATGCCGTTGCTGATACTGCCGTTGCCCGCCGTGCCACTACCCGCGATCCGGTTGCTCGCCGTGCCAGTGCCCGCGATGCCGGTGCCCGCTGTGCTGGTAGCCGGGGCGCCGGTGCCCGGGGTGCGGTTACCCGTAGCGCCGGTGCTCGCGCTGCTGTTCCCGTGTTGTGTGCCGTTGCTAGAGCCTGCGTTGGCGGAGCTAGGGGTGCCGTTGCCGTCGCTGCGGCTGGGCTCACTGTCCGCGCCGTCGTCGTCCACCTGGATCACCAGGTGGCCTGGGCCGTAGCCGACCCGGACCGCGACCGCGCAGCCTGGTGCGTGCCGGGCGCTGTTCGTCAGCGACTCCTGCAGGATCCGGTAGCCGGCCAGGTCCACCTGGGCAGGCAGGGTGCACCGCGTGCCTTCCTCGCTGACCTGGACCGTGATGCCCGCGGCCGTGGCCCGGGCGACCAGCTCGTCCAGCCGGCCCAGGGTCGGCACCGGGGAACGGGGCAGCTCCTCGTCCCCCTGGCGCAGTACCCCCAGCACCGAGCGCAGCTCGACCAGGGCCTGCTTGCTCACGTCGTTGATCACCGACAGGGTGGACCGGGCCCGGTCCGGCTGCGCGTCGACCAGGTGCAGTGCCGTGTTGGCCTGCACGTTGATCACGGCCAGGCTGTGCGCCACCACATCGTGCAGTTCCCGCGCGATGCGCAGCCGCTCCTCACTGGCCTGCCGCCGGGCCTCTTCCTGGCGGCCGAACGCGACCGCCTGCGCCCGCTGGCGGCGGCTCCGGTACCATTCCGCCCCGCTCAGCAGGACCAGGTGCCACGCGGCCACGCTCAGCGCGAAACCGGCCGACGGGTAAAGCCCGGTCCCGGTCAGGCCGGGCAGCCACACGATGCCCGCGTAGCTGACCAGCAGCCAAGCGATCGCCGCCGCCCGCCGCCCGGCCAGCACGGCGCTCACGAACGCGACGATCAGGGCGAAGTACGGTACCCCGCGTGCCGGGTCCACCGCGCCGAACGCGACCGCGGCCGCAGCCGTCACGGCCAGCACTCCCGCTGGGAACCGCCGTCGCACTAGCAGCGCGGCTGGCCCGGCCGCCAGGCAGGCGTACCCCGCCGGGCTGATCGCCTGGCCGTGCCGGGCCGAGATCGCATAGGAGCCGATGATCTGCAACGCCGCGACCACCCCTGCGGCAAAGGCGTCCCCGGGCGTGGCCCCGGCTGTCAGTCGCCTCGCCCACGCGGCCAGATCCGCCCTGCTCCTCATCGCCATCACGAGGGTAGGCCCCCACCTGCCGCTGGTCATCATCCCCACGACGACCCCCGCCTACCACCCCAGACCACCCCGCCCGCCGACGGCAGGTGACATTTCATGATCGTGAGGGATTGGTGCCACATGATGCCCCCGATCCCTCACGATCATGGCGGCGGCCGGGTCAGGGGAGGGGAGAGGTTAGACGACGGCGCCGTCGTCGGGACCGGAGTCGCGCGGGGGCTTGTCTTCCATCCGGATCACCAGGGTGGCGAAGCCGCCGACGAATGCGGCCACGGCCAGGAAGGCGGCCCAGCCTGGCACCTGCCAGCTGGCCATCGTGGCGATCAGCAGGTACGCCGGGCCGCCGAAAAGAGCCGTCCAGGCGCCCTTGGTGACCGGGTCCAGGGAGGGCAGCGGCGGGGGGACCGGGGGGACGAAGTCGGCCTCATCGTCGGGGTACGGCGGGGGAGCCTGGCTCGCCGGGCGGACGACGCGGGCTGGCCTGCCACGGTGGGCTGGCCCAGGCCGGCGGCCGAGGCCAGCATCCGGGCTGGTGCCATCGGCCAGATCAGAGTCGCCGGCCGGGCCGGAGCCGCTGACCGGGCCAGTGCCGCTGGCCGGGCCAGTGCCGTTGGCCGGGCCGGTCTCGCGTACCGGGCTAGAGCCGCCGGCCGGGCCGGAGCCGCTGGCCGGGCCGGAGCCGCTGGCCGGGCCGGAGCCGTCGAGCAGGCCCGACCCATTGAGCGGGCCAGAGCCGCTGAAAAAGCCGAAGCCGCCGGCTGGGCCCGAGCCCTTCGCCGGATCAGCCCCGGGCGCCTGGTCCGGGTCAAGATCCAGGTCAAGCGAGGGGTCGGTGTCGTCGCTCAGGTCGAACATGAGGGCCGGGTCGGTATCCGGGCCCGCGTCGGCCAGCGCGCCTGCCTGCCTGGAGGCGACCAGGTTCTCCCGTTCCGGCCACGGCGTCTCGCCGCTGTCGGTGCTCGGTTCCGCGGCGTAGTTCGCGATCAGCTCCCGCCAGGCGGCGTCCTCGCCGCTGTCGTTGCTGCCCGGGCTGGCCACTGGTCACTCCCTCCCCGCGCGGCTGTGCGAGCGGACGAACTCCAGGCTCCCGGCGAAGATCGCCGGGGCGTCGTTGTCCAGGGTCGCCACGTGATAGCTGTCCGGGCAGTCCCGCACCGTCAGCTGCCCGGCGGTCAGCCCCGATCTCAGCACCTTCATGCTGGCGGGTCCTACGACGTGGTCGACCGCACTCTTGTAGACAAGCACAGGCTGGGTGACCTCCGCCAGCCGCGACCGGGTGACCCGCCACAGCGCGGGCAGGGTCGCAGCGGCCCGGACTGGGACCCGGTCGTAGGACAGCTCGTGGGCGCCCTCCTTCTTGATATCGCTGCCCACCCCGGGCAGCGACGGGACGAACAGCTTAAGCACCGGAGCCAGCAGGAACAGCTTGGTGTCCGGGGCTATCGAGGGGTTGACCAGGACCAGCCCGCTGACCCCCGCGCCGCGCAATTCGGCCATGCGCAGCGCCAGGCAGCCGCCCATGGACAGGCCCATCACGAAGATCTCCCCGGCGCGCGCGGCCAGGCCCTCGTAAGCCCGGTCCACTTCCGCGTACCAGTCCTCCCACCGGGTGCGCGACATCTCCTGCCAGGTCGTGCCGTGCCCAGGCAGCCGGGGCACGGAGACGGTCAGCCCTGCCTCGGCCAGGTACTCGGCCCACGGCCGCAGCGAGGCCGGGCTCCCAGTGAACCCGTGGCACAGCAGCACCGCGGTGCTGCCTCCCTCGCGGAAGTAAGGTTCTGCGCCTGGAATGACTGGCATGACGCTCATCGTCCTCCCCACCGGGATGCCCGGGCCGCCCAGTGCGGCAGGCGCCGTGCTGGCCAACCCGATGCGCTGACGGCACCGCCGGATATTGCGCGCTCTGGCATCGTCGCACGCCCAGCCGCCCGCGCGCACGCCGCCAGCCCGCAATGTCTCAGTTGAGGCATCCGCTCCTGCCCTCTTCTCGTGCGACGATTGGGGCGTGTTCTACTGGTTGCTTAAGATGATCATGAGGCCGCTGCTGGGGCTGTTGTTCCGGCCGTCGGCCGAGGGCGTCGACAACGTGCCCCGCGAGGGGCCGGCCATCCTGGCCAGCAACCACCTGTCCTTCTCTGACCACTTTTTCGGCCCGCTGCCGCTGCCGCGCAAGGTGACGTTCCTGGCCAAGGCGGAGTACTTCACCGGCCGCGGGCTTAAGGGCCTGGTCAGCAAGGCTTTCTTCCGCGGGGTCGGGCAGATCCCGATGGACCGCTCCGGCGGCAAGGCGAGCGAGCGGGCGCTCAGCGCCGGGCTGCGCGTGCTGGCCCAAGGCCACCTGCTGGGCATCTACCCGGAGGGCACCCGGACCCCGGACGGCCGGCTGTACAAGGGCAAGACCGGGGTGGCCCGGCTGGCCCTGGAATCTGGCGCCCCGGTGATCCCGATGGCCATGGTGGGCACGTTCGAAATCTTGCCCGCGGGCAAGCTCCTCCCGCGCATCAGCGTCCGGCCGGGCGTCCGGTTCGGCGAGCCGCTGGACTTCTCCCGGTACGCCGGGCTGGAAACAGACCGGCTGGTGACTCGGGCGGTGACCGACGAGATCATGTACGCGATCATGAAACTGTCCGGGCAGGAGTACGTGGACGAGGACGCGCAGCAGGCCAAGGCGCGGCTCAAGGCTGGGGCTAAGGCGGACCGCCCGGCGCCCGCGTCCACCGACCGCGAGTCGGCCGCGTAGCCGGCCCCGGCCGCGCCTGCCCGGGCCTGCCGCCGGGCGGCCAGCCAGTGGCGGCCGGCCCGGCCGCCCCGCTGCACTACCAGGGCCAGGGCGAGCAGTGCGGCGGCGGCGATCCCGTCCAGCCAGAAGTGGTTCGCCGTCACCACCACCGCCAGCAAGGTCGCCGCGGGGTAGCCGAGCGCGAGCCAGCGCCAGCGGCTCCCCGACACCTGCACCACCACCAGCGCCACCAGCAGGGCCCAGCCGACGTGCACGGACGGCATCGCGGACAGCTGGTCGGCGTTGAATCCGGCCACCGACCCGTACACCGACTGGCCGTACCGCACGGCGGTGTCCACCATGCCGTCGCCCGGCAGCATCCGGGGCGGGGCGACCGGGAGGAACTGGATCGCCAAGGCGCCGGCGGTGAACAGCACCAGCGCGGTCCGCACCTGCGGGTAGTACCGCCGGTGCCATACGTACACCCAGATCAGGCAGGCGATGACCACCGCGAAGTGCAGGCCCGCGTAGTAAAGATCAAGCCCCTCAACGATCAGCGGGTGGGGCAGGAACGCCCGCTGCACCAGGGTTTCGCTCGGCAGGTGAAGCACGCGTTCCGCGTGCCAGATCCACCGCGCCCGGCCGATGGCGCCGCCCGGTCCCACCAGTGCGAAGCTGCCGACCAGCTGCCAGAGCGCGAACAGCGCCAGCAGCACGCCCGCTTCCTGGATGAACCCGGCGGCCGTGGCGAGCCGGGGGCGGCCGCTGCGCCGGGCCGCTGCGGCCGCCCCGGTCAGGCAGGCCGCCGTGATCGCCGCCGCCTGCCAGGACAGCTCCAGGTTCACCACGTTTGTGCCTCCCTCCGCCGGTACCCCAGCCGGTTTCTCTGGTCAACCATCCGTCTACAGCACTCAGCAAACGCTAAGGTTGCCGCCTCGCTAGAGGAGCTGTGCCATGACGCAACTGCCGTGGGAACCGGCACCGGCCTACTCCGGATACGACGCCGCCCCCGCATCCAGTAACGAAATTTTCGTCGCATTCGCTGCCCCGGCCAACCAGAACAGGCTCACCGTACTGGTCCGGCTCATCCTGGCCGTACCGCACCTGGTCGTGCTGTACGTGCTCGGCATCGCTGCCGAGGTCGTGCTGCTCGTCTGCTGGTTCGCCGCGCTGTTGACCGGGCGCCTGCCCTCGGGCCTCGCTGACTTCCTGACCGGCTTCCTGAGGTGGTACACCCGGGTGCTGGCCTACCTGGCCCTGCTGACCGACACGTACCCGCCCTTCGAGTTCGCCGACTCCGGCTATCCGGTGCGGCTGGCGGTGCAGCCCGGGCCGCTCAACCGGCTGGCCGTCCTGTTCCGGATCATTCTGGTGATCCCGGCCTGGATGGTGGGCGTGCTGCTGATCTACGGCATGCAGACCATCGTGCTGTTCATTACCTGGCTGATCGTCCTCGTCGCGGGCCGGATGCCCAGCGCGCTGTACGAGGCGTTCGCGGCCGGCCTCAGGTACGAGGTTCGCCTGTACGGCTACTTCTTCATGCTCACCAGCACTTACCCGGGCGGGCTGTTCGGCGATCAGCCGGGGAGGCCCGCGGGCAGCTATCCGCCGCCGCCTAGCCTGGGCCCGGCGTACCCGGGACCCGGCGCCGTGCCGCCTGGGTCCGGTGGCTTTCCCGCCCCCGGTTACGGGCAGCCTGGCTGGGGACAGCCTGGGGCGGCCCAGCCTGGCTACGAGGAAACGCAGCTGGCGGCCTACGGGGAAACCCAGCCTGCGCCCGCGGAGCCTGGCTACGGGGAGACCTCGTTCGGGGCGTCTGGGGCCGCGCAGCCGGGGTACGGCCAGCCGGGATCTGGCGGTCCTGGGTACGGGGAGACCCCGTTCGGGGCGTCTGGGGCCGCGCAGCCGGGGTACGGCCAGCCGGGATCTGGCGGTCCTGGGTACGGGGAGACCTCGTTCGGGGCGTCTGGGGCCGCGCAGCCCGGGTACGGCCAGCCGGGATCTGGCGGTCCTGGGTACAGCCAGCCGGCCTCTGGTGTACCCGAGTGGGGGGAACCTGGCTCTGGGCAGGCGGGCTACGGGCCGCCAGCGTACGGCGGCCCGGCGTACGGGGCGCCGGCCGGGTACGGGGCGTCGGCCGCCGCGATCAGCTGGCTGGGCGGCGATCAGCCCTGGCGGCTGGTCCTGTCCACGGCGGCCAAGCGGCTCATCGGGCTGTTCCTCGTGCTGGGCGCGGTGATCCTGGCCGGCTACATCGCCGGCATCGCCGCCATTTCGTCCAGCGTCTCCGGGAACAGCACGCTGAACGCGGCGGATGCCGCGATCCAGGTCGATGGCGCGTACGCCAGGCTGAACAGCCGACTACTCTCCTTCGAATCCAAGACGACCGCCTGCAAGGGCAACATCAGCTGCGTGACGGCCCTGGACGGGCAGATGTCGCAGTCGTTCGGCACGTTCGGTGCCACCCTGCGCGGCATCTCGGTGCCATCATCCGCCAGTGCCGCGGCGAACCAGCTGACATCGGACGCCAGCAAGGCGCAGAGCGACTTCCTGGCGCTCTCGAAGTCCGCTTCGCCGGGCCAGTACAACCAGACCCTGGCCAGCACGGGCCTGGTCCAGGTGCTCGACCGGATCCCGGGCGACTTCCAGAACGTGGCGAAGGCGCTAGGCGTCCTGTGAGCTCCCAGGGTGCAGGGCTGGATCGGCCGGCGGCCCGGCGGCCCAGCCCTTCACCCGGCTGACCGCGCGGCGCCACTGGGCATGCCCGCGATCGTCCCGCGGCCCGGGGGTGAACCGCCGGTCCAGCCGCCAGGTGGCGGCCAGCTCGTCCTGGGACGCCCATATCCCGGTGGCCAGCCCGGCCAGGAACGCGGCGCCGAGGGCGGTGGTCTCGCCCACCACCGGCCGCTCCACCGGGAGCTGCAGCTGGTCCGCCTGCAACTGCATGAGCAGGTCGTTGGCGCTCGCCCCGCCGTCGGCGCGGAGCACCTGGCCCTCCCGCGGGCCGTCCGCCAGCATGAGCTCCGCCACGTCACGCACCTCGAAGGCGATCGCCTCCAGCGTGGCCCGGACCAGATGGGCCCGGGTGGTGCCGCGGGTGATGCCGAACACCGCGCCGCGGGCGTCCGGGTCCCAGTCCGGCGCGCCGAGCCCGGTGAGCGCGGGCACGAACACCACGCCCCCGGTATCGGGCACGCTGCGGGCCAGCGCCTCGCTTTGCGCCGCGTCGTCGAGCAGGCCGAGGCCGTCGCGCAGCCACTGCACCGCGGCGCCAGTGACGAACACCGAGCCTTCCAGCGCGTAGGTCAGCTGCCCGGCGGCATCCATCCAGGCGACGGTGGCCAGCAGCCCCGCGTCCGATCGGACGATCTCGGGGCCGGTGTTGGCCAGCACGAACGACCCCGTGCCGTACGTGCACTTGGTGTCGCCCGGGGTGAAGCAGGCCTGGCCGAACAGGGCAGCCTGCTGGTCGCCGGCGATGCCGGCCACCGGCAGGCTGAGGCCGAGGAAGGAGGCCGGGTCGGTCTGCGCCACCACCCCGGTGGACGGCACTACTTCGGGCAGCGCACGCTCCGGCACCCGGAACAGCTCGCACAGCTCCGCCGACCACTGCCCGGTGGTGATGTCGAACAGCAGGGTCCGGGAGGCGTTGGAGGCGTCGGTGGCGTGCCGGGCCCCGCCGGTCAGCCGGGCGATCAGGTAGGCGTCCACGGTCCCGGCGGCCAGCCTGCCGTCGGCCAGGCCCTGCCAGGTGCCCGGGTCGTGCTTGGCCAGCCAGGTGAGCTTGGTGGCGGTGAAGTACGGGTCCAGCCGTAGACCGGTCAGCTCGCTGACCCGGTCCTCGTGCCCGGCGGCGCGCAGGTCAGCGCAGATCCCGGCGGTCCGGCGGTCCTGCCAGACAATGGCCCGGCGGGGCGCGGCCAGGGTGGCCCGGTCCCAGACCACCGCGGTTTCCCGCTGGTTGGTGAGGCCGACGCAGTGCACCGGCCATGCGGCGGTGTTCGTGGCCTGCTTTTGATTGTCGCTGGTGGCCCGGGCCTGGCTGATCGCCTGGCCGCAGGCGGACAGGGTGGCCTGCCAGATGTCCTCAGGCAGATGCTCCACCCAGCCAGGTTCCGGGAAATACTGGCGGAATTCCTGGTAGCCGCGGCCGGCCAGCATACCGTCAGCGGTAACGATCAAGGCAGTGACGCCAGTTGTCCCGGCGTCGATGGCGAGCACGCTCATGGGGACTAGTGTTGCCCTCATGCGAGTAGGAGTGCTGACGGGCGGCGGAGACTGCCCTGGGCTGAATGCGGTCATCCGGGCGCTGGTGCGCCGGGGGGTGTCGGAGTTCGGGTTGGAGTTCGTGGGTTTCCGTGACGGCTGGCGTGGGCCGCTGGAGGGCGACACGGTGCCGCTGGATGTGCAGGCGGTGCGGGGTATCTTGCCCCGGGGCGGGACGATCCTGGGCTCGTCGCGGACTAATCCGCTGGGTGAGAAGGCGGCGGTGGGGGGCCGGTCCGGGGTGGAGCGGATTAAGGACAACCTGGTGGGCCTGGGGGTGGATGCGCTGGTGGCGATCGGTGGGGAGGACACGCTGGGGGTGGCTACCCGGTTGCATGGTGAGGGTGTCAACGTGGTGGGTGTGCCCAAGACGATCGATAACGATCTGGGTGCCACGGACTTCACGTTCGGTTTCGATACCGCGGTGAACATCGCGATGGAGGCTATCGACCGGCTGCATACCACCGCGGAAAGCCACCATCGCGCGCTCATCGTGGAGGTGATGGGGCGGCACGCGGGGTGGATCGCGCTGCACGCGGGGCTGGCGGGCGGGGCGAATGTGATTTTGATCCCGGAGAAGCCGTTCAGCATCGAGAGGGTCTGCGCGTATGTGGAGCACCGGTTCCAGACCCGGTATTCGCCGATCGTGGTCGTCTCTGAGGGCGCGACCCCGGAGAACGAGGGCGCCGAGCTGGCCGACCAGCGGCTGGACTCGTTCGGGCACGTGCGCCTGGGCGGGATCGGGCAGATGCTGGCTGATGAGATCGAGAAGCGGACCGGCAAGGAAGCCCGCTGCACGGTGCTGGGCCACATCCAGCGCGGTGGCACGCCTACCGCGTTTGACCGGGTGCTCGCCACCCGGTTCGGCCTCCACGCGATCGGCGCGGTGCACGACGGCGACTTCGGCGTGATGGTAGCCCTGCGCGGCACCGGCATCGTCCGGGTCCCGCTGGCCGAAGCGACCCGGGAGCTGAAGACGGTCCCGCCAGAACGCTACGCCGAGGCCGAGGTGTTCTTCGGCTGATGGCCAGTGTGGTGCTGGCAGCACCGGTGTTGGCGGCACAGTGCTGGCGGCACCGGTGTTGCGGCACGGTGCTGGCGCACGGATGCTTGAGGCACGGGTGTTTGAGACACGGGTGTTTGAGGCACGGGGTTTGCGGCACGGGGTAGGTGTAGGCCCACCCAGGAACTAGGTGCTGCCCACTCGCGCCGGGTGGGCCGTCCGCGCCACGATGAGCGCATGGAACGAATCCTGGCGGGCCTGGTGCAGCGGCTGTGGCGACTCAGCTGGGGTGTGCTGTTCATCCCGCTCACGTTGCTGGCCCTGCTGGCCTATTCACTGCTCGGGCTGAATCCGCTGACCCTGATTACGGCGATCGTCGCAGTGATCGTGGTGTTCCGGGCACCTGCGCTGGCCCGGGACCTGGTGCCCGCGCTGCTGGCTGGTCTCGGGCTCTGGGGCGGCTGGCTCGGGCTCCGCTCGGTCGTGATCTCGCAGCGGAAGGCGTCCTTCGGCCTGGCGGGCCCGGGATGGTGGCAGTCGCTCCTGCTGCTGGCCCTGGGCCTCGGGTTCCTGGCGGCCGGACTGTGGCTGGCGCCCCGCACCGGGCTGTACCGGCGGTGCCGCGATGCGGTGCGGCGGGTGAGCTGGCGTGAGCGCGGCTGGGGTGTGCTGCTGATCCCGCTGGCCGCAGCCGGCTTCGGGCTGTTCGGCTTCAACGCATGGACCATCGGCTTCGCCGTGTTCGCGGTGCTGGCGGCGCTGCTGCTGCCGGAGCTCGCGGCCGACCTCGTCCCGTTCGGCTTGATCTTGCTCGGGCTATACGCGATCCGGCTGCCGTCCCTGGCGGCGCGGCCGAGGCTGCCGAAGTTCCTGGAGGGAAGCTGGGTGGCGGTGCGGCCCGCGGTCACCCGCGCGCAACTGCAGCAGGCGGTGCAGTTGCGTCAGCATGCGGCGGCTTTGCTGAATCAGGCCACCAAGCTGCAGCAGCAGGCGTTCGGCATGCTGAAGCAGGCAGCCGCGCTGCAGGGAGGGGCGCTAAAGGGGACGGTGTTCCTAGGGCCCAAGGCGCGGCTCTCCGTGTCGGCGGCCGCCTGGAAGGTGCAGCTGAGCGGGCCGAAGGCCGGGCTGGCGACCGCGCAGGGGAAGGGATTCGTAGCGGCCGCATCCGGCTCGGTGCACATTTCGAAGGTAGTGGCGTCAGGGGCGCCCGGGCCGCCTGTGGTGGCAGTGCCGGTGGTGCCGCCTGGGGCGCCAGCGATGCTGAAGCTGCCGCCGGGGATGCTGGCCATGCGCCTGAAGGCGCTGCCCGGGCTGCCGCCAGCGCATGTCTGGTACGGGTTCGTCCAGGTGGGAATGCCGTACTGGGCCGCGCTGGCGGCAGCGGAGGCGGTGCTGTTCGTGGCCTTCGGGCTGTGGCTGGTGCCGCGTACCCTGGCCCCGCACGCCCAGCTAGGCGTCCGCTACGCAGCGCTGGAGCGCCGGGTCCGGCGGCTGGCGCAGACCCGCACCGATGCGGTGGACGCCGCCGCATCGGAGTTGCGCCGGGTGGAGCGGGACCTGCACGACGGCGCACAGGCCCGGCTGGTCGCGGTGGGGATGAGCCTGCGGGCGGCTGAGCGCACGCTGGAGCAGAGCCCGGGGGCTGCGCTCGCGCTGATCGCCGAGGCCCGGGAGAGCTCCGCGCGGGCCCTGGCCGACCTACGCAACCTGGTCCGCGGCATCCACCCGCCGGTGCTGGCCGACCGGGGCCTGGGCGACGCGATCCGCGCGCTGGCCCTGGACACCCCGCTCCGGACCGACCTGGACATCGACCTCCCCGGCCTGCCGGAGGCGCCGGTGGAGACCGCGGCGTACTTCGCGGTCGCCGAGGTCATCGCTAATGCGGTCAAGCACGCGGGGGCGCGGCGGCTGGAGATCCGGGTGCAGCACCACCGGGGCGTGCTGCGCATCATGGTCAGCGACGACGGCGCGGGCGGGGCGGATCCGGGGAAGGGCACCGGTCTGCGCGGTGTAGAGCGCCGCCTGGCCGCATTCGATGGGATCCTGGCGGTGAGCAGCCCGCCGGGCGGGCCCACCATCGTCGCCATCGAGGTGCCGTGCGCGTTGTCGTCGCCGAAGACCTTTTCCTGCTGAGGGACGGGCTGGTCCGGCTGCTCGAGGCGCACGGGTTCGAGATCGCCGAGGCGGTGGACGCCGGGCCAGCCCTGCTCCGGGCGCTCGTTGAGCACCGGCCGGACGTCGCCGTGGTCAACGTCCGGCTGCCGCCGACCTTCAGCGACGAGGGCCTGCAAGCGGCCCTCGCCGCGCGGCGGCAGGTGCCGGGACTGCCGGTGCTGGTGCTGTCCCAGTACGTGGAGCAGCTGTACGCCCGGGAGCTGCTGGCCGACCAGGCAGGTGGTGTCGGCTACCTGCTCAAGGACCGGGTATTCAGCGACGACCAGTTCATCGACGCGATCCGCGCGGTGGCCGGAGGCGGCACCGTGATGGATCCGGAAGTGGTCACCAAGCTGCTGATCCGGCGGTCCCGGGACGACCCGGTCGGGCGGCTGTCCCCGCGGGAACGGGAAGTCCTCGAGCTGATGGCCGAAGGCCGGTCGAACAGCGCGATCGCGCAGCAGCTGTTCATCAGCGAGAAGGCAGTCAGCAAGCACAGCACGAGCATCTTCACCAAGCTGGACCTGGCGCCCTCGGAGGACGATAACCGGCGGGTCCTCGCGGTCCTGGCCTATCTGAATTCCTGACCTATGCCCCGCCGGGGAACCTGCTCGCCGTGGCTCACCGCGGTCCGCGGCCATGCCCGCCGGGGAACCTGCTCGCCGTGGCTCACCCGGCCCTGATCACGTCGGCTGCCCGGCCCATAGCGCTGGGGTTCGTTCCCCCCGGAGGGGTCCCGGGCGTGAGGTGCGTGGCTGAAACATCGATGCACCTGGCTGAAGTGGTGTTTCAGCCGTGCGGTAGCCCTCGGTGGGGTCCGTGAGGCTCAAGGTGCTTGGGTGACGCCTGATTCTGCGGTTTCGGAACCTGGCGCCGCCACCGCGGCAACGCGGTGCGTTTCGTGCGCATACGTGCCACAACTCACCATCATCCTGGGGAAACCCTGGGGAGGAGCCGTCGCGGCTCACCATCATCCTGGGGAAACCCTGGGGAGGAGCCGTCGCGGCTCACCATCATCCCGGGGAGACCCGGGGAGGAGCCATCGCGCCGAGACAGTTAATATGCTATAACTGTTGTATTGACACAACAGTTGGCGAGTACGCGGATCATGACCATGGAAGAGGGGCGCACGTGAGCGGTCTCACTTACCGGCGGCGTCAGCTGGTGCTGGCGATCTGCTGCCTGAGCCTGTTCATCGCCGGGATCGACGTCACGATCGTGAACGTTGCGCTGCCGTCCATCCAGCACAGCCTGCACGCGTCAGTCAGCGGCCTGCAGTGGACGATCGACGCCTACACGCTCGTGATCGCCTGCCTGCTGATGCTTTCCGGTTCGCTGGCGGACCGGCTGGGGCGGCGCCGGGTGTTCCAGGCCGGGCTGGTGGTGTTCTCCCTTGGCTCGCTGCTGTGCAGCGTCGCCCCGGGGCTGGGCTGGCTGGTGGCATTCCGGGGGCTGCAGGCGGTAGGCGGCTCCATGCTCAACCCCGTCGCCATGTCGATCATCGTCAACACGTTCACCGACCGGAAGGAGCGCGCCCGGGCGGTCGGCATCTGGGGGTCCGTCGTCGGGCTGAGCCTGGCCGTCGGGCCGGTCGCCGGGGGCGTGCTCGTCAGCGGCATCGGCTGGCGGTCCATCTTCTGGATCAACGTTCCGATCGGCGCGGCCGCGATCGCCCTGACCCAGCGGTTCGTCCCCGAGTCGAAGGCGCCCCGGGGCCGCAGGCTCGACCCGGGCGCCCAGGCTCTCATCGTGGTCATGCTGGGGTCTGTCACCTACGCGATCATCGAGGGACCGCAGCGCGGCTGGGGGTCCCCGCTGATCCTCGGGCTGTTCGTGTTCAGTGCCGTGGCCGCAGCCGCGCTCGCAGCCGTGGAGACCCGGCGCCGCGAGCCACTGATCGACCCCCGGTTCTTCCGCAGCGTGCCGTTTTCCGGGGCCAGCGTGATCGCGGTCGCGGCCTTTGGTGCCCTCGCGGGCTTCCTGTTCCTGAACACTTTGTACCTGCAGGATGCCCGCGGTTACACCGCCCTGCACGCGGGCCTGCTCACCCTGCCGATGGCCGTCATGATCGCCGTCTTCGCGACGCTGTCCGGGCGCCTGGTCGCCAGCCGGGGCCCCCGGATCCCGTTCATCCTGGCGGGCCCGGCGCTGGCGGCCGGGGCGTTGCTGCTCGCCCAGCTGAGCCCGCACACCGCAGTGGCGTACCTCGTCGTGGCCTACGTCGTGTTCGGCGCAGGCTGCGGCCTGGTGACGGCGCCGATCACCAACACTGCGGTGTCCGGGATGCCCAGGGAGCAGGCTGGCGTGGCCGGGGCGGTCGCCTCGACCAGCCGCCAGATCGGAGCCGCCCTGGGCGTGGCCGTCACCGGCTCGATCGTCGCGCTGAGCACCGGTGCCGGGTTCACCACCGCGAGCCATGCCGCCTGGGCGGTTATCGCCGGCTGCGGTGTTACCGTGCTCCTTCTGGGCCTGCTGTCCACCGGGCGCTGGGCGCTTGGCACCGCCGAACGCAACGGCCGGCGGCTGGCCCAGCCCGAGGAGGTGCCCGGTGACCGCAGCCCCACCACCGTCAGCTGAGCTTGCGGCCCGCGTCTGGTCTGCCCTGCAGGCATTCGTCAGCGCGCAGGACCGCCGTCGGGAACTGCGCGAGGCGCTCGGCCTCGGCCGGGGCATGGGCCGGGTCACCGCGCTGCTCAAGCTCACCGACGGACCGATGACCCTCCGCGACATCGCCGAGGCGAACGGGGTCAACCCGCCCTACGCCACCGTCATCGTGGACAAGCTCGAAAGCCGCGGGCTCGTGCGGCGGACCGCCCACCCGGACGACCACCGCCGCAAGCTCGTCGTCCTCACCCCCGCGGGCCGGGACGCCGCTGCGCTCGCCCGGCGCATTCTCGCCCAGCCTCCCGCCGCGCTCACCGCCCTCCCGCCTGCCGACCTTGCCTGTCTCGACGAGATCCTCGCCCGGCTCGCCCCGTCCCCGGACCGAGCCAGCCCCGATCGCTAACGAGACCGGGCCGGCTGGGGCCGTTGGGGTGGCCGGGACTGGCGTGCCGGAGCTGCTGGAAGGTCCAGCCCTGCCCGGCCGGGTCGGCCCGGCGGGTAGCGGCAGTGAAGATCTCGGCCGCGCGCCGGTAGGACATCCGCGCCCGGCCGGTCACCGGGCAGGTATCGGCGCGGGGAGTGCCCGGCCCGGCCGTTGTCATCGTGTCAACGCGGGCTCCTACGCGGTCAGCGTGCTGGCGCTCAGCCGGCTCAGCCTGCCCGGGCTGGCGCCGGCGGCCACCCGGTGCCTCCTGGTGCCGGCGGCCACCCGGTCCCTCCTGGTGCCGGCGGCCACCCGGTCCCTGCTGGCTGACCTGCGAGACCGGGTGGGCGCTGGGGCGGTGGTCGCCGGGATGGGCTCCGCGCTGGGCGGTGCGTTCAGCACCACCGCGGAGCAGCAGCACCTGCCCGCGGCGGTGCTGGCCCGGGTCAGCGCCATCCAGACGGTCACCGCATTCGCGTTCGGCCCGCTCGCGTTCGCTGCCGCGGGGTCGGCCGCGGCGCTGCTGGGTGCCCGCGCCGTGCTCGGCTTTGGCGCTGCCTGGTCCACGCTGAGCTGCGCGGTGGTGCTCGCCCTGCCCACGGTGCGCGCCGTGCGCGCCGTCCCGCCTGCCGCCGGGCCGCCCGCTGCCTCGCCCGCGCTTGCCTCGCCCGCGCTTGCCTCGCCCGCGCTTGCCCCGCCCGCGCTTGCCCCGCCCGCGCTTGCCCCGCCCGCGCTTGCCCCGCCTGTGGCTGCCCCGCCTGTGGCTGCCCCGCCCGCGGCTGGTACCGGCCGGGCGGCGCAGGAGATCAGCTGACCGGGACGGCCCCGGCCTGGCGGGCGCGGAAGGCCGCGGCCTTGACCCGGTTCTGGCAGGACGTGGAGCAGAACCGGCGGGTCCCGTTGCGGGAATAGTCGATGTAGGCCCGGTCACACCGGGGCGCCGTGCAGACGCCGAGCCGGTCATGATGAACGCTGCCGAGCATCACGGCGAGGCCGGTGGCGCAGGCGGCCGCCCAGCCGGTGACCAGGGAGTCGTGGGCGGCGTGGTAGTGCAGGTGCCATGGCTCGCCGTCATGCCGTTCCAGCCAGGGGTGCGCTCCGGTCGCCGCGAGCAGGCCGTTGACGTGCTGCGCCGCGGTGTCCGTATCGGCAGAGGCCACGGCCATGAACACCGCCCGGAGTGCGCCGGCCAGATCGCGCAGGTCGGCGGCCTCAGCCGCGGAGACCTCCCGGGTCCGTGGCGCACCGGAGCGGAGTGCCGCGGTGGCCAGGCCGGGCAGCGCCGCCGGGTCCGGTGCCGGGAACGGATGACCGCGGTCCTCGCCCGGGGTCAGCGTGTTGACCAGGGTGACCGCCACGCCCACGATCACGTCTGTGTGACTGTCGAAATCCACTTGACCAGTTACGCCCCATCGTCTTAGCGTGTGACTACCAAAAGCATAGTCGCCAGTGACGTAGGAGGCGGGCGTGCCCGATCAGGACCCTGGACCACAGCCTGGGCTGGACCCGCAGGCAGCACGGCGCTGGATCGAGCGGTGGGATCTCCAGCAGCAGCATCACTTGCCGGACCGGGAAGAGCGGTTCACGGCGCTGATCGATGCGGTCGAGGCTGGGGTGGGCCGCCCCGATCCGCTCGTCCTGGACCTGGGCTGCGGGCCCGGCTCGCTCTCGGCCCGGCTGCTCGACCGGATACCCCGGGCTCAGGTCGTGGGCGTCGATGCGGACCCGTTGCTGCTGGCGCTGGGCCGGGCCGGGTACGGGGACCTGGCCGGGCTCCGGTTCGCCGACTGCGACCTGCGCCGGCCGGGCTGGGCTGCGGCCCTGGGGCTGGACCGCCCGGCTGATGCGGCGGTGAGCACGACCGCGCTGCACTGGCTGCCCGGGCCGGCCCTGGCCGCCCTGTACGCCGAACTGGCCACGGTGCTGCGCCCTGGCGGCCTGCTCCTGGACGGTGATCACTTCTCCGGGGACAAGGCCGCCTCGCCCACCCTGGACCGGCTGGGCGAGGCGCTGATCGAGCGTGAGGACGAGCGCCGCTTCCCGGGCGGCCATACGGAGACCTGGCAGGGCTGGTGGGAGTCAGCTGCCGCTGATCCCGGCCTGGCCGGGCTGGCAGCCCGCCGGGAGCGCCTGGCCCTGGGCGCCGAGCACCACGGATCGCCGTCCGGCCAGCTCGCCGTGCACGTGGACGCCCTGCGCGCCGCCGGGTTCGCTGAGGTCGGCACGCTCTGGCAGCGCGGCAACAACCGCATCCTGTGCGCGGTCACCGGCTGCTGACCAGCTGGCGACCGGCCGTCTGTCAGAGGCTGGTCGGCTGGGTGGCCGGCCACTCGCCAGAGGCTGGCTGGGTTGGGCTGGCCACTCGCCAGAGGCTGGCCCGCCGCTTACTGGCCACGGCCCGGTGGGCCGTGGCCAGCCTGCCTGCCGGGAAGGGCCGAAAGTCCCGGTAGCTTGCGGACTTGTGTTCTCGTGAAATCGCCGCCACCCGGGTTACGGTTCGTTTTTACGGCACGCTGTCCCGGCGACGGGGCCACCCCGGGCCGGTAGGACCAGTGCCGGATACGACCAGTACCGGTTATCGCCAAAGCCGAATACTGCCAGTGCCGGATCCCGCTCTTGCCGGTTACCGCCCAGGGCCGGTCGTCGGCGCATCAATGTGGAGGCGCCCCATGGAAACACCTCTTACCCCCCTCGAGTTCGCCCGCCGCACGCGCCGGCTGCACGGTGCCCGGGAGGCTGTGGTCGAAGGTGATCTGAGGCTGTCGTACGAGGAGTTCTTCGACCGCTGCGACCGCTGGTCGTCCGTGCTGCAGCGGCTCGGCGTGCGGCCAGGGGACCGGGTGGCGACGATCGCCCCGAACACCTACGCCCAGCTCGCCTCGTTCTACGCGGTCCCGCAGATCGGCGCGGTCCTGGTGCCGCTCAACTACCGGCTGACGCCGGAGGATTTCGTCTACATCGTGAACCATTCCGGCGCCACCGTGCTCTGCGTCAACCCGGACTACACGAAGGACGTGGACTCGATCCGCGACCGGCTGCCCCAGGTGCGGCACTTCGTTACGTTCGGCAGTCCCGAAGACGGCTGGCTGGACTTCACCGCGGAGGTTGGCGCGGCCAGCCCGGACTTCGACCGGGTCGAGGTCAGCGAGCGTGACCTGCTGTCGATCAACTACACCAGCGGGACCACGGCCCGCCCCAAGGGTGTGATGATCACCCACCGGAATGCGGCGCTCAACTCGATCGGTACCCTGGTGCACCTGCCGATGCGGGTGGGGGAGCGGTACCTGTGGACGCTGCCGATGTTCCACGCCAACGGCTGGACCTTCACCTGGACCGTGACCGCAGCCGCGGGCACGCACATCTGCCTGCACAAGGTGGAGCCGGCCGCGGTGTTCGAGCTGATCCGCGAGGAGCGGGTGACGCGGCTGTGCGCCGCGCCCACGGTGCTGATCTCGCTGGCCAACGCGGCCCCCGAGGTCCGTGGCGAGGTACCCCCGGGAGTGCACGTGATCACCGCCGGGGCGCCGCCCGCCGCGGCCACCATCGAGCGGCTGGAGGGGGATTTCGGCTGGGAGGTCACCCAGGTCTACGGCCTCACCGAGACGGCCCCGTTCATCACGGTCTGCGCGCCGCTGCCTGAGCATGAGGCACTGAGCCCCGGGGACCGGGCGCTGGTCAAGGCCCGGCAGGGCGTCGAGCTGCTCACCTCCGGCGAGCTGCGGGTGGTGGATACCGAGAACCGCGAGGTCCGGTGGGACGGCGCAACGCTCGGCGAGATCGTCGTCCGGGGCAACGTCGTCATGTCCGGGTACTACAACGACCCGGAGGCCACGGAGCGGGCCATGGGCGACGGCTGGTTCCACACCGGCGACGCGGCCGTGGTGCACCCGGACGGGTACGTGGAGATCCGCGACCGGCTGAAAGATGTGATCATCAGCGGCGGGGAGAACATCTCCACCGTGGAGGTGGAAGCCACACTGATGCGCTATCCCGCGGTCCAGGAAGCCGCGATCGTCGGCCTGCCGCACGAGCGGTGGGGGGAGACCCCACAGGCCTTCGTAGTGCTGCGGGAGGGACAGACGGCGACCGAGCAGGAGATCATCGACTTTGCCCGGGAACGGCTGGCCCACTTCAAAGCCCCACGCGGGGTGACGTTCGTGACGGAACTGCCGAAGACCGCCACCGGGAAGATCCAGAAGTTCGTCCTCCGCGGCGGCGCGCCCAACCTCACCCGGCAGTAAGGCCGGGCGGCCGGGCCGGGGACGGCCGGGCCCCGCCGGGAGCGGCCCAGCCGCGCCGGAGAGCGGCCCGGCCGGGGAAGCAGCCCAGCCCGGCCGGGGAAGCAGCCCAGCCCGGTAAGCCCGCGAACTTCTGCAGGCCGGCCGCGATATGGGATACGGTCAGCCGTCCCCGGACCAGGTCGTACATGAACCGGTGGGCCGCGTCCTCATCCAGCGGGTCGCCCAGCGGGTGCCCGTTGATGCCCAGGAAGAGCCAGGTAGCGTTCCAGGTGAGCCGCTTGTTGCCATCGATCAGCGCGTAGCTGTGGCCGAGTGATTCCATCAGCGCGGCGGCTTTGTCCCAGATGCCCGGATACGCGTCCTGGCCGTCCTGGCGTTCCCGGGGCCGGGCCAGCGCGCGGTTCAGCTCGCCGAAGTCACGCACCCGCGGCGGCCCGCCCAAGGCCAGCTCGGCTACTTCCAGCGCATCCTGGACGGTGAGGAAGTCCGTCACCGGGCGAGTCGCTCGTTCAGCCGCTCGCTGATCCGCTGTACCCGCCGCATAGCCTCCCGCCGTCGTTCGGCCCGGGCGGAGATCGCGTTCATGAGCACGTCATGGGCGTAGTCATGCGGGCTGCGCTGCTCCGCCTCGGCCGCCGCGCGTAGCTGCTCCCACTCGTGGCCGGCGAGCGGCACCTGCAGCGTCGTCGTATCCACACAGAGCATGATGGCATTCCCGGCCTGGGCTTACCCGCTGAGATCCTGGATACGGCGCCGGATGAACTCGCGTTCCGGTGCGGCGGGCGCCAGGTCCAGCGCCAGCCGGTAGGCCGCGGCCGCTGCCCGGTCCTGGCCCAGCTGCCGCAGCAACTCGGCCCGGGCGATGTGCAGCTGCGGCCAGCGGGCCAGCTGCCGGTCCGTGCCCGCCGCGTCGAGCAGGGCCAGCCCGGCCGCGGGTCCCTCCGCCATGGCCACCGCCGCGGCCCGGTTCGCCGCGACCACCGGGGTCGGCTCATAGCGCAGCAGCTCACCATAGAGCGCGGCGATCTCCCGCCAGTCGGTGTCGGCAGCGCCTGGGGCGCAGGAGTGGCACGCGGCGACGGCGGCGTGCAGCTGGTAGGGGCCGGGACGGCGCGCACGCAGCGCCCGGCCGAGAATGGCCTCGCCCTCGGCGATCTGCCGCCGGTCCCACAATGCCCGGTCCTGGTCCGCCAGCAGCACCAGATCGCCGGCCGTGCTCACCCGGGCTCCCCGCCGCGCGTCGGTCAGCAGCAGCAACGCCAGCAGCCCCGCCACCTCAGCCTCCCCGGGGAGCAGCGCAGCCAGCGCCCGGGCCAGCCGGATGGCCTGGTCGCACAGGTCGCCACGGACCAGGGCGTCGCCCCCGGGCGGCTTGTGGCCCACGGTGAACACCAGATAGACGACGCGCAGCACCCCGCTCAGCCGTTCCGGCAGCTCGGCCGGCCCGGGCATCCGCAGCGAGATCCCGGCCTGGCGGATCTTGCGCTTGGCCCGGACCAGGCGCTGGGCCATGGTCGGCTCCGGGACCAGGAACGCCGCGGCGATCTCCGCCGTGCTCAGCCCGCACACCGAGCGCAGCGTGAGCGGTACCCGCACCGCGGGGTCGAGCGCCGGATGGCAGCAGGCCAGGATCAGGCCCAGCTCATCGTCGGCGCCACCCACCCAGTCCGGGTCAGCCCCCGCGCCCGCGCCCGCCCCCGGTCCCGCGCCAGCCCAGCCCGCGCCCGCCGCGCCGGGGCCAGCGCTGAGCCGGGCCTGCTCCAGCATGGCCCCGGCTTCCTTCAGCCGCCGCCGGGATTCCCGGCGCAGCCGGTCGGCCGCCTTGTGCCGGGCCACCCCGATCAGCCAGTTCCGGGGGTGGGCCGGGATGCCGTCGGCCGGCCACTGGGCCAGCGCGGCGGCACAGGCGTCCTGCACGGCATCCTCGGCCACCTCGAGGTCGCCCACCAGGCGGGTGACGGTCGCGACCGCCGCCCACCAGTGGGCGCGGAACACGTCCTCGTACGGCCCGCTCAGCCGGGTACCTCCTCCTGCCCCACCGGCACTTGCACCACCGGGCGCACCTCGACCGAGCCGTTACGGGCCGTGGGCACGGTCGCCGCCCAGCGCAGCGCCTCGTCCAGGTCCGCGCACTCGATCAGGGTGTAGCCGCCGAACTGCTCCTTGATCTCCGCAGCGGGCCCATCGGTGAGCAGCATCTCACCGCCCCGGACCTGCACCGTGGTCGCGGCGGACGGCGGCTGCAACGGCCCGCAGTCGATCAGCACGCCCGCCCTGGCCATGGCCTCGGTGGCCGTCCGCCACTCGGCGATCATCGCCCGGGACTCCTCGGTGCCCGGCTCGGGCAGCGGCTCATCCGGCCCGTACAGCAGGAACAGGTACCTCATCGCGCTCTCCTGTCATCCGCGGCCAGGCTCTCCTGGCCGGCTCTGGCAGGTAGTCGAACGGCCCGGCCGCGGATCGACAGCTCAGTCGTCAACGGCCGCGGCGAACATCCGGGAACCCGGGGGCGCGATCTTCTGGTAGTCGGCCGCGGTCGCCTGCCCCTCCGGCGAGCCGAAAGCCGAATCCATCGCGGCCTGGTCGGCGAAGTACAGCTCCGCGATCCGGTAGAAGGCCTGGTCGCCGCCATCGAGTGCGGCCACGAACCGCCCCGCCTCGGCCCGCTGCAGGCCGGGGATCTGGCTCACCAGGGGGATGTGCACCCCGAGATAATGCTGGTCGAAGGCTTCCGGGTCGTCCGGCTGCGTGTACAGGACCACGAGTTTCACCGTCATGCCCGCACGCTACCGCTCGCTGACCAGCCGCGACAGCCCCTATCCCGCCGGTGGCAGACTGGGCTGCCAGCGCCCCACCGTCAGAGGACTGGTCCGGGTCGTCCGGTATGGGCTGCAGCTGCCGCTGCGGGCTCAGCCGACCGGGACGGGCTCCGCCGCCGCCCCGGTCCCCGCAACAGCGGCCGGCCGCGGCGGGGTCAGGGTCCGCCCCATCAGCGGGGACAGGTGCGCGGCCACACTGGCCAACTCGCGGATGTCGGAGTCGAGCAGGGCCTGGTCACCATCGCACAGGGCCACCTTCGGCTCGGGATGCACGTCCACGATGACGCCGTCCGCGCCGACCGCGATGGCCGCCCGAGTCAGCGGCAGCACCAGGTCCCGGCGCCCGCCGGAATGCGACGGGTCCACGATGACCGGCAGGTGGGACAGCCGCTGCGCCACCGGCACCGCGCTGATGTCCAGGGTGTTGCGGGTGGCGGTCTCGAACGTGCGGATGCCCCGCTCGCACAGCACGATGTCGAGGTTGCCGCGCTGCGCGATGTACTCGGCCGCCATCAGCCATTCCTCGATCGTCGCGCTCATGCCCCGCTTGAGCAGTACCGGCTTGCCCACCGACCCGACCGCCTGGAGCAGCGCGAAGTTCTGCATGTTGCGGGTGCCGACCTGGAGCATGTCCGCGTAGGAGGCCACCAGCTCCACGCTGCCCGGGTCGATCACCTCGGTCACCACCGGCAGCCCGGTCTCGTCCCGCACATCGGCCAGGATCTTCAGCCCGGCCTCGCCCATGCCCTGGTAGGCGTAGGGCGAGGTGCGCGGCTTGAACGCGCCGCCGCGCAGCAGGGATGCGCCCGCCGCCTTGGCCATCCGGGCCGCGGTCAGCGTCTGCTCCGGGGTTTCCACCGCGCACGGCCCGGCGATCACCGTCAGCGTGTCCGGTCCGATCGGCACCCCGCCGACCCGGACCACCGACCGGGGCGTGTGGTTCTCCCGGCTGACCAGCTTGTACGGCACGGAGATGCGGACCACGCCGCCCACCCCCGGCCTGCTCCGCAGGTTCAGCGAGCCGAACTGATCCACGTCGCCGACCAGGCCGACGATGGTCCGGGAGATGCCGCGGCTCACGAAGGCCTCCCCGCCGGCCGCCTGCACCACTTCGACTACTCCGTCTATGTCCGCCTGGGTGGCCTCGGGCGCCATCACCACGACCATTGTGGGTCCTCCTGGGTTCGCTGTGTGCGCCGGCTCCGTGCCGGCGGGGTGAACGCTTGCGGAAAACAGCCTGGTGAAACGACGAAGCCCCGGGCTTGGGCCCGGGGCTTCGTGGAGATCGCTCGCGTCAGCGCAGAGTCTGGCGGGCGACCGTCCGGTAACCGGGCCGGTAGCCATACCAGAACCAAAACTCCTGACGCACCTAACCAGCCTAGCGCATGCCAGGACCGGGGGCGGGCAGCAGGGCGCTTCCGGGCGCATGCGATGGTAGGGGAGCGGGGCACCGGGCTGGGACGAGCCGGCTGGAGGTCGGGAAACGCGGGGTTCAGTGAGGGCGGAGCAACCTGGATGGGTCAGCCGGACGTGCATCGCGCAGTGGCGGGTCAGCCTGTGCCCCGGCCGCGGCCAGGCCGGGCCCCTCCCTTGCCGCCTGGCCAGTGCGTCCGCCAGGGCTGGGTGGTCCAGCATTATGGCCGGGTGCCCAGGTTCCGGCCGGAAGCCTGGTCCTTCACCGTGTTCGGGGCGACCGGGTCTGGCCAGGATCAGCAGTGGGACTGGCCGGAGCTGAGCGCCTGGCCGCGCTGCCAGATAGCGGCCGACCTGCACTGCGTGACCAAGATTACGGTGCCCGGTATCGCCTGGGAGGGCATCCGGGCCGCGGAGGTGCTGTGCGCCGCGCCACCCGCGGCCGATGTCACGCACGTCATGGTGTGGGCGGAGTACGGCTACAGCGCGAATCTCAGCCTCGCCGATTTCACCGCGGACACCACCCTGCTCGCCACGCACGCGCAGGGGGGCCCGCTGACCCCGGAGCACGGGTACCCGCTGCGCCTGGTGGTGCCGCACCTGTACGGCTGGAAGAGCGTCAAATGGGTCCGGGCGGTGGAATACCTCACCGCGGACCGCCGCGGCTTCTGGGAGGAGCGCGGCTACCACAAGTCCGCCGACCCCTGGCGCGAGCAGCGCTTCGCCTACCAGGAGGGCTAGAGCGTGCGGGTCAGTCCATGAGGGCCGCCAGGAGATCCGGGTAGAAGGCATGGGCGGCCAGGTCGTAGGAGCTCGGCCTCCTGATCCGGGGTCTGATCCCAGGTGGTACCGAGCCAGTCGCGCGGGGCTCAGGCGCCGGCGTCGCCGCCGGGCAGGAACACGGTGGCCAGGATCCGCCGCCTGCGGCCTGGCTTGGGCGGCTTGGCCAGCCGGGGCTGGAGCACCCGGGTCAGGTCGCGCAGCTCGGTGAACTCGGCGTCGTCCAGCCATAGCCCGGCCAGGTTGTAGCTGGCCCCATCGCGCACTGGGTCGATATCGCCCCGGGCCAGGTAACGGTCGGCGTCGCCGAGCAGGCCCGCGACGAACGCCATGAAGGCATGGCGATGCTCGTCGGGGGTCATCTTCTCGAGCTCGTCCAGGCCGATCCGCGCGGCCGTCTGGCGGAGCACGTAGGTCCGCTCCACGGCGCCACGCACCCGCCGCTCCGCTACCACGGCCAGCACCCCAGCGTTGACCAGGCGGGCCACGTGCCGGTACAGGCTGGCCGCGGGGACGTCGCCAAGCTCGGCGCGCAGCGCCGTGGTGGTCAGGGCCCGGTCACCGAGGAACGCCTGTACGATCCGCAGCCGGACTGGGTGCAGAAGCAGATCGGCGCTAGTCATGCGCCCATGTTAACGATGTGATATTAATATCAACCCTATTAACATTCTCATTACCGAGAGTGCTGACCCCGCTGGCCCCGCGCTGGCCCGGTTAGCTGGTGCCCGGTGCAGTCTCCGGGGGGCAGCTATGCGGTGTCTATCCGGCCGCCGGGGCCACCTCGGAGTGGCGTTAGTTCTGCAAAGGGAGTGGCCATGGCTGCGACAAAGAAGCCGAACAAGCTGGTCCTCGCCGCTGTTGCGGTCGTGCACGTCACGGCGGTGGCGCTGACCTGGTGGGACCTCCAGAACCGGCCGGCCGCCCAGGTCCGGGGGAACAAGAAACTCTGGCGGGTGGCCAGCGCGCTGAACACGAGCGGGTCGGCTGCGTACTGGATCTTCGGGCGGCGGCGCCAGCAGGGCTAGCCCCAGGCACCGCCGGCCGGGCTGGCCTGGGCAACGGGCGGGCCAGGCCGGGCAACGGACGGGTTAGCAGCCTGGGCAACCGCAGGGTTAGCCCGGGCAAAAGCACCACGGCGTGGACGCTACGGTTTTATGTTCAGCGGGTTAGCGTTGCGCTGTGGAGGTGGTGGGGTGGCGGTCGGCGCCAGCACCCAAATCACTGATCTGACGGTGAACGATCATGCATGCCTCACCTACGGTGAGCCTGAGGAACTGTTCGACCTCACCGCCGCCTTCATCCGTGACGGGCTGGCCAGTGGGCTGAAGGTGATCTGGCTCAGTGACGCGGCGTCCGCGCAGGCCGAGACGGAGCTCGCGCGGCGCGGGATCGCGGTCGGGCCGGCGCTGTCCACCGGGCAGATGACCGCGACGGCGTGCGAGGACTCGCTGCTGTCCGGGCATGCCTTCGCCGCTGATCACGCAATGTCGTGGCTGGGCGGCCAGATGGAGGCCTGCCGGGACGAGGGCTTCCCCGGCCTGCGGGTGGCGGTCGACATGAGCTGGGCGCTGCGGCCGGTCACCGGGATCGAGCAGCTACCGGACTTCGAGGAAGGTGTCGCGGCCGCGCTGGCGGGCACTACGGTCTCCATGCTGTGCCAGTATGACCGGGAGAAGTTCGATCCGGTCACGCTCGCCTCGG
This sequence comes from uncultured Actinomycetes bacterium, assembly GCA_963804455.1. Lineage (GTDB taxonomy): Bacteria > Actinomycetota > Actinomycetes > Streptosporangiales > Streptosporangiaceae > RYN-230. The sequence continues at coordinate 140,929 of CAWDRD010000077.1, forward strand.
TCGCCGCCTCCCACACCCGCTCGGTCGCGGCTGCGACCTACCATGCCGATGCGGTGCTGCGGATCTGCCGCCAGTACGCGCCGCCCGGGATCCGGCTGGCCGGGGAGATCGACTTCAAATCCGAGGAGCCGCTGGCGCTCGCACTGGCCGAGGCGATCCGCCTCGACGGCGACATCACCATCAACATGGCCGCCCTGGCCTTCATCGACGTGCCCTGCACCCGGATGATCCTGGACGCCGCGCGGAGCCTGGCCGCCTCCCGGAAGGTGGTGCTGCGCTGCTCGACCGGGATCGCCGCCAGATTCACCATGGTGGGGGCGACCGACGTGCCCGGTGTCAGCCTGGTGACGGCCCATGACCGGTGATCCCCTTAGCGGCCCGGAGCCGCTCGCCCGCGGGGCGCCGGCCGCGGCGCCCGCCAGCACGGCGCCCGCCAGCACGGCGCCCGCCAGCACGGGGCCCGCCAGCACGGGGCCCGCCAGCACGGGGCCCGCCAGCACGGGGCCCGCCAGCACGGGGCCCGCCAGCACGGGGCCCGCCAGCACGGGGCCCGCCAGCACGGGGCCCGCCAGCACGGGGCCGGCTGGTGCTGATGCGTGCATCGCGCCGGAGGCCGGAACTGAGTTGATCCTGGAGCAGGCTTTCGACGGCGATTCGCTGTACGCGCTGCGGGCGGCGGTGGCGGCACATGCCTCCGAGGCGGGACTGTCCCGCAACCGCGCCGACGACGTGGTCATTGCCGTGCACGAGCTAGCCGCCAACGCCGTGCGGCATGGGGCCGGGCGTGGGCAGTTGCGCGCGTGGATAGCCCAGAAAGTCCTGTTCTGCCAGGTCACCGACGACGGGGCGGACATTGGCGCCAGCCCGGGCGGGGACACCGCGCCCGGTGATGGCGAGTCCCGAGGCGCCGAGCTGCACTCGGACCGTGGCCACGGACTCTGGCTGGTCCGTGAGGTCGCCGACCAGGCCAGGCTGGAGTCGGGCCCGCGTGGGACCACCGCAACGATCAGCTTTGTGCTCGGGCCGTCCCGCTGACCGGGCCGCCTCGGCACCCGAAATCGGCACCGTAACGTGGCGCTGTTCGGCCTGGGTGCCCTCCTCACCTTCATCCTGCTGCCGTCCCGGCAGCGGCTGGCCCAGCTCCGCCCGGTCCCGGTCTCCGCCCCGGTCCCGGCGGCCCCGGTCCCGGCCGAGGCCGGGCCGCGGGACGGCAGCCTGGCGCGGCCGGCCTGCCAGGGATAGTCCCAGCCGCGGCAGGTAGCGACCGCCTGAACGGACCTGGCAGGCGGCCGCTACGGCCCGGGCGCGGCCATCCAGGCGGCGATCTGGGCGCGCGAGCTGACGCCGAGCTTGTTCAGGATGCTGCGGACGTGGCTGTCCACGGTGCGCTCGGAGATGAACAGGCGGGTCCCGATCTGCTTGTTGGTCAGGCCGTCGGCGATCAGCCGCGCCACCTCGGCTTCCCGCTTCCCGAGCAGCCCCGGGCGGCCCTGGCCTGGCGCGGCCCCCGCCGCGGCGGGGGTGCCCAGGGCGAGTCTGAGGGCCTCGTCCCGGCCACGCCGCTGCCCGTTGCTGAACTCGGCGTCAAACCTCTCCGTCCCGAGCGCCGTGATGGCTGACTCCTCGGCCTGGCGCAGGGCGGGAGCGAGGAAGGGCATGACGTTCGCACCCGCTTCCGCCCCCGCTGTGTCCGCGGCCCCGAGCAGCTGCGCCGCGAGCCGCGCCTGGCCGGACCGTGCGGCGTGGCAGCCGAACACGCCGAGCAGGCAGAACTGCCCCACCCGGTCATCGATCTGGCGCGCGATCCGCAGCGCCTCCTCGAGCCGCGGCTTCGACTCCTTCAGGTCGCCTGCGATCAGCCTGGCGCAGCCCAGGTTCAGCAGCATCATCTCGAGGGCGTAGAGGTCGCTGGCCTCCCGGGCCAGCGCCGTCCCCTCGGTGGCGGCCGAGCTGACGGCGCCGGGGTCACGCTCGAACATGCCGTCGAGCGCCCGGGCCTGGAGGACCGCGATCGTGGCGCGGTAGTAATCGACGGCCGCCGCGGTACTTTCCGCCTCGGCCAGGAAACGCCGGGCGGATGCCCGGTCACCGGCCATGTTCTCAGCGATCGAGGCCAGGGACAGCGCCTCTGCCAGCAGGCCCGGCTGCTGCGTCTGCCGGGCGGCCACGATCGCGGCCTGGAGGGCAGGCTGGGCGGTGGCCGGGTCAGCCTTCAGCACGGCCAGGAAGCCGCGGATGAAGTACCCCAGGGCCCGGGTCTGCGGGGCGCCGTCCCCGGGCGCGAGGAGCTCGCCGAGCCACCGCATGCCCTCAGTGGTGCCGCGCGTGATCCAGTACCAGGCCAGGGCGGTGGCGAGATCGATCCCGCGGGCGGCGTCCGCGCGGGCCAGGCATCGCCGCAGGACCGCCCGGATGTTGTCGATCTCCAGGTCGGCCCAGGCGAGCCACTCAGGCAGCCGGTGGCGGGCTTGCAGCGCGGCGTGCCAGGCTCTCGACCGGAAGTGCTCGGCGCAGCGCAGTTCTGCGGCGTCTTCCTCGCCGGCCTCGGCCAGCTTGAGGCGGGCGAATTCGCGCATGGTCTCGTGCAGGCGGTAGCAGGCCAGGCTGCGTACGTCCTCCTTGATCACCAGGGACTTGTCAACCAGCGAGGCCAGCAGGTCCAGCGCTGGTGTGGCAGGCCCGGGCCCGGAGGTGCACACGGCCTCGACGTCCTCGAGGGTGAACCGTCCCGCGAACACGCACAGCCGCCGCAGTACCGCGCGCTCACTGTCCGACAGCAGGTCATGGCTCCATTCGATGGTGGTCCGGAGCGTCTGGTGGCGCGGCAGGGCGGCCTGGCTGCCGCCGGTCAGCAGGCTGAACCGGTCGGCCAGGCGATCGAGGACCTGCTCCACGGTGAGGACCCGCGTCCGGACCGCGGCGAGCTCGATGGCCAGCGGCAGGCCGTCGAGCCGAGCGGCAGAGATCCCCGACCGCCGCCTGATTCGCGCCGGTCAGCTCGAACGCGCCCGAGGCTGCGGCGGCCCGCTCCGCGAACAGCCTGACCGCCTCGCTGTGGCGCAGCTCAGCCAGGGCCCGGCCGGTATCTGGCGGGGACGGCAGGCCGAGGGGAGGCACCGGGACCACGTGCTCGCCCGGCGCGGACAGCGGCTCCCGGCTGGTGACGATCACCCGCACGCCCGGCGCCGTGCGCAGCACGTCGGTCACCACCCGGGCGGCTGCCCCGAGCAGATGCTCGCAGTTGTCCACCACCAGCAGCAGCTCCTTGCCCTTCAGGTACGAGAGCAGGAGGCTCAGCGGCTCGGCCGCGGCCTGGTCGCGCAGGTCCAGCGCGGCCAGGACGGCGTGGCTGACGAGGGCCGGGTCCAGGACCTCAGCGAGCTCGACCAGCCATCCGCCGTCGCGGAAGCCGCGCTGGAGGTCCGCCGCGGCCCGCGTCGCCAGGCGGGTCTTGCCTACCCCGCCCGGCCCGACCAGGCTGACCAGGCGGGCCGTGGTGAGCTTCGTCCTGATGTCCGCCAGTTCGTGGCGGCGGCCGATGAAACTGGTCGCCTCAGCCGGGAGGTTGCCCGGTGGCCGGGCGGGCCTAGCCATGGCAGGAACCTATTACGCGCCGCGCTGGCGGGCGCTGGCCGGCTAGGTACCCGGGCGGCTAGGTACCGGGCCGGCAATTCCACCGATGCCGGCTAGCCGCGGGCCTCCCTAGCCTGGCGGCGTGGTCATCGGGGGATCAGCACGAGAGGACTTGCCGTGGGCCGTGTGTGCATCATCGGGGCGGGGTCATCCGGGATCGCGGCCTGCCGGGCCCTGCAGGCCAGGGGGATTCCTTTCGATTGCTTCGAGGCAGGCTCGGCCGTCGGCGGTAACTGGCGTTACGGCAACGACAACGGCATGTCATCCGCGTACCGTTCGCTGCACGCCAAGTCCTCCCGGCGGAGCCTGCAGTATGCGGCGCTCCCAGTGCCGGATACCTACCCGGACTACCTGAGCCATGAGCTGATCGCGAAGTACCTCGATGACTTCGTCGATCATTTCGGTTTCCGCGCGAGCATCCGGTTCCGGACCACGGTGACCAGCGCGGAGCCCGCCGTGGGAGGTGACTGGAAGGTCACGGTCAGGGAGCGGGACACGGGTACGGTACGCACCGGGCGATACCGTGCGGTCCTGGTCGCCAGCGGTCACCACTGGGACCCGCGGTATCCGGAGCCAGCCGTCCCCGGGGCGGGTGCGTTCCCTGGCCAGCAGCTCCATTCTCATGACTACCGCACCCGGAACCTTTTGCTGGCCAGCGGGTCCTCATCCTCGGCCTCGGCAACTCCGCCTGCGATGTGGCGACCGACTGCTGCCAGGTCGCGGCGCGGACGCTGCTCGCCGTCCGGCGGGGTGCCCATATCGTGCCGAAGTACCTGTTCGGCAGGCCCACCGATCACCTGACGCTCACGCGGCTGGGGACCCGGGCGCCCTTCTGGCTGCAGCGGTCCGCGGTGACTCTGCTGGTGCGGATGGCGCAGGGCAAGGTGACCAGGTACGGGCTGCCTGAGCCTGATCACCGGTTGCTGTCCGCTCCTCCCACGGTCTCGGACAGTCTGCTCCGCACGGTGGATCAGGGCGACATCGTGGTCAAGCCCGGCATCGGCTGGTTCCAGCGGGACCGGGTGCACTTCACTGACGGCAGCGCCGAGCAGGTGGACACGGTGATCTACTGCACCGGGTACAAGGTCAGCTTCCCGTTCCTGGACCGGTCCCTGATCGGCGGCGCCGGCCACGAGATCCCGCTCTACCGCCGCGTCATCCCGCCCGGCCTGGCCGGCTTGTACTTCATCGGGCTCGTGCAGCCGGTCGGGGCGGTCATGCCGGTCGCCGAGGCCCAGTCCGAGTGGGTAGCGGATCTGCTCGAGGGCCGGGCCGCGCTGCCGCTCGAACCGCAGATGCGCCGCGAGATCGCCAGTTACCAGGCGGCGCACACGAGGCGGTACGCCCGTTCCAGCCGCCGCCATCCAGGTCGATTTCCTCTCCTACCTGCGGGAGATCCGCAGGGAGCGGCAGCAGGGCGCGAGGGTGGCCGCGTGATGTCGAGATAGTCGCCTCCATCGCGCGCCCGCAGCCGGCCTGATTCCGGTTGGCCGGGCACACCTGTGCAATTGTCACTATCGTGGCGGCAGGGTGTGCGAGCACCGGCCCGAAATAGGCTCGGGAGGCTGGCCGGGCGATGGATACTGACCGGTCATGCCGTTGTTGCTCGCCCACCGCACCGCGAGCGGAGGTTCGTGAGCTGCACGGCCGAAATCATCACTGCCGCCGGCCCCGCACCGGCCTGACGGGCACGGCCGGAGCGGGCCGCCTGCTGCCCCGCCGCGGCCTGATGGTGCTCTCATGAGCCGCGCCACTGACCCGGTCCTGCCCGACGCGGGACTCCCCGGCCAGATCGCGGGCTACCGGCTGGACGGGTACCTCGGCCAGGGCAGCACGGCCGCGGTCTACCTCGCCCGGGATGAGCGGGCGGATCGGCCGGTGGCGCTCAAGGTGCTGGCGCCGGAACTGGCCCGCGACGCTGAAGGGAGCGATTTCAGATTTTCAAAACAACGTTGACGACTCTCCGAAAGAGGCGCAGGCAGCGCGGTCCTTCGGCCTCGGCGCATCATACACTCGAGAAGAGGCGTACCGTCGATCGGTTCATTCATGCGACCCAGGACATCGTGATCGATTTGCCCATCGCTCCTGGAATGGCGAAAGACTTGTTTTGCTCCCGGAAGAGTTGCCTTTCCTTCGGAGCGTTTCTGCCTGGGAACCCCAGCGTATTCCTCGATCTTATAAGCGCAATTGAGATACGGGGCGTCTGAAGAAGTGACCAAGTTTGTTCCGACGCCAAATCCGTCGATCGGCGCGCCTTGGGCCAGAAGGTCGCGAATCTGGTATTCATCGAATGTCCCCGCTTGCGAAGATCCGGCACTCACGCAGGCCCGATTCGTTCAAGATGGACCGGACTCTCCTGGCATGGTCTCCAAGATCTCCGCTGTCGATTCGGACTCCTTGGATATCAATTTTTCGACTCGCCAGTTCTCGAGCGAGAGAGGCCAAGCCTTCGGCGGCTTTTTCGGTGTCGTAGGTGTCAATGAGCAAGGTCGTGTTTGTCGGAT
>CAWDRD010000078.1:0-72246 GCA_963804455.1 uncultured Actinomycetes bacterium
AGCGGAGAGCAGGGATCTGAAATATATTCGTCCGGTGCGTAACGTACTGAGAAATCACGACGAGGTCGCCATCAGCTCGAGTTCGACACAAAGCCGGATTGCAATTGTGGGCGGTACAAGTCGTGGCCCGCGATCGCGTGATCGATAACGGCATTGTTCTCGTCGAGGACGGCTCGATTCGTTTTGTCGGCCGCCGGGAAGACGCTGCGCCGGAGCCCCGCTCGATGGTCCTGAACACTGAGAACGGGATGGTAATCCCCGGACTGATTGACACGCATGTTCACGGTAGCGATGGCTTCGATGTGATGGTCGATGGCATCGAAGGCATCCGAACAATCTCCCAGGCCCAACTGCGCTACGCCACGACAGCATACCTTCCTACGACAGTCTCCTCAGACCACTGCCAGCTACTACAAGCGCTGGAAGCCTGTGTCCAGGCAAAGTGCAATCACAATCCGGCGGCAGAGATTCTTGGTGTTCATGTGGAGGGCCCATTCATCAACAAAACAAAAAAGGGTGCCCAGCCGGACCGCAGCATTCGGGACCCCGACCTCGCTGAATGCCGCGAGTACCTGCACGCCGCTCGGGGGATGGTGAAGATCATGACGCTGGCACCGGAGCTTCCAGGGGGATTCGAGCTGATCCGGCTACTGCGAGCCAATGGAGTTGTCGCCTCTCTCGGGCATTCGGATGCGGATTACGAAACAGCCATGGCGGCTGTCGAAGCCGGTGCCACTCATGCTACTCACCTGTTCAATGCAATGCCCGCCATTCATCATCGACGCGGGGGACTAGCGCTCGCTTGCCTCAATGACTCACGCATCCAGGCAGAGATCATCGTTGATGGTTTGCATGTTTCCTGGGAAATGGTGAAACTCGCCGTCAAAGCAAAAGGCAACCGGGGGCTGCTGCTCATCACAGATGGCATATCTGCGGTTGGTTGTCCAGACGGAAACTACAGAATTGGAGACAGTCTGGTTGATCTGGCCAATGAACACTGCACGTTGCATGGCACGACGACCATTGCCGGCTCGGTATTGACGATGAACCGAGCCATTCGAAATGCAATTGCATACGCCGGGATGAACTTGCTCGACGCGGTGAATTTTGGCTCTTATATTCCGGCCTGCCTGTGCGGCGTGTCAGAACGCAAAGGATCGCTTGAAGCAGGCAAAGATGCGGATATTGCCGTGCTGGATCGTGAGTTCAGCGTCTCTTGTACGCTCTGTAGGGGGGAAATCGTCTATCGCTCATCCAGGGCCGACTGAACTGCGATTCTACGGTACAGGGGGGGCTTAAAAGAAAACTGAAAATCTTCTTAGCAATTCCGACCCAGTCAGCAGCCCGTCTCTGGTATCCCCTCATGGTATCCAGGGGTCCAGTTGGATCGTTCACTGCCCGGTACTTGTCAATATCGGTCACCAAGTAAGGCGCTGGGTAAGCGTCCGGTTGTGACCGTCTCGACATTGTTACAAATGAGCGCCATGCTCGCGAAGTGGGCACTGCGGATAGGTGTTCACTTGGAGCGGAGATGGACAGTTCCCAACAAGAATATGATTGGAGGGACCAACACGGTAAACTGTGGACCTCCTGCGCCCCCGCCTCTTCATTACACGTGGAGCACTAAAGATGTTAAGTCCCAGAAGCCAGAGTACAAATTCGCTAAAGCCATCGTCGTGCAAACCAACATCGTTAGAGCGACGTGTCAGAAGGCTTGTGCGGTGTAGCAAGAATTCAGCCAGAGACAAAAAGAGCCGCACGTTGAGCCCTGTTGCTCATCGGTGCGGCTTTTGTTTTTGCGGTACGGTCTGGTTTTAGCCGCGCTGGATCTTCTGTGGTGAGACCTGGCGATGCGCGCCCGCAATCACTTGCTTGGCCATCTCATCGACGCGTGCGCCTTTTGCCTGCGGGAAGTTGCGCCGGACGATGGCCGCTACCTGGTCGTGCGACAGGCCGTTGATAGCGTGGTGAATCTTCCTTCGTTCTGCTTTCGTCATTTTCCTCGATGCGCGAGACACTTCATTGCGCTCCGGTTTGTCTTGTTCTCGGTTTGTTTTGGCGTTAGACATCTGTTGGTTCCTCTCGTTCTTCTGTCTGTTTTTGCCGCGCGATTCGAGTTTTGCAAGCAGTACAGCTATGCGCCGAGTAACCCGCAATCAATCTATTACTGGTTAGCCTGTGTTTGTCCGCACTGCGGGTAGTGTCTTAAACAGTGTGGCATGGGTCTGAGGTTTGGCTTTCAGATTGCGTTCCGGGCCACGGCTCACCTGCATCCCTTCTGCGTTCGAAAACCCTGATCGAAAAATTCAAGTCCTCAATCCGCTTCTTGGCCTCGCGGATCATGGCATCCCAACCTACGGAATCTGGAAGAGCTCATGCCATGTTTTTTAAGACACTACCGCACTGCGAAGCGACTTGCGGTTGAGTCCCGTTGCGATGTATGTTGGCCGGATAGGGCAGCATGACCAACGCTGAAATCGCGCGCGTATTGGCCTGGGAACGGTCTTGGTTTCGTCGGGCGTTTAGAAGTGAGACTGACGTAGCTGTGCGAATTCTGCGTCATGCCGTGTGGTATCTCCGGGCACGGCACAGAGATAAAGGCGATTCTGGCGGATGTACGCTGTTGCTGGAATGTTTGCGCAAGGTCAGATCGTCGTCTGCGGTATTACGCGCCCGCTTGAAGAATTATCCCTTTCACGTCTAGGGTTCGCTTAGACCTAGGTCAATGCCCGTGGTACGGCGTGCCCACGCTCATGCAGGAGATCTGAATGACTCGACTAAGGTCCGTGGCGCGGGAGCGTGTCAATGGAAGTCAGTTCAGTTTAGATACGGGGATTTCAGCGCAGCAGTTTCGGCCAGCACATCGACCTGCGGGCGGTATGGAGTAGATCGAGCCACCGTCCGACTGTCGGGTAAAACGTGGCCTGCAAGGATATTCATCACCTTCGATGAAGCACTGGCAAGGTCGTTGGCGGTCTTTCTTGATGTGGACAGGTGCCGCCTGACTGTGCGCTCGTCCCGGTTGATGTCTCCGGCAACGGCTGGAATAACCTCATTGGCATCCACACCCGCAGCCAGCTTGCGGAAGACCATCTCCAAGGTCCGGCAGATGCGCGGCGAGAGCGCGTCACGGAGCTTCTTGTCCTTTACCAGCATCTCAACCGCGCCAGCATAATCCGGCTTAAAGATCGGAGTGGCGGAGGGCTGTACCGCGATCTCACGCTTGTCGTCCCAGTAAAATTCCTGGCCGTCCTCTTCCCATAGCGAGGAGTAGCCGATCTCATTGCGTTGCTGCTTTCGCCGACTCGTTGACATTGTCACAGACAAGCGCGTGACAGGCGTGGAGAAGGTTCTTGTCGCGCTGCCGGGCCAGCTCCAGCAACTCGCATTTCGTTACATGCTTGGGGGAATACCGGTCAATGTGTTCGAGGAGATGAATCGTGAACCAACTCCTGGTAGCCTCTTTTCGCAAGTATGGAAGGTTTGGGTCGCAATTTTCCCAGTCCTGGCTTGCCGTGGATGCGTCCGTGAATCTCAGATATGGACGGGGCGACCAATAACCGCCGCCAGCCTTGAGCACGCAGATGTTCGCGAGATGTTTAAGTGCATCCAGCTTCTCGTCGGTTGTGCGGCCATGGAAGAATTGGATCACGCACCGGGCCTCCGTCATGCCGCGCGCGTGAAGGTTCGGCTCCGGAGTACCTGGGAGGGGCCAGAGTTCGTCCGCTTCGCGGACTTCGGGCGGCAGAAACACTACTGGCGGAGGAGCAAGGTTCGGCAACTGGACATCAAAAGCCGCCACGATCAACCTCCGCAGCCGCCTTGCGAAGGGCGTGGCTTAGAGCATTTTCATAGTTAGTGTAGAGTATTGGCAGGCGATTTTCCGACAACTACGGAGATGGCGAGAGCCTATGCGGATGATCTGCGGCGGAAACTATTGCAGGCGCACGACCGGAAACAGGGGTCGCTGCAGGACTTGGCGGAGCGCTTCGGGGTGAGTGCCGGGTGGGCAGGGAAGATCTCGGCCATGCGACGGCGCACCGGGAAGATGGAACGTCCGCAGCAACGGCACGGACCGCTGAGCCGGGTTACACCGGCGGTGGAAGGACGGCTGCGGGAATGGGTGCGGGCGCAGCCGGACACGACCTTGGCCGAGTTGCAGCGACAACTGCAGCGCGAGCCCGGATTGTATTTGAGTATCGGACGGCTGTGGCTGGCGTTGCAGAAAATGGGACTGCGGCTCAAAAAAAGTCACTCCACGCGCAAGAGCAAGAGCGCCCAGAAGTCCAGGCGCGGCGTCAGCTCTGGTGGCAGGCGCGGAAGCAGATCGACCCGCGCCACCTGGTGTTTCTCGACGAGAGCGGAGTGACCACCGAAATGACTCGTCGCTACGGACGAGCCCCGCGCGGCGAGCGCGTGGGGGAAGGCACGCCCGCAGGACACTGGCACACCCTGACGGTACTGGGAGCGCTTACCTAGGATGGACTGCTGGCGGCGATGACGGTGGAATCGCCTACCGATGGAGAGGTGTTTCGGGCCTATCTGGAGCAGGTGCTGTGCCCGCGATTGCAACCCGGCCAAATCGTGGTCATGGACAATCTGCCTGCCCACAAGGTGGCCGGAGTCCGGGAGCAGATCGAAAAGGCGGGAGCAAAGTTGCTCTATCTTCCGCCCTATTCCCCCGATTTCAATCCCATCGAACCGGCCTGGTCGAAAGTCAAGCAACTGCTGCGCGGCGCCAAAGCCCGTACGCTGGAAGTGCTAGAAACTTCTGTGGCCCAGGCTCTGTCTGCCATCACTCCGGGCAACGCTTCGGCCTGGTTTACACATTGCTGTTATGCTTTATAGAAACTCTGAAAACGGTCTAGTTCTCGGTCGGAGATGACGCCAGAGGACCATTCGATGAGGGAACCGACGATGCGGAAGAACGGTATAAGGCGCTCGCAGGGGACGGGCACCGGTAAACACACCGGGGGCACGCGGGCGAGTTGTCCGTCTTCCGTCTCCATATTTACCTCTCTAACCCCTTTGTTCCCATTTCCGGGGTCTGTTTGGACACGGCGACAATCTTTTTGTTTGACGGAACACGGCCTGCGTCGCTGCATCGCGCTCCGGCTTTTCCAGGAGCACGACCGGCAGCGGTATGGGCGGTGCGGGCGGGATAATGGCGGTGCTCATAGCGCGGCCTCTTATGCCATCGACATCGACGGAAGTACGGATGTGGGGTTAGGCGGTGCCTGCCGCCATTCGCGGTGCTCTCCGGCGTTGGTCCTTGAATAAAACAGCAGCCTGAATTCGTTGAGCGTTACCATCTCCTGCCCACGAAGGCCATTGCGGTTCTTGGCGAAAATGATTTTCTGTTCGCCAGTGGGCCGCATGTCCGGACCCACCGGTGAGTGGATCAAGAGCACGATATGCGCGTGCGCCTCGATGTCGCCTGACTCCTTGAGATCTATAAGCGTGGGCTCGTCATTCAGACGCTCCGGACGGCGCAACTGGGAAAGCAACACAACCGGCACCTGTTCGGACTTCGCCAAGATGCGGAGCCGGTCGGCCACGTGACCAACGCGCTCGCGGATATCTGTCATAGTGGCCCTCACTAACTGCAGATAGTCAACGATGATGAGCTTCGCTTTATTTCGAGCGATGAAGAGCTTGGCTCGCGCGATAATCTCGCTGATTGTGAGGCTGCCATTGTCGTCGATCCAGATGGGCCACTCCGCGATTCTGCCAGCGCCATTCGCCACGTGCGACGATGGCAACGGCAACATCGTCTTCACCAAGGAAATCGAGCACACCGATTTCCCGCTGGATGAAATCACTCTGTACTTCACCAACAACGTCATCCACTTGCCAAGCGAGTATTGACCAGCGCTCTGCCCGCGCTGGCAATCTCGCTGGCGCGGGCTTTTCTAGCCTGCACGTAAGAAATGACGTGGAGCAAAGCTAACGAATTGACCAAGCTTTCCGCACAGCGCGATCCATCCCGTCCTTTCTTCGTCCTATACTGTTCCCATGTGCGGTCGCTATCGCCTCGCCCGGAAGAAAGAGATTCTGGCCGAGACATTCGATGTGGACAATGATGTTGAGTGGAGCCCTCGCTATAACGTTGCCCCCGGCCAGAATGTGCCATTAGTTCGCCAAGATGTGGCCCGGCCCTCGCGCTCAATTTCGCTGGCGCGCTGGGGACTGATTCCGTTCTGGGCGAAGAATGCGAAGGTTGGATACAAAATGATCAACGCGAGAGCGGAGACGGTTGCCAGCACGCCACAGCCTGCGTCAGCGGGCTCCAAGGCGCTGGTCTCGCTATTCTAGCGGAACTTCCGGGGGAAGAACTGTTTATTGGCGTCGCCGGACGATTCTGGCGTCCTGATGCTAGCGTTGTAATGGGTCTCAAGCCGAGGAATTTTCTGAACTCTCCCGGCTCGTCCTATGGCAAAGCAGCCTGGAACCTACGGTTGCAAGCGGATTCGGCCAATATTACGAGGCTTTCCACCGAGACAAGAATCAAGCGCTTAGGTCAAGCAGCACACGAAGATTTGGCCTGGCTCTGTTGACATCCTGAAGCAAAAGGTCGCGTGCCACAGGCGGTAAAGATTGTAAGTCAAACCCAACAGCAGCGTTTGGAGACGTTGGGGAGCAGGCATCGGCCTGGAGCACGATAGGACAATTTTACGTTTGGCATATCCGTCATAAGTTGCCCCTGCACGCGCATTCACTCGGACTTTCGTCCATCCCTTATGTGGCTCATGGCTACCGACGCTTCTTAACAGCCTTCTTGCCTGCTTTCGCTTTGCCATGCGCCCCTTTCCTCTTCACATCCGCCATCATCAGCGCCATCAGCTTCGTAGCCGAGGTGCATTTCTCCAGGTTCCAGATCGCGTCAATCAGTTTGTCCTGCGCATTCGCCGAAAGCACGCCCTCCGCAAGTGCGCGGAATTTCTCCTCGATTTCGGCATCACTCAGCGGATTTTGCGGATCGCCTTTCGGATAGTCGAGCTGCTTCAAGAATTTCCGCCCGTCGCTGGTCGTGATGTTCACGATCACGCGCTGCAGCGCCGGGAAAACTTTCTCTATCTCGGGATCGGCGACGACTTCCACTTTTTTCAACTGTGCGCGAATCGTTGGGTCCATGATCTTTTTCATTTCGAATTGCGCCGGAGTCACTTGCCGGTCCACCAGCGCCACTGCGATCACGTAAGGCAGTGAATGGTCCGCCGTCTCCTTGGTGTGTGGATCGTACTTGCTCGGGTCGGAAAGAATGTCAGCCGCGCGCGCCAGTGACCGGATCTGGACTTTTTCTACGTTCTCCGCATGCAGATCGTTGTTCTTGACCAGATCCAACACCGCTGAAATCGGAGCGTGCGTCAGCGCCTCGGTTGGGAAACATTTCATCCCGCACTGCGTGATGCGCCATGACTCGCCGAGTCCGTCGGTCAGCAAATTCTGTTTCCACTCCGGACCGTAGCAGTGGACCAATCCTTCCTTGCCATCGATGACGTGCTCGGGGCCGCTGTAGCCCTTCTCGGCGAGCAGCGCCGCCAGTACTCCGCTCTGCGTCGCCATGGGATCGACCGTGTTCTTCATCATCGTCAGCTTCCCCGCGGTCACCGCGCCCATCGTGCAATGGCGCGAAGCTGAAATCCCGATGGCATGCTGAATCCGTTCCCAACTCAAATGCAGCGCTCGCCCTGCAACAATCGGCGAGACAAAGGCCGTCAATGTGGCGTGATGCCAGCCGCGCTCGCGGATGCCGGGAAACGCCGCTTCGCACAAACGCATTTCGAATTCGTGGCCCAGCACAAATCCGACGATCAACTCCTTGCCATCACTTTTGGCGCGCTCGCAGCACGCCATCGCGGCGGGAAAAATGTCGGAGGGATGTGATGGATCCTGCTTCCAGTAAATGTCGTTGTAATCCATGCAGCGGATCATCAAGGCATTCGCCAGCGATGCAGAGACTGCGTCCATCTTCTGACCCGTGCCGATCACCGTCGCCAGCCCGCGTCCGGCAATCTCTTTCAACACTTCGAGCATAATGATCACGTCATGCTGCTGATATCCGCCGAGCGCACAGCCGACTGAGTCGAGCAGGAAGCGTTTGGCCTGGTACACCGCGTCCTCGGAGAGCTGCTTGTATTCGAGGCCGGCTGCCCAGCGGGATATGGTCGCGGTAATGGTTTCTTTGGTTGCGGTCGCTTCTTTCGCTGACACTCGCTCCTCCTCAAATCAAGTCATACGGGATTATGTAAAGAGTTGCGTCGCGCAGAAAGATGGTTGTCGAAAGATCATTTCAGTTTCACATTCTTTGGATTCTTGAACGGCAAGAATGCCATGAAATCGGCGTGGTGAACAATGAACGCCTCGGTTGTGCGCTTCACGAGATCGCCTTCGGCGGCGTGCGCGGCGATGATGTGGCAAACTGCCTGCGGTACTCCACACTCCATTGCCAGCGCGACTCCGGTAAACGGATGCCGCAACGCTTCTCCGCGCTCACTTTGACAGCTCTTCCCTTCCGGACCAATCTCGTACTCCAGCAACTTGCCCACGTCAGCCAGGATCGCGCCGGCAATCACCACGTCCGCGTCAATCGGCAGCGCTCGGCCCATGAAGTCCGTCATCGCTCTTGCGCTGTCGCGCGCGATATGCACCACGCAGCGCTTGTGTTCCATGAAGGTGACCGGACAATTCGGAACGAGCAGAGTGAAAGGAATCTGATTCAGGTCATCCGGCTTCAGCGGGCTGCGCTCGAGCGCCTTGATCCAAGTTTGAGTCACCTGCTCGCGCAGCTTGGAATCGCTGATCCACTGAATTTCCGGCCACAGCCGTTCGACAGCCTCCCGCATGGGCAGGACCTCCTTGCAAGACTCAGTAGAGTATCGGACTCGATGCGGATGCGTCGAGGGGAGCGGGCACGCGGCCGGGCGACTTGAACACACCTGTCATCCTGAACACGAGTAGTTCCGTTCGCGAAGCGGACGGGGCTTGCGAAGTCAAAGGATCGCTAGGCTGCAAAAGCCTTCAGCGCCGGCCGCGTTTGCCGAACAAATCGTGCCTGCTCCGCGCGGGACTTACTCGGACGAGTGGACCTTCCCGAGACGCCCTCGGTAACCCCAAGGGATGGCTCGGTCCTTGATCGCGCCCGCCCCGTTCAGCCCAAGAACCAGCTCCGCCTTAGTAATCGGAGTCACCAAGTATCCCTCATGCACCCCGCGCGCTTTGTCGTCTATATACAACAACCCCCCACCGATCATCACCGACACAAACATCGCCAGCGTGATCGATCCCGGCAGCAGGTACTTCATGTACTCGATATACGGATACAGTTCCACTACCTCCAGAGCCGTCTGATGCAACAGCCGTGGCGACACGTCGGGCTGGTTCAACGCGTTTGTCACTTCCGTCATCTTTTCTTCGAAGGTCGAACTCATGAAGTTGTCGCTGTTATCAACAATCAGCGCGATCCGCGGATGATTCTTCTCGTACACCATCTTCGAATACTGCGCCGGAATAATCACCGCGCTCTGAATCTTCCCGTTGCGCACGTCCTCTCGCGCCTGCACTTCGTTGTCATAGGGGACCGCAATAAACGTCCCCGCGTTCGCCCGTATTGCATCAAACGCCTCCTTGATCCGGATCGCCTGCGTCCCGTGGTCCTCATCCACAACGCCCATTTGCGCGTCGTGGATCTTTCCGCCAAACGCATTTCCCAAAACGATCAGCTGTACCAAAGGAAAAATCATCGATGCCATCATCAGCGCCGGTGACCGGAAAAACTTGCGCATCTCGCGCTCGATAATCGCGATCATCCGATTCATGGCCGCAACCCCGGACTCTGCGGCATCGTGAACGCATGCGTTTAAATTCAAAAAGCGTTCCAAGTCGGGATTCATATTTCCTCCTCAAATGCTCATGCCCCGGTTATGGCCCCGCTTGTGGGAATTTGAATCTTCCAACGATTGGCTTTGCGTAATCTCTTGCTCATCCGAGACGGCCAACCGGCAACGCTCCGAAATGGCTTCCACCAACCGATCTGGACGATGCTCGGGAAATTGCCCCCAAATCACCCGTTGCGCCGTGGCGACCTGGTTGCTCGCCATGAACTCCAGCGTATGCTTCGCATTTTCATTAAATGCCGTCAGCAATTGGCGCGGATCATTCCTCTCCAATAAAATCTCTGCAATGCCGTTGGCTTTGGCGTAAGGAGCATTGTCACGGAACCGTTCAATCACCGCAAACGTGTCTCCCTTCTGGCAAAGCAAAATGTCGCTTTGGTTGAGATTCAACAATGTTGAACGCACCTGCCACACCCCAAGTTGAGAAGTAACAATTTCCTTTTCACGCGACGGCGTGACGATGCCGGAGTTTTCCAATTGCTTTCTGATTATGCCCAACGACTCAAATTCCCGCGCGATGGTGCTGGGCCGGTACCAGCTGGCGCACTAGCCGGGCCGGTACCAGCGCACCAGCCGGGCCGGTACCAGCTGGCGCACTAGCCGGCCAAAACCAGCTGGCGCACTAGCCGGGCCGGTACCAGCTGGCGCACTAGCCGGGCCCGCGCCAGCTGGCGCACTAGCCGGGCCGGTACCAGCTGCCGCGCTAGCCGGGCCGGTACCAGCTGCCGCGCTAGCCGGGCCGGTACCAGCTGGCGCACTGGCTGGGACCGTCCCTGCCGCCGCCTCAGCGCGGAGCAGCCGCACCTCGGCGCCGTGGCCGAAGGCTGGCCGCGGCCTGGGCAGGACGAAGCCGGTGCCCCGCAGCACCGGCCACATCGCCTGCCAGGCGAAGCCCCCCAGGCAGACGATGACCCGCAGCCATGGGGCCAGGTAACCGAGCTCAGCGGCCAGCCAGGGCGCGCAGGCGTCGCGTTCCGCGACCGTTGGCTTGTTCTCTGGCGGCGCGCAGCGGACCGCCGCGGCCATCCGGGTACCGAGCAGCCGCTGCCCGTCGCCCGCTGCGACGCTGTCCGGGCTGGCCGCCAGCCCGCACCGGTACAGCGAGCCGAACAGCACGTCGCCGCTGCGGTCCCCGGTGAAGATCCGGCCGGTGCGGTTGCCGCCGTGCGCGGCCGGGGCCAGGCCGACGATCAGGATGCGCGGCTGCTCGCTGCCCCAGCCGGGTATCGGGCGGCCCCAGTAGCGTCTCGGCCGCGTGGGCCCGCCGCCTGACCCGGGCCACTTCCTCGCGCCACTCGACCAGCCGCGGGCAGGCCCGGCACACGGACTGCCGGGCCACCAGCTCCGCCAGGGTGCCCGCACTGGCGGCGAGGCTACGTACCTCAGCGGCGTCGCAGGCGACCGGGGTCTGCGCGGTGGCCGGGTCATCCGGCCACCCGCTCCCAGGCGGTACAGCGCCCGCTGGGTGGCTCACCGGCCCGGGCCAGCCGCCAGCGACCAGGCGATCCCGTCCAGGATGTCGTGCTCGCTGACCAGCACCTCGGCCAGGCCGAACCGCTGCATCAGGCGGTCCAGGATCAGCGCGCCCGCGCCGATCACGTCGACCCGGCCCGGGTGCATGACGCCCAGCGCGGCGCCCGGTCCGCCCGGGTCTGGCCGAGCAGCCGGGCCGGCCTGGATACCGACGTCAGCACGCTGAGATGCGGCGTGGTGGATCCGGGCCGGGTCGTAGGCAGCCAGCCCCAGGGCGAGGCCGGCCACCGTGGTCACCGAGCCGGCCAGGCCGACCAGCGTCTGGGCTTTCTGCACCGGCACCGCGGCGGCCACGGTGTCCAGCGCGGCATCGATATCCGCGGCGGCCGCCGCGATCTGTGCGCCGGACGGCGGATCGGAGCGCAGATGCCGTTCGGTCAGCCGGACGCAGCCGATGTCCACCGATACGGCGCTGATCCCGGCGCCCGGGCCGTCCCCGAGGACGAACTCGGTGGAACCGCCGCCGATGTCCACGACCAGATAGGGCGGCCCAGCCGGCGCATCCTGGCCCGGCTCTGGCCCGCCCACTCGCCGGGCCAGCTCAGCGGTGGCACCGGTGAAGGACAGTTGCGCCTCTTCCTGGCCGGTGAGCACTTCCGGCGGCTCGCCGAGCACCTCGGTCACCCCGCGCACGAACTCGCCAGAGTTAGCCGCGTCCCTGGTGGCGCTGGTCGCGACCATCCGGACGGCCGTCACGGAAAGATCGCCGATGATCGCGGCGTACCCGGCCAGCGCGTGCAGCGTCCGGTCCAGCGCCTCGGGGGCCAGCCGCCCGGTGGCGTCCACGCCCTGGCCCAGCCGGACGATCTCCATCCGCCGGTCCACGTCGGTCAGCTGCCCAGCGCCGCGGTCGACGTCGGCGACCAGCAGCCGCAGCGAATTGGTGCCGCAGTCGATCGCCGCCACCCGGGCGGCCGCAGCCCCGCTCACCCGTCTGCTGCCGGTCGACGCACGGTCCCCGGGACCACCACTCCCCCGCCGCGTCCGCGGCCTGCCCGGCCGAGCGGGTTCGCACCCGGGACGGCCAGCTCGTGCGCGACCAGCGCGTGCAGGCACTTCACCCGGCCCGGCATGCCGCCCGCGCTCTGCGTGCCGGGCGGCAGCCCGGGCACGCCAGCCGCCGCCGCGGCCGCCTCCCGCCGGGCCAGGTAGTCCCGGTGCGCTTCTTCCTGGGCGGCCCGCAGGACCGGCTGGCTGGCCAGCTGCTGGCCCATCTCGCGCATCAGCCCGCCCGACTCCAGCCGGCTCACCGCCGCGGTGGCCCGGGGACAGGTGAGGTAGAACAGCGTCGGGAACGGGGTACCGTCCGCCAGCCGGGGAGCCGTCTCGCACCACGTCGGGCAGCCCGCACGGGCAGCGGTGCGCGACCGCGGTCACCGCCCGCGGCTCCCGGCCCAGCTGCGCGGCGACCGCCTTGAGGTCACCCGCCACTACCCCGTCCGCCACTACCCCGTCTGGCAGCCCGCTAGCCTGGCCGCCGCCGTCACCACGCATCATTTGGCCGGGACCTTGTCCGCCTGCCGGACGGACTGCCACAGCCGCTCGTACCACGGGGTCGCCGCGCTCGCGGCCGTCTGCGCGTTGCTGGGCGGCTGCTTCGGGATGATCACGTAGCAGGTGGTGTCGGGCATGCACATGTGCAGCCGGTCCCTGGCCTGCTGCTCGATGTAGACCGGATTCCTGAGCTGCTGCTGCTTCAGCCCGCAGCCGGGACAGCTCCTGCGTGGTGGCCTGGCGCTCAGCCAGCAACTGATCGATCTGGCGGCGCTGCGCGATGTACTCGCGCACCGGGTACGCCAGGCTCAGCGCGATCGCGCAGACCACCACGGCCAGCACCGCGGCCCGGCTGGTGAACCGGGGCCGCGCCGCGGCGCGCGCGCCGGCTGCGGCTGGGCGGCTCCGGCCATCACGTCAGCCGGGGTCCACCGCGGGAAGTGCGCTGACACCTGCGTAGCGGCCGCGTCATCGAGCATTTCCTCGATGCGCATCAGCTGGTTGTACTTGGCCACCCGCTCGCCCCGGGCCAGGCGCCCCGGACTTGATCTGGCCGCAGTTGGTGGCCACCGCCAGGTCGGCGATCGTGGTGTCCTCCGTCTCGCCGGACCGGTGGCTGATCATGCAGGCGTAGCCGTTACGCTGCGCGAGCGCGACCGCGTCCAGCGTCTCGGTGATCGTGCCGATCTGGTTCACCTTGACCAGCAGCGCGTTCGCCGTCTTCTCGGCGATGCCGCGGCGGATCCGCTCCGGGTTGGTCACGAAGATGTCGTCGCCGACGATCTGCACCCGGTCGCCCAGAGCGCGCGGTCAGCGCCGCCCAGCCCGCCCAGTCCTCCTCGGACAGCGGGTCCTCCAGCGACACGATCGGGTACGCGTCCAGCCACTCGCGCGTAGATGCGGGTCATCTCGGCCGCAGTCCTTGGCGCCGCCCTCGAACCGGTACGCCGCCGTCGGAGTAGAACTCGGTGGCCGCGGAGTCGATGGCCAGCGCCACGTCCAGGCCCGGGGTGAAGCCCGGCCTTGCCGATCGCCTCGACGATCAGGTCCAGCGCGGCCCGGTTGTGCTCCAGGTCGGGGGCGAAACCGCCCTCGTCGCCCACCCCGGTGTTCAGCCCGTGCTGCTTGAGCACCGACTTCAGCGCGTGGTAGGTCTCCGCGCCCCACTGCACCGCCTCGGCGAACGACGCCGCGCCGATCGGGGCGATCATGAACTCCTGGATGTCCACGCTGTTGTCCGCGTGCGCGCCGCCGTTCAGGATGTTCATCAACGGCACCGGCAGCAGGTGCGCGTTCGGGCCGCCCAGGTAGCGGAACAGCGGCAGGCCCGCCGACTCGGCCGCGGCCTTGGCCACCGCCATGCTGACCCCGGTGATCGCGTTCGCGCCGAGCCGCGACTTGTCCGGGGTGCGGTCCAGGTCGATCATGGCCTGGTCGACCAGCCGCTGGTCGTCGGCGTCGTAGCCGAGCAGCTCCGGCTGGATCTCGTCGATGATGCCCTGGACCGCCTTGGTGACGGCCTTGCCGCCGTACTCGTCACCGCCGTCGCGCAGCTCGACGGCTTCGAACGCACCGGTGGAGGCGCCGCTCGGCGCGGCGGCCCGGCCCAGCGAGCCGTCGTCGAGCACGACCTCTACCTCAAGGGTGGGGTTCCCGCGGGAATCCAGAATCTGCCTGGCGTGCACCGCATCGATGGAGGCCATCGACGACTCCTGATGGTCGGCTGACATGTCCGTATTGGAGCCTAGTGGAGTCCATACCCCCGGCACACCGGGCACGCCGCCGCCCGGGCCAGCAATCCGGTTGCGCGGTACATAACGCCTCGTCAGCGGCGGCTGACGAGGCATCCAGGGGCGGAACGCCTCCCGTACGGTCATACACGAACACGCCCGCCACCTCCGCCTGTCCCGGGCGGGGCTGACGCGGCCAGTGTGACTGAAGTAGTAGCGGATCAGGCGTCCGCCACTCTATGTGGTGGGAAATACGCACATACGACGCACTTCCCACCACATAGAACAGGGCCACCGGATAGGTGAGGGCCACCTGGGGCGGCCGGGCTGGGGGAAAGGCCGCGTGGGCGAATCAGGTGGCCTCGGGGTGAGACGGCCGGGGCTGGTGGGCTTGTTCCCAGGCGTGGACCCGGTCGCGGTAGCGCCGGGCGGCGGCGCGCAGTTCGAGTTCCGGGTCGAGGCCGCCCACCCGGGCCCGGGCCACCAGGGCGAACAACTCCGCGCCCAGGTTCTCTCCCGCCTCAGGGAGACCATCCACTTCAGGGACACCACTCGCCTCGGGGACACCTGCTCGGGGACACCATCCCCCAGGGGACCCATCCGCTTCAGGGGGCCCCGCCTCACGGACACCCGCAGGGAGGCCAGCCCCCTCAGGCGCCCCGCTGACGCTCCGCTTCGAGGCCGTCGCTCAGGGCGGCCAGCTTCGGCCGGTCGCGCCCGGCCCGCTCGGCCCGGCGCTGCAGCTGGGCGGCCAGCGCCAGCGCGGGCTGGCCGAGTGGGACCCCGTCCAGCGCGGAGGCGGCCGCCCCGGCCGCGGACTCGCGTTCCGCCGCCTTGATCGCGTCCCAGTTGCGCTTGACGTCGTCCGCGCCGGACACGATGACGTCGGCGAACACATGCGGATGGCGGCGGACCAGCTTGGTCACGATGCTCGCGGACACGTCGTCGATCGTGTACCCGGTGCCGTCGTCCCGCTCCGCGGCCACCCGGGAGTTGAACATCACCTGGAGCAGCACATCGCCGAGTTCCTCGCGCGAACGCGTGCGGGCTTCCCGCTCTCCAGCGCGTCCAGCGCCTCGTAGCACTCCTCCAGCAGGTACGGCGCGAGGGTCTCGTGCGTCTGCTTGGCGTCCCATGGGCACTCGGTGCGCAGCGTGTCCATCACGTCGACCAGCCGCAGCAACTGGCCGCCCGGCACATCGGCCGACCCATGCAGCACCTCGGCCTGGACCGCCAGCAGGCCAAGTTCCCGGGCCAGCGCGTCCGGGCCGGTGCTGCCGGCACCCGGTTCGCGGGCCCAGGCGGGCCACTCCAGGCCGTCGGCGGACCGGCCCGGCCAGGCCTGCCACTCCGGCGGGCACAGCCAGACCATGATGCCCGGCTGGGCCGCTGCCGCCGCCGCCAGCGCCCGGGCCAGCCCGGCCATCCCGCCGGCACCAGCGAGGCCATCCACACCAGCGAGGCCGTCCACACCGGCCGCTTCGGCCGCCCCAGCGGCCCTATCCGGCTTCAAGGCCCGCCCCGGCCAGCAGCTCCCAGCCGATGCCCGCCTCGTCCAGCGCGGGCAGCAACGGATGGCCCGCTGAACCGGCCAGTACCTGCGACGCCTCGTGCAGGGTCCGCCAGGCTGGCCAGCTGAGCAGCCCGGGCCGGACCCCGGGCGTGGTCGCCAGCAGCACCACCCGCGCGCTCACCGCGGCCACCCTAGGCGCCGGTCCACGGCACCCGCTAGCAGTGCGGGGTCAGCTGCGGCGCGGCCGTCGCGGTTGATGACGGCACAGGTATGCCCGCGGCCAGCTTGGGCGGGGCTGGGACCACCCCGAGCTCGCTGTAGTCGAGCTCGCCGAACTGCGGGTTGACCTGGATGTCGAGGCTCTTGGCCGCCCGGCACTGGGCCGTGTTGAACTGGTTGCCGAGCGCCGTCTGCGCGGCGGTGCTGGTGGGCAGCGTGCCGCCGTCCATCCGGGTCAGCACCGCCTCCTCGATGGCCACGTACCGGCCGAGCTCGGTCAGCTGGTCCGGCGGCATCCCGTTGGCCACCGCGAGCTCTCGGGTGGTGACGCCAGCTCTGCTTGCGCCTGCGCGGCCACGGACGCCAGCGCCGCCTGGGTCTGCTCCCGGGTCACGGTGATGCCCTGCCGCTCTGCGAGCCGATCCCGGACCTGGAACCGGACCAGCCAGCTGAGCACCTGCTGCGGCATCTGCGACGGCGGGGAACTGGAGCTGGACCTTGCCCTTGTTCGCCTGGTAGGCGGCGTTGAGGTTGCTCACCTCGGCCGCCAGGGTGGCTGACGGAGATCCGCTGGTTGCTGATGAGCGCCGCCGCGCCCAGCTTGACCGGCCCGCAGGCGGACAGCGTGAGCGCCCCGGCCAGCTGCCGACGGCGGCCAGGGTGATCGGGGTGCGGAGCACGACGGTGTCCTTCTCTATCTCCGGTGCACCGGCGGTGCCACCCGCGCGGTCGTCGGGCCACCGGTACGGTCGCGGCAGCTGGTGCGCAGCTCGTACAGCCTCGATGAGCTCCGCGCACCAGGTCAGCAGGTCAGCGTCGCGGAGCAGCGGGGCGCCCGGCGGGACGGGCTGGCCCGGCCGCCTGCCGGGCGCCGCCCTGGGCACCGGTACGAGCATGCTACGCACCGCGGGCTTCAGCACCGTCTTCGGGTACAGCCGCTGCACCCGGACCTGCCGGGAGTCCGGCAGCTCGACCGGGGCGAACCGGATGTAGCTGCCCTGCTGGGTGATGTCGGTCAGCCCGGCCCGCCGGGCCCGGGCCCGCAGCCGGGCCACCGAGAGCAGGTTGTCCACCGGCTCCGGCGGCGGGCCGTACCGGTCGGCCAGCTCGTCGCGGACCTCGGCGACGTCCTCGGCCGAGTCGATGGCCGCGATCCGCGTGTAGGCCTCCAGCCGGAGCCGCTCGCCCGGCACGTAGTCGTGCGGGATGTGCGCGTTGACCGGCAGCTCGACCCGGACCTCCGGCCGCTCGGCCGGGCCGTCGCCCTTCAGCTCGGTGACCGCCTCGCCGATCATCCGGACGTACAGGTCGAAGCCGACGCCCGCGATGTGCCCGGACTGCTCGCCGCCGAGCAGGTTCCCGGCGCCGCGGATCTCCAGGTCCTTCAGCGCCACGTACATGCCCGCGCCCGACCTCGGTGTGCTGGCAGATCGTGGCCAGCCGCTCGTGCGCGGTCTCGGTCAGCGGCTTCTCCGGCGGGAACAGGAAGTAGGCGTAGCCGCGCTCGCGGCTCCGGCCGACCCGGCCGCGCAGCTGGTGCAGCTGAGGCAGGCCGTAGGCGTCGGCCCGGTCCACGATCAGCGTGTTCGCGTTCGGGATGTCCAGCCCGGACTCGACGATCGTGGTGGACACCAGCACGTCGAACTTGCGGTCCACGAAGCCGGTCATGACCTTCTCGAGCACGTGCTCGTTCATCTGCCCGTGCGCCGACCGCGATCCGCGCCTCGGGCACCAGCTCGGCCAGCCGGGCGGCCGACCTTGTTGATCGAGCTGACCCGGTTGTGCACGAAGAACACCTGGCCGTCGCGGAGCAGCTCGCGCCGGATGGCCGCGGCGATCTGCTTCTCGTCGTACGGCCCGACCAGGGTGAGCACCGGATGGCGTTCCTCCGGCGGGGTCAGGATGGTGGACATCTCCCTGATCCCGGCGATGCCCATCTCCAGCGTCCGCGGGATCGGCGTGGCCGACATGGCCAGCACGTCCACCTCGGTGCGCAGCCGCTTCAGGTACTCCTTGTGCTCGACGCCGAACCGCTGCTCCTCGTCCAGGATGACCAGGCCGAGGCGGGCGAACCGGGTGTCCGGGGAGAGCAGCCGGTGGGTGCCGATCACCACGTCGACCTTGCCCGTCGGTCAGCTCCTCCAGGGTCTGCGCCGACCTCCGCGTCGCTCTGGAACCGGGACAGCATCCGGACGGTGACCGGGAACGGCGCGTACCGCTCGCTGAACGTGCCGAAATGCTGCTGGGCCAGCAGCGTGGTGGGCACCAGCACGGCCACCTGGCTGCCGTCCTGGACCGCCTTGAATGCGGCCCGGACCGCGATCTCGGTCTTTCCGTAGCCGACGTCGCCGCAGATCAGCCGGTCCATCGGGACCGGGCGCTCCATGTCCCGCTTGACCTCGTCGATCGCGGCCAGCTGGTCTGGCGTCTCCACGTACGGGAACGCGTCTTCCAGCTCGCGCTGCCAGGGCGTGTCCGGGCCGAACGCGTGCCCGGGCGAGGCCATCCGCGCCGAGTACAGCCGGATCAGCTCCGGCCGCGATCTGCCGGACCGCCTTGCGCGCCCGGCCCTTGGTCTTGGCCCAGTCCGCACCGCCCAGCCGGTGCAGGCTCGGCGCTTCCCCGCCGACGTACCGGGTGACCTGGTCGAGCTGGTCGGTCGGCACGTACAGCCGGTCCGGCGGCTGACCGCGCTTGCTCGGTGCGTACTCGATGACCAGGTACTCGCGGACCGCGCCCTGGACGTTCCGGCTGGTCATCTCCAGGTACCGGCCCACGCCGTGCTGCTCATGCACGATGTAGTCGCCCGGGGCCAGCTGCAGCGGGTCGATGCCACCGCGGCGCCGGGTCGGCATCCGCATGTCCTTGCTGGCGGTTCGCTGCCCGGCCAGGTCCGACTCGGTCAGCACGGCCAGCCGGACCGACGCCCAGAGGAAGCCGTTGCAGATCAGCCCGGTCGCTGACGTACGGCACAGCGGGCTCCGGCGGCTCGTCGAGATCCCCCAGCCGGGCGCCGAGCCCGTCGCCGCGGAGCATCTCGGCCAGCCGCTGCGCCGGGCCGTGCCCCTCGGTCACCAGCACCACGTGCCAGCCTGCGGCGAGCCAGTCCCGTACGTCGCCGACGGCGCGCGCCGTATCACCGCGGTACCCGGGCGCCGGTACCGCTTCTATCTGCAACGAAACCCGCTCGGTGTACTCGCCGCGTCAGCGATCGGCGGGCACCGTGTCGGGGCCGCCGAACGGGGTGACCGTCCACCAGCCGATGCCGAGCCGCTCGGCGGCACCCCGGACCAACTCGAGCGACTGGAACGCGGCAGCACCGAGATCGACCGGGGCCTGGCCGCCGGCGGCGGCATTCACCCAGGACGCGTCCAGGAACTCCTGGCTGGTGCGGACCAGGTCCTCGGCCCGGGCCCGGATCCGCTCCGGGTCGCAGGCCAGCACCACACCGCCCGGCGGGACGTGGTCCAGCAGCAGCTCCATCCGGTCGGCCAGTACCGGGGCGAACGCTTCCATGCCGTCGACCGCGATGCCGTCGGCCAGCTTGCCGAGGATCTCGGCCAGCCCCGGATGCTCGGCGGCGAGCTGGCCTGGCCCGGTCCCGCACGGCCGGGGTCAGCAGCAGTTCCCGGCACGGCGGCGCCCACAGGCCGTCGGCGGCCGCGTGCAGGCTGCGCTGGTCCGCGACCCGGAAGTAGCGGATCTCCTCGACCGTGTCGCCCCAGAATTCGACCCGCAGCGGGTGCTCCTCGGTGGGCGGGAACACGTCTAGGATGCCGCCGCGCACCGCGATCTCGCCGCGGTGCTCCACCAGGTCGGTCCGCGCGTACCCGATCTCCACCAGATGCGTCGATAACCCGCTCGAAGTCAGCGTCCTGAGTAGCGCGCAAGCTGACCGGCTCCAGCTCGCCCAGCCCGCTGACCATCGGCTGGAGCAGGCTGCGCACCGGGGCGACCAGCACGGTGAGCGGGCCGGTCTGCAGGCTGGCCGGGTCGGGGTGGGCGAGCCGGCGCAGCACCGCCAGCCGGCGCCCGGAGGTGTCCGAGCGCGGGGAGAGCCGCTCGTGCGGCAGGGTCTCCCAGGCCGGGAAGCAGGCGACCGCGCCGTCCGGCAGCAACGAGCTCAGCGCGTCGGTCAGCTCCTCAGCCTCCCGGGCCGTGGCCGTCACGGCCAGTACGAACCGGGGCTTGTCCAGCCCGGCCGGGGTGGCCAGGGCCGCGGCCAGGAACGGCCGCAACGCGGGCGGGGCGACCAGGTCCGCCGCCTCATCACCCTGGTCAAGGGCGCGCCGAAGCTGGGGGTCGGTTGCGATGACGCTGAGCAAACCGGCGAGGCTCATGATGTCCTTGGCTGAGTGGTTCAGGCGGCTGGATGCAGCACGAAAGGCCCGCGCCGGAGGAATGGCGGGGTACCAGCGCAGGATTTCTCCAGTTTACGTGCGCGCCCCGCAGCTCAGACCGCGGGGACGCGGATAACGAGTACTTCAACCACTATCTGTAGTTATACAGATACGCTGCGTCTTCATGGCGGATCTGATCCTTATGGCCGTACGGCTCCTGGCGGCGATACCGGTCCCCCGGATCGACGACGGCCACCCGCTGACCCGGGCCGCCGTGGCCGCGCAATCGGACCTGAGCCACTGCACGAACAGCTCCGTTACGTCCTGCGCAAGCCGGAGAACCGGCTCGCCGCATTGCCTGCCCGCATTGTCTGATTGGTCAATCGGCGTGGCCTGGCCGCCTGGCTACGGTCCGTGTACCCTCTAGGGTTGCTGCTGGCACGGGACGTCAGCGCTGAATGTTGGCCAGCCCAGACGCCAGACGGAGGTGGGACGTGACCGCTGTGGCGCCTGCCGGGCTACCGGCGGAACTCGCTGGCCTGCTGTCGGTGACCCTGGACGAAGGCCAGCTCGGCGACCTGGAACTGCTGCTCTCCGGGGTCTTCGCCCCGCTGACCGGGTACCTGTCCGCGGCCGATATAGCCTCGGTCGCGGTCCGCGGCAGGCTGCTCGACGGGACTCCGTGGCCGGTCCCGGTCACCCTGGACGTGCCGTCCGACAGCGTCGAGCCGGACACGGCCCGGCTGCTGCTGCTGGACCCGGAGGGCACCCCGCTGGCCGTGCTGGACATCGCCGAGCAGCAGGTCATCGGGACAGGCCCGGAGGGCGCGGACAGGCCGGGCGGGCGGCACCGCCAGGCCGCGGCCCTGGTCCGGCTGAGCGGGCCGGTCACCGGGTACCGGGAGGCCGAGCACGGGCCGTTCCGTAACCTGCGCCGGCCGCCGGCCGAGGTCCGGGCCGAGCTAGCGGGCAGCCCGGTGCTGGCCTACGTCACCCGGGGGCCGCTGCACAGCCACGAGATCGGGCAGATCCGGTATGCGGCCGGGCAGCTGAAGGCCCGGGTGCTGCTGCTACCCCTGGTGGCCGGCCCGCCGACCTGGTGATACGGCCGGACGCCCTGGTCCGCACGGTCCAGGCCGCCGCCCGGAACCTGCCGCCGGGCACGCTGGTGGTCCCGGTGCCGCTGCGCCGCTACGAGACCGACCCGCACAGCGAGCTTGCGCTGCGGGCCATGGTGGCCGCCGCCTACGGCGCGACCCATCTGCTGGCCGAGCTGGACGCTGGCCGGGCCGGGCCAGCCGCCGCCAGCAGGACGCAGGTGGGAGGCACGCTGTCCGGCAGCACTCTGTCGGGTAGCACTCCGTCGGGTGGCACGCTGTCTGGCGGCACTGGGGCGGATGACGCCACTCCTGGGCCGGTCATCCCCGTCATCGCCCCGGGCGACTGGGCTTACGACCCCGCGGCCGAGGTCTGGCGGCCGCTGGCCCTCATCGAGCCGGGCACGGAACGCACGGACCTGGCGGCCGATGAGCTCGAGAGCCTGCTCGACCACAGCGCGCCGATACCGTCCTGGTTCACCCCACCCGCGGTGGCGCAGGAACTGCGCCGGGCCCGGCCGCCGCGCAGCCAGCGCGGGCCTGGTCATCTTCTTTACCGGGCTGTCCGGCTCGGGCAAGTCCACCATCGCCCGGGCGCTGCGCGACGCGCTGAGTGAGCGGGGCGACCGGACCGTGTCGCTGCTCGACGGGGACCTGGTCCGGACGCTGCTGTCCGCCGGGCTGACCTTCTCCCGCGCGGACCGTGACCTGAACATCGCCCGGATCGGCTACGTGGCTACTGAGGTAGCCCGGCACGGCGGCATCGCCATCTGCGCGCCGATCGCCCCGTACGCCAGGGCCCGGGCCGAGGTACGCCGCGCGGCGGGCGAAGTCGGCGACTTCCTGCTGATCCACGTGGCCACCCCCGCCGAGGTATGCGAAGCGCGCGACCGCAAGGGCCTCTACGCCAAGGCCCGCGCGGGCCTGATCACCAACTTCACCGGCGTGTCCGACCCGTATGAGGAGCCGGAGGACGCGGACCTGATCATCGATACATCCACGATGACCCGGCAGGAGGCGCTGGACAGCGTGCTGAACCTGCTGACCGAGGGCGGCTGGCTGGCCCGCGGTTAGCCGTCCCGCTGGCCCGCGGCTGGCCGTCCCGCTGGCCCGCGGCTGGCCGTCCCGCTGGCCCGCGGCTGGCCGTCCCGCTGGCCCGCGGCTCGGCGGCGTCCCGCTGGCCCGCGGCTAGTCGTCGTCCTCGGCGCTGGTACCTGCGTCGAGGCGGTTGCGCAGCCCGGTCAGCCCGGTCAGCCGGGCCGCGATCACCCCGGACATGGCGTCCCGCTGCCGGGACAGCAGCACGTAGCTGGCGATGCCGCTAACGATCAGGGCTAGGCCGAGCAGCAGTATCCCCCGGGCGCCGAGGAGGTAGAGCAGCCCCATCGCGGCGACGAACAGGAGGATCCGGGCGGTGGTGTAGGCAAGGGTCGATCGCATGACTGAGATCAGTCTACCCCCGGCCCGGCGGGGCGCCCGCTGACCCCTCCCGCAGCAGCTCCGCGAGCAGTGCGGGCTCGATATTCCCGCCGGACAGCACGGCGACCGTGATCTGCGCCGCGGGCAGTTCCTGGCGCCGGAACAGGCAGGCGGCGACGGCCACTGCCCCGCCGGGTTCCGCGACCAGCCGGGCCGAGACGGCCAGCAGCCGCACCGCGGCCCTGATCTCGGCCTCGGTGACCGTAACGATGTCGTCCACCAGGGCCTGCAGGTGGCGCAGGGGCAGCGCGCCGACCGGGCTGACCCGGAGCGCGTCCGCGATCGTCTGCTGGGTGGCGCTGGACGGCCAGCGGACCGGCCGTCCCTGCCGCAGCGAGTCCCGGGCATCGGCGGCGAGTTCCGGTTCCACCCCGATCACCGCGGCCTGCGGGCACAGTTCGCGGACGGCGGCGGCCACCCCGGAGATCAGGCCGCCCCCGCCCACCGGGACGACGACCAGGCCGACGGCGGGCTCGTCGGCGGCGATCTCGAGGCCGACCGTGCCCTGCCCGGCGATCACCGTGGCGTCGTCGAACGGCGGGATGATGGTGAGCCCGCGGCGCGCCGCGATGTCCTCGGTGACGGCCGTCCGGGCGGCCAGATCAGGGGCTGAGGTGACGACCTCGGCACCGAGGGCGCGGGTCGCGGCGACCTTGCCCGGGGCCGCGTTGTCCGGGACGACGACGACCGCGGGCACGCCGAGCAGCGCGGCCGCATACGCTACGGCCTGCGCGTGGTTCCCACTGGAGTGCGCGATCACGCCGCGCTGGCGCACCCCGGCGGGCAGCCCGCTGATCGCCGCGTACGCGCCGCGCAGCTTGAACGCGCCGGTGGGCTGCAGCGACTCGGGCTTGATCAGCAGCCGGGGGGTGATCCCGGGGAAGGGCACCAGTGGGGTGCGCACGGTGATGCCAGCCAGGCGCTCCGCCGCGGACCGGATCTCCGCCACCGTCACCAGCTCAGCCACATCCACACCTTACGAGTGGCCGGGAGTGCGGGGAGGCCGTGCCCACGAGCGGCCCGGAGCGGGAGGCCGGCCCCGTGAGCCGCCGGTGCGCCGGAAGTCGGCCGCCGGGCCCCGGAACGTCCCAGATGTCGCCGGCATCCGGTTTACAGAAACTAGGGATAAATAGACCGATTGTCGCCACACTTGGGGCTGGGGACTGCGTAGCAGGTCGGGAGGGGAACAAGAGTGGACGGCAGTAGTGAGCGCCTCCTGACACCTGGGGAGGTAGCAGCGCTGTTCCGGGTGGACCCGAAGACGGTGACCCGGTGGGCCGCGTCCGGCCGGATCAGCAGCATCAGGACGCCAGGGGGGCACCGGCGGTTCCGCGAATCCGAGGTGCGGGCGCTGCTCCGCGGCGAGGCCAGCATGAGCCCGGACGCCACCGCCGCCCAGGACGGCCGTCCCGGATAGCCCCGCGGCCAGGCTCAGGCCGAGCCGGATCCATCCGGGCCGTGCTGGCGGCCGGAAGCACCCAGGCTGGCCAGGAACTCGGCGAACTGCCGCTGCAATGCCTCGTCGCCATCCTGCCAGCGGCGCCGGCGGCGTTCCAGTTCCTGCTCGGTCATGGCCTGCTCGGACAGCCGGGCGTAATCCGCGTCACCGGGGCCGATTTCCACGTACGCGTCACCGAGCAACTGCCCGTTGTCAGCCAGCGCTGACTCGGGAACCAGCAGGTTCCCGTTAGGCAGCCGGATGACATACATCATCTATCACTCTAGAGGCCGTAGCGCAGATTGAAGTAGAGCATGACATCAAGAGCGGTCCTCGTGTTGCCGCCGAGCATGTCCACCAGGGCCGGGCGCTGCCGGGAGGCAATGGCCGCGAAGGCGTCCGCGAAGAACTCGCGGCGGCCCAGATCGCCCGCCTGCTTGTGGAAATCACTGACCAGGGCGGGCGCGCAGCGCTCGTACAGCCTGCGGAACTCCGCGGAGTCGGACTGCCAGCCGCCGTCGACCCGGTCGATGTCGTCGAGCGCGTGCCCGAGCTCATGGCACATGACGTCAGGTGCGGCCGAGGGCCGCGAGCCCACGATGACCTTGCGCTCGCCGTAGGCACCGGCGCAGGCGTCCCAGGTCGCCCGGCCGGACGGCAGTTCCACCCCGCGCAGCCGGGCCATGTCGTCCAGTTCTGGGACGCCGCCCTCCCCGACGTGGATGGCCTCCAGGCCGTCGGCCAGGATTTCCTTGATCGTTTCCGGTAGGTCGGCCAGCCGGTTGATGGCGCGGACGATCTGCGGGGACGGCACCGTGGCCGCGGACCACTCGCGGTGCAGCACCTGTTCCAGCAGCCCGCAATCGCGGTTTCCTTCCGCCGCCTGCCGCGCGTGCGCCACCTCATACCACGGCATCCGGTCGGCGCTGGCCCGCTGCGCCCGGCCCTCCGCGCTCTGCTGGGCCGCGGTCAGCCGGGCCGCGCCAGCGTCCTGACTGCGGCCTGGTGGCTGCCGGATGGCCGCCCGGGCGTCGCCGGACCGGCGGCTGGCCGGGTGGACAGTGGCCCCGCCCGGGGACCCGGGGGATGTACCCCGCCGGTCGCTCGCCGGAGGCCGGGACGGAGTCGCCCGCCGTTCGCTGGCCGGGGTGAACAGCGAGCCCGCCGGGCCGCCCTCGCCAGGGGGCGCTGCCCCGGCGGGTGGCTCGCGGGGGACCCGCTTCGGCAGCGGCGGCGGGTCGCCTCGCCGCGGTGCTGGGCTGGCGTCCGGCGGCGCTGTGTCACCGCGCGCCACAGGCTGGTCCGCGGCTGAGGGCCAGCCGTCAGCCGGGCCAGCAGGCGGCCATGTCCCGCGCCCGGCACCGGTACGGCCCGCCCGCCCGGGGCTACCCGGCCCGGGCAGGCCCGGGCTGCCCGGGACCCGCTTGGGCAGGTCACCGGCACCGGAACGGTCCGGGCCGGAGGGCGGCCCAGCGCCGCTACGACGGGCCTCCGGGCCGGTGCCGGTAGCCCAGGCGCTGGTGTCCCCGTCCCAGCCGTCCTCGTCCCAGCGGCCGGGCGGCCAGGGGCCGGTGTCACGCAGGCCGGCCGCGCCGGTCCCGGCGTCCCTGGCGCCCGCACCCCGCGCGTCCCAGGGGCCGGTGTCCCCGCCCCGCGGACCCGCGGTGTCCCAGGGACCGGGCGCCGGGCGGGACGGCGTGCCGCGCGGCGGGGTGACGGGAGAGGACGTAGGCTCGTTATCGCGGCGATGCCGCCCGATACCCAGCCGGGCGGTGGTGCGAGCGGTGGACTGCAGGCCCGCCTGCGCGCTGCCGTGGGAGCGGGGCCGGCCTGATCCCGGGCCGCCGGATATATCGGCGGACGCGATCGAAAAGCCGCAGCCCCATGTATCGCACTCCCCAGCGATCGCGTGCCAGAGGGCCAGAGTATGACGAATCATCGCGATCGTCACCTCCGGTGACTCACCGTCATTGGTTACGGAACAGCACTCAGTCGTCAGTGACTCAGTTCATTCCCTGACGAAACTGTGGTAGGTGGGGCTAAGCTTCCGCGCATGTGGCTGGTCGGTGCGGTATCTGCGCTGCTCACGCTATGTTTGCTGGGCCGCTGGGCACGGCGGCCGCGGCGGCTGGCCCGCCCGGCGGGCTCGGCCGCGGAGGCCGCTTTCCGCAGGCACCCGGCAGGCCGGGCACTGAATGCGCTGGCGGATGACCCAGCGTCACTGGCCTGGCCGTCCGCATCGCGAGACTGGGCCGCGCCGCGGGGCCCGGACGACGATCCCGAGTTCCTGCGCGCGCTGGACCGGGTCATCCGCGGCGATGACCCGGGGCCGGGTTACGACGGGTGAGCGGACCGGGGTTCGTTGCAGCAAAAGATCGGGCCGGTCAACTGCGCCATCCTGACGGCCGGCCAGCTGAGAACGGCGGCTGGGTCAGCTGAGCCCGGCGTAGGAGTGCAGCCCGGTGATGAACAGGCTGACCCCGATCATGTTGAACAGCAGGCAGCCGAACCCGAGCAGCTGGATGTAGGCCGCGCGGCGGCCCCGCCAGCCCGCGGTGACCCGGGCGTGCAGGAAGCACGCGTAGACCACCCAGGTGATGAACGCCCAGGTCTCGGTGGGGTCCCAGCCCCAGTACCGGCCCCAGGCCTGGTCCGCCCAGATCGCCCCGGCCATGATGCCGAAGGTCCAGATGGGGAAGCCGAACACCACGGCCCGGTAGGCGAGCTGGTCGATCCGTTGCGGGCTGGGCAGTAGCCGGAACACCTCGGGGTTGCGCACCGGCAGGCCCGCCGCGACCCGCCGGGCGTGCCGCTCCGCGAACAGGTACACGACCCCGAGCACCGCGGCCACCACGAAAGTCCCGACGGCCAGGGTGATGGCGGTCACGTGGATGGCCAGCCAGTACGACATCAGCGCGGGCACCAGCGGTCCGGCCGGCGTGTAGATCACGGTCTGCGCCAGGCCGAGGAAGATCACTATCGGGGCCATGAAGAACAGGCCCAGGTAGTACGGCCGGTAGCGGATCATCAGGGCGAGGAAGAACAGCACCGCCACGCAGGTGACCGCGGTGATGAACTCGTACATGTCGCCCCAGGGCACCCGGTGCACCGCTAGGCCGCGGGTGGTCACGCCCGCGATGTGCACGGCCGCGCCCAGGGCGGTCAGCGTGATCCCGGCCCGGACCCACGGGCCCGCGGGCACGCCGCCCCGGCGGGCCAGCCCGCGGAAGGCGCCCCGCACTGCCCCGCCTGAGCCGTCCGCTGCCTCGTCCCCGGGGGCGGTACCGGCCGACCTTGCCCCGGTGGCTGCCGTGCTGCCTGGGGTCGCCGTCACCGTGCTCGCGGCCTCGGCACTGGCCCCGGCCTGGGCCGGGCTGGCGGTGGCGCCCGCGGTGACCAGCTCGGGCTCCTGGGCGGCGACCGGGGCGGCGGGGGCACGCCGGCCAAAGGCGAAGTCAGCCGCGTAGGCGATCACCGCCAGCGAGTACAGCAGCAGGGCGATCATCAGGAAGTGATCGCTGAGCTGGGACAGGCCCTGGTTGGGCACTGGTCTCACTCCCCCTCGGGTGTCGTGCTGGCGGTTGCCGTGCTGGCGGATACTGAGCCGGGCACGTCGGTACCGTGGTGCTGCTGCCTGAAGGCCCCGGCCAGCCCGGTGAACTCCTCATCGAAGCCGCCCGCCGGGTCGGACCGGGCCAGCCCGCCGACGTCAACCAGCGTGCGGCCGTCCGGGCCGGGGTAGCTGCGGACGAAAACCCGCCTGCGCCGGATGAAGAAGGACAGCAGCAGGCCGGCCAGGGCGGCCAGCCCGGCGATCAGGGCTGGCTCCTGGCCTGGGTCGTAGGTGATGGCCAGGCTCATCCACTGCTGGTAGCCGGTGAAGGTGAGCGTGCCAGCCCCGTCCGGGAGCTTCATGGACTGGCCGACCGCGAGCGGCCGCGGCTGGATCGGCAGCAGCTGCAGGCCTGCGGTGTTCAGCTGGTACACCGACTGCGGCGCCCCGCTGTCCATGCCGAGGTTCCCCTTGTACGCGACCAGGCTCACCATCGGCCGCAGCGGCGCCGGGAAGGCCGACGCGAGTTGCCCGCCGTCGTCGACGGCGGTAGGCAGGAACACCCCGGCGAAACCGAGCTGATCGGGCCGGGCGTCCGGGACCTTGATCACGCCTTCCGAGGTCAGGCCCGAGGTGTTGACCGCGATGAACGGCACGGCCTGGTTGAAGACGACCTTCCCGGTGCCGTCGGTGATCTTGAACTCGGGCGCGTACCCGTGACCGATGAGATACACCTTGGCGCCGTCGATGTTCAGCGGGTGATTGACCCGGAGGTCATCCCGGCGGGCACGGCCCGCCGGGCTGCGCCGAGTAGCTGATGTAGGCGTTGAACGAGGACGGCTGACCGCGGAGCTGACCGGAGGTGACGTAGGAGGCGGTGAAGCGGTTCAGGGTGAGGGTGAACGGCTGCAGGTCAGCCGGGGACACCAGCCGCCCCGGGTGAAACTCGTCCAGCGCGGTCACCGTATTGGCGAAGCTGGTCCCGGACACCAGCAGCCGGTTCGCCTTGTAACCGAACAGGCCGCCCAGGGCAACCGAGCCGAGCAGGGCCAGCAGCGCCAGGTGGAACAGCAGGTTGCCGGCCTCGCGCCGGTACCCCTTCTCGGCCGAGACCCAGCCGTCCCCGGTGCGCAGCCGGAACTTGCGGCGGCGGAGCATGGCGGCGGCCGCACTCAGCGCGGCGTCCGGGGCCAGCGCGGTCTGGTACCGGGCAGACTGGGGCAGCCGGGCCAGGTTGCGCGGGGCGGGCGGCGGCAGCGCCCGGGCAGACCGCGCCAGCCGGAACGTGCGCGGCACCACGCAGCCCGCCAGCGACAGGAACAGCAGCAGGTAGATCGCGGCGAACCAGGGCGCGGCGAACACGTTGAACAGCGAGAACCGGGCCAGCCACGGGGCCAGGGCCGGATGCGAGGTGTAGTACTGCTGCACCGCCCCCGGGTTGATGCCCTGCTGCGGCAGCAGCGAGCCCGGCACGCTGGCCACGGCGAGCAGGAACAGCAGGATCAGCGCGGTCCGCATGGACGTCAGCTGCCGCCACGCCCAGCGCAGCCAGCCCAGCGCGCCGAAGGCCGCGGGCCCAGCTGCCGTTCCGCCAGGCCCCCCGGTGGCTGGCGCCGCCGCGGCTGGCGTGGCCGTGGCTGGCGCTGCTGTGGCGGCCGCTGCCGTGGCCGTGGCGGGCAGCGCGGGAAGCTCGGTGTCCGGGCGCTCGGTCTGGGTCATGCTGGCTGTCCTGCTGCCCTCTCGATCAGGTCCTTCAGGCCCGCGTAGGTCACCTGGCCGATGACCCGCGCGGTGATCCGGCCACTGCGGGACAGCACCAGTGTGGTCGGGATGCCTGAGGGCGGCACGGTGTTGCGGAAATCGAGGGCGATGAGGTCACTGGGATCGTTCAGGCTGGGATAGCTGATCCGGAAGTCGCTCATGAACGCTTCGGCGCTGGCCGGGCTGTCCCTGATATCGATGCCGACGAACCGGACCCCGGACGGGCTGAAATGGCTGGCGGCCGCGGCCAGGCCGGGCGCTTCCTCGCGGCACGGGCTGCACCAGGAGCCCCAGAAGTTCAGCACCACTACGTGGCCGCGCTCCGCGGCCAGGCTCAGCTTGCCCCCGCCGATCAGGGCGCCGGCCACCGTGGGGGCGACCGGCCCGCCGCCGGCCCGGAACAGGGTCGTGCCCGGGCTGCCGGCTACGAAGCTCTGGCCGTTGCTGGCGGGCGAACTCGAGGCCACCGAACCGGTGCAGCCGGCCAGGGCCAGCCCTCCGGCCACGGCCAGCGCGGTACGCAGCAAGCCGGGGATGCGACGCGGGAGGCGCGGAGGACGGGACACCGAGAATGCTCCTACAGGCAGTAGTACCGCGGCCCATTCTGCCCGATGACGGATACGCCGCGGACTTGGGGGGCCGCTGGCCGGGTTCGAGTTCTGCCCGACGACGGATACGCCTAGGGCTTGGGGGGCCGCTGGCCGGTTAGACAGGCAGCTGGGGCGACCGGCTGGGCGGGTCAAGCTCCGGCACCTGGGCGGGTCAGGCTCCGGGCATTGTGGCGAGTCAGCCTCCGGCACCTGGGCAGGTCAGGCTCCGGGCACCTGTGGCCGGCCCGCGCCAGCTGGCTCGGTATAGCTCACGCCGGTCAGCTTGTCCCCGGTGTAGATGAACGACGTGACGCTGGCCAGGGCGCACTGGCGGTGCCCGGGGTGATGCCAGAGCCGCTTTCCCTCCGCCGCCCGCCGGGCGGTCCAGATCGGCAGCTGGTGGCTGACGCAGACAGCCTCGTGACCGCGGGCGGAGCGGGCCGCGTCCGCCACGGCCGCGAGCATCCGGGCCGCGATGCTGGCGTACGGCTCACCCCACGACGGCCGGAACGGGTCGTACAGATACCGCCAGTTAGCCGGATGGAAGATGACGCCGTTCCCCACCCCGGTGGTGGTCCCCTCGAACTTGTTCGTGGGCTCGATCAGCCGCTCGTCGATTTCTGGCTCGAGCCCGAACTGGGCGGCCAGCGGGGCGGCGGTCTCCAGGGTGCGGTCCAGCGGCGAGGACCGGAGCACCACTACGTCCCGGCCAGCCAGGAAGCCCGCTGCGGCCTTGGCCATCAGCCGGCCGTCCTCGGACAGATGGAAGCCGGGCAGCCGGCCGTACAGGATGCCGCCCGGGTTGTACACCTCACCGTGCCGGACAAGGTGCACCACGGTGACGGCGGTGCCGGGATCGCGGTCCCCGGAACCCGCTGCCGCGCTTACCCCCGGATTCTCAGTCATGGCGGGCACAGCCTACCGGGGCATTCTGGTGTGCCCAGGTCCGGGCCGGTGATCCTGGCGGTGCTGGCGTGGCCGGGTACACGGAGTTGACCAGAAGTGTCTGGAAGATGAACGCCAGCTGGCGGGTAGGCTGGAGGCAGCTCGTGGTTGCGCCTAGGGTTCCGTGCCCTGCCCGCGCCCCGATCCGGGGCAGCCTCCAGTCCGGCCACCACAACGAGGGCAGAGCAGCCTGGACCGAGCGGCGCCAGGCACCGGCTCACGGCAGTGATCTGCTCGCTGGCGCGGGCCGGGCCCACACCTGACGGGATAGAAACCTTGAGGGCTCTGTCGTTCGCTACGCCCGCAGCCGGCCTGACCGCCGCCGCGGGCCCGGACCTGGAGCCTGGAGCTGTCCCGTGAGCGCCACCGCCCTCGCCTTGATCCTTGTCGCTGCCGTGGCCCATGCCACCTGGAACCTGTTCAGCAAGCAGGCCTCAGCTAGCGGTGCCGCGTCCTTCGTCTGGCTGATGGCCACGGTGGCGACCGTGGCCTATGCCCCGGTGGCCGCGCTGACCGTGCTGCTCAGCCCGCCCCGGCTGACGTCGCTGGCCTGGGTATTCATGGCGGGAACCGGGCTGCTGCAGGTCGGGTACTTCCTTTTCTTGCAGGCTGGCTACGGCCGCGGCGACCTGTCGCAGGTCTACCCGGTCGGCCGGGGCACCGGGGCCCTGCTGGCGGCCCTGGCCGGGATCGTCCTGCTCGGCGAGCGTCCCGGGCCGGCCGGGATCGCCGGGATCGTGCTGGTCGTGCTCGGTGTGCTGCTGCTCGGCCTGCCCACCTCACCCTCTTCGCCCGGCCAGCCCCGGCGCCCGGCCAGCCCCGGCGCCCGGCCCAGCCCCGGTGGGCGACCCCGGCCGGGAGGCCCACGGCGGGGGCTCGCGGCCGATCATCTTCCCGCTGGTCACCGGGGTGTTCATCGCCACGTACACGTTGTGGGACAAGTACGCGGTCAGCACGCTCAAGGTGCCGCCCATGCTGCAGGGGTACGCCTCGCTGCCGGTGATGGCGGTGCTGCTGGCCCCGTTCGCCCTGCACGACCGGCGGCGCACGACCCGGGTGTGGCGCGGCTACCGGCGCCAGGTGGCAGGAGCGGCGGCGCTCTCCCCGCTGGCCTACATCCTGGTGCTGATCGCGATGAGCTTCACTGCGGTCAGCGCGGTCGCCCCGGCCCGCGAGGTCAGCGTGCTGGCGGGGGTGCTGCTCGGCCGCCGCTGCTCGGGCGAGGGCGCACTGGCCCGCCGGCTCACCGCGGCCGGCGCTATCGCGGCCGGCATCATCTGCATCGCCATCGGCTGACCGGTCGGTGGCCCCGGGATGTGGCGGCGGGGTGGGTCAGGCGAGGGCGGCGGCGGCGGCACGGGCGGCGGCGGGCAGGGCGGCGGCGATCTGCGCCACCGCCTCGTCGTCGTGCGCCGCGGACACGAACCACACCTCGTACGGGGACGGCGGCAGGTAGACGCCCTGGTCCAGCATGGCGTGGAAGAACGCCGCGTACGCCGCGGTGGACTGGCCGCGAGCATCGTCGAAGTCGCGGACCGGCTGGTCCACGCCGAGGAACACCGAGAACAAGTTGCCGGCCTGCTGCACCTGGACGGGCACCCCGGCTTCGGCCAGCGCCGCACCGGCCAGCTTGGCGATGGTGGCGGAGACCTCGTCCAGCCGGGCGTAGACGGCAGCGCCGCAGCCACGCAAGGTGGCCAGCCCGGCCGCGGTGGCCAGCGGGTTACCGGACAGGGTGCCCGCCTGGTAGACCGGGCCGGACGGCGCGAGCCGGTCCATGATCTCGGCCCGGCCGCCGAACGCGGCCGCGGGCAGGCCACCGCCCATCACCTTGCCGAACGTGGTCAGGTCGCCGGCCACGCCGTCCCGGCCGTACCAGCCCGCTGCGGTGACCCGGAACCCGGTGAGTACCTCGTCCATGATCAGCAGGGCACCGTGCTCCCGGCACAGCCCGGCGAGCAGTTCGTTGAAGCCGGTCGCCGGCGGCACCACGCCCATGTTCGCCGGGCAGGCCTCCGTGATCACGCAGGCGATCCGCGCACCGTGCGCGACAAAAGCCGCGCGCAGCGCGTCCGCGTCGTTGTACGGAAGGACCAGCGTGTCCGCGGCGGACGCGCCGGTCACCCCGGGCGAGTCAGGCAGCGCGAACGTCGCCACCCCGGAGCCCGCCGCCGCCAGCAGCGCATCCACGTGCCCGTGGTAGCAGCCCGCGAACTTGACGACCAGCTGGCGCCCGGTGAACCCCCGGGCCAGCCGGACAGCCGACATGGTGGCCTCGGTGCCCGAGTTCACCAGCCGGACCTTGTCCACCGGGGCGCGGGCGGCGATCTCCTCGGCCAGCTCGACCTCGCCAGCGGTGGCGGTGCCGAACGACGTCCCAGCCGTGGCCGCCTCCTGGACCGCCCGCACCACCTCCGGGTGCGCGTGCCCGAGGATCATCGGGCCCCAGGAGCAGACCAGGTCCACGTAGCGGCGGCCATCCACGTCGGTCAGGTAGGGCCCGGCCCCGGACCGCATGAAGACCGGGGTGCCGCCGACCGAGCCGAACGCCCGGACCGGCGAGTTGACCCCGCCGGGAATCACGGAGCGGGCGCGGCGGAACAGCTCACTGGACCGGTCGGCTCCGGTCACGGCACCCTGCCTTCGTCACATGCGTCCGCCAGCAACTCCAGCAGCCGCACCGCGTCGGGCAGTGCGGTCTCCGGCACTTCTGCCTCCGGCACTTCTGCCTCCGGCACGGCTGCGTCCAGCACGGCTGTGTCCGGCACTGCCGTCTCCAGCAGGACCGCCTCTGGCGGCCGTATCCAGCGGCCCGCGGTCCCAGTCACGTCCCGGGACGGCGGGGCCAGCACGAAACTGTTCCGGCAGTGCCAGCGCAGCCCAACCACCTCACCCACGTCCTCCGGGGCGCAGTCCAGCTGGCAGGGCCACCATTCGTCCTCGTCCTCGGGCGCGCCACGGGTCGCGACGAAGAACAGCATCCGGCCGTGACCCGCGGCCACCGGCCCCGGCTCCACCCCGGCCTGCTTCATCAGCCCCAGCGCCGTGGTACCCGCGGCCACCGGCACGTCCAGCACGTCGAATACCCGCCCGGTGGGCAGGATGATGTTCGCCTCTGGATGATCCCCCCACCGCTGCGCGATCTTCCCTGCATCGCAGCTGGCGAACATCTGCCAGGTGGGCGACATCGGGTGCGCGGCGGGCGCGGGACAGCCGACCCGGTCGCACGAGCACGCGCGGCCGGTGCCCCGGCTGCGCAGCGGCCGGGCCGGGATCCGGCCGCGGCCCCGGGACATCTCCGCCATGGGCGGGGCGCTGCCACGCGGGAAAGCGCCCAGGCACACCGGCCAGCCCAGGGCAGCGTATCCGAGGGCGGCGGTGGCGAGCCGTTCGCCCTCCCTGCGCCTGCCTCGGCGCAGCACCGGTGCGACCATCAGCGCTCTAGCTCCTGTCCTCGCGCGGTTCCCTGCGCTACCGCGACGCACACCATCGTGGTGCGCAGTGCGGGCTTGCGTACTACGGGCCCTGGTTCCTATAATGCCGGGCCGGCCACGCTCCGCGCAGGCGTCCACACCAGGTGATGCCGACATGTTGCCGAACCTGTGCTCAGCCGGGCGTCCTCCGAGGGCTGCGGTCAGTCAAGGCGCCGGGCCAGTTCCGCGGCCCAGTAGGTCAAGATGATGCTCGCCCCGGCGCGGCGGATCGCCGTCACCGTCTCCTCGATGACGCGGTCCCGGTCCAGCCAGCCGTTCGCCGCGGCCGCCTCGACCATGGCGTATTCCCCGCTCACCTGATAGGCGGCGACCGGCACGGACACCGCCGCTGCTGCCTCCGCGATCACGTCCAGGTAGCTGAGGGCGGGCTTGATCATGACGATGTCCGCGCCCTCGGCCACGTCCAGGAGCACCTCGCGGAGCGCGTCAGCCGCCCGGGGGTCCTGCTGGTAGGCAGCCCGGTCGCCGAACTGCGGGGCGCACTCGGCCGCGTCCCGGAACGGGCCATAGAACGCGGACGCGTACTTGGCGGAGTAGGCGCAGATCGCCACCTCGCCGTAACCAGCGCCGTCCAGGGCCGCCCGGATCGCCGCGACCTGGCCGTCCATCATGCCGCTGGGCGCCACCACGTGGGCGCCCGCCGCCGCCTGGGTTACCGCGATCGAGGCGTACCGGTCCAGGGTGGCGTCGTTGTCCACCTCGCCCCGGTCAGTGAGCAGCCCGCAGTGGCCGTGGTCGGTGTACTCGTCCAGGCACAGGTCGGCCATCAGCACGACGGCGTCGCCTACCTCAGCGGCCAGATCGCCGAGCGCCTGGGCGAGGATCCCCGCCGGGTCGTCGGCCGCGGAGCCGCGGGCGTCCTTGACCGCGGGGACGCCGAACAGCACGAGCCCGCCGACGCCCGCGGCCACCGCCTCGGCCGCGGCCTTGCGCAGGCTATCCCGGGTGTGCTGGACCACCCCCGGCATCGAGACCACCGGCTGCGGCTCGCTGATCCCTTCCTTGACGAACATCGGCAGGACCAGGTCGGCAGGCTGCACCCTGGTCTGCGCGACCAGGCGGCGCAGGGCCGCGGTCCGGCGCAGCCGCCGTGGCCGCGCGGCTGGGAACTCCGCAGAACTCACCTGTGCTCCCCGATCGTCAGGCCCATCATGATCACCTCAGCCGCCGCCGGGCGCCACGGCGGCGCTCGCTCGGCTTGCGCACCGGCTCCCCGGCGGCGATCGCCGCCTCCCGGGCCCCGGCCGCGTACTCGGCGAGCGCGTCCACCAGGGCGGTCGCGGATGGCCTGGGCGCTGTCACGTCTACCCGGAGGCCGAACTCCGCCGCCGTCTGCGCGGTCTGCGGCCCGATCACCGCGATCACCGTGACCGCGTGCGGCTTGCCCGCGATGCCGATCAGGTTCCGCACGGTGGAGGACGAGGTGAACAGGACCGCGTCGAACCCGCCGCCCTTGATCGCCTCGCGCACCGGCGCTGGCGGGGGCGCGGCCCGGACCGTGCGGTAGGCGGTCACGTCCTCCGCTTCCCAGCCGAGTTCGGTGAGCCGGGCGACCAGCGCCTCGGTCGCGATGTCGGCCCGGGGCAGCAGCACCCGGTTGATCGGGTCGAGCATGCTGTCGTAGGGCTGCCAGGCCGCGGCCAGCCCCTCACCGGACTGCTCGCCCTCGGGAATGAGATCGGGCTTGATGCCGA
Organism: uncultured Actinomycetes bacterium; assembly: GCA_963804455.1. GTDB lineage: Bacteria > Actinomycetota > Actinomycetes > Streptosporangiales > Streptosporangiaceae > RYN-230. The sequence goes on from CAWDRD010000078.1 coordinate 36,777, forward strand.
AGTCGAGCAGGGCCCGGCCGGTCTGCTCGCCCACCGCGGCGATCTTGACGCCCGCGAAGGCCCGGGCGTCCAGGCCGTACTCCTCCAGCTTCTCGCGCACCGCGCGGACCGCGTTCACCGAGGTGAAGGCCACCCACTGGAACCGGCCGGTGACCAGTCCCTTGATCGCCCGCTCCATCTGCTGCGGGGTACGCGGCGGCTCGACCGCGATGGTCGGCACTTCCTCGGGCACGGCACCGTGCGCGCGCAGCCGGTCCGACACCGAGCCCGCCTGCTCCTTGGTCCGGGGCACCAGCACCCGCCAGCCGAACAGCGGCTTGGTCTCGAACCAGGACAGCTCCGGGTGGGCCGCGGCGGCCTGGCCCACCACGCCGATCGCTGGGCCGGTCTCGGTGAGCAGGCTGACGCCAGCCGCCTTGAGGTCGGCCGTGACCGACCCGAGCGCGCAGGTCACGGTCAGCTGATCGGTGGTCGTGCCGTTCCAGGTCAGGGTGAACGGGGTGCGATCCGGCCAGCCCGCGGCCAGCAGCATCTTGGCCAGGTCGGCCGGATTGGCCTCCGCGCCCAGGATGACCAGGCTGCCTGGCTGCTGGCTGTCCGCGGAAATCCGGCTGACCTCGGACGCGTGGATGATCCGCACGTCACTGCCGGGCTCGGAGGTCAGCGGGATGCCCGCGTAGGCGGGCACCGCGATGGCGGCTGGCATGCCGGGCACGATCTCGAACCGGACCCGGGCCTTGGCGCACGCGGTGGCCTGCGCGGCAGCCGGGCCGAACAGCAGCGGATCCCCGCTGTATACGGCCACCGCCAGCTGCCCGGCCTTGGCTGCCTTGATCAGCAGCTTGGGTTCGGCGTCCAGGTCCGCGAAGGCGCGGACCTCAGCGGACGGTGACAGCAGGTGAGCCAGCGGCCCGGTCACCTCCGGCTCGCCTACCACCAGGTCGGCGCGGCCGAGCAACTCCGCGGCGCGGAGCGTGAGGAGTTCCGTACTGCCCGGCCCGGCGCCCACGAAGGCCACCAGGCCTGGCTGGCCTGAGCTGTTCGTCGTCGATGTGGCACTCACGATGCATCGTCCCCGCTGCTGATGTATTCGGAAGGTGTGGCCAGGTACTGTCCTGCGCCCCGGCGTAGCAACTCGGCGGCGACCTCCGCACCGAGCTGGGCCGCCGCGGCCGCGGGAGCGGCCGCGCTGGCCCGTACCGCCGCATCCCCGTCCACTGCCGCGACCACCGCTGTCAACTCCAGCGTCTGCGTTCCGGCAGCATACGCGCCAACTGGTGCGCTGCACCCGGCCCGGAGCGCGGCGAGCACGCCGCGCTCCGCGATGACCGCGGCGTGGCTCACCGGATCGTCCACCGCGGCCAGCAACCCCGCGAGGTCGCTGTCCTGGCGGCATTCCACGGCGAGCGCACCTTGGCCCGCCGCAGGGAGCATCTCGTCCGGCTCGAACACCTGGCTGACCGCGTCGAGGCGGCCGATCCGGGCCAGCCCGGCGTAGGCGAGCAGCACGGCGTCGAGCTCGCCGGAGGTCACCTTGGCCAGCCGGGTGCCCGCGTTGCCGCGGACCGGGACCGGGCTGACGTCCGGCCGGAGCAGCCGGAGCTGGGCGGCCCGCCGGGGCGAGCCGGTGCCGATCCGGGCGCCGGGCGGCAGATCGGCGAGCTTGGCGCCGTCCCGGCCGACCAGCGCGTCCCGCGGATCGTCCCGGGTCGGGCACCGCGGCCAGCACGAGCCCGGGCACGGCGCCGACCGGCAGGTCCTTCAGCGAGTGCACGGCCAGGTCGACCTCGCCGGCCAGCAGGCTCTCCCGCAGCGCGCTGACGAACACCCCGGTGCCGCCGATCTGGGCCAGGTCGGCGCGGGTGACGTCGCCGAACGTGGTGTACCCGACCAGCTCGCACGCCCGCCCGGTCCGCTCGGTGATCAGCCGCGCGACCAGGCTGGACTGGGCCATGGCCATCGGGCTCTTCCGGGTGCCCAGCCGCAGTGGCGCCCGGTCTGCCTGCCTCCTGCTCACGGCGTGTCCTGCCCGGCCGGCTCGACCAGGTCGGCGTCGGCCCGGGTGACCGCGGCGACCACCGCGGGGTCGAGGTCGAACAGGACCCGCAGCGCGTCCTCGTAGGAATCGCCGCCCGGAGACCCGGCCAGCTCCTTGACCCGCACCGTCGGCGCATGTAGCAGCTTGTCCACGACCCGGCGCATGGCCCGCTCGACCTCGTCGCACGGTGCCGGTCGGCGGGCCGCAGCCGTCCTTGCCAGCCGGGCCAGCTCCGCGTCCACCACCCGGGCCGCCTTGGCCCGCAGCGCGACCACGGTCGGCGCTACCCGGGCCGCGTGCACGGCCGAAGCCCGCGCGGCGAACTCCTCGGCCACGATGGCCCGGACCGCGGCGAGATCGTCCTCCCGGGTCGCGGCCAGCGGCCTGCTCCTCGTGCGGCTGGCCGCCCAGCGCGTCCAGGCCGATGACGCTCACCCCGGGCAGGCCGGCCACGGCCGGATCGACGTCCCGGGGCAGCGCCAGGTCGAGCAGCACCAGCGGCCGGACCGGGCTGGCCCGGCGGTCGCAGGGCCTGGCCCACCAGATCCGCGCGTGATCACGATGCCGGTCGCGCCGGTGCACGAGATGACCAGGTCCGCCCCGGCTATCGGGGCCGGCCAGGTCGGCCAGGTCGGCGGTGCTACCGCCGACCGCGGCGGCCAGCCGTTCTGCGCCTGTTCCAGGGTGCGGTTGGCGACCACGATGCCGCGCGGCGCCGAGCCGGGCCGCGGTGGCGGCGGCGAGCGAGCTCATCGAGCCGGCCCCGACCACCAGGACGCGCGCCCGGCCAGCGGCTGGCCGGCCCGGCTGGCCGCGGGCCCGGCGGGCGGCCCGCTGGCCGGCGGTGCCCGGCCGCAGCGAGCTGCTGGGCCGCGAGCCCGATGCCGACGCTCACCAGGTTCGCGCCCGCCCGGTCGATGCCGGTCTCGGCGTGCGCCCGCTTGCCGGTGCGCAGCGCGAGCGCGCCCAGCTCGCCGAGGCCACGGCTCGAGCGTGCCCTGCTCGCGGGCGAGCAGCCAGGGCCTGGCGGACCTGGCCGAGGATCTGGCTCTCGCCGACCACCATCGAGTCCAGCCCGCAGGCCACCGCGAGCAGGTGCTGCACCGCACGGTCCTCGTAGTGCACGTACAGATGCGGGGTGAGCTCGTGCAGCGGCGACGCCGCGAGTGCCGGACCAGCAGCTCGCAGATAGACGGACACGCCCGCGTGGAACTTGTCCACCTCGGCGTAGACCTCGACCCGGTTGCAGGTGGACACCACGAACGCGCCCGGCCACGTTCGGCGCCTGGGACACGTCGCGCAGCAGCTTGGCCAGGGCGTCGCCGCTGACCACGGCCCGCTCCAGCACGGCCAGCGAGGCACTCTTGTGGCTCAGGCCGACCACGAGCACGCTCACCGGACGGCCTCGGTGGACTCGGGCTGGGCCGGCCGGGGCACGCCGTTAGCCGCCCGCGGCCGGCGGACGGATCCGCCGTCCTGGGCCGAGGCTGGCCACCCCTGCTCGTCCTGGGAGACGCGCACCACCGACCTCCGCTGCGCGTGGAAGGCGAGAATCTGCAACTCGATGGACAGGTCGACCTTACGCACGTCGACGCCCGGAGGCACATTGAGCACCATCGGCGCGAAATTTAGGATGCTCGTTACCCCGGCAGCCACCAGCCGATCGCATACCGCCTGCGCGGCGGCGGCCGGGGTGGCGATGACCCCGATCGACACGCCGTGCCTGGCCACCACGCGCTCCATCTGATCCACGTCGAGCACGCCGTGCCCGGCGATCTCGGTGCCGACCACGTCGGGGTCGCTGTCCAGCACCGCGGCGATCCGGAAGCCGCGGGAGGCGAAGCCGCCGTAGTTGGCCAGCGCCCGGCCCAGGTTACCGGCGCCGACGATAACGACCGGCCAGTCCTGGGTCAGCCCCAGTTCCCGGGACACCTGGTAGACCAGGTACTCCACGTCGTAGCCGACGCCGCGGGTGCCGTAGGAGCCCAGGTGGGACAGGTCCTTGCGGAGCTTGGCCGAGTTCACTCCGGCCGCTGCCGCGAGTTCCTCGCTCGACACGGTAGGGATGTCCTGCTCGGCAAAGGCGTAGAGGACGCGCAGGTACACCGGGAGGCGGGCGATGGTCGCCTCCGGGATGCCCTGCCGGTTGCCGTTCGCGGACGCAGCCTTGGCGGACGCGGACTCTGCACGGCGTGACATGCGCCGACGCTCCTGAGGGGTTCGACCTGCGGGCACTGCGGGCGGCCCAGGTGCCCGCCGGGATCTGATACTCAACGGTACGCCCTTGTGAACACATGCACAAAGTCAGCGCTCAGCTCGGGGGCAAGTCAGCGGTCAGCCTGGGCACTCCGGCCGGGCAGCGGGCTCCTCAGCGGCCCAGCGCGGCGCGCAGCCGCTGCTCGCTCACGTGCCAGAAGTCGTGCTGTACCCCGTCGATCAGGGTTACCGGGATCTTGTCCCAGTACTCCCGCAGGTCAGCAGCGGATGCGGTGATATCGCGCTCGGTCCACGGCACGCCGAGCTCGCCCGCGACCCGGGCGATGACCGCGCGGGCGTCGTCGCACAGATGGCAGCCCGGCCGGGACAGCAGCGTGATCTGATGCTGGCCCGCCTGATGCTGAGCGGCCTGATGCTGAGCGGCCTGATGCGGGGGCATCTGCTGCTCGCCTGGCGTCATGGCACCCGGCCGGGCCGACGGCTCAGCGTCACCACCTTCGCCTCCCGCACGCCCAGCTCAATCACGTTGGTGGCCAGCACATGCGGCCGCCGCCGCGCTTCGAAGTCCAGCACATAGCCTCGCGACTGATGCTCGTCGTAGGCGGCCCGGTCGCGGTAGACCTGGTAAAGGATCCGCTGCAGCGGCGCGGACGGGACCACATGCACCACATACACGAGCGTGTCCGGCTCCTGCGCCTCGACCTCCGCCGTGACCTGGCTGGACAGCCGGTCGAACTCCTCGGCGCCGTTGTCCAGCAGCGTGTAGATGGCGATCTGGCCGTACAGCTGGTCGATATCCACGCCGCTGGCGGCCGGTGCACCGCCCGGCTGGCCAGCAGTCTGCTGGCCGAGCGGGTCCGTGTTCAGCGGGTCAGCGCCGGGCGGGAATACCGGCCCGGCCCGGCCCGGCCCGGGGTCGGGTATCCGGCTGACACCGTTCGCGTCCCGGCGCCCATTCTCCGGATAGCCGTTCGCTGGGTAGCCGTCCCGGCGCCCAGCCCCGTCCTCCTGGTAGAGCGCGTCAAAGGCCCCGGTCACCGGTACCCCGGCGGCCATGGTGTCCGGGAACTCCCCCGTGCCGTACCGGCTGAACTCACCGGTGTCCCCGTATCCGCCGGTCGCCTGGAACCCGCCGGTATCGCGGTAGTAGCCCCCCTGGCGGTAGCCGCCGCTGTCCGCCGGGCCGGAACCACCGGAACCACCACGGTCGGCCGGGCCGTAGCCGCGGTCCGATCCGTACTCGGCATAGTCACGAGCCGGGTAGCCACCGGTGTCACCGTAGCTCCGGTAGCCGCCCGCGTAGAGGTCGAGCGAATCGTCCCCCGTGTACCCCGGTGTGCCGCTGTAACCGGGCGAGCCGCGCGGGTCCGCGAGCACGGCCTGCTGCCGCCAGCCCGGATCGTCAGCTCCGCCATAGCTGCCGTCCAGCGTCCCGAGCCGCATCCGCGCGGCCCGGTTCCCGGCCAGCCAGGTCAGCCCGGCGGCGAGCAGGCCCAGCGCCGGATAGGCCGAGTCCGCACGCAGGTGACTGACCTGGAGCCCTTGCAGGGCCACCGCGGCCACTCCCGCCGCGCCGACTGCCTGCACCGCGGTCAGCCAGGCCCGGTCCTGCCGGGCGCGCACCGCGACCAGGGCCAGCGTGGCCACGAAGCTGAGCACGACGACCACGGCAATCAGCGCGAGCAACCCGAGTGGTATCACCTGGAAGTGCGCGGACGCGGCCGGCCAGGCCTGGCTGAACGGCTGGGCACTGAGCGGGTCGGTCGCCATGATCACCGCGACGATGACGAACAGCCCGGCCAGCACGACCCGGGCCAGGAACCGGCCGGCCAGGCTCCGTGCTGCCGTCTCGGCCATCCCCCAGACCAGCGCCAGCGGGGCGACCACGGCCGCGCCGAGCTGAGCCGCGCGGAACGTGGTCGCCCCGAACCCGCGCTGGAAGCCAACCGCCTGCGCGGCCAGCCCGATCGTCAGCCCGGCGGCCGCGACGATCCAGGCGGCCATGCTCATCGTGGGCTGCCGCAGGCACTCGCGGATGAGCAGGATCAGGCCGACGACGGCGACGGCCGTCCCGGCGAGTGCTACCACGAGTGAAATAGACATCGCTGCCTATGGTGCCTGACAGGCGGCCATAATGCGGACCAGATGAGTGACCAGGGCTGCGTGACTAGCTGAGCGACCAGACAATAACCAGCGGCGGATGACGGCGCAGCGTCCCGTCTGGGCCACCGGCCAGGCGGCCCGCAGCACGCTTTATAGACTCGGCAGACATGAGGCAGCTGGCCGAACGGCGACCCGGCGGCAGCAGCGACAGGCAGCGCCGGCTGCGCCGGGACCAGGCCGCCCTGGCCGGGGCGGCTTCCGCGGCGGCCGCTGTCGTGGTGGCCGAGCCCCCCGAGCCGGACCCGACCGCGGGCGCGTTCTTCGACGTGGACAACACGCTCATGCGCGGCGCGTCGATCTACTACTTCGCCCGTGGGCTCGCCGCCCGGAAGCTGTTCGGTCCCCGCGACCTGGCCCGGATGGCCTGGGGACAGCTGTCTTTCCGGATCCGCGGTGCGGAGAACTCCGGCCACATCGACGCCGCCCGGGAGGCCGCGCTCACGTTCGTGGCCGGCCACAAGGTGGACGACATCGTCCGGCTCAGCGAGGAGATCTTCGACGAGAGCATGGCCAGCCGCATCTGGGAGGGCACCCGGGCGCTCGCCCAGGCCCATCTGCGGGCCGGCCAGCGGGTCTGGCTGGTCACCGCGACGCCGGTAGAACTCGCCACCGTCATCTCCAGCCGGCTCGGGCTGACCGGCGCGCTCGGCACCGTCGCCGAGTCGGCGGGGGGTGAGTACACCGGCCGCCTCGTCGGCGGGCTGCTGCACGGTGAGGCCAAGGCGGCCGCGGTCCAGGCGCTGGCGGAGCGGGAAGGGCTGGACCTGGCCCGCTGCTCCGCGTACAGCGACTCCGCCAACGACCTGCCGATGCTGTTGCTGGTCGGCCATCCGAACGCGGTCAACCCGGACGCCGAGCTGCGGGCTGAGGCACGCCGCCGGGACTGGCCGGTGCACGACTTCCGGTCCGGCCGCCGGGTCACCCTGGTCGCGCTGCCCACCGCGGCTGGGGCCGGGGCCGTGGCGGGCGGGATCGTCGCGGGCGTGGCGCTGCACCGCCGGCACCGGAAGAACGGCGCAGCCAGCTGACCGCTGCGGCCACGCTGGCCAGCCCTCAGCTGAACGCTGGGCCGCGCTCGGCTAGAAGCCGGTCCAGGGTCTGCTGGATGGTGCCACGCACCAGCTCGGTCACGTCCGCGACCAGGTCCGGGTCACGTTCCGCGCGCGGCGGGTAGCCGCTGGTCGGCACGGGTGGGCAGAACTCGATCAGCCATTGCGAGGGCAGCGGGACCGCGCCGGCCAGCCCGAGCCACGGGAACAGTGGGGTGATCGGGAAATACGGCAGGCGCAGCAGCCGGGCCACCGGCGCCGCGTTGGCGATCATCGGGTAGATCTCCTCCGCCCCGACGATCGCGCACGCCGTGATCGGCACCCGGGCCCGGATCGCAGAGACCACGAACCCGCCGTGGCCGAACCGGCGCAGTTGGTAGCGGTCGCGGAACGGCTTGCCGATCCCGTGGAAGCCTTCCGGGAATACACCAACCAGCTCCCCGGACGTGAGCAGCTGGTGCGCATTGGGCGGGGAGGCCCGGATGTGCCCGGCCCGCCGGGCCAAGGTGGCCAGCCCGGGCACTTCGTACACCAGGTCCGCGCCGAGCAGCCGGATGTTGCGGTGCGCCGGATGCTCGTCGTGCAGGCCAGCTTGCAGCATGAGCGCATCGAGCGGCAGCGCGCCGGAGTGGTTGGCGACCACGAGAGCCGCCCCCTGCGCGGGCACATGCTCCAGCCCGCGCATCTGGACCCGGAACCATTGCCGGTAGAGGGCCCGGGCCAGTGGGATCAGCACCCGGGAGTTGAACTCCGGATCGAAGCCGAACTCATCCACGACGGCCACGCCAGCAGCCCCCACCCAGCCCTGATCAGCCCCGGCTCCGCTGGCAACCCGGGCTGACCCCGGGCTGCCAGCATGGGACTACTTCTTGTTGCGGCGCTGCACGCGGGTCTTCCGCAGCAGCTTGCGATGCTTCTTCTTGGCCATTCGCTTGCGGCGCTTCTTGATGACGGAGCCCACGACACCACCCTCGCTCAGGACTTAGGGAACCAGGCATGCGACGCATAGACCCATGCCGGTCAGCTGGGCACACGCCAACGACACAGGCTACCAACGACCCCGGGCCCCCAGCACCCCCAAGTCCGATGACGGCGGCCAGCGGCCCGCCCCGCGGCAGCCCCGGACGAGGCTTCCGCCAGCGCCGCCCCGGTGCAGGAATTCGCCCCGGTTACTGTGCGGCAACTACGAAGCCGCTACGAATGAGCCCTTGAGATACCGGTTGACCGCCTGCTCGGGAACACGGAATGACCGGCCGACTCGGATAGCCTCGAGCTCGCCCGAGTGGACAAGCCGGTAGACGGTCATCTTGGAGACCCGCATTATCGTGGCCACTTCAGCCACGGTAAGGAATCTGACGTCACTGAGCGGAGTTTCTCCTGCAGCCATCTACTTTTCCCTCTTCCCCGCGGAGCCGAGTACGCTTGGCCGGATTAAGCGCATCAGTCACCTCCGTCCCCAGCGTAAGTCTTGTGTGGAAAAGGGCAACCCTCTCGCGCGCCTCATCCGGCCACTGATGCCCCGCCCGTCGCGCTGCCGCCCGGTCCAGCCGCGCCGCTACCCGGCCTGCAGGCTGGGAGACCGCCGGCCTACGGGCCGGGAAACAGCCCGTGAAAGGGGAAGACCGCGCTGCGGGTGGCCATGATGGACCGATCCACCGCGTCACCGGGGTCGTAGCCCGAGCTGAACGGGGTGAACACGGGCTCTGCGCCGTCCGTCATCACCTCGGGCGGGTTCTCCCCGGTCCGGGCCAGGGTGAATTCCCGCCACTGCTGCGGGATGACCGTGTCCGGCGCGAGCGGGCGTCCAGCGGCCTCGGCCAGCAGGTGGGTCCACGTCCGCGGCACCACCTGGACCAGCTCGTAGCCGCCGCCGCCGGTGAGCAGCCAGCGGCCGCCCGCGGTCTCGTGCGCCAGCGCGTGCAGCTGCTGGTGCGCCGCGCGCTGCGCATCGATGGTCAGCTCCAGGTGGGCTAGCGGGTCGAGCCGGTGGCTGTCACAGCCGTGCTGGCTGACCAGGATGTCCGGGCGGAACTCGCGCAGCAGCGGCGGCACCACCGCGTCGAAGGCACGCAGCCAGGCGGCGTCGCCTGTGCCCGCGGGCAGCGCCACGTTCACCGCCATGCCGCCCGCGTGCGGCCCGCCCGCATCGCCCGGCCGTCCGGTGCCGGGGAACAGGGTCCGCGGGTGCTCGTGCAGGCTGATCGTCAGCACCCGCGGGTCGTCGTAGAACGCCGCCTCCACCCCGTCACCGTGATGCACGTCGATGTCCACGTAGGCGATCCGCTGCGCCCCCTGGCCGAGCAGCCAGGTGATCGCGATGGCCGGGTCGTTGTACACGCAGAACCCGCTGGCCGCCCGGCGCATCGCATGGTGCAGGCCGCCGGACACGTTGACACCGTGCTGGGCCCGGGACATCCACACCGCCTCGGCCGCGGCCAGGGTGGCCCCGGCCACCAGCGCCGAGGCCTCGTGCATGCCGGGGAACACCGGGTCGTCCGGGGTGCCCAGGCCGAACACGGGATCGGCCGTGCCGCGGCGCACCGCGTCGATGTAGGCCGCGTCGTGCACCAGCTCCAGCTGCTGCTGGCTGGCGGGCTGCGGCGGGGCCACCGTGACGCCCTCGGCGTCGAGCACGCCGAACGCCCGGGCCAGCGCGATGGTGAGCTCCACCCGGATGGGCGCCAACGGGTGCCCTGGCCCGAAGTCATACCGGGTGAGCTGGTCGTCCCAGGCCACGTGCAGCGTGCAGGTCATCTGCCCCTCCTGGTCGGTCCCGGGCCTGCCTCACTCGGCGCGGCCCAGTTCCTTCCCCCGGTCCCGGGCCGCCTCGATCGCGGCCAGGATGGCCGCCCGGACCCCGTGCCGCTCCAGCTCCCGGATGGCCGAGATCGTGGTCCCGCCCGGCGAGGTGACCGCCTCGCGGAGGATCACCGGGTGCTCCCCGGTGTCCCGCAGCATGGTCGCCGCCCCGTACATGGCCTGGGTCACCATTTCCATTGCGGTACCGCGGGGCATGCCGAGCAGGATGCCCGCGTCCACCATGGCCTCGACCAGAAAATACAGGTAGGCCGGCCCGCTCCCGGACAGCGCGGTGGCGGCGTCCTGCTGCGATTCCGGGATGCGTAGCACCTTGCCGACCGGGCGGAGCAGTTCCTCCGCCCGGGCCAGGTGCTCGCCGGTGGCATGCGCCCCCGCCGAGATGACGCTCATCGCCTGGTCCACCAGGACCGGAGTGTTGGACATCACCCGGACCACCGGGACGTCCTCGCCGATCCGGCGCTCGATCGTGGCCGTGGTGATGCCGGCCGCCACCGAGATCACCAGCTTGCCCGCGGGCACCGGCGCGATGTCGTCCAGCATGGCGGGCATGTCCTGCGGCTTGACCGCGATGATCAGCGTGTCCGCCCGCTTGGCCGCCTCGGCGGCCCCGGTCACGGCGATGCCGTAGGCCATTCGCAGCTGCTCGGCCCGGTCCGGCCGCCGGACCACCGCGATCACCTCGGACGGCGGCCGCCCGGCCCGGAGCAGGCCGGAGATGAGCGCCTCCCCCATCTTGCCGGCCCCGAAGATCCCAATCATCGGTGGCAGCTTACGCCCGCTGGTACCGGCCCGGTGGCACAGGCAGAGCCGGGCTCATCCGTGCGAGGCGAGCGAGCGGAGGAAGAACGCCAGGTTCGCCGGGCGCTCGGCCAGCCGGCGGACCAGGTAGGCGTACCAGTCGCGGCCGTACGGCAGGTACACCCGCACCTGCGCCCCGGTGCTGGCCAGCCGCTGCTGCTCGGCCGGCCGGACCCCGCAGAGCATCTGGTACTCGAAGCTGCTCGCGGCCCGGCCAGTCAGCTCGGCCTGCGCCGCCGCGATCCGGATCAGCCGTGGGTCGTGGGTGGCGATCATCGGGTAGCCCGGCCCGTCCATGAGTGTGCGCAGGCAGCGCGCGTAGCTGAGGTCCACCTCCTGGCGCGCCGGGAACGCGACGGATTCCGGCGCGGCGTAGGCGCCCTTGCACAGCCGGACCCGCGAACCCGGCTGGGCCAGCGCGGCGCAGTCGGCTGCGCTGCGCCGGAGCGCGGACTGGATCACGCAGCCTAGGTCGGGATGGTCCGCCCGGAGTTCACTGACCATCCGCAACGTCCGCTCCACATCGGTGTGCTCCTCCATGTCCAGGGTCACGGTGGTGGCGGCCGCATGCGCGGCTGCGCAGATCCGGGTGATGTTCTCAGTAGCGGTCTTCTCGCCGTGCTCGGGCAGGCCCAGACCGACCGCGGACGGCTTGACCGACACCTCGGCCCGGCCGCCCTGGGCCAGGCCAGCGGCGGCCAGCCGGTCCAGCAGGCCGACGTACTCGGCGGTGACCGCGGCGGCCTGATCTGGATCGGCCGTGTCCTCGCCCAGGTAGTCCAGGGTCACCAGCAGGCCGCTGGCCAGCAGGCCCCGGGTCACCTCCACCGCCTCGGCGGCGCTGTCCCCGGCCACGTACCGGGCCACGATGCCCCGGGCGACCGGGGCCGACGTGACGAGCTGACGGGCCCGGTCACTGCCAGAGGCGGCGAGCAGCATGCGGCGCAGCACAGTTCACGACCTTTCGATGTCAGCCATGGCCGGGCACGCCCGGGCGGGGCTTGCTGGGCAGGCTACCGGGGCATGCGCTTGAGCGTGACCTTGACCTTAGCGCCTGCGTCCGGCGGCACCACGACCTCCTGCGCCGCGGGCAGTCCGGCCGCGAGCAGGGTGGCGTCCACCGGCGTGGTCCGCTTGATCAGGGCCAGCCCGATCGGCCCCAGCTCGTAGTGCCGGGCGGCCGAGCCCACGAACCCGACCTCGTTTCCCGTCCAGCGTCACCGGGTCGCCGTGGGCGGGCAGCCGGTCCTCGCTGCCGTCCAGATGCAGGAAGACCAGCCGGCGCGGCGGATGGCCGAGGTTGTGCACCCGGGCGACGGTCTCCTGGCCCCGGTAGCAGCCCTTGTTCAGGTGCACCGCGGTCTCGATCCAGCCGACCTCGTGCGGGATCGTCCGGTGGTCCGTATCCAGGCCGAGCCGGGGCTGGTGGGCGGCGATCCGCAGTGCCTCGTACGCCTGCATGCCCGCCAGGGTCAGTCCCCGGGCCTGAAGTTCCGTTGCAGCCGGTGCGAGGCGGTCACGTTCGACGAGCAGGTCCGTACCCAGCGGGCGGTGCATGGCGGCGGCTGTCCCGCCGGGCAGCGCCCCGGCGGACAGCGGGCCAGCCGGGAAGGCGTCGCTGGCGCCTGGTCCCATCACGGTGAGCACCGCGTAATCGGCGGTGACGTCGGCGGGTTCGACCCGGAGCATGAACCGCATGGACTCCAGGAACGCGAGCAGCCCGGCGGCCGTGCCCGGTTCCACGTGCGCCCACAGGGCCGTGCCGTCGTCGGTAAGGGTGAGCTGATGCTCGATGTGACCGGTGGGGCTGAGGATGAGCGCCTCGGCCGTACCGCCCGGCTCGAGCTGCTCCAGATGCTGGGTGGTCAGGCTGTGCAGCCAGGACAGCCGGTCCGGGCCGGTGATCCGGATCACCCCGCGGTGTGACCGGTCGACCAGGCCAGCCGACAGTGCGAGCGCGCGCTGCTCCGCGTAGGGATCCCCGTAATGGGCGGCCACACCCTCGTCCGGGCTGGTCCCGGGCACCGCGCCGGGGGTGGCGAGCAACGGGCTGCTGGTGCGGAGCGGGCTGTCCATAGCCCCAGGCTATGCGGTCCGGCCCGAGGACGTACTCGCCTGCTCCCCCGCCTGCTCCAGGCTGGCCCGGCACCCGGCACAGCGGCCGAACACGGTCAGGTGACCGACGTCGGTCTCGAAGCCGTGGTTGTCTCGCAGCGCGGTCACCAGCGCGCTCACCGCGTCCGGATCGACCTGGGTCACCTGGCCGCACTGGGCGCAGACCAGGTGCACGTGTTGCGCCTCTGCCGCCAGGTGGTAGCGCGGGGCGCCGTGCCCCAGGTGCGTGTGGGTGACCAGGCCCAGCTGTTCCAGCAGCTCGAGCGCCCGGTAGATGGTGGAGATGTTCACCCCGCGGGCGGTCGCCTGGACATCCGCGCAGATCTCCTCGGGCGTGGCGTGCTCCAGCTTCGTCACTGCCTCCAGGACCAGCTGGCGCTGCGGGGTGACCCGGTAGCCGCGCGCCCGGAGTTCCTCGTCCCACGCGGGCGCCATGGGCCGAGACTAGCCGCCTTGCGGCGGATGTACTCCCCTGGCTTAATCACTTGCCTGCCCGGGGGCGGGTGACATAGCTTGCTGGCAACGCGGGAAAGGAGGTGGTCCAACAGCATGCATAGCAGTCGGACTCGCGAGGTGGCTGTCCGCTAGCCGCCGTCCCGCCGACGCCTCGCCGGGGTTATTGCCCGGCAGGTGATCACCGGCCTGTGTACGGGAAGCCCTGTTCCGGAAGCATCCGCAGGGTGCCTGTACGCCGCTACGGCGGCGGTCGGCGAGTACTCGGCAGACACCGGACCCCCGGGCTGACCGGCCTGTCCAGCCGGTCCCCGCCTGGCTCACCATGAGCCCGCGGGAGTCGCCCGGGGGTTTTAACTTGCCGCTTTTCCACTGACCACCGGAGCGTCCTGGGCCGCCCGGGCGCACTGTGGTTCCCCGCCGATGAGCTAGCCCAGTTCGCCGCGCTGCCGCAGGCAGCGGCCCGGAACTAGCCTGCGCGCCTGAGCCAGCCGAAGGCGGTGCGCTTGAGCTGGGCGGACAGGTGCGGCTGGAGGGGCTGCCCGACGGCCGCCATGTCGTAGGCCCAGCCCAGGTCACCGCTGGCTATCAGGCCGTAGAGGCGATGCCCGGCGGTGACCTCCTTGGCCGTCGCGGTCCGCGCCACCACGTCCGTGCGCAGCTCCACTTTGGTGCCGGTCGCCTCGCCGATGTAGATCTCGGCGATACCGGTCGGGTGCGCCAGCACGACCTCGACCTGGCCGCCCGGCTGCGGGCGCCAGTATCCGGTCTCGGTAGCCAGCGGCCGGACCTGGTTGCCGTCCTCGTCCAGCAGCCAGCTCCGGCTGGCATAGATGAGGAAGGGCTTGCCGTTGTGGCTGAACGAGATCTCCTGGCCGAACCGGAAGCTTTCTATGGTCGGGTAGCCCCCTACTCCCGCGCCCTCCCACCGGCCCAGCAGGAACAGCAACGGGGCCAGGTCGGGATGCGGCTCCGGCCCGGTGCCACCCGGCCCGGTGCCCGCCTGGGCCGCGTCGTCCGGGGCGGTGTCGTCCCGGGCAGCGTCGTCGCTGGGACCGCGCTCGGCCGCGGCGGGCTCGTTTGCGTCAGGCATCGGATGACTCTCCGCGGGCATGACCGCGGGTGGCGCGCAGCAGCCGCAGGGACAGCAGCACGGCCAGCACCGTCACCGCGCCGAACGTGACAACCAGGAAAACCCCGCTGAGCACACCCATGGCTCCCTCCCAACGAGCAGTGTACGGACCCGGCCATCGGCCAGCTGCCCCGCCATGCCGGAGCCTGCGACTCACGTTAAGGTGCGACCATGACCGCGCGGAACCTCGTCGTAAAGATCACTGCTGGCAAGGACGACCCGGAACGCTGTAACCAGGCCTTCAACGTGGCGGCCACCGCTGTGGCCAGCGGCGTGCCGACCTCGCTGTGGCTGACGGGGGAGGCGTCCTGGTTCGCGCTCCCTGGCCGGGCGGAAGATTTCTCGCTGCCGCACGCTCCACCGCTGGCGGATCTGCTGGCCAGCGTGCTGGCCGCGGGCACCGTCTCGCTGTGCACCCAGTGCGCGGCCCGCCGCGAGATCACGCCTGAGGACGTGATCGAGGGGGTCCGCATCGCGGGCGCGGCGACGTTCGTAGCCGAGGTGTGCGCGGACGGCGCCCAGGCGCTGGTCTACTGACCACAGGCCCGGGGGTTACCGGGCGCCCTACTGATCGTGGCCGGAGACAGCGGCCAGGCGCTGCCGGCGGAACCGCTGCGTCCACTCTTCCGCCCCGGCCTGCAGCGGCGGGAGGGTGCCGATCACCCAGCTGAGCAGCAGGTCGGCCAGGCCGGGGTTGCGGACCAGGGCCGGCCCGTGCAGGTAGGTGCCGAGCACCGACCCGGCGTACGCACCCTCGGTGCCGTCGCCGTTGCCGGTACCCAGCGTGACCCGGGCCAGAGCCGTGGCGTTGTCCCCGACGTGGGTCACGCCCTGGTGGTTCTCAAAACCGGTGAGCGGTGGCACCTCCAGCACCGGGTCCACATCAGCCAGGATCTCGCCGACTCCGCGGCGCTCCCCCCGGCCGCTGCGGATGTCCAGGATCTCCAGGCCAGTCACTGGCTGGCCCTCCTCCCCGCCGAATTCGGTGCCCAGCAGCTGATAACCGGCGCAGACGGCGAAGACCACCGCGCCACGGGCCGCGGCCGCGGACAGCCCGCCGTCGTGGCGCAGCCGGCGGGCAGCCAGCACCTGTGGCAGGTCCTCGCCCCCGCCCAGCAGGTAGATATCCCCCTGGCGGGGCACCGGCTCGTCGGAATTCACCAGGACGGATTCGACCTGGATGCCACGCAGCTGGGCCCGCCGTTCCAGGACCAGCAGATTGCCCCGGTCGCCGTAGGTGCTGAGCAGGTCAGGGTAGACCCAGACCAGACCCAGCTGGCCGGGTCTGCGGCCATGCATGGCGCGCCGCGGCCGGGGCGCCTTCCGGGCCGGGCCCATCAGCTCCCAGGGTGGTCCTCCCATGGCAGGCCTCCGTTCAGGCTGCGCGGCCGAGGGCCGCCCGGATCTGCTGGAACGCGGTGTAGTTGGCAATCACGTCGAGCATCGCGCCCGGGCCGACCCGGTTCACCGCGGCGTCCACCCCATCAGCCAGCTCGAAGTCGACGCCGTCCGCCTCGAGCCGGACCGCCAGGTCCAGGCTGCGCTCGCCGGTGACGAACACCTGGCGGCCGCGCAGCACCCGGTAGTCCACGTCCCACAGCCAGGACGTGTCCCGGCCGTCCGGCACCTGCGCGTTCACCGACAGCAGCACCGGCACCGGGGGCGGGTCCAGCACGTCGAACGCCTCGAGCCAGCCTGCTGGGTTCTTGGCCAGCAGCAGCCGCAGCTGGCGGCCGTTCCGCCGCACCTGGGTGTACCGGCCCGCCACCGAGGTCACGGTGCGCATGTTCGGCAGCGCCTGGGCTGGGCGCACCCGGAAGACCTCGGCGACAGCGAGCGCGACGACCGCGTTGGACCGGTTGGCCCGGCCGGGCAGCGCCAGTTTCAGCTCGATGACGTCGCCGGTCGAGTCGATCACGGTGTCCCCGTCCAGCACCCAGCGTGCCGCCGGGCGGGTGAAGTCGCACTCACCGCACCGCCAGCCCAGGTCGTCCCGGCGCAGGTGCGACCCGCACCGAGGGCAGCACCACGAGTCCTCGTGCCAGCGCTGGCCGGCCGCCACCCAGGTCACCTGAGCCGCGCCGCTGGCGGCCCAGACGATCAATGGGTCGTCGGCGTTGGCGACCACCCGGCAGTCCGGCGCGGCCTGGAAGGCATCCCGCCAGCGCCGCGCCACCAGCCAGATTTCCGCGGCCCGGTCCATCTGGTCACGGCTGAGGTTCAGCAACGTCACTACCCGCGCCTTGGTCGCCTGCAGCACGGCGGGCACGTACTTCTCGTCTACCTCCAGCACGGCGTACGGGGCGTCCGGGGCCTGCCCGAGGGCAGCGGCCAGCCCGGCTTCCATGTTCGCGCCGAACGCGTTCGAGGCCACTTCCTGGCCGATGGCGCTCAGCGCGGAGGTGATCAGCCTGGTCGTGGTGGTCTTCCCGTTCGTCCCGGTGACCAGGACGATCTGGCGGTCGGCGGCCAGCAGGGACAGCAGCCCCGGCTCGACCCGCAGGCCAATGACCCCGCCGATGACGGACCCGTCGCCGCGGCCCGCGAGGCGCGACATCTTTCCGGCGGCACCACCCAGCGTGGTCGCGACCCGCGCGCGGATCGGAAGCTTGCCCATGGCCGACGATGCTATCGGTCTCCGGTGCCGCATCCCCACCTGTCCGGTTCCCGCCGGGTGACGCTGTACCAGCAGGTGACGGGCGCGGACGGCCAGTTCGTCACTTGGATTGTATACCGCCACTTCATTAACATCGCTAACAATGATGAGTGATGGCACAAGCGTCCTCGGTCGGCTCGTCCGGCTGACCCTGATGACCTGCGTTCGCGGGCTGGTCCAGGCGGTGGTCTCGCTGGCTGGCCTGCTGCTGTTCCTTGCCTCCCTCCTCTCCCTGGTCTCCCTGGCCGCGGGGATCGGGATACTGCTCGCGCCGATGAGCCTGCTGGCCGTGCGGGGGCTGGCCAGCACGCAGCGCCGCTGGGCGCGGCACTGGTCGGGGGTAACGATCGCGACGCCCTACCGTCCCCGGCCGGTGGAGATTACCAACGGGCTGATCGGGCGGCTGCAGCGCTGCAAGTGGCTGCTGACCGATCCGGCGACCTGGCGGGACCTGCTCTGGGCACTGGTCGGCGTACCGGTGAGTGTGGTACTCGGGCTGCTGCCCGCCTTCATGCTCGTCGCCGGCGTATGGGTGGCGGTGGCCGATCTCGGGACCTTGCTGTTCGGGTGGTGGAACACGGCACCGCCGGGTTTCTGGGGCCAGGTGTTCTTCCTGAGCATGCTGCCGCTCGGCGTCGTGCTGGGACCGCTGCTGCTGAGAGCACACGCCTGGGCCGCCGCGTCGTTGCTCGCCCCCACCCGGGAGGCGATGGCCGCGCAGGTGGGCCAGCTGGCCGAGTCCCGCTCCCAGGCGGTGGACGCTTCCGCAGCCGAGCTGCGCCGGATCGAGCGTGACCTGCACGACGGGGCGCAGGCCCGGCTGGTCTCCCTGGGCATGAACATCGGTTTCGCCGAGCAGGTCCTCCGGGACAACCCCGATCTGGCGCTGTCCCTGCTCGCCGAGGCCCGCGCATCGAGCGGGCAGGCTCTATCCGAGCTGCGCACCCTCGTCCGCGGCATCCACCCTCCAGTGCTGGCCGAACGTGGCCTCGACGGGGCCGTGCGGGCGCTTGCGCTGAGCCTGCCCCTGCCGGTGGACCTGCATATCGATCTGGCTGGCCGGGCGTCCGCCCCGGTAGAGTCGGCGCTCTATTTCGCCATCGCCGAGGTGTTTGCCAACGTGGTCAAGCACAGCGGCGCCAACCGGGCGTGGGTGCAGCTTGAATACGATTCCGGCAGGCTGGTCGCGATCGTCGGCGACAACGGCACCGGCGGTGCCGCGCCGCGGCCCGGCGGCGGGCTCCGCGGCGTCGAGCGGCGGCTGGCCGCCTTCGACGGCGTTATCGCCGTAACTAGCCCGGCCGGGGGGCCGACCCTCGTCACCATGGAGCTGCCGTGCGAGTTGTCCTTGGCGAGGACCTGACCCTCCTGCGGGACGGGCTGATCCGGCTGCTCACCGCGTACGACATGGACGTCGTCGCGGCTGTGGACAACGGGCCCGAGCTACTGCGCGCGCTGGTCACACACCGCCCCGACGTAGCCGTGGTGGACGTCCGGCTCCCGCCGAGCTTCACCGACGAGGGCCTGAAGGCGGCGATCGAGGCACGCGCTCAGGTGCCGGGCCTGCCGGTGCTCGTCCTGTCCCAGCACGTCGAGCCGCTCTACGCGAAGGAACTGCTGTCTGCGGCGCGGGGAGGTGTCGGCTACCTGCTCAAGGATCGGGTCAGCGACGTGCGGCGGTTCATCGAGGCCGTACGGACCGTCGCCAGCGGCGGTACCGCCATGGATCCCGAGGTCGTGTCACAGTTGCTGGCCCGGCACGCCCGGGACGAGGTGCTGGGCCGCCTCACCCCGAGGGAACGCGAGGTGCTCGCACTGATGGCCGAGGGGCGCACCAACGCCGGCATCGCCACCCGGCTGGTGGTCACGGAGAAAGCGGTCAGCAAGCACATCAGCAACATTTTCACCAAGCTGGACCTGTATCCGGCCGACGACGGCAACCGCCGTGTGCTAGCCGTCCTGACCTACCTCAACGCCTGAGGCGCACGGTTTTGGATCAACGAGTGGCGAATCGGCGATACTCGCCAAACGATTCACGTCGGCGACCGAGTGGTCTGGAACTACCTCGAACTCCGGTCAGAGCGGTAGTCAGCGCCCCCCGAAGCACCGAACGATGTTCCGTTTGTGCTAGTCAGGGCACCCACGCCGCGTGCCGGAACAGGCCACGAATGGAATCCGCCGAGCCCCTGACCTGCGGCAATGCAAAGCCAGAGCGGGCTGAGAAGTTATCGAAACGTTGCGGAGAAGGCAGGGCGGCAGCCTTGAGTCATGGCCGCCGGCAGGGCCGCTGCCGGCCCAGACACCGAGGAGACTCACTTTGAACGCCCTGGTCCTGGCCAACTTCCCGCTCGCTGCCCTGATCTTCCTGGCGATCGTGGGCATCCCGCTGTGGATGACCTTCAAGCGCCGGGAGTCCACCCCTGACTACGCCGAGGCGCGAGCTCACTACCGGACTAAGGCGGGCCTGCGCGTTCACGGCGACAGTAGCGCCACCACGGCCGCTGGCCTCAGCACCGCCCGCCAGCACGCCGCGGCCGGGACCAGTGTCCCGGGTCGCCGGCACGCCGCCCCGCAGTACAGCAACGCCCCGCAGCCCGGTACCCGCGTGCACACCGCGGCGGGGCAGCGCACCGGCGCTCCCGCCACCCGGTAACCACCCGGTGACCAGCCGGGCTGACCCGGCACCGGCCGCCCGGACCAGCCCGGCCAGCGAGGAACCGGGAAACACGGCCCCATTCCTTCCCCCCCGCGACACGGCGAGCATCCGCGGATGCTCGCCGTGTCGCATGTTGGCGCCGCACAGCGGAGCCAAGCCGCGCAGCGGAACTCAGCCGGGCGGCCGGCGGAGCCAGGGTGATCACTCCTGGCGGCGCCGCCAGTCCAGGGGCTCGGGCGGCGGCCCCAGATTGGGTGGGGCCGCGTCGTCCTCCCGCCAGCTGATCGGGGCAGCCGCCGGATCGCGGGTAGGGGGCGGGACCGGCCCCGCCCAGGAGGGCGCCGCGGGAGGCGGCGGCACGGGGGCCCCTGCGTCCAGCCCGGATTCCCCGGGCGTACCCGGTGCGGGCTCCCCGGGCAACGGCTCCCCTGACTCCCCGGTTACCGGCCCGTCAGCCGCACCCGCTCTCCCCGCTGCCCCCGCTCCCCAGGCCGCGCCGGCTCCCTCAGCCGCGTCCGCTCCCCCAGCCGCGCCGAACGCCGTGGGCGCGATCCCCACTCCCGCTGCGGTCATGTCCGGCCAGCCCCCGGTATCGCCCGGAGGCCCCTCAGGCGCCATCGTGCCCACGTGCCTGGCCTCCTCCAGGCTGTGCAGGGTCGCCGTGGACAGGCCGGAAATCCCCGGATTGGCGTCGGCCAGCACTACCCGGCGGCCGCCCGGCGCGGCGTAGCTGATGATCATCGCGCTCGGCGGCAGCTGCTGCAGTTCGTGCTGCTCTACCAGAAACTCGCGGGACCGCTGAGTGGTCCGGGCAAGCGCGGCGTTGCTGCTGACGGCCAGCGAGGTCTGCCAGCCCCAGGAGGTGCTCGCGTTGATGCCCGTGGTGATGGACTGCGAGTCGCTGGTCCCCTCGGAGTAGCTGACCTCCTGGTGCCGCGAGCTGGTCCGGGGCGCGAACGCGGACCAGCCGGACCAGCCCTCGCCGCGCCCACCGCTGTGCCCGGTCGATGCGCTGGCCGACGTTGACACCGCCACCGAATCTGAGGTGCCAGCCGTGCTCGCGTACGTCTGCCCGGCCGTATCCGACACGGAGGTGCCCACCGTGTCGGTCAGCTGGGCCAGCACGAACCGGTGCTCGGTGCCGATCTGCTCGCTGGCCACCCGGGCGTCCTCGGCGTTGCCCAGCCGCATCACGGCCAGGGCCGCGTTGCCCCGGCCCAGCCGCTCCCGCACATGGGCGGGCAGCGACCGGTACGCGAGCACCAGCCCGGTGCCGCTGGCCTCGCACGCGTCGGACAGCCGGTCGAGCACGTCGCCGGGCAGCTTCTCGGCCCCGGCCAGCAGGATCGTGTGCTGCCACGGCTCGCCGCGCGACTGCTGGCGGAGCAGGTGCGTCAGCGCCGCGGTGACGTAGCCGCCGAGGACCCGGGCGCCCGCCACCCCGCCCGCCCGGTCCAGGGCGACCACCCGGAGCCGGCCCGGCGGCGGCGGTGCCGGGGCCGAGCCGAGCGTCTCCAGCTTGCGCAGCCGGGCTTCCAGCGCCAGCGCCCGCTCGGTGATCACCCGGTCCGCCGCGCCCCTGCCGTACAGCGAGATGAGCGCGTCCACCTGAGCCGGGCTGAGCAGCCCGCGCTGGATGTCCGCCCGCGCATCACCGACCTGGGCCAGGACCCGCAGCCCCGCGGTGACCTGCCCGATGGCCACCCCAGTGCCTGGCCACCCCGAGTGCCGGCCACCTCGGCGACCCGCTCCAGGATCGCGTGGTCGTGCGCTGGGTCCGCAGGCTGGCCCGGATCACCACTCGCAGCCGCGGCCACCGCCAGCACGTCCGCCAGGGCCTCGCCGGGCAGGCCCCGGCCGAGGTCGAAGCGGGGCAGATCGCCGGGCAGCACCCAGACCAGCGGCCGGAGCCCGGAACTGCGCGCGGCGGCCAGCAGGTCCTCGGCCACCGCCCCCTCGGACAGGTCCAGCACGGTGACCTCGCCGCCCGCGGCCAGCCGCAGCGCGGCGATCATAGTGATCATCGCGGACCAGCCAGCCAGCGTCCCACCCGCCACATCCACCCGGTCGATCTCAGCGGGCAGCGCCACTCCGTACCACTGCAGCTGCCCGCGAAACGCCCGGCTGCGGGCCTGCCAGTCGCGGTACCGGCGGGCATGCTCCTCCTGCCAGCTGAACAGCTGGCTCTCCTGCGCCGCCCGCGCCTTGGCCACCCGGCGCTCTTCGGCCGCCAGCCGTCCGCGCAGGTCCTGCTCGCCGCGCCACACTTCCCGCCCGCACCAGCTGGCCAGGAAAAGGCCGGCAACGAACCCCGCGCCAGTGAGCCAGACATTGAGCAGTCCGGTGACCCCCAGCGCAATGACCATCGCAACGAAGGCCAGCCCTCCGCCGCAGCCCAGCCGGAGCGGCAGGCTCAGCCGCCGCTCCTCCCGCCGTTGCGCGGCCACCCAGCCCGGGTTGAGCTGCTCCTGACCGGGCGGGATGGGGCGGCGCGGCGGTGGCCCGGGATCGGCGTGCACGAGCGCGTATTCCCAGCCTAGGTAGACCCGGTCGGACCGGGACACCGGCCCGGTCACGGCGTGGTCCCGGGAACGGGTCCGGCCATGAGCGGCCCGGGGCTGGTGGCAGCCGGGCCGGCCGGGCCGGGCCCGGCCAGGCCGCGGTGGCCCGGCACGAACCGGCACGACGGCAGCACCTGCCGGGGTGGCCCGCCGATGACCAGGGTGAGCTGGTCGCGGCCGGGCGGGCCCGGGGGCAGCCCGAGCCCGGGCCGCAACGCGGCGGCCCGGGCCGGGTCTTCAGGCCCGGCGATGACCAGCACGTTCGCCAGCCCGGCCAGCTGATCGGCCGCCGCGGCGCCGGTGCTGAACACGGAGGCCAGCCCGGCCTGGCCGCCGGTGCTGATCATGCCCTGCAGCGCCGGGCCCGCGACGAGTTCGCCCGGGCCGAACCAGGCCAGCCCGTCGCCGCCGAGGCCGAGCCGGACCGTCCGGGCGAACACCGCCGTGGTGTCCAGCGCGACCAGGTTCGCGATCATCTGGGCGGGACGCCCGTACCGGGCGTGATCGAGTGGGAACAGCACCACAGCGCGCTCCCGGACCGCATCAGCCAGGCTGATCCGCGCCCCCGGCCCGCCGCCCAGGCCAGGCACCCCGCCCGGCGTGCCCGCTGCTGGGCGCAGCCACTGGCCGAGTGGGGAGGCGCGCAGCCCGGTCAGCTCCCCGGCCAGGAACGCGGCGGTGGCCGGGTCCGCTTCCAGCAGGCTCGCTGAGGCCCAGACCCGCTCGGCCAGCGGCCTGCGCCGTGGATGGTAGGGCGGCACCCGGGCCAGCCGGGCCCGCAGCTCGGCCGGGCTGAGCAGGCGGACCACGTCGTCCAGCACCGGGACCCGCGGATCCCCCGGCGCCGCCGCGGCTACGGCGAACAGGTCGTTGAGGTAGCCCTGGCAGGTGCGCCGGGCGTAGTCGGTGACGGCCGCCCAGTCGATCATCCCCAGCACGAGCATGGCCTTGCGGGCCGGATCACCGCCGCGCAGCGGCTCGTAGCAGCCCGGCCCAGCGGGACCGAACACGCGCAGCGGCGCGCCCGCGTCCGCGCACACCGCCGCCAGGGCGGCGGCCAGGCCAACCTGGCCGGCCAGGTCCACCACGATGACGGGCTTGCGGCGGCGGATGGCCGCGTGCGCGAACTGGAAGCTGGCCGCGCCGACGAGCGCAGGGTCCGGCCCGGTGCAGAGCACCCCGCCGTCAGCCGCGGTCCACGGCACCTCGGCGGGCTGCCCGGTCGGCCAGTCCACACCGAGGCAGGTCCCGGTCCGGCCGGCCGACCCCGCCCGCGGCGATGCGGCGCGCGGTGAACTGGCGCCGGACCGCCACGATCAGGCCCGGGCGCGGCGCCGGGAAGTCCTGCTCGCCGGTGTGCAGCCAGCGCAGCCACCAGGCCAGCCACGCCTCGCCCGCGGCCAGGATCAGCGCCAGCGGCGCCTGGCGGGGCAGCCAGTGCCCGCTGCCCGCAAAGGCCTGGCCCAGGTGCAGCAGCCGGCCGGGATACGCGCCCACGCCAGCCAGGTAGCCGAGCACGTGCCGGGGGCCACCGGCCAGGCCGGCGCAGAGCCGGGCCGGGGCCGATGGCCAGCGCCCAGACCAGGCCAGCCACAGCGGGGACGGCCAGCCACAGCGGCCGCCACCGGGTAGCCCGGCTGATCAGGTCGAACGCGGCCGCCAGCACCAGGGTGAGCGGCGCAAGCAATAAATGCGTGAGGATTCCCAGCAAGGCCAGGGCAGCAACGATCTCACCGCGTCGGGGGATGTCTCCTGGAATGAGGTAGCGGGGTCGCCGCGGCTCGCGCTCCGCCGCATCCGTCGCAGAGGCAGGCATCTCCGGTCAAGGTTCCCAGTCCGCCACGGCGTGTGTCCAGGCACCTGGAACCACTCGGTCGCCGTGCGCCAGAAAATCCAGCGGGGCCTGGCCAAGGAGCAGGAACTGAGCCCGGGAACCGGCACCGCCTCGCCGTGATCCGCAGAGTCCGCTGATGCGAGCGCTGGCGCTGACGGACACGGGCGAGAGGGGAGCACGTCACAGGTGGCCGAAGGCGAGGTTGCCGTGGGCGTCAGCGTCCCGGCTGGCGAAGAACTGGCTGAGCGCCACCGTCAGTTCCGAGGTGTCCAGGAAACCGTTGTGGTCCAGGTCGAGCTGGCCGAAGGCGTGCGCGGCGGCGTCGGCGCTGGCCCCGTAGGCCCCGGCGAGCCGGGCGTACTCGGTGGCGTCCAGGACCCCGTTGTGGTCGCCGTCAGCCACCTGGACCAGCGCTTCCGCGGCGGTGCGAACGGCGGCGGCGAAGCCGGGCCGGTCGTCGACGGCGGCGCCCACGGCGGCGGCGAACTCGTCCGGGCTGATCTCCTGGTCGCCGTTGGCGTCCATGTGTGCCAGCAGCGCGTCGAACAGTGCGTGCTGCCCGGCGGCAACGGCCCGCCCAGCCGCGGAGTCAACGGCATAGCCGAAGGCGCCGCACAGCCGCTGGGTCAGCTGCGCGTAGTCGTCACGGTCCCAGACGCCGTTGCCGTTGGCGTCCATGACGGTGAAGCGGCGCTCGAGCACCGCCCGTTCTTCGGCGGTGAGCGGGCCCGCGGTGGCTGGCCCCGGTGTCCCGCGGGTGCGCAGCACGCTGGCGATCACCGTGCCCAGCAGGATCGCGGCGACAGCGAGGACCGGCAGCCAGGGCGGGACCACCACCGCCCAGCCCACACCGGAGCTGTGCAGCGCCTGCAGCAGGAGCTTGACGCCGATGAAAGCGCAGATGATGGCCAGGCCCCGGGTCAGGTAGACCAGCCGGTCCATCATCCGGGCCAGCAGCACGTACAGCTGGCGCAGTCCCATCAGCGCGAACGCGTTGCAGGCCACGATCAGGTAGGCGCTGGTGGTGATGCCGAAGATGGCCGGAATCGAATCAAGGGCGAACAGCACATCGGCCAGCCCGATCGCCAGCACCAGCACCAGCATCGGGGCGACCACCAGGTGCCCGGACCGCCATGCGATCAGGCCATGGCCGTGATCCCGGTCCGTCGTGACCGCGCGGCGCCGCAGCCATGACATCAGCCGGCTGTACCGCTGCGGCTCCCCACCCGGCGCACCGCCCGGCGCGCCGGTGACCAGGCTGATCGCGGTCCACAGCAGGACGCCGCCCAGCGGGTAGAACAGCCAGCTGTACTGGCTGATCGCCGCGACCCCGGCCACGATGAGGGCGGATCGCAGCACGAGGGCCAGCCCGATGCCCAGCAGGAGGACGCGGTGCTGGCGGGCGGGCGGCACCGCGAACCAGCTCATGATCACGTAGAAGATGAACAGGTTGTCCAGGCTGAGGCTGTACTCGGTGACGTAGCCTGCGTAGTACTGGCCCGCCGCCACCCACCCGGCCCCGATCCCGACGATCAGACCGAAGATCACGGCCAGCGACACGTAGATCCCGGCCCACACCAGGGCCCGGCGGACGGTGAACGGGCTGCGCCCCGGCCGGCTGGCCGCCGTGACCTCGATCGCGGCCACGGCGACCAGGCCTGCCGCGGACACCGCCCAGACCCACGCCGGAAGAATCATCATCACGTCCTCGGCCTGCACCGGCGGGCGATCATCGGCACAGGCCATCATCGGGTACCACCATGCCCCTCTACCCGGTTGTACCCGTTAAGCACCTGGGGGCGGGCGCCCGCGGTTCAGGGCGGCCCCCGCCGGTTTATATACCTACCAGGGTATACTGCGGGCGAGGTGCGAGGAGACAGCCGATGAAGATTGACGATGATTCCGTGGGCCAGGTGCTCAACCGGCTCCGCCGCGCCCAGGGCCAGCTGGCCGGGGTCATCTCCATGGTCGAGTCCGGGCGGGACTGCACCGAGGTGGTCACCCAGCTCGCCGCGGTGTCCCGGGCGCTGGACCGGGCTGGCTTCAAGATCGTGGCCAGCGGGATGCGCCAGTGCCTGTCCGGGGACACCGACTCCCCCATGACCGAGGAGCAGATGGAGAAGATGTTCCTCACCCTCGCCTGACCCGCCAGCGCCGCGGCCACGGTTCCGGGTCCTGGCCGGGCCTGCGCCACGGGCTAGGGTTCCCAGTCCTCCAGCGCATGGGTCCAGGCGCCGGGCAGGCCGTCCGGGCCGGCGGCGGGCCGCGGGATGCCGGGTGACTCGACCACGATCCGGAACAGGTCGGGCCGGAGCACCGCCACCGACAGCCCGATCACGCCGCGATGGGCCGGGTCCTCATACCGCACGGTGATCGTGGCGGCGGGCTCCGTGGCGGCCAGGCGCAGGCTGCGCGCCACCGACGGCGCGGGGGGCTGCATGTCCACCTGGAACGCGCAGGGACGGCCGTGCGGCGTGCTCGGCCCGGCCGGCGAGGCGGCGGCGAAGTCGCTGGCCAGCCCCTCCATGCTGGCGGGCAAGTAGCTGGCGGAATAGGCGGCGGGCGCTCCGCCGACCGTCCACAGGCAGCGGACGGTGAGCAGCGGCTCGCCCGGGGCAGCCCCCAGGGCCCGGGCCACGTCCTCGGGGGCGCGCCGTTTCGACACGTTCCGGCTCTTGCAGGCCAGTTCGCCACCCATCGGGTCCACGTGCGTGGCCAGGCCGGGCAGACCTTCCAGGGTCAGCCGGTATTCAGCCGGGCTGGCCCGGAACACCTGCCCGTCCGGCAGCCGGGTCAGCAGGTGCCGCTCGGCCAGGAGGTCGATCGCCGAGTCGATCTGGGAAGTGGTGACGTTGTAGCGGCGGGCTAGCGCGGTGTGCCGCGGCAACCGCCAGCCGGGCTCGTGGTGCAGCAACGCCGCCGCCATCCGGTCCGCGAGCACGCTGGCGGAAAGAGAGCGGCCGGGAGCGAGCCCCTGGCCCACCCTGTCCCCGCGCGGTTCGGTCATTCCGCATATCGCCTGGAGAACGCAGCGATCACCCGTCTCAGAATGACGACCCCCGCTCCGCTGCGGGTCCGTCCGGATCAGCGTCAATGGACACTCTGCGCCCGCCCTCATCGCCAGTGATGACGGCCAGGCAGCGTGATCCACCTGACCCAGACCATTGATAGGGCCCGAATACGACGCTCAGGTGAACGGGAGAAGACGGGCACCGCGACAAGAAGATGAACAAGCCGAGAAGCACCGAGACGCCAGTGATCAGCAGCTGAGGGGCAGGTGGTTCACCACCTGCCCCTCAGCGCTGACCCACCGGAACCTCAGACGCTGACCTCCACCGCGGCGATCCGGCCGCGCTCAGCGGTCACCGGCCGGTCGGTGTTCACCCCGCCGGGGGCGAGCACACGGACTGTCCAGCTGCCCGGGGCGGCGAAGAACCGGAACCCGCCGTCCGCGCCGAGCGGGACCTCAGCCACGAACTCGCCACCGTCGTTGAGCAGCCGGGCGTACCCGGTCTGCACGGCGGCACCGTCCCGGGTCACCCGGCCCTCGACGATGGCCTGATCGCCCACGTCCACGGGGGCCGCCGCGCCACCCGCGGGCGCGCCGCAGCCGCCCGCGCTGGCCTGTGCTGCGCTCACTTGCCGTCACCGACCTCGATCGGCACCCCGACCAGGGAGCCGTACTCGGTCCAGGAGCCGTCGTAGTTCTTCACGTTCGCCTGGTCGAGCAGCTCGTGCAGGACGAACCAGGTGTGCGCGGACCGCTCGCCGATCCGGCAGTAGGCGATCGTGTCCTTGCTGAAGTCCAGGCCTGCCTCGTCCCCGTATAGGGCGCGGAGCTGGTCGTCGGACTTGAACGTGCCGTCGTCGTTGGCAGCCTTGGACCAGGGCACGTTCTTCGCGGTCGGGATGTGCCCGCCCCGCTGGGCCTGCTCCTGCGGCAGGTGGGCGGGAGCGAGCAGCCGGCCCGCGAACTCGTCCGGCGACCGCACGTCGACCAGGTTGTCCTTGCCGATCGACGCGACCACCTCGTCCCGGAAGGCCCGGATCGCGAGGTCCTGCTCCTGGGCCGTGTAGCTGGTGGCCGGCCGCTCGGGCACGTCCTTGACCAGCTCGCGGCCGTCGAGCTCCCACTTCTTCCGGCCGCCGTCGAGCAGCTTCACGTTCTGGTGCCCGTACAGCCGGAAGTACCAGTAGGCGTACGCCGCAAACCAGTTGTTGTTCCCGCCGTACAGGATGATCGTGTCGTCGTTGGAAATCCCCCGCTCGGACAGCAGGGCCTCGAATCCGTGCCGGTCCACGAAGTCGCGGCGGACCGGGTCCTGCAGGTCCTTCTTCCAGTCAATCTTGATGGCGCCCGGGATGTGCCCCGTGTCGTAGGCGCTGGTGTCCTCGTCAACCTCCACGATGGCGATGCCATCGTCGTTCTTGTGGGCTTCCACCCAGTCAGCGTCCACTAGGACGTCTGGACGGCTCATGCGGCAACCTCCTTGTCGGCCTCCGGCGCGGCCATCGCCTGGCGGCCGGGCCGGATTCTCTTGATAAGCACGTACATCTCACAGCCCAGGCAGAAGCCGAAGGCTGCGTTGAGGAACGCGGCGGCGAGAGCTGCCGCCGCGGCAGCCAGGCCGAGCGGGGCCAGCCCGGCTGCGTACCCGATCACCCCGATCACGGCGAAGACCAGGCCCACGCCTTGCGCAAACCGTGGTGGCGGCTCGTCCTCCAGTTCCGCGGGCGGCCCCAGCCGCGGCCGGACCAGGGCCCGGTAGATGAAGCCGTAGGGCGAGAAGCGCAGCCCCGCCACGGCTCCGATACCAAACACGACCGCCTGGATGGCCAGCAGCAACCAGCTGCCGGTAACCAGGACGATCACGAGGACGAGAGCGGTCAGCGCCGCGCTGAAGCGCTGCCCGCGCGGATCAACTTTCCGCGGCGGCGATGTCATGAGTGTGCTTCCCCCTTCACGGGATCGTGACCAGGCTGGTCCGCACCGCGGCTGCCTGCCACCCACGCCGGACATCCGCCACCGGCAACGCGTACCGCGCTGGGCTCAGGCCCGCACCCGCAGGCGCGGCATGCCCGGACACAACGTCGCCGCGATGTGGCAATAGTCCACGACGCGGCGCCGGGTCAGCAGCGGCCGCGACAGGCGGCCGCCAGCCCAGTCATCCGGGTCAGCCAGGGAGAGCACGTCCCCGATGGTATGCGCCCGCGGCCCTGCTGTCACTTCCCACCAGGGAGGTAGGGTATTACCGCTCACCGTGTGTCGCCCAGCGCCTGGAGCACCTCGGCCCTGGGCATCAGCCCAGTTCCGCGCCGGGCTACCCGGCCGCCCGGGTCGAGCACGAACACGGTGGGCGTGCGCCGCACGTCCAGCAGGCGGACCAGGTCCAGCCGCTCGGTGGCGTTGACCTCGATGTGCGCGACGCCGTCGGCGCCACTGGCCACCTCGTCCAGGATCCGCCGGGTGGCCCGGCAGGGAGCGCACATCGGCGAGGAGAACTGGAGCAGCGTGGCCTGGCGGCCCAGCGGCTCGCCTAGCTGCGCCGCGGTCAGCCGCGGCCCGGAGGCTGGCTGGCCCACGGCCCGCGGCCCGGACGGTTCCAGCTCGCCGGATTCCGCGGCGGCGGATTCCGGCCCGGTGCGAGATCCCGCGACCCGGCGCAGCTTCCCGTCCCGGCGCTGCCGGGACAAGCCGAACGCGGTGGCCGCGGCCAGCACGACCACGCACACGATGATTCCGCCCAGCACGGGGGCTATAGCGCGGCGGCCAGCCAGGGCATTCCCGGCCACACAGGCCTTCCCGCTCCGTGAGCCGGACGCGCATCACCAGCACCACCGGTCGCCAAGCATGAACAGCGGCCGGTGGCATCGATCAGTTAGTGCATCGGCACCGTGACGAGGGCTTTCCCGGCTGCGACGATCGTGAAGCTGCGTACGCTGTCCAGGGTCACCGCGGACGACCCGGGATACCAGACGGTGCCCTCGTCGTAGCTGGCGGTCCAGCCGCCGACGACCGAAGTGTGCCCGGCAGCATCGGTGACCTCGAGCTCGCACCGCGTCCCGGCAGGCGCGCCCTTGATCTGGGTG
Source organism: uncultured Actinomycetes bacterium (assembly GCA_963804455.1). GTDB lineage: Bacteria > Actinomycetota > Actinomycetes > Streptosporangiales > Streptosporangiaceae > RYN-230. Next base: position 67,359 of record CAWDRD010000078.1, read on the forward strand.
TCCAGCGCCGTGCCCCAGCTGGTTGCCGCATACCGCACGGTCGCGGCCACGTTCGTCTGCGGGTTAGTGGCTGATGCCGAATCCCAGTGCGCGGCCGCGACCGGCAGCCCCGCACCAGCGTGGCCGGTCCCGTGCAGCGCCCCCCAACCCGCCGCCCCACCGACCGCAGCCACCACGATGACCGCCGCGGCCGCGGCCAGGCCGCGCCAGCGGCGCAGCCGGCGCACATTGCCTGTCCGGTCCAGCAGCCACTGCAGCATCCGGTCATCCGCCAGGTCGGCATCGGCCAGGTCGGAATCCCCGGTAGCCAGCTGCTCCGCCTCATCGACCGGGACCCGGCGCAGCAGCGCGGGCAGGCCGGCCAGGCTGGCGAGTTCCTCGCGGCAGTCCGGGCAGGTGGCCAGGTGCTGGTCCACCACCGTCCGCTCGGCGGGATCGATAGCCCCGAGGACGTAGACGCCGAGCGCGTGCCGGATGTCGCGGCATTCCGCAGTGCCGGTCATGGCGCGAGCCCCCGTTCCTCGAGCGCCAGTTTGAGCGCTTTGAGCGCGTAGAACGTCCGTGATTTCACTGTCCCGCCCGGGATACCGAGCTCGGCGGCGGCCTCGGCCACAGAACGGCCGAGGTAGTACGTCTGCACCAGCACCTGCCGGTGCTCTGGCCGCAGGTCATGCAGGGCATCGGCCACTGCCCACGATTCGAGCACGCGATCCGCCTCGTCGGCAACGGGTATCAGTTCGAGCGCTGCCTCCCCGACCTCGTGCGGCCGGGCGTTCCGGGCCCGGTGTGAGTCCACCGCGAGGTTTCTCGCCACGGCGAAGAGCCACGGACGGGCAGGCCGCTCAGCAATCGCCTCTGGATGCAGCCAGGCTCGCAACAGCGTCTCCTGCACGATATCTTCCGCCCGCTGCCGGTCACCACTGGTCAGCCTGAGCGCGTAACGCAGCAGCGGGGCCGCGTGCTCAGCGTAGAGCGCGCGGACCAGCTCTTCGTCACAGGCCTGGCCTTTAGGCTCCCGCCCCTGGGTGCCGCGGTGGTGTGCCACGTCCTACCTAACGAACGATTCGGCCGGCCGGTTCAGCCGACGGCCTAATAACGCGCCAGCGAGCCGCGGGAGGGTTCCGGGGGTCCCCCTGGGCCAGCACAGCATTTCCGTGGTCACGGGAGGCGCCCCCGGAGGGGGTGTCTCGCGGGGCCATTCATCCCGGGGGGGGTCCGGGGGGTCGTCCCCCGGGCTAACACTGCTAGCCACCCGCGAACGGCGGCAGCACCTCAACCACGGCAGCCTCCTCGAGCTGCACACTTTCCGGGGCGCGGCTGCCCACCGGGGCGCCGTCGATGAGGAACGAGGACCGCGCGAGCACCGCCTGGAGCCCGTCGCTGGCGCTGCCCTCAGCGCGGGCCGCCAGGGCCGCGCCGAGCGCCGCGGCGAGCGTGTCGGCGCTGATCGTCTCCTCAGCGACCCCGGCCGCGTGCTTCGCCGCAGCCCAGTAGCGCAACGTCACTGTGGCCATGTCCGCTATTCTCGCTCACATCGGATCCGGGCAACGCCGCCCGCGGGTCCTCATGTGTTTTCATGGGTAGTTTCCCGCACAGGAGACCGCAGGGTGGAGGTGGCAGCACGTGAGTGACCTGCTGCTGCTGACCAGTGCCCTGGAACCGGCCCCGGACATCCTGCCCTCACTGGGGTTGCTGCTGCATGCGGTGCGGGTGGCCCCGGCTGAGGTGCCGTCCCTGGCTGATACCCCGCCCGCCGACGCCGTACTGGTCGACGCGCGCCGTGACCTGGCTCAGGCCCGGAGCCTGTGCCACCTGTTGCGCACGGCGGGACTGGAAGCGCCGGTGCTGGCCGTAGTGACCGAGGGCGGCCTGGCCGCGGTCACCGCGGAATGGGGCGCTGACGATGTGATCCTGCACACAGCGGGCCCGGCCGAGGTGGAGGCCAGGCTGCGGCTGGCCATCGGCCGCAAGGTCAGCCTGGCCCCGGCCGCACCGGACGAGATCCGGTCCGGTGACCTGGCTATCGACGAGGCCACTTACACCGCCCGGCTGCGCGGCCGCGCGCTGGATCTCACCTTCAAGGAGTTCGAGCTGCTGAAGTTCCTGGCCCAGCATCCGGGCCGGGTGTTCACCCGGGCGCACCTGCTGCAGGAGGTCTGGGGCTACGACTACTTCGGTGGCACCCGCACGGTGGACGTGCATGTCCGGCGGCTGCGGGCCAAGCTGGGCGCGGAGCACGAGTCGCTGATCGGGACCGTCCGCAACGTAGGGTACCGGTTCGTCCCGGCCAAGGGCAGCGATGAGGCACGGGCGGGCCGCCCGGTTCATCCCGGCGACGGGCCCGTAGACGGGGACAACGGGCTGGCCGACGGGCTGCCCGTGGCGGCCGATCTGGCCGAGCCAGGCAGCCAGAAGGAGGCCAGTGCCGCCCCAGCCGACCGGTGATGACGCCCGGGCCGGGCCGGGCCGGGCCGGGCCGGACATCACGGTGGCCGGCCCGCTGGACGAGGCCGCGGCCGCGGACGTGCTGCGGCTGGTCAGCGCGGCTACCGACCATGATTCGGTCAGCCCGCTGTCCGAGCACGTCCTGCTGCACCTGCGGCACGGCGGCGACCCGCAGGCGCGCAACCTCCTGGTCCGGGCCGGCGGCGAACTGGCCGGCGTACGCCCACCTCGATCCCACCGACCCGGTGGAAGGCCCGAGCGGGGAACTCGTGGTGCATCCCGAGTACCGCGGCCACGGGCTGGGGCTGGCCCTCATCCGCGCGCTGCTGACGGAGGCGGGCCCGCGCCCGCTCCGGTTGTGGGGCCACGGCGACCTGCCCGCGGCCGGGGCGCTGGCGGCCAGGGCTGGATTCGAGCGGGTCCGGGCCCTCTGGACGATGCGCCGCTCACTGCAGACACCGCTGGCCAGCCCGCGCTACCCGGACGGGGTGACGCTGCGTACGTTCGCCGTGGGCTCGGACGAGAAGGCCTGGACCGCGCTGAACCACAAGGCGTTCGCGAGCCATCCGGAGCAGGGCGCATGGACCCTGGACGACCTGCTGCTGCGCGAGCAGGAACCGTGGTTCGACCCGGCCGGGTTCTTCCTGGCGGAACGGTCCGGGACGCTGGCCGGCTTTCACTGGACGAAGATCCACGGCAGCCATCCCGGTGGCCCGGCGCACGGGCACGAGGCCATCGGCGAGGTTTACGTGGTCGGCGTTGACCCCGGAGAGCGGGGCACCGGCCTGGGCCGGGCGCTCACCCTGACCGGATTGCGCTACCTGCGCTCGCGCGGCCTGCTCGACGTCATGCTGTACGTGGACGAGACGAACGCCCCGGCGATCCGGCTCTACGAATCTTTGGGCTTCAGCCACTGGGATACTGATGTCATGTTCCGGCATCCCGGCAGCACCTGACGCCCCCGGGCTAGCCCGGTGTGACTAGTCCCAGAACCGCGTCGAGTTCTTCCGCGGTCAGCGGCCGGTCGCGCACGGCAACCGCGCTGAGCACCTCTGAATACAGCTCGATCTCATCGAGCGCAACGCGATCGGGGACGCGAAGATCGAGTTGCTCGCGCACCGCGCCCACCTCCGTCGCTAAGCGGATTCGCAGCATCTAGGCACAAGGTTACGTCGCGGCCCTATGCCCGCGCATGACCCATCAGGGTCATTTCTGGACCACCCTCACGTGCGGTTTTACCCAACTCTGGAGTAACAATTCCGCTAAGCCAGCGGCGCGTAATTAACGCCCACGGTAGGAGGAGACAGCGCCGCGCCGGAGCCGGCGCCGCTGCGTTATCGCGAAGCCGCAACGAACACCTCTCCCCGCTACTGCCAGGCTGCGGCCTGGTGCCGGGCGGCGCGGGCCACATAACGGGATGCGGTGTGCGCGAACGACTCCCGGTCGGCGTCGGTCAGCTCGCGCACGATCGTGGCTGGCACCCCGGCGGCCAGCACTCCGGCCGGTATCTGCTGCCCGGGCCGGACGACCGCGCCCGCAGCGATCAGCGAGCCCGCCCCCACCCGGGACCGGCCGAGCAGCACAGCCCCGATGCCGATCAGGGCGCCGGCCCCGACGTGGGCCCCGTGCACCGTGGCGTGGTGCCCCACGCTGGCCCCTTCCTCCAGGATGGCTGGCTCTCCCGGGTCCACGTGCAGGCAGCACAGATCCTGGATGTTGCAGTCCGGGCCGATCACGATCTCGTCGTCATCCGCCCGGAGCACGGTCCCGTACCAGATGCTGGCGCCCCGGTCCACCGTGATCCGGCCGATGAGCAGCGCATTTGGGGCGATCCACGCGTCCGGGTGGACGGCGGGCGCATGGCCGTCGATTGATCCCAGCTCGACCGACATGGCTCGAAGCCTGTTCTCCAGCTCCGCAGCACCGTGCTTGAAGTGTCACGCTACGGGCGATCCAACGCACGACAAGATCGCCACCGCGCCGAATTTCCTGCTGGCAAAAGAACGCTTGAAGCCGGACTGGGTGGACCGCTGGATCAACAGACCCACAAGCAGTCAGCCCAGGCACGTCGATGCCATCGGGACGATCGAGCAGCAGAACAATCAATGGGTGTTCGCCGGGCCGACGCCGCCGTCGTTCCAGGGCTATGAGGGAGACCATAGGAAGCTGTTGACCGATTCAACATCTTCCAGTTGACGCCGGAAGAGCAACGCAAAGTGGCGTCGTCCATGCCGCGGGCAAAGACGGCGAGTGTTCATCCATCAACCGACCACACGCAGGCTGCAGCGCAGCCGCATCAGGCGGCAAACGGCGGTTCGCGATAAAATTGCCAGTTCAGTAGCACCGGTACAACCTTAAGGATCAACCAGATTTTAACCTCCTACAGAAAGGGCTATATCATGAATAAGAAAACAGGTTTGAGGATGATGGCGGTCAGCATGGT
>CAWDRD010000079.1:0-23874 GCA_963804455.1 uncultured Actinomycetes bacterium
GAACGCCCGCCACCATCGGGGTTGAGCGGATGGAGCGGGTCTACGACCTGCGGCCCGCGGGCCCGCTACCGGCTCATCGCCCGCAGCCACGGCCTGGACCAGGTCTGGGTGAACGGCGAGCTGGTGACCGGCGGCCAGCGGGCCGGCCGTGCTCATCCGCGACGGCGGGACATCGGCCGGCCCGCCCCACTGAGCAGAGCTTCGCTGGCGAGGCGGGGTGCGCCGGAGGCGTGTCCCCTCCTAGTCAGCGTCTCGCGGGGGTTCCGGGGGGTCGCCCCCCCGGGCAAACAGAGAGAGGGACATGATGGACATTCCCCGGATCATCATGACGTCGACCTGACCATGTCATCGAGCCGGCCCACGTGTGGCGGGATTACCTGCCCGCGGCCTTCCGCGAGGCCGGGCCGCGGCTGGTGAAGGTCAGAGGGCGGTTGCGCTTCGAGCCCCGGCACATGGCCTTCCGGGAGGACTCAGACGGGTACTGGGCGGACTGCTGGTCCTATGCCGGGCTGCTGTTCCCGGTGACCGGCGGCTTCGCGGCGGTCAGCTTCCCGCGGGACCAGGCGCACAACCGCGCGGTGCTCTTCGACGACATCCTGCCCGGCTGCTACGACCGGACCGCCCGGCTGGCCGACATGGACCGCAACCACACCGAGGCGTCGCTGTGCTTCCCCACCTTCCCGCGGTTCTGCGGGCAGGCGTTCCTGGAACGCGGCGAGCGTGACCTCGCGCTGGCCTGCGTCCAGGCCTACAACGACTGGATGATCGGCGAATGGTGCGGGCCGACGAGGCCCGCGGCGGCTGATCCCGCTCACCCTCATCCCCATGTGGGACGCGGAACTGGCCGCCCGCGAGGTCCGGCGCTGCGCGGCCAAGGGCTCCCATGCCATCGCGTTCTCCGAGAACCCGGCGGCGCTCGGGCTGCCCAGCGTGCACAGCGGCGCCTGGGACCCGCTGTGGGCCGCGTGCGAGGAAACCGACACCGTGGTCAACATGCACATCGGCTCGTCCTCGACCTTCAGCCAGACCAGCGACGACGCGCCCCCGCTGGTCATCATCGCGCTGACGTTCGAGGGCGCGTCACACGCTCTCGTCAACTGGCTGACCAGCGGCGTGCTGGCCCGGTTCCCGGCGCTGCGGATCGCCCTGTCCGAGGGCCAGGTGGGCTGGATGCCGTTCCTGCTGGAACGGCTCGACGAGGCCTGGGACCACGCCCGGGGCTACGCCAAGACCCAGGACAAGGTGCCGCAGCCGCCCAGCAGCTACGTGCCGGGCCGGGTCTTCGGCTGCGTCTTCGACGACCAGGTCGGCCTGGCCCTGCGGGACCGCATCGGCATGGACCAGATCATGTTCGAGACCGACTACCCGCACGGCGACTCGACGTTCCCGCATTCCCGGGAGACAGCCCTGACGATCGCCACCAAGGCCGGGCTGTCCGAGCAGGAGACCTGGCGGCTGCTGCGCGGCAACGCGATCTCCTGCTACCGGCTGGACCGCTACGGCATCACCGCCTGACCCGCCGGAAGCGGTCAGAACAGGTCGCCGCCTGCCGCGGCCGCGGTGCTGCCGGACTTCTGCTGGGCCGCCAGCACGTTGCGCCCGATCCGCCACCGGTGCACCTCGTCCGGGCCGTCTCCAGGTGCTGCATCCGCACCTCCGCGTACCAGGCGGCCAGCGGGGTGTCCAGGGTGTAGCCGAGCGCGCCGTGGATCTGCAGCGCGGTGTCCACCACCGAGGACAGCATTCCTGAGATGAAGTTCTTGGCGATCGAGTTCTCCTGGCTGATGTCCAGGCCGTGTTCCATCTTGTACGCGATGTGCAGCACCATCAGCCGCGCGATGTAGAGGTCGCGGGCGCAGTCGGCGAGCATCCACTGGATGCCCTGCCGGTCCGCGAGCGGCTGCCCGAACGTCTCCCGCTCCAGCGCGTACTGGGCCGCCATGTCCAGGGCCCGCTGCGCCTTGGCGATGCTCCACATGCCATGCCGTAGCCGGCCGTAGCCGAGCCGGTGCTGGCCCATCGCGAACCCGCCGCCCACCTCGCCGATCACGTTGCGGTGCGGGACGCGCAATCCGGCGATGCGGACCTCGGCGTGGCCCCCGGTGCTCTCGCCGTGATACCTCGGCCCGGCCGCCTCGTGCAGGGTCGGCACGTCCCGGATGATCTGGTAGCCCGGATCCGGCAGCTCGACCAGGAACGTGGTGAACTGCCGGTGCCGCGGCGCGCCCGGGTCGGTGCGGGCCATCACCAGCGCAACTCGACCGGGATGAACGGGCACCACAGCCCTTCGGCCCGGGCCTTCGCCTGCAGGCCGGCCACGATGTCGAAGTAGGGCCGGGTGCCGATCTCCGCCTCGGCAGGCAGCACGTGGGCATCGATGAAGGCGGCCACCCGCGCCCGGATCTCGGTGATCTCACCGGGGATGCTGAAGTCGATCATCTGTCCTCCGCAACGAAGCGCGCCCGTGGCCGGTGCCTTACCCAGGTCCGCGGTCAGCTGGTCTGCCGGTAGTTGCCACCGTCGACCCGCACCATGACCCCGGTCACCCACTCAGACGCGCGGCTGGCCAGCCACAACGCCGTCCCCACCAGGTCCCCGGTACCCTCGCCCATCCGGGTCGCCTGGAGCGGGTGGCCATGGCCGGGCAGCCGGTCGCCGATCCAATCATCCAGGGCGGCGACCTCGAAGCCAGGCTGGGAACCCACTGTCATCCTTCCCGCCGGGAAAACCACCACAGTTAGCGAAATCAATAAGAAGATATAACTATTACGGTGGGTTGTCACTCATGCTCGTGGATCCCGCGGCGGCCGCGGCTGGCGCTGTGGCTGATCAGAGTGCGACGAGTTGCACGGCAGGATCGAGCAGGCGCAGATCACCGGGATCGGAGGTGACGACGCGCTGTTCACTGCGCCGTGCGCAGATCACCACATGAGCATCGGCGATGTCGGCGGTGCCACTGGCAGCGAGGAGCCTGCCGACGCTGGTCGCGTCTACCCGGTCAAGGGGGACCACCTCGGTCGTGGGCTGGCGGAGCAGGCGTACCAGCCGGACTTGCCGCTCGGGCCGCCGGACGGCTTGGGCGAGCGCGGTAGCCGGGATGGTGACCCGGGCCCCCGTCTCCCGGACGCGGGCCAGCAGCACGAGCACCCGCCGGTCGGCGCGGTCGATGGCTATCAGCCCGCCCGCGTCAAGAGTGATGCCCCGCATCAGGCGGCGGTGGTCCGGCGGTGCGGTTTCGCGCTGAGCACCTGATCGGCCCAGGCGCGCTCGTCCGCAGAGAGCGGGCCGCCCGTCTCCCGCAGCGCCTCGGCAAGCAGTTGGCCCCATCCCGCCACGTCGTCCAGGGCGAGTCCCACTGCGTGCTGGATGAATCCGGAGATGCTCCGGGCCGCACCGGCCTCCACCAGAGCGCGGATCTGGTCGAGCTGGACCTCATCGAGGGTGATGGTCACCTTCTTGGATGCCATACCAATCACCATACCAGCACCTCTCCCGGCGGGTTCTCGGCGCTATGACGATAGGGCCGTGGTCTGACACCGGCAGGATGCCCGCCAGGCCTGGGCCGTCTGCTGTCAATGGCCTTAACCGCTTCGCGCGGCTCAGCTAGTGCCGGGCCGGGCAACCTCCTGGAAACGGGGCTGTCAGCCTCCCTGGAAACGGGGCTGTCAGGCAGGTAAAATAGTTATATGATCCATCTTAATTGCTGCAGGTGCTGGGGTAGGCCCGCAGGCCAGAGGAGGAACTCGTGCGCCGGACCATCTTCACCGAGGAGCACGAGCAGTTCCGGCAGATGGCCCGGGCGTTCCTGGAGAAGGAGTGCGTGCCGCACACGGCGGAGTGGGTCGAGGCGGGCGTGGTCAGCCGCGAGGCCTGGCGCAAGGCCGGCGAACTCGGGCTGCTCGGCTGGCAGGTGCCCGAGGAGTACGGCGGCCTCGGCATCAAGGACTTCCGGTACAGCGTGGTCATCGCGGAGGAGATCGCCGCGACCGGGACCCAGGGCATCGCGCTCGCCCTGCACAACGATGTGGTGGCGCCGTACCTGATCGACCTGACCACGCAGGAGCAGCGGCGCCGCTGGCTGCCCGGCTTCGTCAGCGGCGACAAGCTGGTCGCCATCGCGATGTCCGAGCCGGGGGCCGGGTCAGACCTCAAGCAGGTCAAGGCCACCGCCCGCCGCGAGGGTGATCATTATGTGCTCAACGGGACGAAGACCTTCATCAGTAACGGCATCCTCGCCGACCTGGTCATCGTGGTGGCGCGGACCGACCCGGCGGCGGGGCACCGGGGTATGAGCCTGCTGGTGGTGGAGGAGGGATTCGAGGGGTTCGAGCGCGGGCGCAAGCTGGACAAGATCGGGAACCGGGCCCAGGACACCGCGGAACTGTTCTTTCATGACGTGCGGGTGCCGGCCGCGAACCTGCTCGGCGAGGAAGGCAAGGGCTTCTACCACCTGATGCGCAACCTGCCTCAGGAGCGGCTCGGCATCGCCGTGTACGCGGTCGCCCACGCGGACCGAGCTTTCCTGGTGACCAGGGAGTACGCCCGGGACCGGCACGCGTTCGGCAGGCCGGTCGGGGGGTTCCAGGTCAACCGGTTCGCGCTGGCCGAGATGAAGACCAGGCTGGACGTCGCGCACGCCTATCTCGACCGGTGCGTGCAGGCCGCCATGGACGGCGAGCTCACCGCCGAGGAGGCGGCCGGGGCCAAGTGGTGGGCCACCGAGCTGCAGTGGGAGATCGTGGACCGCTGCCTTCAGCTGCACGGCGGATACGGCTACATCAACGAGTACGAGATCGCCCGGCTCTGGCGCGACGCCCGGGTGCAGCGCCTCTACGGCGGGACCACCGAGATCATGAAGGAGATCGTCGGCCGGGGCCTGGGCTTCTGATCCGCGCGGAGCGAGGAGGGACGATGCGGTCTGGGACGGTCAGCGATCAGTGCCCGCAGTGGTGCACCCGCGATCACGCGGCGGACCTGCTGGGCTGAGCCCGCCCGCTATCCGAATAGGCGGCGCGCTTCACGCAGCAGCACCTTGCCGTTGGGCCCCCGCGGTACCGGCGCGATGAGCACGGTTCTCGGCACCTTGTGGCCGGCCAGCCGCTGGCGCACCGCGGCGACGACCGTGCCCGGGTCCAGGCTCGCATCGGCCGCCTGCACGACCGCTGCCACCCGCTGCCCGAAACGCTCGTCCGGCAGCCCGATGACCACGCAGTCATCCACCGATGGCAGCGCGCGGATGACCTTCTCCACCTCCTCCGGGAAGACCTTCTCCCCGCCGGTATTGATGGTCAACGTGCCGCGGCCGACCAGGGTCAAGGTCCCGTCCGGGTTCCACTGCCCCCAGTCCCCGGTGCTGACATAACGCTGGCCGCCGACGGTGCGGAAGGCGGCGGCGGTGCGCTGCGGGTCGTTCCGGTAGCCCCGGGCCACCGTGGGTACCAGGAACATGCCAATCTCGGTGCTGCCGGCCGGGATGTCGCTGCCGTCGGCGCGCAGGATCCGGACGCCCGGTGCGGGCTCGAAACGGTCGGTGGACAGGGCCATGCCCCGGCGCGTCACCGTGGAGCCGATCGTGGCGCCCTCCGTGGACCCGCACGCGTCCACCAGGACGGCCTGCGGGATGTGCTCCAGGAGCGCCCGCTTGACATCGGCGCTCCAGGCCACCCCGGCCGAGGTGATGGTGACCAGGCTGGACGCGTCGTAGGGGCGCCCGGCAGCGGCCCGGCGGGCGAGCGCATGCATCATGGGCCGGGCGAACGCATCGCCCACGATGGACACCGTCCGGGGCCGGGTCGCCGCGATGGTGGCGAACAGCTCGTCTGGGTCGAAGTGCCGCGAGGTGAGCGTGACCACGGTGCCACCCGCGGTGAGCACCGGCAGCGACGCCATGATCAGGCCGGTGCTGTGCATCAGCGGCGAGGCGGGCAGGGCGACCGCCGGCGCTGCTGCCGGTGCAGCAGCAGGGCCCGGCCGAGCGCCGGGCCGTCCCAGTCGATGTCGTCGAGCCCGAGCATCTGCCTGCCGAGCAACCGGGTGTTCCGGGCGCACCGGCCGATGACGTACTCGACCCCTTTGGGCAGCCCGGTGGTGCCCCCGGTGTAGGAGACGAAGACGTCGCTCGCCGGGCGGGGGATGCGCGGTGCGGGGGGATACGCGCTGATCAGGTCTTCGTACCGGCTGCTGCAGCATGCCCGGGCGCCCGCCTCGCGGCTGCCTTCCGGGCCGCTGTCTTCGTACCGGCGGCTGCCTTCGGGGCCGCGATCGTCCGCGTCACCGTCGGTGGCATCGCCTACTTCCGCGAGCAGGCGCAGGCCGGGAAGCCCGGCGACGGCGCAGGACACCCGGTCCCGCAGGGCGGCGTGATAGACCAGCGCTGCCGCGTCGGACTGCTGGAGCAGCTGGCGCAGCTCCTCGTCCAGGTAGCGGTAGTTCACGTTGGCCGGCACGGCGCGGATCTTCAGCGCCGCGAAGAAGACCTCGAGATACTCGGTGCAGTTGTACATGTCGATCGCGACGGTCTGGCCAGCCCGCACCCCGGCGGCAGCCAGCGCGGCGGCGAACCGCGCCGCGCGCTGCTCGAACTCCTGCCAGGTGACCCGCGCGGCGCCGTGCACCAGCGCGATCTCGCCCGGAAGCTGGTCCGCGATCGACTCCCAGATGGTGGCCAGATGCTCATCCACGGTCGGCGCCTCATCGACTGCCTGCCGCAGGCTCCCGGGCCGCCGCGGCTGGATCCTGACTGCGACTACCAGTCCACGCTATAGTTGAATAGGTTAGTTGATCAATAGCTTTAGGTGCGGAATCGCGGGAGCGCGGAGCCCGGGACCGTGCTGCGCGGGCCGTAGCGCGGCGAACAGTGCGGGGAAGGCGTGACATGCAGCTGACCGAGCGGCAGCAGCAGGAGCAGCGTGACTGGTTCCGTGCCCACTGGGAGCACGGCGTCGCGTTCAACAAGCGTTGCGATATCAAGGTGCTGCGCTGGGATGCCGACGGAGTCGAGCTGTTCCTGCCCTATGCCGCCGAGTTGAGCGCGCACCCCGGCATCTTTCACGGCGGCGTGGTGTCCGCGCTGCTCGACACCACCGGCACTGGCGCGGTGATGGCCGGCCATGACTTCGCCCGGGGCAGCAGGCTGACCACCATCTCGCTGTCGGTGCAGTACCTGTCGGTCGCGCCGGGCGAGGACCTGGTGGCCACCGGGCGGTGCACCCGGCGCGGCCGCGCGGTGCACTTCGCCGAGGCGCGGGCGTGCGGCGCCACATCGGGCAAGGTAGTAGCGACAGGCCAGGTCGCGGCCAGCATCTCCGGTGAGCGGCCAGGCACGGCCTGGCAGGCGGCGGAGGAAGGACCCCGGCATGACCCAGGATGACAGGCATGTCCAGTCCCCGAGGACCCCGGCCAGCCCCGGCGAGCGCGGCGTGGTCGGCCAGCGCGGCGCCGCCGGCCAGCGCGGCGTCGCCGGCCAGCCGGGGGAGTACGACGAGTTCGGGCTGCTGCCAGACAATGCCAGCGAGGCCGGACTGCCCTGGGCCAGCCCGCCGCCGGTCCGCCGCGAGTTCGTCGACACCGGGCCAGGCCAGCAGGTCAGCGCCCTGGTCTGGGGAGATGGCGAGCCGGAGATCGTCATGCTGCATGGCGGCGCGCAGAACGCGCATACCTGGGACACCGTGGCGCTGGCGCTCGGCCGTCCGCTCATCGCCGTGGACCTGCCCGGCCACGGCCGGTCCAGCTGGCGCGCGGACCGGGACTACTGGCCTGCCCGCAACGCCGGGGCGGTCGCCGCCGTCGTCAGCCAGCTTGCCCCGAAGGCGCGGGCAGTCGCAGGCATGTCGCTCGGCGGGCTGACCGCCATCCGGCTCGCCGCCATTCATCCTGGCCTGGTGCGCCGTCTGGTCGTGGTGGACATCACCCGGGGGTGACCGCGGAGAAGTCCGCGCCCATCGCGGAGTTCGTGGCCGGGCCGGAAACCTTCGGCTCGTTCGACGAGCTGCTGGAACGCACCGTCGCATTCAACCCGTCCCGCTCCGTCAGCTCGCTGCGCCGAGGACTGCTGCACAACGCGCGGCCGCTGCCAGGCGGCCACTGGGCCTGGCGCTACGACCGGCTGCGGCCGCCCGGCGGACAGCTTGATTTCGCCAGCCTGTGGGACGACCTGGCGGCCGTGACAGTGCCGGTCATGCTGGTCTGCGGGGCGAAGTCCGGCGTGGTCAGCGACGAGGACCGGGCGGAATTCCGGCATCTCCAGCCCGCCGCCCGGCTGGAGACAGTGGACGGGGCAGGGCATTCCATCCAGGGCGACTGCCCGGTCGAACTGGCCAGGCTGATCGAGGACTTCGTCTTCGGCACGACGTGACCAGCGCCTGCGGCCCCTCGGCACGTACCTTCACGGAGTAAGTCTCTTGCAGCAAATTTTCTTACGGCTTCGAGGGAGCGTCGTTTGCTGACGCAAGCGCAGACCCTTGGCTGTGATCGGCCCGGGCACCTACCGGGAAGACGGAGAAGTGAACGCGCCCGTACCCCGGCCCCTTGTGGCGCCCTGACCGCGTCGCGACAAGGTCCATGCTCCCTGAGCGTTGCACCGTACTCCGGGCTCTCCCACTCCGGCTGCCCGCACTAGTTTTGTGAGACATAATTAGTGGTATGCACTACTCGGGGTACTCCTGGGCCGCTGGGTCGCGCAAGCATCGCGTGTCCCGGGGTCAGGCACGCCACGTCGTTGAACATTCGGGGCTGTACTTCGTTCGCCCGGCGGATCCACCAGGCCGGCCAGATGAGGCGTTGTTGTTCGTGGGCGATGACGCTGACGGCACCAAGTTAGAAGTCGTTGGGGTTGAGCTGGCTGATGGTCGGCTCCGGGTCATCCACGCGATGCCGATACGGGCGAGTTATGAGCCCTTGTACGAGGAGGCGCGGCAATGGCGTCAGTGAAGAAGGCAGTACCTGCCGAGCAGCAGCCGGAGACACGAGCGGGCATGCACCTTAGCAGCGAGTATGAGGAGGCCCTGGCCGCAGAGGCAGAGGCAGGATTTGATCCCGCCGGGCTTGCCCGCCGACGGCCGGGGCGGCCATCTCTGGCGGGAGGCCCTGGCCACTCCAGCAGGCTAGGTCTACGGCTCGACGATAATACCTACCAGACCATCCGCCAGCTGGCCGAGCGACAGCACCGCAAGGTCAGCGACGTCGTACGCGAGGCCATCAACCGTTACTTGGAAGCTAGCTGACCTTCGAGGGCGCGGTAGCCGGTGTTCCACGAACACGGCACACCGATTCATGATCGTGGAGCGTCGTGTGCGCATAGCACACCCGATCCCCCACGATCATGGACGGAGGCGGGCGGCCGGGAGCCAGACGTCCCGCCGCGTCCATACGCCGGATCACCCCAAGGCCCTTCTCGACGGCCATCCCAACGGTGAAGACCGGCGCGGGGACCTGGTACTCGCTGAAGGTGCGCCGGGCACGCCCCGCGCGGTCAGGGGCTGGCCGGCGGCACGGCAGTGCGCATCTGCCGCAGGCGGTCCCGGGTCCGGCTGAGCCACGCGTCGTAGTCGGTGGCCTTGCGCTGGAACGACGCGCCGACCCGGGGGTGCGGCAGGATGAGGAACCGCTCGGCGTCCATGGCCTCGATCACGGTGCCCGCGACGTCCTCCGGCATGAGCACCTCACCGAGCGCGCCGCCGTCCGGCGGAGCGGCGGACTCATCATCCAGCGGGCGGCCGAACATGCCGGTGTAGACCGCGTTCGGGCACAGGCAGGACACCCGGATCCCCTGGTGCCCGTAGTTCAGCGCGAGCCACTCGGCGAAGCCGAGCGCGCCGTGCTTGGTCAGCGTGTAGCCGGGCCCCGACGGCCCGGTGATCAGCGCCGCTGAGGAGATGGTCTGCAGCAGGTAGCCCCCGCCGCGGGCCACCATCGACGGCACCACCGCGCGGGCCGCCCACACGTGCGCCATCAGGTTCACGTCGACGATGCGCCGCCAGGCGCCGTCCGGCTGGCTCAGGTCACCAGGCGCCGGGTCGGTGAAGCCGGCGTTGGAGCAGAAGACATCCACCGGCCCGAACGCCTTTTCCGCCGTCCGTACCAGGGCCGCGATCGCGGCGGGATCGCCCACGTCACACGCGGCGCCCAGGCCGCCGATCCGGCCCGCGACCTGCTCTGCCCATTCCGCGTTGATGTCCGCGACGACCACGCCGCGGGCGCCTTCCGCGCCGAACCGCTCGGCGAGCGCGCGGCCGATCCCGCTCGCCCCGCCGGTCACCACGACGGACTTGCCGGCGACCTTCAATGGCCGCCGCCGAGGTTGCCGCCGCCGGGGTACCCGCCGCCGCCGAACTTCTCATCCAGCGCCGCATAGTCCTTGGCGAAGCCCTGCGTGCGCGGCAGCGCGTCAAGGAACTCCACCGTCTTCGGCTTCTTGTACGAGGCGATGTGGCGCCGGCAGTGCTCGATGAGGTCGGCGGCAGTGACGGGAGCGGTCCCGTTGAGGACCACGACGGCCTTGACGTCCTGCAGGAAGCGCTCGCTCGGGATGCCGATCACCGCGGCCTCTTTCACCGCCGAGTGGGCTTCCAGGCAGTTCTCCACCTCGGCGGGGAAGATGTTCTCCGCCCCGGACTTGATCATCCGGGTCATCGTGCCGAGGAACGTGATCGTGCCGTCAGGCTCCCGGCGGCCCAGGTCCGTGGTGTGCCACCAACCGCCGCGGAAGCGCTGGGAGTTGATGTCCGGGCGGTTCCAGTAGCCCAGGTGCACCGTGTCGCCGCGGACGCAGATCTCGCCAGCCTGGCCGGCCGGGCATTCCCGGCCATCGGCGTCGAGGATCCGGACCGCGGTGGTCGGCCCGGGCCGCCCGGCGTTGCCGCTGCCCCGCCCGCCGTACCCGCCGTACAGGCAGAAGCCGGTGACCTCGGTCTGCCCGTAGCCGTACCCCATGCCACCGCCTTCGCGGCCGTGCCGGCTGTCGTCGGCCGCCACCATGCCCTGCCACAGCGGGGCGGCGATGGTGGCCTTCAGGTGCGGCAGGGCCACGCCACGCTCGCGCATCAGCCCGACCAGCTGGGTGATGCTGGCGGGCATGAGGTACGCGCGGGTGCATTTCTCCGCCGCCAGGATGCCCAGCACCTCGCTGGCGACGACCCGCCTGGTGACCACGTTGGTGCCGCCCTGCAGCAGCACCGGGATGCCGTAAAACTGGAAGTTGCCGATATGGAACATCGGCCCGGAATTCAGGAAGACCGTTGTGTCGTCGATGTCGCCCAGCCACGCGACCGACATGCCCATGCTGATCAGGTTGGTGTGCGACAACATGGAGCCGCACTGGCGGCCGCTGATCGCCGCGGTATAGATGACCAGCAGCGCGGAGCCGGGGTCGATGTCCAGGCCCGGATCGGCGGGGTCCCCGCTGGCCAGGAACGCTTCGTAGCCGCGGTCCGGGGCGGTGTCGTGGCGCAGCCACAGCGCGGACTCGGCCGCCGGGGTCGCCGCCCGCGCGGCCCGCACGACGGCGCCGATCTCCTCCTCCTGCCAGACCACCACCGTGGGGCTGAAGTCCTCCAGTGCGAACGTCATCTCCGGCGGAGCCCAGCGCCAGTAGCCCGGGCACAGCATGGCCCCGATCCGGGCGGCCGCACCGAGCAGCTCATACACGCGGAAGGAATTCTGGCCGAGCCAGAGGATCCGGTCGCCCGGGCCGACCCCGGCCATGCGCAGCGCGTTCGCCAGCCGGTTGACCCGCTCATCCAGTTCTGGCCAGGTCAGGTGCTGCGCACCGTCGGCCAGCGCGAGCCTGCCGGGGTAGCTGCGGCGGTGCTCGCTGATGATGTCCCCGACGGTGATCCGGCGAGGGGTCATGAACTCACGCTCCCTGGTTCTGCGCCGCCTGCTGCTGGCGGCCCGGTTACTCAGCGATGGTGACCCGCTGGCCGGTGCGCCCGCACCCGCACGGGCCCTCCGTGAGCGTGCCGCGCAGGCCCAGCGCGGCGTCGCTGGCGCGGTGCGCCCGGGGGCCGGTGGTCGTGATGAACAGCTCGCCACCGCGCTCGGCCAGCGCCCATTCCGCGCCGTCGAGATGTGCGCCGGCCCGGAGCGGGCACTCCACGGCAATGGCCGGCCCCACCCGGGTGACCAGGAACGGCCGGGCGCCCGCTGCGGCCAGCGCCGGGCCTGGCATCGGGGCGGGCCCCGATGGCCGGTACCCGTGCGACGATGTCGGCGAGGTCGTCGCCGAGGCCCTCGGCCACGGTGCGGTCCATCCCGAAGATCATGTCGATGGGCAGCCTGCGGGCGTACATCGCGGTGCGGAACGCCTCGAACGAGTAGATCTCCCCGATCGAGAACGGCGCGCCCAGCTCGCGGGCCGCGGTCTCGAACGGATCGAACCAGGGCGCCTCGGGCATGCCGCTGACGATGATCAGCCCGCTGTTCCCGTTCACCCCGTGATCAGCCAGCATGGCGCGCGCCCAGGCGGTGTCGCGCTGCCAGTCATCCCAGCTGACCTCGAAATAGACCAGCTGATCGGCTACCTCGTAGCGGCTCACGCCCCACTGCCGTGCCCGGGGGAGCGTCAAGGCGGCCGCCGTCGTGGATGCCACCGTCATGCCTTCACCACCCTGGGCAGTTTCCCGCCACGGCCGCGGGCGAGCAGGTCCGGCTCGGGCAGAAGCTCGAGGACCGGCGCCACGCCCACCGCCGCCGTGATCACCTCGGACACCCGGTCCCGCACATCCGGGACGGAGACCGTCAGGTCCGGGTCGTATCCGACCCGGACCTTGAGCTCGTCGATCTCCCGGGCCGGGCGGATCAGCTGGAACAGGGCCGTCGCCGTTTCCGGCACCTGCTCGAGCGCACGCCAGATGTCCATCGGCACGAAGGAGTGGCCGGCCACGATCGTCTCGTCGCCCTTGCGGCCCACCGGCCAGAACCGCGCGTGCGTCCGGCCGCACCCGCATGGCTCCCTGGTCATCCGGATGATGTCGTCGGAGCGGAACCGGACCATGGGGGTGGCCGGGTTGTCCAGGGAGGTGGCGACCAGCTCGCCCAGCTCCCCGTCGGCCACCGGGGCGCCGCTGGCCGGGTCCACCGCTTCCAGCAGTACGCAGTCCTCCCAGGCGTGGCAGCCGTCATGCTGGCCGCATTCCCAGGCCCCGGTCACGTCGCCGGTGGAGGTCCACACGTACACCTCGACGCCCCAGTTCCGGAGCTGTTCCCGGGTCCGCGCGCTGATCGGCTCGCCCGCGAAGCCCACTCCCTTGAACGAGGAGAAGATGTCAGTCATGTCGTTGCTGCGGGCGAGATGGTCAAGCTCCGCCATGGCCAGGCCGGTGAGCTGCACGTACACCGGCCGGTAGCGGCGGATCGCGTCCAGTGCGGTCGCCCAGCCGCCGATCCCCGTGTTCACCATCAGCGGGATCGCGCCGCACATCTGGTCCGCGTGGTAGAGCGGCCCGCGCATCTTGAAGCCGCTGCCCAGCGTGTAGTCTCCCGGCCGCACCCCGATCTCCCACAGGTCACGGGCCGTGGCCGCCCAGAACGGGTGCCAGCGGTCCCAGGGATGTGCGTACATCGTGGCGTCCCCGGTGGTCCCCGAGGTGGAGAAGACCGTCGTCGCGTCGTGGTAACCGGTGCAGAGCAGGCCGCCGAACGGGTCGCCGGCCTGGTCCCGGAACTGGCGGATGTCGTCCTTGGTGATGAACGGGACCCGCTCGGTGAAGTCGGCCAGCGAGCTGATGTCGGCCGGCTTGACCCGAGCCTCTTCCCATTTCTTGCGAACCAGGGCGGACCGCTCGTAGACGTAGGGCACCAGCTCGAGAATGTGCTCTTCCTGCAGGGCCGCGAGGGAAGCACGCGGCATGGTCTCTATCTCCGGCTCGAAGAACCTGTCATCGGGCATCTGGCCACTCCTTACCCGCCGCCCAGCACGCCGTGCGGCCACCGGCAGTGTAACCCGAGAGCGCGTGATATAACTAACTTGTTCAGATGATTTAGCTCATGTCGTGGGCCCAGGTGCCGTGGCTCCGGGTCGTGTGGTCCGGGTTCTTGTGACTCCGGGGCTTGTGACTCAGTGTGGGCTGGGCCCGGCGGCGGAGGGGATGGCAGGATGGCCCGGATGGGGGATGCCGTCACCCGGAACGTGCCGCGCGACAGCGCGCAGGCCGCCGATGAGGCCGTGTCCGACGAGGCTGTGCTGGAGCGGTTCCCGGCCGTCCGGCTGGATCACCTGAACAAGCAGTACTACCGGGGACTGCTGCGCCATGAGCTGCTGGCCAGCCATTGCCGGGCATGCGGAAGCTGGCATGGCCTGCTGCGGCCGATCTGCCCCTCCTGCTGGTCGCCTGAGGTGAGCGCGGAGCCGGTCAGCGGCCGGGGCACCGTGCACCTGCTCACGATCCTGCACCAGGGCCCGCCCGCGCCGGGCGTGGACTACGCGGGCGGCTTCCCGCTCGCCGCTATCGAGCTGGCCGAGCAACCTGGCCTGCGGGTGCAGGCGACGGTGGTCGGCTGCCTGCGCGAGCAGCTGCGCATCGGCCTGGCGGTCGAGCTGACCTGGATTGAGCGGGACGGCGCCCCGTGGCCCGCGTTCCGCCCCGCCCGGCCGGCTGGGGCGGCGGCCAGCGGCCCGCCGGGCCCGTCCGGCCCAGCCGGGCCGGACGCGGGGGCATGGCCGTGACCGGGCGCAATCCGGCCAAGGACAAGGTAGCGATCGCCGGCGTGGGCCTGTCGCCGTACGCGCGGGACCGGGGGGCCACCACCGAGCTGGCGCTGCTGCTCGAGGCGGCTGTCGCCGCCATCCGTGATGCAGGGCTGACGGCTGCCGACATCGACGGTGTGGTTGGCGGCGGGCTGCTCACCGGCGGCATCGACCCGGCCACCGTGGTGTCCGCGCTCGGGCTGCCCGCGGTCACCTGGTGGGCGCGCGCCGTACCGCCGATCATGAATCACCTGGTCGCCGCCATCAACGCGGTCTGGACCGGGGCCTGCGAGGTGGTGCTCGTCTACCACTCGGTCTACCGGGTCGGCGGCTTCTCGCGCAGCGCGGCCGCGGACCCGTTCCGGCAGCGGGCTACCTTCGGCCTGCCGGATGGCCGGGCCGCCACGGGGGACGGGCACACCGACGGGGAGCCCTGGAGCATGCACGGCTCGGCCGGGTACGCCGCCTGGGCCGGCCGCTACCTCGCCGAGACCGGTGCCACCCGGGAGGACCTCGGCCGGATCGCGATCAACGATCGGGCCAACGCGGCCGCCAATCCCAACGCGGTGCTGCGCGCGCCGTTGTCCATGGCGGATTACCTGGGCGGGCGGATGATCCGCGAGCCGCTGTGCCTGTACGACATGGATGTGCCGGTGGACGGGGCGGACGCGTTCATCGTGACCACCACCGAGCGGGCCCGCGACCTGCCCAGCACCCCGGTGCTCATCCATGCGGCCACGATGGGCATGACGGCGCCGCCCGAGGAGCACCTGGCGGCTGGGCTGGATGCCACCGGGCAGCCGCTGGCCGCCCGAGACCTGCGGGCCAAGAGCGATCTGTGGCTCGATGACATCGACCTGTTCTTCCCGTACGACGGTTTCACGATCGTGGCGCTGCGCTGCTTCGAGAGCTACGGGTTCTGCGGGACCGGGGAAGCCGGCCAGTTCCTGGCGGACAACTGGGACGTCACGCAGAACCGGATAAAGATCAACGGGCGGGTGCCGGTGAATACGCACGGCGGCAGCCTGTCCGAGGGCGGCTCGCAGGGCGCCGGGCACCTGCGTGAGGCCGTCACCCAGCTGCGCGGGCAGGCTGGCCGCCGCCAGGTGCCTGGCGCGCAGGTGGCCCTGCTGACGCCCGGCGGGTTTTTCTTCAACGCTCAAGGGCTGGTGCTGCAGGCCGGCTGAGGGACCTGAGCAGACAGGGCCTGAGCAGACAGGGAGAGTCAGGATGGGCCTTCTCGAGGGCAAGGTTGCGATCGTCACCGGGGGCGGCCGTGGCCTCGGCCGCGCGCACTGCCTGGCGCTGGCCGGGCACGGCGCCACGGTCGTGGTGAACGACCCTGGCGCGGGACTGCACGGGGAGAGCACTGGTGACACCCCGGCTGAGGCGGTCGCAGCCGAGATCACCGCGGCGGGCGGCCGGGCCATCGCGGACCACTCCTCGGTCACCGACTGGGCGGCTACGGAGAAGCTGATCGCCCGGGTGGCTGGCGAGTTCGGCCACCTGGACGTCGTCGTGAACAACGCCGGGATCCTCCGCGACCGGATGCTGTTCTCGATGACCGAGGACGATTTCGACGCGGTCATCGCGGTCCACCTGAAGGGCACCTTCGCGATGACCAGGCACGCCTGCGCCTACTGGCGCGAGGAGGCCAAGCGCGGCGCAGTGAAGCGGGAAGGGGCGGTGGGTGGGGGGCGGATCATCAACACGACCTCGGGCACCGGCTTGTTCGGCACGGTGGGCCAGGCCAACTACGGGGCGGCGAAGGCGGGCATCGTCTCGCTGACCACGATCACCGCGCTGGAGATGGCCAGGTACGGGGTGACCGCGAACGCGATCTCGCCGATCGCGCTGACCAGGATGACTGACGGCGTCGCCGGGGTAGCGGTGCGCAACCCGGTGCCGGACGGCCCCGTGCCGGAGGGCTTCGACCCGCAGGATCCAGCCAACGCGTCCGGGCTCGTCGTCTACCTCGCGTCCGACGCCTCGTCCTGGCTGACCGGCCAGGTGTTCCGGGTGCACGGCAGTCGGGTGCAGCGGCTGCGCGGCTGGGCCGCGGCTGGTGAGTACCAGAGCCGGTCCGGCGGGGCGGTGCAGCCGGAAGAACTGGTCGCGGGCCTGCCTCTACTCTACGGGACCGCCCCCGCTGGCCGCCTCCCCGACCCCGCCTGGGGCGGCTCCTGAGCACCGGGGCCTGAGCACGGGCCCCGGCGTGAGCGCCGGTTCCTTGATCATGGGGGATTGGGGCTGCTACAGGGGTATGCAAAGAATCTGAAAACCCGTCTTGTTCCGACCAAGCCCCTCGACTGGTAATTGAGTGGACAGTTCGGTTCTGAACAAACCATATGGCGACACAGAGGAGTCCGAGCTAGGCACCGACCAGGCCAGCTGGAACTGGCCATCAAGTGAGAACACAGCCGGGAGCCAGCCCCCGGCCAGCCTGACTAACAATCGCGGGCCCTGGCAGCGCGGGCGAACACCCACCTAGCGCGGCCCAGGGCCATCACCAACCTGCCCCAAGGCAAGGTGGCCCACCCACCCGCCCGCAACCATGCGGTGGTCCCCGCCGCGCCCATCTGACCCGCCCATCTCACCGACCAACTGGGAGAACGCGGCAGGGTCCTCATGGCCGTGGCCCGCATCCGCAGGTCCTGGCCCTAATCCGTTAGTCGGCAAGCACCTCGTCGTACCCGTTTGCGTGCAAGACCTCTGCCAGCTTCTGGGCGAGCGTCCTAGCCGCTGTGGTGATGTCATTACCGTCCGGGTCGGAAACCTGGCACTCGCCAAACTCAGACGGCACGAAGGAGGCCGGCAGCGATTCAAACATGCTGACGTCTGTGACCTCGGACAGGCCTAGCGGTGATTCCTGCCGGGCGCGGATCCGCACACAAGCTTCAGCGGGACGTCCCACGGTCGGGACCTTCAGTTCGTCGGTCAAGAAACCGGCCAGGTAACCCGGTGTTAGCAACCTCGTTATTTGGTGATGTAGCGGCAGCGCTCCGTGAGCACGGTTCGGCAACGTTTGATGAGCTGCTGTTACTTTCACCGCCCTGACTGAGTCATGGTCGGCGGTCACCGCGACTTGCGCAGTCGCGGCATCACGGACTGCCCGGTGTCGGCTATCACGGTCACGCGTTGTGATGGACGGGATAGTACCGACGTGCGATATCCACCTAATTGAGCAGATTGGGCCGATCTGCCGCAGTAGGACTGTTGTCCGGTGCGGAGGGAGCGCGGGCTCGTGCCAGAGCGCTGATGGAAGCGTGGGTTTTCACCGAACTGCGCAAGTGGTTCGGGCACCTTTCCTGATGCTTCTTGGCGCGCAGCCCATCTTGAGGTCTGCCGCTTGCCCGTGTGGCCGGTTCATGTTTCGGTTCGGCTTCGGGACCTACCGGTTCTTGTCGTCGCTTCGGAGGTAGGCCAGGACGGCGAGGACCCGGCGGTTGGTGTCGTCGGTCTGGGGGAGGCGGAGCTTGGCGAAGATGTTGCCGACGTGCTTGCCGACGGCCGCCTCGGTGACGGCGAGCTTGCGGGCGATGGCGGCGTTGGAGTGCCCTTCGGCGATCAGGGCCAGGACCTCGCGCTCGCGCGCCGACAGGGCGGACAGCGGGTCGCGGCGCCGCCGGAGTAGCTGGCTGATGACCTGCGGGTCGACGGCGGTGCCGCCGGCGGCGACGCGGCGCAGCGCGGCGATGAACTCCTCGACGTCGCCGACCCGGTCCTTGAGCAGGTAGCCGACGCCGCGGCCGTTCCCGGAGTCGAGCAGGTCGGCGGCGTAGGCGTGCTGGACGTACTGGCTGAGGACCACCAGGGCCAGCCCGGGGCGGTCCCGGCGCAGCTCGGCGGCGGCGCGCAGGCCCTCGTCGGTGAAGGTCGGGGGCATCCGGATGTCGGTGATCACCAGGTCCGGGGCATGCTCGGCCACGGCGGCCTGGAGGGCCGCTGCGTCGCCGACCGCTGCGGTGATCTGGAACCCGAATCGTCCGAGCAGCCCGGCCAGTCCCTCGCGCAGCAGGACCCCGTCCTCGGCGATGACTACGGCGATGGGCTCTGGCTCATGTCGCATGGAAGCTCCGCGCGCAGCACTGTCGGGCCGCCGGGCGGGCTGGACAGCAGCACTTTTCCGCCGGCGACGGCGACCCGGTCGGCCAGCCCGGTCAGGCCGGTGCCGCGGGCCGGGTCGGCCCCGCCACAGCCGTTGTCGGTGATCTCGATGACAAGCACGTTATCGCGCAGCCGGGCGGTCACGGCCGCGGCGGTGGCTCCGCTGTGCTTGGCGATGTTGGTGAGCGCCTCGGCCGCGACGAAGTAGGCGGTGTTCTCGACCCGGCCCGGCAGCCGCCCGGGCAGCGGGGCGTCGACGGTCACCGGGACGGGCG
Organism: uncultured Actinomycetes bacterium; assembly: GCA_963804455.1. Classification (GTDB taxonomy): domain Bacteria; phylum Actinomycetota; class Actinomycetes; order Streptosporangiales; family Streptosporangiaceae; genus RYN-230. The sequence continues at coordinate 19,066 of CAWDRD010000079.1, forward strand.
AGGAGTCGGCGAGCTCGCCCAGGGCGGCGGGCAGTCCGAGGTCGGTCAGCACCTGGGGCTGGATGCCGTGGATGAGCTCGCGCAGTTCGGCCATCAGCTGCTTGGCCTGCTCGTGCGCTGCGGTGACGGCACCGGCGGCGGGGGTTCCGGGCGGCAGGTCGAGCTGGGCGAGCCCGAGTTGCATGGTGAGGCTGACCAGCTTCTGCTGGGCGCCGTCGTGCAGGTCGCGTTCGATCCGGCGGCGCTCGGCCTCGAACGCGTCGGCCAGCCGGGCGCGCGAGCGGGTTACCTCGGTGAGTTCGGCGCGCAGCTGCTCGCCCGGCCCGGCCAGCAGCAGCGCGCGGGCGAGCGCCGCGTCCGCGCCTGCGGCCAGCGTCACCAGGTAGCCGGACGAGCGGGAGCAGGACCAGGCCGGCGAGCAGGTACGGCAGCGCCTGCGCCACCGTCGCCAGGTGCCCGAAACCCAGTGCCACCGGGGCGCTGCCCGGCTGCTGCGCCATGACCAGGAGCGGGCTGGCGATGAACGCCACCGCCACCGGCGCGGCGAGCAGCACGGCGACCGACAGTGCGGGTATCACGGTGGCCAGCAGGCAGGTGTAGCCGGCCTGGCGCCAGGCCGCCGGGTCGGTGTAGCGGGTGCGCAGCCACGCCGCCGGCCTGCCGGCGGCTGGCTTCAGCCGGACGGGGCGGGACGGCTGGGTGTCCGCCAGGCGCAGGCGGCGGGCCAGCGCCGCCACCGGCACCGCGATCAGCGGCCCGGCCGCGGCGACCAGGACCGCCCCGGCCAGGCCCAGCAGCACGACCGCGCCGCGCTGGTGGCCGGCCGCCAGGGCCAGCCAGGGCGCGGCCGGGACCGCCAGCAACACGGCGGCCACCAGCGCCGCTGGCAAGGTCGCGTGCAGGTAGCCCGCCGACCGCCACGGCCAGCTGCTGACCAGCAGCCGGGGCCAGGTCACTGCCTCAAGCGCGGTCCGCGGCTTGCCTGTGCTCACCCGCACACGGTAGCCCGCGTCCCGGCCCGAGCCGATAAGGCTGACAGTAGTAAATGGGTATGCCTAGCCCTACCCGCATTCCGCCTACTGGGCGTAGTGACGCTCTGTCGGCCAGTTGGTTGCCTGGTGGGCGTGAAACGTGCATCGTCCCTACGGGCGCAAGGGCGGCTGGCGGGCCTTGTGCTGCGCCGCCGGCGCCTAGTGGCCGTCTTCTGGCTCGCGGTGACAGTCGCGGGCGTACTCCTGGCAGGGCAGGTCACCGGGCGCTTCTCTTCGACCCAGGAGCTTCCCGGCCTGCCCAGCTACCGGGCCGCCGAGGTACTGCAGCAGTCCTACGGCATCGGCGGCAACCCGCCGATCGCAGTCGTGGTAACCCTCCCCGCCGGTGAGCGGATCACCAGCCCGGCGGGGCTTTCGGACCTGGGCAAGATCCTCGGCCCCGTGTCAGCTGACCGCGCGCTGCGCGCGGTGTCCTATCTGTCGACCGGGAATCACAAGCTGGTCTCCGGGAACGGGAGATCCACCCTGGCCCTGGTCTACGGCGGGGCTAACCCGCCAACCTCCGCCCAGCTGACCAACCAGCTGCGTTCATCGGTGCCCCCTGGCGTGAGCGTCCATGCCACCAGCCTGAACGATCTCGCCAGCGGCGGCAGTTCCGGCGGGATAGGGATCCTCGGCGAGGGCGTCATCGCCGGGCTCGCCGCGCTGCTGGTGCTGGCCGTCGTCTTCGGCCCGCTGCTCGCCCTGGTCCCGCTGATCATCGCGGTAGTCTCCATCCTCACCACGTTCCTCCTGATCGGGCTCGTCAGCACCGTGGCTTCGGTGAGCAACCTCGTGGAGTTCCTGATCGCGCTCATCGGCCTTGGCGTAGCGATCGATTACTCACTGCTGATGATCACCCGATGGCGTGAGGAGCGTGCCCGCGGCCTGAGCAATGAGGACGCGGTCGCCCGGGCGATGAGCACAGCAGGTCGTTCCATCGCCGTCAGCGGGCTCGTCGTCGCTGTCGGCCTGCTCTCCCTCGTCCTGCTGCCCATCCCGTTCCTGCGCAGCCTCGGTTACGCGGGCCTGCTCATCCCGCTCGTCAGCGCCGTGGTCGCCCTGACACTGCTGCCGGCGATACTGGCGGGCCCTGGCCGGCGGCTCGGCAATGCACGTCGCCGCAGGCCTGCCGGGCCGGGCCGCCGCTGGCAAGCCTGGGCCAGCCTGGTTATCCGGCACCGCCTGCTCGCCGCCGCGGCCGGGCTGGCAATCCTCGGCACCCTGCTCGGCTTCGCGACCAGGCTGTCGGTCGGCGAGCCGCTGCCAGGCTCGCAGGCCACCGCCGGCGCCGCCTACGACGGCCTGGTCGCACTGCGCCAGGCCGGATTCCCCGACGGCGTGCTCGCACCCGTTGAGATCGTCGCTCCCGACGCCACGGTCAGCGCGCTGAGCAGTCAGCTGACCGCACTGCCCGGAGTCTACGCAACCCTCGTCGCGCCGGGTGCCCAGTGGCATCAGGCCGGAACCGCTGTCGTCCAGGTTCTCCCGGCCGGGCCGACAAGCTCACCCGCCGGGAAAGCAACGGTCAGCGGCGTCCGTAGCCAGACAGCCCGCATATCTCCGCAGGCCCTGGTAACCGGGGACGGGCCCTTCGAGGCCGACGTGGTCACCGCCCTCTACAGCCGGTTCCCGGCCATCCTGGGCCTGGTCGCGGCGCTGAGCCTGCTGCTGCTGACGCGCGCGTTCCGCTCCGTCGTCCTGCCGGTCAAGGCCCTCTTGCTGAACGTGCTCTCGGTCGGAGCGTCCTACGGCGCGCTCGTGCTGATCTGGCAGTACGGCTATGGCTCGAAGGCCATCTGGGGCATTCCCGCTACCGGCGTGATCGTCGAGTTCGTGCCGCTGATGGTCTTTGCCTTCCAGTTCGGGCTGTCCATGGACTACGAGGTGTTCATCGTCTCCCGCATCCGGGAGGAGCATGACACCGGCAAAACCACCGACAATGCGGCTGCTGCGGGCATCGCCCGCACCGGTCGGCTGGTCACCAGCGCCGCGCTCATCCTCTTCCTGGCCTTCGCCGCGCTCGCTGCCGGGCCGCAGACGTCCATCAAGATCTTCGCGACCGGGCTTGGCGTTGGCATCCTCCTGGACGCCACCATCGTGCGGGCGCTGCTGCTCCCGGCGCTTATCTCCCTGCTCGGCAGCTGGAACTGGTGGCTGCCCCGGCCCATCGCCCGGCTTATGCGCTGCCCGCCGGGCCCCGAACGCCGGGGCGGGCGAGCCGGAACGACCGATGGTGCCACGCTCGACTCACGGGCGAGGTGAGCGGTCCGGTGTCGCCCGACGGGATCCGTGCCGCCGCGGAAACCTGCCACGAGCCCGGTCCTGGGTACCGGGACGCCGTGATCGAGTCGTTCCCTGACAAGGTCCAGCCGGGAGATCGACGCGCGGCTCGCGCAGCAGGCCGCGCACGTCCGGCACTGCCACGGCAAGGGTGCCGGTCACCGGTACCACGTCCTGGTCGGCAGCGGCACCGGCAACGCCCTGTCGAAGGAGACCGGCGACCGGCACAGCGGCAGCGTCGTGCACGTGTCTTCCGGCAATGGCGATGCGACAGTGCTTCCCCGCCTCATAACACCGTGCCACAGCCACGCTCTCGGACAAGACGCGATGCAGCCAACCACAAGGTGCTGGTGACAACATGACGCTAGATCCATTCAAGAGCGGCCGGACACGAATCCGGCCGCAGGTAGCGGCGTTCACCGCCCTGTGCGGCGCGGCGATCGTGGTCGGGAGCCTCCTGACCTGGGTGAGCGCGCACGGCGCGCGTCCTGCGGTGGGTATGGGCCACACGTCGCTGCGGCAGATGCTGGTCTACTCGTTCGCGGACGTGACCACGTTCTGGAAGTCGGTTGCTTTCGCGGTTCTCATCCTCGGCGTGCTGATGGTGATCGGCGCGCTGACCGCCGTGCGGACGCTGGCCGTGCTCGCGGGGCTTGTCGCGCTCGCAGGCGGGGGAATGTGGATCGGGCTGGTCGTGCATCACTTCAACACTCCGGGCCTGCCGAACTCGCACTACCTCAATCCGGCGAACCTGCCCTGGTCGGACCTGCGCGAGGGCGCCTGGCTGACGATCACCGGCGCGGTGCTCGGGCTGGTGAGCGCGTTCTGGCTGCGTGGCCGGCTGGCTGGCCAGCCGGGGTCAGGGGAGGCGTCAGCAGATGCTTGAGTTCCTGAATGTCGTCAAGGTTTACTGGGGCGGAGTACGCGGCGTTGACGGCGTGACGATGCGCCTCGGGCCGGGGCTGGTCGGCCTGCTCGGCCCGAACGGCGCCGGGAAATCGTCGCTGATGCGGATCGGCGCGACGGTGACCCGCCCGACCAGCGGGCAGGTGCTGTTCGACGGCACCGACGCCGTCGCCAGGCCCGACATGCTCCGCCGCAATCTCGGCTACCTCCCCCAGGACTTCGGCGTCTACCCGCACCTGTCCGCCCGAGAGTTCCTGTCCTACCTCGCCGCGGTGAAGGGCCTGCCCGCGCGGGACGCGCGGAGGAGGATCGGCGAACTGCTGGAACTGCTGGACCTGGCCGCCTGTGTGATCTCGTTGGTGCCGTCGGGCACCCTGACCTGCGCAACAGTGACGGCCTCGTCATGGAGCATCGCGGAGAACAAGGTCACTTTATCGTTCTCGTCAGTCCAGGCCCCGCGCAGCACCTTCCCGTCAAGCGCGATAACCCAATCGCCTTTATCGTCGTCCTTACTGGCCCGCGCGAAAATCCACGCGCAGGTTATCGCGTCCGGCCTGTCAGCGTCGATCCTGGTCAGCACGTACCGTCG
>CAWDRD010000080.1:0-8960 GCA_963804455.1 uncultured Actinomycetes bacterium
AGTCTACGACCGACACTCAGTTTCTGGAGATGTTTGTGAGAAGATTCGTGGATGGGTAGGGCGCAAAACTCCGCCACCGACGACGCCAACGAAGTCGAGCGGCACCCGTGCCCGCGATGCTCGGTCGAGCCGGGCTCGCCGTGCCGATCCCGGTCCGGCACGGTCGCGGGCACCTACCACACCGGCCGGTTCATCAAGGTCGCTCGGCTGGCGAAGAATCTACGGGTGCCAACCCCGGCCGACCGTGGTCCGGGGCAGCTGTGGCGACCGGGCACCCCGCCGCCGGCCCAGTCCCCGCCGACACCCCGGCCACCGACATCCGCATCGGCTACGCGCGCTGCTCGCACCTGACCCAGGAACTCCAGTCCCAACTCGACGCGCTGGAAGCGCATGGCATCCCCCGCGACAAGATCTTCTCCGAGAAGATCTCCACCCGCGTACGGGTCCGGCCGAAGTTCGAGGCCGCGCTGGAGACGTGCCGGCAGATCAAGGCGCACGCCCCGCACTGCCGGGTCATCCTGACCGTGAACGAGATGAAGCGGCTGGGCCGGGACTCCGCCGAGCTGACCGCCCTCGCCGATCACCTGACCGCGCACGGGATCGTGCTGGAGATGCTGGCCGGGCCGCTGCCCGGAATCTACGACCCGACCGGCACCGGCCGGATCCTGTTCGCGTTCTTCGCCGCGATGGCCGAGACCGACCGGGAAAACATCCGCGAGGCCACCCTGGAGGGCCTCAATGCCGCTGCCCGTAAGGGAAAGCACGGCGGAAGGCCGCCGGTGATCACCGACGACATGCTGCACACCGTGTTGCGCCGCCGCGCGGGCGGCGAGTCGGTGGAGGACATCCAACCGGACCTGATCATCCCCGCCGGCAAGCGCAAGGGCGGCAACCCGAGCGTAGCCAGCATCTACCGGGCCCTGGCCGAACACGCCAAACGGGAGGCGTACCCGGAGGCGATCGAGCAGGCCGAGGCCGACTTCGCCACCCTGGATGCGACCACCTGACCGTATTCCTGCTGGTCAGGCTAAATCCGCCCGAAAATTCCCGAGTACTACGGCGACCCCCCCAGGCGCCGAATCCCACCCAGGTGATCCCCCTGCCGGTGCTGCCCAGCGGGCTGCCTTGAGCTGCGTCGGCTGCATGACTCTCCTCCGTTACTCCCAGGCCAGCCCGCCGCGTGCTGGCAGGCGGTCAGCCGCGGGAGCACCCGGGCGAACTGGCGGCCCATCGCCCCGGGCCAGCTGGGCGGCCAGTGCGGTGAGCGCCCGGGCCGCTGGGCTGGCCGGGCCCTCCGGCCGCCAGGCCAGCTCGATCCGCGAGTGCAGGGCCGGCCCGGTGATCTCCGCGGCGTGCAACTCGGCCCGGTAAGCCTGAGCCAGCGACGCGGGCAAGATCGCCACGCCCAGCCCTCGGGCCGCCAGCACCGCGAGTACCTTCGGATCGCTGGCTTCCAGGGCGATCCGCAGCCGCAGCCCGGCCGTAGCGCACGCGTCGTCGAGGCAGGCCCGCACTCCGGTACCGGGTGGCAGACTGATCAGCGGCCGGCCCTGCAAAGCGGCCAGGGTCACCGTCGGCTGGGCCGCCAGCGGATCATCGCGGCCGACCGCGGCGACGATCTGATCGGCCAGCAGCGTCCAGGTCGTCAGCCCCTCGGCCGGCGGGCCAGCCGCGCCGATCAGGGCCAGGTCCAGGCTCCCGTCCCGCAGCCCGCTGACCATCCGGTCCGAACTGTCCTCCGACAAGGAGATCTCCACCCCCGGATACAGCCGGTGAAACTCCGCCAGCAGATCGAACAGCGCCGGCACCGCGCAGGCGGTCAGCATGCCCACCGCGACCCGGCCCCGCACCAGCCCGGCCAGCTCCTGCACCGCCAGCCGCACCTCGTCCACCGCGCGCAGCGCAGCCCGCGCATGCGGCAGCACGGCCGCACCCACCTCAGTCAGCCGCACCGCCCGGCCGGACCGGTCGAAAAGCTCCTGGCCCAGCTCCCGCTCCAGGCGGCGGACCTGGGCACTCACTCCCGGCTGGGCCACGCGCACCCGCTCCGCCGCCCGGGTGAAGCTCGCCTCCTCCGCGACCGCGACCAGGTACTCGAGCTGATGCAGTTCCATAACCACTGATTATAGATTACAGAGATAATAGATCTTTGACTTCTGGGCGCTTCGCGGCTGAACTGGGACAGGCGAGCCGCCGGGAGCAGCCCGGCCGGCCTGAGCCAGCAGGAGGTCCCCATCATGACCGCACCCGAACGGGCCGCACCCGAACAGGCCACCGAACCCGAGGACCTGGCCCGGTTGTTCGTGCAGCGGGCCAGGAAAGGCGACGCCGCGGGCATGGCTGAGCTGTATGAGCCGGACGCGGTGCTGGGCTATCCGCCGGGGCAGGTGACGGTCGGCCGGGCTGCGATCCGGGCCGTCTGCGAGAAACTGGTGGCTGCCGCGCCGCCGTTCCAGGTGGAGGAGCCACTGCCGACGCTCCGGTTCGGTGAGCTCGCGCTCACCTCGACCCGGCCGGCCGACGGCACCGGCGGCCGGGTCCAGGTGGCCCGGCGCCAGCCCGACGGCACCTGGCTGCGCATCATCGACCGGCCCGAGCTGCCCCGCTAGCCCGCTGCGGCCGGCCCAGGCCCGGGCCGGCCCAGGACTAGGTCCACCTTCTGGCCGAGTCCGGTCACCCTGCCCTTCCGGGGGCAGGCAGAAACCGGCCGGGAAGCCGGCCCAGGAGCGTCACCGGGCTGGCGTACGTTACCCATCATGTCCGTCTACCGGCAGGCAGGTACGGTGCTCACCGAGCACACGTTCAGCGTCCCGCTCGATCACGGCGACCCGCGCGGCGAGCAGATCGAGGTGTTCGCCCGGGAGCTGACCGCGCCGGGCCAGGCCACCGATAGCCTGCCGTGGCTGCTCTTCCTGCAGGGCGGCCCCGGGTTCGGCAGCCCCCGGCCATCCGGCCGGGAATCCTGGCTGGACCGGGCGCTGCAGGAGTTCCGGGTGCTGCTGCTGGATCAGCGCGGCACCGGGCGGTCCACCCCGGCCAGCAGGCACACCCTGGCCGCGCGGGGCACCCCGCAGCAGCAGGCGGACTACCTCGCGCACTTCCGGGCCGACTCGATCGTCCGGGACGCCGAACTCATCCGGGGCCAGCTCACGGGCGGCCGCCCGTGGAGCGTGCTCGGCCAGAGCTTCGGCGGGTTCTGCGTGGTGAGCTACTTGTCGGTCGCGCCCGGCGGGCTCCGCGAGGTGTTCATCACCGGTGGGCTGCCGGGCCTGCAGGCGCACGCGGACGAGGTCTACCGGCTGACCTACCCGGCAGTGGCCAGGCAGGCCCGCGCGCACTACGCGCGTTATCCGCAGGACATCGGGCAGGCCCAGGCGATCGCCCGCTACCTGTACGGCCATGACGTCCAGCTCCCTGGCGGCGCCCCGCTGACCGTGGCGGGGTTCCAGGCCCTCGGCCGCCTGCTCGGCACCAGTACCGGCAGCGACACCCTGCACTACCTGCTGGAGGACCCGTTCGCCAGCGGTGAGCTCACGGACAGCTTCCGGTACCGGGTGGCCAGCCACCTGACGTTCGCTGAGGCACCGCTGTACGCGATGCTGCACGAGGCCTGCTACGCCCAGGGTGCCGCGACTCGCTGGTCGGCCGAGCGGGTCCGGGCCGAGTTCCCCGGGTTCGACCCGGCCGCGGCCGTGGATGGCGCCGCGCCGCTGCTGTTCACCGGCGAGATGATCTACCCGTGGATGCTGGACACCGACCCGGTGCTGCGGCCGCTGCGGGCCGCCGCGGACGAGCTGGCCCGGCGGGAGCCCTGGCCCGCCTTGTACGACCCGGGCCGGCTGGCCGGCAACGAGGTCCCGGCCGCGGCCGCCGTCTACTACGACGACATGTACGTACCGCGGCAGCTCTCCCTGGCGACCGCGGAGGTGATCGGCGGCCTGCGGCCCTGGGTGACCAACGAGTACGCCCATGACGGGCTGCGGGTCAGCAACGGTACGGTCCTGGACCGGCTCATCGCACTGGCCCGCGGCCATGCCTGACCAGGCCGGGCCCGGCGGCCCAGCGCCCGATGACCCGGAACCCGGCGGCCTGGAGCCCGGGCATCCGGCGGCGCGCTTCTGCGGGGTGGCCGCGGAGTATGACGCGGTGCGCCCGGCGCCGCCCGCCGCCGCCGGGCATCGACTGGGAGACTGACGCCGCGTTCAGCGCGGTCGAGGAGCGGGTATCCGCCCTGGAACGGGCACACGGTATCCCGGCCGCGCACGGCGGCAAGGCGGCCCACGCGGCGCGGCTGCGCAGCAGCGGCCTGTTCCGGCACGTGCGGGAGATGGCCGTGCACGGCCAGGACACGGGCGACGCGCAGCGGCTGGTCAGCCTGGCCCGCAGCGTGCTGGCCAGCATCCCCGCGCTCCTGGCCAGCGGGGCCAGCGAGGACGACCTGGGCCTCACCGCGCTCCGCGAGGTGGCCGGGCGCCGGCTGGCCGGGCCGCGCCGCTGGTGGTGGACGTACCACCTGTATCTCGCCGCCCGCTGACCCGCCACCGGCGGCCCAGAACCCGGCGATAACTAGTTGCCGTTAAGCAACTGATCCGCTGTAGGATGAATCAACGTGCGGAGATTCGCTGATCACAGCCGCGCCGAGGGCGCCATGTCACCAGCCAATGGCCACTACCGGACACGCCGGCCGCACACGGGCAGCGGCCCGGGAAGCCCGGGCGGGCCGGACGGCCGGTACAAGTGGATAGCGCTGTCCAACACCACGCTCAGCATGACGATGGCGACCATCGACGCGTCGATCGTGATCATCGCGATGCCCGCCATCTTCCGCGGCATCAAGCTGGACCCGCTCGCTCCCGGCAACGTCAGCTACCTGCTGTGGATGATCATCGGCTACCTGCTGGTCACCGCGGTGGCCGTGGTCACCTTGGGCCGGCTGGGCGACATGTACGGCCGGGTGCGCATCTACAACCTGGGCTTCGTGGTCTTCACCCTGGCCTCAATCGCGCTCTCGCTGGACCCGCTCACCGGCAGCAGCGGCGCGATGTGGCTGATCGGCTGGCGGCTGGTGCAGGCGCTCGGCGGGGCCATGCTGATGGCCAACGCGGCCGCGATCCTGACCGACGCGTTCCCGGCCGGCAAGCGCGGCATGGCACTCGGCGTGAACCAGATCGCCGGGATCTCCGGGCAGTTCGTCGGGCTGCTGCTCGGCGGGCTGCTGGCCGCGGTGGACTGGCGGCTGGTGTTCTGGGTGAACGTCCCGATCGGGATCGTGGGCACCATCTGGTCCTACAAGAGCCTGCGCGAGATCGCCACCACCCGGCGCGCCAGGATCGACTGGTGGGGCAACGTCACGTTCGGCCTGGGCGCCACCGCGCTGCTGGTCGCGATCACCTACGGCATCCAGCCCTACGGCGGGCATCCGACCGGGCTGGACGAACCCGTGGGTGCTCGCCGGCCTGGCCGGGGGCGTGGCGCTGCTGGTTGTGTTCTGCCTAGTCGAGACGCACATCGTCGAGCCCATGTTCCAGCTCCGGCTGTTCCGGATCCGGGCCTTCGCGGCGGGCAACGCGGCCAGCCTGCTCGGCTCGATCGCCCGCGGCGGGCTGCAGTTCATGCTGGTGCTCTGGCTGGCCGGTATCTGGCTGCCGCTGCACGGCTACAACTTCGTGGACACACCGCTGTGGGCGGGCATCTACATGCTCCCGCTGACCGCCGGATTCCTGATCGCCGGGCCGATCTCCGGGACCCTGTCGGACAAGTACGGCCCGCGCCCGTTCGCCACCGCGGGCCTGCTGGTGGCCACCTGCGCGTTCATCGGCCTGATCGCGCTGCCGCTGGACTTCCCGTACTGGCTGTTCGCGACGATCATCTTCTTCAACGGGGTGGGCTCCGGCCTGTTCGCCTCACCCAACACCTCCGCCATCATGAGCAGCGTGCCGGCCCGGCACCGGGGCAGCGCGTCCGGCATGCGGTCCACATTCCAGAACGCCGGCATGTCGCTGTCCATCGGCATCTTCTTCTCACTCATGATCGCCGGGCTGGCCAGCACCCTGCCGCCCGCGCTGGTCCGCGGGCTGACCGCCCAGGGCGTGCCGCTGTCCGTCGCCACCCAGGTCAGCCACCTGCCCCCGGTGAGCACGGTGTTCGCCGCCCTGCTCGGCTACAACCCGGTGCAGCACCTGCTCAAGTCGTCGGGGGTGCTCAGCAGGCTGCCCGGCCCACAACGTGACGGCGCTGACCGGGCGGCACTTCTTCCCCACCCTGATCGGCGGCCCGTTCCACCACGGCCTGGTCATCGTGTTCACCGCGGCGGCCTGCATGTCCCTGGTCGGCGCGCTGGTCTCGCTGCTGCGCGGCCGCCAGTTCTACTACGATGACGGGCCGCGGCCAGCTGAGGTGCCGGGTGTCCCGGCTTCCCCGTCGCACATCAACGGCAGCAACGGAACCGCTCCCGGGCATCTGCCCAGCCCGGGTGCCTCGGCTCCGGTGGCCGGCGGCAGCCCGCCGGGCTGCACCGAGTGACCTGACCGTTTCGCGCGGTGCGTTTACCCGCCCGCAACATAAGTTTACCGGCCATCAACATCCAGCGGTTAATGTTTGCTCTCCGCATGCGGCTGACGGTGCAGGAGCGAACGGGGTGAAGAAGGCCGCATTCGCGCCCTGGGCTGACTGATGGTTGAGCCTGACGGAAAGGCGCCAGACAATGAGGATAAGCGTCCGGGAATGGTTCGAGCAACGATCCTTTAGCCACCAGGAGTTCGCCAGCCTGCGCGGGCCCCGCGAACTGACCACCACCCTGATCTTCCCCGCCCGTAACGTGGCCGCCACCATCGGCCCGATCCTGGACACGGTCGCCCGGCTGAATCAGCGGACCGCCCTGGTCGACCAGGTCATCGTGGTCGATGCCGACTCCGCTGACGGCACGGCTGACATCGCCCGGGCCCACGGCGCCGAGGTCTACTCCGAGAACGAGCTGCTGCCGAGCTTCGGGCCGGCCCGCGGCAAGGGCGATGCGATGTGGCGCAGCCTGTCCGTGGCGCGCGGCGACATCGTCATGTTCGCCGACGCTGACACCAGTAATTTCGAGGAACATTTCGTCTACGGCACACTGGGCCCGATCCTGGCCGTGCCAGAGGTTCAGTTCAGTAAGGCCGCCTACCGGCGGCCTTTTTCCGAAGGCAGCCAATCGGTGGTGGATGGCGGTGGCCGGGTCACCGAGCTGATGGCCAAACCGCTGTTCAACTTCTTCTGCCCTGAGCTCACCGGATTCGTCCAGCCGCTGGCGGGCGAATTCGCCATGAAGCAGATTCTTTCCTTTACTGGTGATTTTAGCTTACGCCATTTGTTCTTCCTCTGCGCGGGCACAAACAAAGAGTCCACTTATACCGCCGTGTAAGGGTGAAGTGAAATACAGCGTCACTGACGGCGGTCCTTACAACGAATTGATTCATGAAAGTGACCCCAACAGGAGGACTAGCACTACTCGATGATTTTGTTTCTCAACACGAACCCACCTGCGATGTTGGTTTACATTTACCCGCTTTATTCCAGGAGCTACAGCGAGGTGAAGAATTTTCCGATGGTGATTGAATACACGGACAAACTTCTTGCTCTCGGGGATAAGGTCGGCGCAAGCGAGCGATACGCCGCTCTGCGTGATTGGGCCGCCGCGTACAACGGTGCCTGCGAGGCTTCAGTTAATGCGACATGTTGGCTTGGGCCATGCAACGGGACCATCGCCAGATGGAGCAGTAGGGAGAATTGAGCAGCAGGAACGTGGACAGCGCGAATCCCTTGGAACTCCAAAGTGACGTATACCTTCGCATGCGACGGCAGGTGCTGCTGCAATAAAGTTAAAGAATTTTCCTGCCGCGCACGATTCTTTGAGGGCGATCAGGCCGAGGTGGCCATTCGCGCGCTGGATGGCGCCATGGCCTTGGAAGCCTCGCACGGGTGGCGAACTGATTATCGCTTAACACCCTCCAATGCAATTCGTTGCAAAACTCCAACAACTCGAAAACCGCTTTGACGATCTGACAAGACAAATGGCCGATCCGGCGGTGATCGGCGACGCCGAGCAGTACGGCAAGGTGGCCAAGGCGCACAGCGACCTGTCGGAAGTGGTCGCGAAATTTCGCGAGTGGAAAAAGGTCGAAGACACAGTCGCGTCGAAAGTTAAATTCCCCACGTAGATGTTCTTCATTGGATCCTCACTTTTCATATGCCGCTTGCTGGATCGAACATTCGATCGCACGGGCGGACGCCGGTGGGTGTTTGCACTCAAAGACTCGCTGACTCCTAGCCGCTCAAAAACGGAAGGGCAGCAACTGCCGCCCTTCTGTCGAAGTTGTCGAGGGTCTTGAGCGGGTCGCGGAACTCGGCCCTACTTCCGCCGGCGCGCTGCCGGCCTGGTCGGCGCGGCGGGTGAGTTCATCGGTCACCAGGCAGGAGATCAGATCCAAGGGGGCCACGGATTCGGCCTCGGCCTGACGCAGACGGGTCTCCAGCACCGCCGCCATGCCGCCCAGGCGTAACTGTCGTAAAGCGCGATTGAGTTCGATCAGATTCATTCGGTCTCCTCTCTCGAAGTTAAGCTAAACTTTCCGGTGGCCGGGGCGGAGGATAGGGCTACGCGGGGATGCGACCTGAGCGCCGACCTCGGGGCCGGGATGGAGGGGGCGAGGGATCTCGCTCCCGCTGTTCCCCGCCATCCTGGCAGGAAAGCGATAAATCCTGGGGGTCTTGGGGGCGAAGCCCCCAGAAGTTCTCGTCTGCGCGATATTTCTCTCCCCCCTTCACCACCTTTCCTGAGACGGGCCAGAATTCTCCCCCGTCCCCGCTTCCGGGGGTTCACGGGGTGGATGATCACCGTGAGGACGGACGCGGAGAGCAGCGTGGGGTCTCTGCACGTTCACGGCTGCACCTCCGGGGAAGGCCGGGGTGGCGCTTCCGGGACCGCC
>CAWDRD010000081.1:0-32227 GCA_963804455.1 uncultured Actinomycetes bacterium
TCGTGCGCGGCCGGGTTCCACTGCCGGATCAGCCCGTCGGCGTCGAGCGCGATGCCGCGCTTGTGTCGTGTTCGATCACCGCCTGCTTGTGCTCGTTGCCGGACCAGTTCCTCGAACGCCATGGCGTTGCTCAGCGCCACGCTGGCCATGACTTCGAGCAGCTCCAGCTCGACGTGGCCCACTTCGCGCGCCCGCTGCAGCAGGGCGTACAAGCGGCCGTAGGGACGTCCGGCCAAATCCGGCTGCGAGAGGGGCCGAGCGCGCAGGTGGGCTTGCCGGACCAGGCAGGTCGTCGAACTCGCCGGATTCCCCGGTCGTCATCATCACGTCGGTGACCACGAGCCTGGCGATGAGGACGACTCCAGGTCGCGGTGGTGCCGCGGAGGTGGCGGGGCAGCCCGTCCATGCTCACCAGGCGCAGCTTGCGGGCCTCCTCCACCAGGTACTCGGGGTTGCCGCGCTCGGGGCGCTGGTCAGCTCGCGCAGGCTGGGCGCGATCTGCTCCAGCGGCCTTCCAGGTCGCGCTGGGCGTTCATGTCGGCCACCACGTTGGCCAGCTTGCGCACCACCCGGGCGCGCTGCGCCACGCTGATACGGGTGGCGTTTCGTCCTCGCCGGTCCGGATGGTACGTTCACCCAGCCGAGCACCACGCGTCACGCCCAGGTGGGTCAGCGCCGATGTCGAAGTCCCGCAGGTCGATCAGGGAGCGGTCCCGGCGGGCCCGGGGGCGGGTCGCGAACGACAGATCCTCCTGGGCGACGGCGCGCACCCGCTCCAGCACCGCGTTGTGTTTCGCCTGGAACGGTCCGGGATGATCGGCGGCTCCACGCCAACCACCTCGGCCGCGGGCTAGCGAACATCCGCTCGGCCGCGGGATTCCACAACAGCACGCGGTGTCCAAGTTGCGACCTACGATGGCGTCAGCGTGCTTTTGATTGCCGTGCTGTCGCATGACCTGGGTAGGCCTCGCCAGCCGCCTGTTCACATCACCGCTTCCACGGCGGTCACGACGGCTCAGCGCAGCCGGTCAGTTCATGCTGGGATCCCCAGTCACGCAGGTCACGGCGGCCAGGGCCGTGCCGCCGCTCGCCGTGGCGTCCCCGGGGTCCGCCAGGCACGGCCCCGACGCTGCGTTCACCAGCGTGACGCCGCCGCCCGCGGCACCAGCCGCCACTGCTGCGCCCCATCAGCAGCCATGGCAGCAGCAGCGCGCCGGTGGTACCGGAGGGGACACGGTCAGGCAGCTGCCGTCTTCCAGCTGCACCGTGCCATCGGACTGCACCACCCAGTCCTGCGGCGCCGGCGCGGCTGGTTGCTGTGGACAGAGTTTGCACCGTCTGCCGGTCCCTCTGCTGCGCCGCCATCCAGGCACATGCCGGGATGGCTGGCCCTGGGCAGCCACCTCCTGGGCCTGGCTGCCCCGTGCACGACTGGGCGGACACCGGCAGCCGCCGCGGCTCTGTTGGCCGGGTCGGTCAGGCACAGTCCCGATCCCTGGGCTCACCAAGCGCCTGTTCGGTCTGTACCAGCCACTGCTGGAGCTGCTGCCCAGGCATCCCTGGGCTCACCTCGTTGCGGACTCCTGCAGGCACTTGCCGTGGATTCCGGATCGTGTTGTTCTGCGCCAGCGCCCAGCTTCTCCTGCGTGCTGGGTCCTGCACGGTGCGATGTCCACCACCGTGCCGTTCGGCTGACCGGAGCCCCATCGGTCAGGCACCGGCCGGCCACGACCGCGACGCCGCCGCCCGTCCCGCCCGGGCCCCCATCCGCCGCCCCCGTGGCCTCCTGCCAGTGAAGGAGGGTGCGCCCGCGCCGCGCCGTCCAGGCCGCCGTCGGTCACGCTCACCGACAGGCTCCGGGAAGGGCCAGCCAGCGGTGATGTGGCCGGTCGCTGTTCGAGCCCGGCCGGGAGCCCGGTCCCGGGTGAACTCCGGAACCGGGCCGCGGCGCGCGCCTGGGCCGATTTCCTAAAACCATTTGGCGAACCTGCCTCAGTGACCTGGGCTCCGGGGGTCAGGTTGAGCTGGTCGAGATCGGTGTCACCGGGGGCCTGGATACCTGGCGCGGTGCCGGTGTCGAGTACTGCCAGAGGACCAGTTGGCCCAGCCAGCGGGCATATTGTGCGGAGCCGACCAGTCCGGTACCCACAGCGGCTCCGCGCCGAATCTGGTACTGCTGTTGGTGCACTCGGCCCACCAGGCCCTGGGAGGGCCGTAGATGATTGGCAGGTGGCCCGTCCTGGCCTGCACCTGCGCGACGAAGGCGGCGATCCAGGACACCATGGCGGCCTGGCTGGTCGGCTGTGATCGCTGCTGATGTACGGGTCGTACTCGATGTCCAGGACGGCACGTGGGGGCGGCGGCGGAATTGCTACTCAAGTAGCTGACCAGGTAGTTGGCTTGCGTCACGGCGCTGCTGCTCGCCCCGTTTTTTTCCGTTTGGGGCGGAACCCCGGCGTAGGCGGCCACCCTGATCCCGGCGGCCTGCGCGGCCTTGAGGTCGGTCAGGGCGTAGGGGTTCTGGTAGTAGACTCCTCGGTGGCCATGCCCACCGCGCGAAGCCGATGCCACCGGCCGCCGCCCTCGACCAGTTCATGGCCACTCCGTTCGGGGTGTGATAGCAGGATGCTCACATCCACGCCCGTACCGCCCCTTTGATAGTGCTCAGCCTCGCCGCGTTGACGCTCAGCGGTGGTTGCGATTCCCACAGCGGGGCTGCGGGGATCGCACCGGCGCGGCCGGCAGCGGGAGGCCTGCCAGTTGGCGGAACAGCTTGCGGAGAGCGGGAGGCCCCGACGTTGTACCGGTTCGCCGCGGTGACCCGGCGCCCGCGAGGAGCCTGGCGGGGGTAGCGGAGGCGGATTTGGCTGGGGTTGACCTGGCCGGCCTTTGGGCTGCGCCTGAGCCCGCCGCCATGGCGGCCAGGCTGGCAGCAGCACACCACGGGGTATCGCCATGGGCGGGCGAGCACGCGCAGGCATAACGGCCCCCCGCGCAGGGGGCCGTTATGCCTGCGCCGTCTCGCCGCTGGTGGATGCCCGCGTTGTGTGCTGCTGCCAGCCTGGCCGTGCTGGCCGTGGCGGCGGGCTCAGGCGCCACCGGGCCGGCCAGGTCAACCCCAGCCAAATCCGCCTCCGGCCGCCCGGCCAGGGCCACACTCGCGGGCGCCGGGTTGACCGCGGCGAACCGGTACAACGTCGGGGCGACCCACTCTCCGCAACTGCTCCGCCAACTGGCAGGCCTCCCCGCTGGCCACGCCGGTGCGATCCCCCCGGCCAGCAGACCCGGCCTGGGAATCGGCGCACCGCTGACGGTCAACGCGGCGAGGCTGAGCACTATCAAAGGGGCGGTACAGGGCGTGGATGTGGCGTCCTATCAGCACCCGAACGGAGTGGCCATCAACTGGTCGAGGGCGGCGGCCGGTGGCATCGGCTTCGCGGCGGTCAAGGCCACCGAGGGTGCCTACTACCAGAACCCCTACGCCCTGACCGACCTCAAGGCCGCGCAGGCCGCCGGGATCAGGGTGGCCGCCTACGCGTTCGCCATCCCGAACGGCAACGGGGCGAGCAGCAGCGCGGTGACGCAAGCCAACTACCTGGTCAGCTACTTGAGTAGCAATTCCGCCGCCGCCCACGTGCCGATCATGCTGGACATCGAGTACGACCCGTACATCAGCAGCGATCACACCAACCAGTGCTATGGGCTCAGCCAGGCCGCCATGGTGTCCTGGATCGCCGCCTTCATCGCGCAGGTGCAGGCCAGGACGGGCCACCTGCCGATCATCTACGGCCCTCCGGCCTGGTGGGCCGAGTGCACCAACAGCAGTACCAGATTCGGCGCGGAGCCGCTGTGGGTACCGGACTGGTCCAGCTCCGGCACCCCGATACTGCCCGCTGGCTGGGCCAACTGGTCCTTCTGGCAGTACTCGAGCACCGGCACCGCGCCAGGTATCCAGGCCCCCGGTGACACCGATCTCGACCAGCTCAACCTGCTTGACCCCGGAGCCCAGGTCACTGAGGCAGGTTCGGCCGTGGACCTCCAGATCGACCAGGCGCACACGGCTAGCGGCCCGGTTCCGGAGTTCACCGGGACCGGGCTCCCGGCCGGGCTGTCGATCAGCGCGACCGGCCACATCACCGGCTGGGCTGGCCCTCCCGGGACCTCTGCGGTGAGCGTGACCAACAGCAGCCTGGACGGCGCGGGCGCAGCCTCCTTCAGCTGGCAGGTCACGGGGGCGGCGGATGGGGGCCCGGGCGGGACGGGCGGGCACATCACGGTGGAGGTGGCCGGCCGGTGCCTGACCGATCGGGGTAACCGGTCAGCCGACGGCACGGTGGTGGACATCGCACCGTGCCAGGACCGGCCCGCGCAGAGCTGGGCGCTGGCGCAGAACGACACGATCCGGATCCACGGCAAGTGCCTGCAGGAGTCCGCAACGAACAGCGCGCAGGTGAGCCTGCAGGGATGCCTGGGCAGCAGGCTCCAGCAGTGGCTGGTACAGACCGACGGCCAGCTGGTCAGCCCAGGATCGGGACTGTGCCTGACCGACCCGGCCAACAAGACCGCGGCGGGGACGCCGGTGTCCGCCCAGTCGTGCACGGGGCAGCCAGGCCAGGAGTGGCTGCTGCCGCCAGCCCGGTACTAGCCCAGATCCCCGGCATGTGCCTGGATGGCAGCGGCCAGCAGGGACCCGGCGGGATCACGGTGGACCTGCGGGCGTGCGGCCGCGGCGCGCCGCAGGACTGGGTGGTGCAGTCCGATGGCACGGTGCAGCTGAACGGCAGCTGCCTGACCGCGGTCCCCTCCGGTACCACCGGCGCGCTGCTGTCCCCGTGCGCCGTGGCTGCTGATGGGGCGCAGCAGTGGCGGCTGGTGCCCGCGGGCGGCGGCGTCACGCTGGTGAACGCAGCGTCGGGGCAGTGCCTGGCGGACCCCGGGGACGCCACGGCGAGCGGCACGGCCCTGGCCGCCGTGACCTGCGTGACTGGGGATCCCGGCATGAACTGGCGGGTGCGCTGACCACGTCCGTGGCACCATGAAGCGGTGGTCCTGGAACAGGCGGCTGGGCAAACCCAGGTAGATGCGACAGCGCGGGCGGTAATCGAGAGCGCCGCTGACGCCATCGTGGCGTTCAGCATGGACCGCACCGTGCTGTTGTGGAATCCCGCGGCCGAGCGGATGTTCGGCTGGCCCGCGGCCGAGGTGGTTGGCGTGGAGCCGCCGATCATCCCGGACGAGCTCCAGGCGGAGCACAACGCGGTGCTGGAGCGGGTGCGCACCGGTGGCCAGATCTCGTTCGCGACCCGCCGGGCCCGCCGGGACGGCTCCCTGATCGACCTGCGGATCGACATCAGCGCGCTGACCAGCCCTGACGGTGGTGTGCTCGGCTGGGTGAACGTATGCCACCAGACCGGCGAGGACGACGCCGCCCGGTATCACGTGGCGCAGCGCGCCCGGGTGGTGCGCAAGCTGGCCGACGTGGTGGCCGACATGAACGCCCAGCGCGACCTGGAAGCCGTGCTGGACCGGATCGCGGCCAGCCTGCGCGAGCTGACCAGCGCCGACGCGGGCGGCTTCGTCCTCATCGAGGACCGCAAGCTGCGCCTGGTGAGCATGGACGGGCTGCCCGGCCACCTCCGCGGCACCACCGCGGACCTGGAGTCCAGTCTGGTCGGCCGGCTGATGCGGTCCGGCCAGACGGTGATGATGACGACCGGGGAATCCGGCGAGTTCGACGACCTCATCTGGTCCGCGCTGCCCGGCCTGCACACCATCGCGCTCAGCCTCTCGCACGTGGCCGGACGTCCCTACGGCGGCTTGTACGCCCTGTACAGCGGGCGCGAAGTGGGCCACGTCGAGCTGGAGCTGCTGGAGCTGATGGCCGGTCACGCCAGCGTGGCGCTGAGCAACGCCATGGCGTTCGAGGAACTGGTCCGGCAACGAGCGCACGAGCGGGCGGTGATCGACGCGAGCGCGGACGGCATCGCCGTGCTCGACGCCGACGGGCTGATCCGGCAGTGGAACCCGGCCGCGCACGAGCTGACCGGGCTGTCCGCCGCGGAGGTCACCGGCCGGCCGCCGCCGTTCCCGGTGCCCGGGCCGGACGGCGGCAAGCTCACCCACCGGCTGCCCAGCGGCCGCTGGCTGGATGTGCTGTGCAACGAGCTGAACGGCATGGACATCGACCGGACGCCGTGACCGAGCGGGTCATCGACTTCCGCGACGTCACCGCGGCCAAGGAACTGGAGGAGGCCAAGGACCTGTTCCTGGCCACCACCAGCCACGAGCTGCGCACCCCGATCACCGTGGTGCAGGGCTTCGCCAGCACGCTCGCCAGCCGCTGGGACAAGCTGGCCGACGCGGAGCGGCGGGCCGCGGTGCAGACCATCGCGGACCGGGCCGGGTCGCTCGGCCGGCTGGTGGAGCAGCTGCTGCTCGGCTCCCGGGCCGGCGCGGACCAGCTGACCGTGACCAACGGCCCGTTCGACCTGGCCGCGCTGCTGCGCGGCACGGCCGTGGCGTTCCGCCCGCTGTCCGAGGCGCACACGCTGACCACGGACATCCCGGACGTGCTGCCGCCGGCGTACGGCGACCCGATGGCCACCGACATCATCGTCGGGCAGCTGCTGGAGAACGCGTTCAAGTACTCGCCGGGCGGCGGCACGGTCTGCGTGCGCGCCCAGCAGGCCGGCGAGTGGATCGAGGTCACCGTCGAGGACGAGGGCATCGGCATCGCACCCGGCGACCACGAGCGGATCTTCGAGCGGTTCGTCCAGGGCGAGACCGGCGACCGGCGCCGGTTCGGCGGGATCGGCCTCGGCCTGTACATCGTGCGGCAGCTGGCCCGGGCCCAGGGTGGCGAGGTGGCCGCCTCGTCCCGCCCGGGCTGCGGCACCTGCATGCGGTTCCAGCTGCGGCTCGCGGACCACTGAGCCCGCTCACGCCAGCCCTGTTTCGCCTGATCCGCCCGGGCTGGCCAGGCAAAATCTAGCCGCAACGATGGGCTGTTGCCGGTGGCCGTCCGCAGCCGGCGTTCTGCTATGCCAAAATTTTCCCAACGCGGGCGCAACGAAATGGCCGCGAAGTTCATCAGTAGATATGGATTGATCATGTGCTGTCGCCGGAGCGCCGTGCGCCAGGAAGGTCCTGGCCGCGCACGCCTCCCGGCCGCAACCCGGGGGGCCGGGCTCGGAGAGGATTGATGCGCGTGGCGGTGCCCCTGCGCCGAGTGGGAGCACTCATCGTGGCGCGGTGCTTGCTGACCCTGGGCTTGCTGGCCCTGGGCCTGCCAGCGCTGGGCCTGGCCGCGGGCCCGGCGCAAGCGGCGAGCCCGCGCCGCAGCGACCCCCGCCGCGACGGACGTGCCGCACGGCGCGTCCGCCCGGTACGTGGCGCCGCCGGCCCAGCTCCAGCTGCCGACCGGCCTCCGGCAGGTCTGCCGCACCCCGACCCGGCCCGGCCGGATGCAGTGCGACGCGCTGGCCCGGATCGCTGTTGCGGGGACACCGGCCGCGACCGCACCGCCCGCGGGCGCGCTCCAGCCCGCCCAGCTGACCGGTGCTTATGGCCTCGCTTCCGCCGCGAGATCGCTGGGCGGCGGTGAGACGGTGGCGATCGTTGATGCTTATGACGATGCGCACGCCGCGAGTGACCTGGCGGTCTACCGGAGCCACTACGGGCTGCCAGCGTGCACCACCGTCTCAGGCTGCCTGACGATCGTGAACCAGTACGGCGCCGCGGGCCCGCTGCCGCGCCGGGCGGTGGCCTGGGCCGAGGAGGAAACCCTGGATCTGGACGTGGTCTCGGCGATCTGCCCGAACTGCCGGATCCTGCTGGTCGAGGCCAGGAACCCGGGAGTCAGCAACCTGAGCCAGGCGGAGGCCACCGCGGCGGCCCGGGCCCGGTACGTGACCAACGGCTGGGGCAGCGGCAGCGAGTTCGTCGGCGAGAACCAGTTCGACCACGACTTCGATCAGCCGGGGGTGGCCATCACCGCCGCGGCCGGGAACTTCGGCTACGGCACCCAGTGGCCCGCTGCGTCCCAGTACGTCACGGCGGTCGGCGGCACCACCCTGAGCACGGCGGGCAGCGGCAGCAGCGGCTACAGCCGCGCGGCCGAGACGGCCTGGAGCCTGGCCTCGGACGCCGGGGCCGGTTCCTCGGGCTGTTCCGTGCTGGAAGCCAAGCCGTCCTGGCAGCAGGATTCCGGCTGCCCGAACCGGACCGAAAACGACGTGGCGGCCGACGCCAACCCGGACACCGGGGCCGCGGTCTACGACTCGGTCCCCGAGCATGGCCTGCCCCAGGGCTGGCAGCAGCTGGGCGGCACCAGCCTGGCCGCCGCGATCATCGCGGCCACCTACGCGCTCGCCAACAGCCACGACAGCGCCGCCCTGGGCGCCCCACGGCCGGGCACGTACCCGTCCTCTTTATCCCTACGCCGACCCGGCCGCCCTGTTCGATGTGACCGGCGGGTCGGACGGCAGCTGCGGGCCGGGCCACGGCTACCTGTGCGCCGCCGGGCCCGGGTACGACGGCCCGACCGGTATCGGCTCGCCGGACGGGCTGGCGGGCTTCAGCGCCCCGGTGTCCGGCGACATCGTCACCATCACCGACCCGGGCACCCAGGACTACCTGGCCGGGAGCTCACCGCGGCTGCAGCTGCAGGCGCTCGACTCGGCGGCGTGGCGGACCGTCCGCTACACCGCCGCCGGCCTTCCGCCCGGGCTGTCGCTGAGCAGGTCCGGGCGGCTGTCCGGGAGCCCCCGGGTGCCGGGCAGCGCCACGGTCACTGTGACCGCGTCGGACGCGACCGGCGCCAGTGACTCGGTGACGCTGCACATCAACGTGATCGCCTCCGGCGCCCCGGTGGTCAGCGCGGCAGCCGGGCCGTTGCTGCTGGCCGCGGACGGCGAGTGCCTCGCCGCGCTGAGCGCGGACCTGAACGGCACCGGCGTGGACGGCACCGAGGTGAACGGCACCGAGGTGAACGGGTACGGAGCGAGCGGGGTGAGGCAGCGGGGTGAGCGGCACCCGGGTGAGCGGTACCGGGGCGGCCCTGGCCAAGTGCGGCAGCGGCGCCGCCCAGCACTGGGCCTACGCGCCGGACTGGAATCCGGGTGGGACCGGGTTGCTGACCACCCATGGGGAGTGCCTCGAGGTCGCCAGCTCCGTGGGCGACCCCCGGGTGACCCTGGCCCCGTGCACGCACGGCGCCAGCCAGCAGTGGCAAGCGCTCACCCTGGGCGAGCTGTACAACCCCGCGTCCGGGGAATGCCTGACCGATCCTCTCGCGGGTGACACGCCGGTGCAGGCCGCGCCGTGTGACAGCACGCCCGGGCAGTCCTGGCAGCTGCCCGCCAGCGAGGTGGCGTCCGGGGCGGCCGGGCAGTGCCTGACCGACCCCGGTGACAGCACCAGCAACGGCACCCAGCTGGTGCTGGGCCGGTGCGCGGGCGCGGCCGCCGCGCAGGCCTGGTCCCTGCAGGCGGATGGCACTCTCCAGCTGCACGGCAGGTGCCTGGACGTCCGCGGCGGCTCGGTGCGGATCGGCGCGGCGGTCCAGCTTTACAGCTGCTTCGGCGGCATCAACGAGATCTGGATCACCGGGCCCGACGGCGAGCTGATCAACGCCAACTCCGGCCTCTGCCTGGCCGCCGCGAGCAGCGCCCCGGACAGCGGTGACGCGCTGGTGCAGCAGGACTGCACCGGCAGCATCGAGGAGATCTGGACGATCAGCTGAGGCCGCTGCTCTCGGCCGCGGCCTCGGCCACGAACCGCGGCTCGCCGCCGGAGGCGACCAGGTAGTCGTCGAGGATGCCGAACACGTCCTCGCCCGCCTTGACGATCCGGCCCTTTTCCAGCCAGACGATCCGGTTGCAGGTTTCCGCGATCTCGTTCAGGTTGTGCGCCACCAGGAACACGGTGCCCGCGTCTTGGCGCAGCTCGTCGATCCGGGCATGGCTCTTGCGCTGGAACTCGGCGTCCCCGGTGGCCAGCGCCTCGTCCACGAGCAGGATGTCGTGGCTCTTGGCCGAGGCGATGGCGAATCGCAGCCGGGAGCCCATGCCGGTGGAGTACGCCTTCATCGGCAGGTTGATGAAGTCGCCGACCCCGGAGAACTCGACGATGGTCGGCTTGGCCTCCTTGACCTCGGCCGGGCTCATGCCCATGGCCAGGCAGCCGAGCACCACGTTCCGCTCCCCGGTGAGGTCCTCCAGCAGGGCCGCGTTCACCCCGAGCAGGGCACCATGGCCGTCGGTGTACACGGCGCCCTGCTCGGCCGGGAGCAGCCCGGCGATCGCGCGGAGCAGGGTGGACTTGCCCGAGCCGTTGCGGCCGATCACGCCGACCGCGTCGCCCCGGTAGGCCACGAAGGACATGCCGCGGATGGCGTGCACCTCGCGGATGGACGGCCGCCGCTGCCGCCGCAGCAACCGGAGCAGTGCGGTCGCCGCGGTGCCCTTGTCCGCGTTGCTGCCGTACACGCGGTACACCACGTGCAGGTCGTCCACGACCACCATCGGGCGCTCCGGCCCGGAATTCCCGGTCCCCGGCTCCGGGTGCCCGGTCCTCGGCTCCGGGTGCCCGGTCCTCGGCTCCGGGTGCCCGGTCCTCGGCTGTTCAGCCACGGCCATATCTCGCCTCCGCGCGCCAGAAGAACAGGAAGCCGATGACGGCCGCCGCGACCGCCCAGCCCGCGGCATAGACCCACAGCGTGGGAATGCTGGCCATGGTGGGGTGGCAGTAGGCGCTGTACGACGGGTGCCTGCCCGAGGCGATCCGGTACAGCGAGCAGAGATGCCGGTTGTACGGCTGGGCGCCGGGCAGGGCCTCGCGGTACTTCTCCAGCAGCGCATACCGGACTCAGGGTGATGTAGACCGCGGCCGGATTGATCTGCAGCAGGTAGGCGATCGTCGGATGATTGTGCAGCTTGCCGCCCACGGTCAGCGACAGCGTCTGGATGCTGAACAGCACGCCCGAGACGTACATCCAGGTCCGCACGATGAACGGGAGCAGCTGGCTGACATCGTCGAAGCTGGCGCCCCAGCGGGCCAGGAGGAACCCGCACCCTACGTTGAACACGCTCTGCAGGATGCAGGGCCGGGATGATCAGCAGCCAGTACGGGGTGATCGGCTCGCCGGCCACCAGCACGATGACGAACAGCACCGCGAACGGACAGGATCAGCTGCTGCAGCTCGATCAGCACGTAGCCGAGCGGCAGGCAGGCCCGCGGGAAGTACAGCGCCCGGATCAGCGGCAGCGTGTCCCGGATCACCTGGGAGGAGGTGATGAACGCCCGCTGGGTGAAGTTGAACACGAAGATGCCGGTGACCAGGAACGAGATGTAGTCCGGCACGCCCCGGCTCGTCGCCCAGCAGCAGGCCGAAGATCAGGTAGTACACGCCCGCGTTGAGCAGCGGGGTGAGCACCTGCCACACCTGGCCCAGCCGGGCCTCGGTGTACATCGCGATGTTCCGCGCCGTGGCGAAGCCGACGATGAAGTGGCGGCGCTGCCAGAGGTCGCGGGCGTAGCCGCGCAGCGGCGGCCGCACCGCGGTCTGCTTGAGCCCGTACCTGGCCGCGAGGGCGGCGAGTGGCTCGTCCGGCAGCAGGCGGTTCTCCAGCGGCTCCGCGTCCACCGTCGCGGTGGCCCCGGCCAGGCCTTCCCCTGGGCTGCTCAGCTGGCCTGGCGCCGACAGCCGACCCTGTCTACTCACGACGGTGAGCTTACGGGCCATCGGCACGCCACAGGGCACGCTTCAGCCCAGCCGCGCCGCGCCGCTGAGCCGTATCGGGCAACTCCATCCTTTGAACGTACCCGGAGGACGCCAGGCTCGCCGGCTCCGGGCGCGCTACCGGCGCGCAGGGCGGTAGACCAGCACATTGTCAGCCCGGTAGGCCGGGGTGAATCCGGTGCGCCGGAGCACCCGGAGGATGGCTTGCTCGGTCCGCTCGGCCTTGCCCGTCTTCAGCTGCGGCCGCCAGACCAGCACCCAGCCGATGTTCATCTGCCGGGCGTTCACTGCGGCCCGGGCGAACTCGTTGCTGGTGGTGGCGTGCGGGCCGCCCTCGGCGTTGAGCAGCGCGGCATAGAAGGGGCGGGACGCGATCCCATTTCGCGTGCTGGCCGGGATGCGCGAGATGAACGCGTCGGCGAGCGGATGGCCGTCGGCGGTGGCCAGCACCATCGATTCCGGGGCAAAGCCGTCCCCCATCACCGGCAGGCCGCCGCGGATGCCGAACGGCGCGTCGACCACGATGGACGAGGAATGCTGCGCGGCGATCGGCCCGTCCAGCGCGGGCAAGGCGGTGGGCATGGAGCCGATGCCCGGGTTGCCGGACCAGCCGAGTTCCATGACGGTGCAGGCCAGCACCGGGATCAGGACCACGGCGGCGTGCGTGCGCAGCCACTCCACCGCGGCCCCGGCGAACAGCGCGGCCGGCAGCAGCCCCAGTTCGGTGAACCGGTCTGCTTCCCGGAAGGTGGACAGCCCGGGAATCCGGGTGAACCAGGTGAACGGCATGATCGCGGACAGCCGGACGCCGTGCACGACCTCGGGCACCGGGACGTAGGAGCGGCTGCCGATCCACACCGCCGAGCCGAGGGACAGGACCGCGCAGCCGAGCCAGAACAGGGCCAGCAGGCGGGCGCCCCGGCGCCGCCACGACACGGCGATGCCGAACAGCGCCAGCAGTGTCAGCGAGGCGCCGAACGTGACCACGGCCATGTTGCTGAGGCCCTGGTAGTAGTAGTGACCGATGCTCCTCAGGCCGAAGTCGGCCAGATGCGGCGAGGGCGCGAACAACTGCCCCAGCCCGGCGCCGGACTTCACGTAGTTCACGTCCAGGGTGCCGTCTGCCGTCGCCGGGACCCGGCTGGCCCGGGACTGCGCCGCGATCACGATGAGCTGCGGGCTGGCTGCCGCTGCGGCCACCAGTGTGGCGAGCGCCGCCGCCCGGACCCGGGCCAGCCATTCCCGGCCCGGCCCGGCGGGGCGGGCGGCCGGAACAGCCAGGGCACCAGGACGAGCAGCACCGGGATGGCGGCCAGGACGGCTGATTCCTGATCGGTGAGCACCGCAGCACCCAGCACCACGCCCAGGATCACGGCCTGGCGGAGCCCTGGCCGGCGGCGCAGCCGCACCGCCGCTTCCAGCCCCATCGGCAGGAACAGCGCGCCGAGCGCGAGGTTCACCTCGTACCAGCTGCGCCAGGCCAGGATCGGCGACAGGCCGAAGAACGCCCCGGCGGCGATCGCGCCGACCTGGGTGCGGCAGCCACAGCCGGGCGGCCCGGTACATCAGGTAGCACAGCACGCCGGGGCACAGGATCGAGAGCAGGTTGTAGCGAGGCGCTGGGGCCGAAGCCGAGCGTGATCGGGGTGATCAGCGCGCCGGGCAGCGGCATCAGGGTGTGGAAGCCGAGGGTCGGTGCCGACGGGTGCGGCCAGGTACGTCGTGGACCACGGGCTGGCGGCGTGGCTGATCTGCCGGGCGACCCACCACAGGTCCCACACGTAGCCGCCCGCGTCCCGGGTGGCGGGCAGCCGCCCCCACAGGTAGGTGACCCGGGGCCAGGTGACCGCTATCCCGGCGGCCAGGTAAGCCGGCCAGCAGGAGCAGGTGGCGGGCTGCTGGCTCCCGCGTGGCCGGGCCGGTCCCGCCGGTTCCGGCCGGGCCGGCCAGTGATTCCCGGCCCGGCGCCGCGGATCCGGGCGTCCTGGCGGATCCGGGCGTACCGGGGGACCCGGCCAGGGGTTCCGGCCCGGCTGCGGTTGGCCCGGCGGTGGTTGGCCCGGCGGTCCCGGCCAGCGGTTCTGGCCCGGCTGCGGGCAGCCCGGCAACAGGCCCCATGCGCCGCATGGTCCTGGTGATGCCGGAGGCTGGCTGGTCCGGCGGGACCGAGCCCGCGTGGCCCATCGTTCACCCGTTCTTGTGCGCTGTGCCTTGTGCAAAAGTCGCGTCATTTAAATGATCATGAACGGTTGGCGTCGCCCTGGCCTGTACCGGCCGCTCGGGCAGGTCCTCCAGGCCTGCCTTCGCTAGCCGGTTTGAATAACGCTCGCTACCGCCAGCCCCGCTGGGCCGTAGGCCTGTGTTCGCTCGCTGCGGGCGGCCCGGTCCCGTTGACATCATTGATTATGGCGTCAGGTGGCGCAGCCAGCCGCATAATCAACCCATCAGAATAGAATATGTTTATTACGGACCATGAAAGATTTAGTAAAGGTCACGGAATAGACAAGTAATCGCAAGTAATAACTCGCCAGCTGCGGACGGCAAAAGCCGGGCGCAATCCAGCCGGCGGCCGGGCCGTCAGGGGGTCGCGGGCCGGTAGACCGAGACGTGGTCAGCGCTATAGCTGAACCGGAAGCCGGTCTGGGTGAGGTATTCCCGGACGGCCCGATTCGAGCGCCACACGAGGACCCACCCGATGTTGAGCTGCCGCACATCGCGGCGGGCCGGCGGCTATCTGCTGGGCGGTCACCGGGGTATAGGCCGGCGGCTTGGCCGCCCATAGCGGGAGCGTCCACGGCGCCACATACGGCAGCGGGGCCGTGCGCGCGGGCGGGGAGTAATGCTGTACATGAATGAGGTAGGAGTAGAAGGCGTGCTGGCGTGCGGCGTCGATGGTCGGCTGGGGCAGCCGGGACACGTAGGCGATCGCGCGCGGATGCCCGTCGGCGGTGGCCAGCACCAGCGCTTCAGCGGCGAACTGGCTGCCGTACTCCGGGATGCCGCCGCGCAGCCCGTAGGGCACGTCCAGCACAGTGCGGTCGCTGTGGTCCGCGGCGATCGGCGCGTCCAGCGCGGGCAGCGTGGTCGGCATCTCGCCGACATGGGGGTTCCCCGAGTAACCGAGTTCCAGGACCGCGACCGCCGCCGCCACCGCGATCAGCGGCCAGGCGTGGCAGCGCAGCCAGTCCACGGCCGCGCCCGCCAGCAGGCAGGCGGGCACCATCCCGAGGATGGCGAACCGGTCGGCCTCCCGGAAGGATGACAGTGCGGGAATCCGGGTGAACCAGGTGAACGGCAGCAGTGGGGAGACCCGGACGCCGTGCCAGAACTGCACGAGCGGGATGTACTGGGTCTTTCCGATCCACAGCGTCGTGCCGAGGGCGAGCACTATGCAGCCCGCCCACAGCGCGGCCAGCCGCCAGGCGTTCCGCCGCCGCCACGAGACGGCCAGCCCGGCCAGGGCCAGCGCGGTCAGGGTCACGCCGAACATCGGCATCCCCTCGTTGTCCCGGCTGTGCCAGAACGGCTTGGCCAGGCTGGGCAACCCGAAGTTCGCGACCCGGGGGGTAGGCGAGAACATCCCGGGCAGGCCGATGCCGTAGTGGTTGTCGGTGACCCCGAGCAGCTGGCCGCTGATCCGCACGCCGCTGGCTTCGTGAGCCATCGCGAGCAGCTGCGGGCTGGCCAGGACCGCGCCGACGGCCGCGGCGATCACCACCGCCCGTAGCTTGCGCAGGGACGGGTGGAAGAGCAGCCACGGCACCAGCACGAGTACGATCAGGATCCCGGCCAGCACCGAGAGCTCGGGGTCGGTGAGCACGTCCGCCGCGACGATCACGCCGAGCACCACCGCCTGGCGCAGGCCAGGGGCGCGGCGCAGCCGCACCGACGCCTCCAGCACCAGCGGCAGGAACAGCGCCCCAGCCACGATGTTCAGGTGATACCAGTCCTGCTGGGTGAGCATCGCGGACAGGCCGAAGAGCGCACCAGCGGCGATCGCGCCGACCTGCGCGGGCAGCCACAGCCGGGCGGCCCGGTACATGGCGTAGCACAGCAGGCCAGGCATCAGCGTGACCAGCAGGTTGTAGGAGGCGCTGGGCCCGAACAGCAGAGTGACGGGCGTCAGCAGCAGCCCGGGCAGCGGCATCAGGGCGTGGTAGCCGAGCGCGACGCCGCTGGGGGCGGCCATGAGGTGGGTGAACCATGGGTCGCGAAGTGGCTGACCTGCCGGGCGATCCACCAGAAGCCCCAGACGTAGGCGGCTGAGTCCCGGGATTCCGGCAGGCGGCCGGTGAGGTAGCTGGCCCGCGGCCAGGTCACGGCGATGCCCGCGGCCAGGTAGCCGAGCCAGCACGAGCAGATGACCGGCGACCGGGCTGGTCAGCCAGCCCCGGCCGGCCAGCCGGGCGGGGCCGCGGCCGCCGGAACCCTCAGGCTTTGCCGAGGGCGTGTCCGGGACCGGCGGCGGCACCGCCGGGGCCTGGCTGGCCCTGACCGCGCCGGACTGGCGGCCCGCTCGGTCCATTGCTCTCCCCGTCCAGCGTCCCGGCGCCCGGGTCACCTGCGTTGCCTAGCTCACCGCCCGCCGCAGGCAGCCGCCCAGGTGAGAGACGTGGGCTGGGTGCTCAGTACAGCACCCAGGCCGGGCCGGGCAGCCGGCTGGCCGCCCCTCCCTGCAGCCATCGCGTGCGGTGACGACAGTGCCCTCATGCTAGACGGGAACGCCAGCCGCCCGGACCCGATTCACATGTATGCTAACGCTGAGTCATCAGTCCAGCACCCACCGTCGAAGTTGAGCCAGGCCGCGGCCGGGGCCGGACCGCCTGGGGGCACTGTGTCTTATGCAAAGTCGCGTTATGCAAATCAACATCCACCGCTTCCGTGGCCCTGACTTGCGCCGGCCGCTCGTGCAGGTCCTCCGGGCCTGCACTCGCTAGCCGGTTTTGCATAACGCTCACTGGCCTGCGGCGCTGGCCTCCGGCACCGGCGGGCTGCACCGGTCGGTGGCGCTGGTCTTGCCGCGCTGGCGCGGCAAACCGGCCGGGGCCGGTTTCCGGCACGGGCTGGCGGGGCATTTTCCCGCTCGCAAGAGATCGCGACTACGGCGCCGTGGGGCGGGGTGCGCGCTGCAGGGAGGTGAGGGAGGCGAGCGTCGTCCTGCTTCCCTGTGTGCCGTCCAGCGTAGCCGTCGCCCGTGGGCGGATCGCGGCCGAATTGCACGAGGCGGGGATCTTCGCGGCCGCGGTCGGGGATGCCGTGCTGGTGCTGAGTGAGCTGCTCAGCAACGCGGTCCTGCACGCCCGTCCGCTGGCGGAGGCCGAGGTCCGGGTGGCCTGGCTGCTCAGCCCGCCGACGCTGGAGGTCGTCGTGCGCGATGGCGGCAGCGCAACCCGGCCCCGGGCCGGGCGGCCGTCGCTGTCGGCGATCGGCGGCCGCGGGCTCGCCATTGTCGAGCACCTCAGCTCCAGCTGGGGAGTACGGGCTGATGAGCTCGGCACCGAGGTCTGGGCCGTGCTGCCCGCGCCGCTGGCCGCCACGATGGCCAGCACCGTGGCGGCGGGCGCGGGAGCGGCCAGTGCCGTGGCGGGCACGGTGGCCAGCGTGGCGGGCACAGTGGCCAGCGCCGCGGGCGCGGCAGCTAGTGCCGTGGCGAGCACGGCGGCCGGCGCGATGAGCACAGCCGCCAGCGGGCGCACCACCCCGGATTAGCGGGGCACCACGGTCAGCCGGCCGGTGGGACCGCCGGCTGACTGCGTACCAGCCCGGATTAGCGGGGCACCACGGTCAGCCGGCCGCGGGACCGCCGGCTACTGCGCACCAGCCCGGATTAGCGGAGCACCACGGTCAGCCGGCCGCGGGGACCGCCGGCTACTGCGCACCAGCCCGGATTAGCGGAGCACCACGGTCAGCCGGCCGCGGGACCGCCGGCTACTGCGCACCAGCCCGGATTAGCGGAGCACCACGGTCAGCCGGCCGCGGGACCGTCGGCTACTTCCGCCACGATGCTGAACGTCGGGCACGGCCAGCGCCACATGCAGCTGCGGCAACGCCGGATCGGGCTGGACGGGTCGGTGGTGATCCCGCCCGCGTCCAGTGGCTGGTGCAGGTCCACCAGCCGCGTGGTGAGCTCAGCGAAGTCGAGCATCTTTTCCCGGGCCTCGGCCAGGAAGGCCAGGTCCCCTGCGCTGAACCGGGCGGTCACCGGGATCACCCCGGACTGGTTGAGCAGCTGCGCGTAGTGCCTGCTGCTCTCCACCCAGGACGACGCGGCCGTGGCCCGGTCGGCCAGCCCGTTCATACCGTCCCGGATGCGGTCGCGCTGCCGGTCGGTGCCGGTGGGCGGGCCCACCTGGGGTAGCACGGGCGGCTCTCTCGCGTCCCAGCCCGCCTGGGCCGGGAGCACATCGGCGGCCAGCGGGGCGGCGAACGGACCGTCCGCGGGCAGGGGCGCGGCTAGCGGGACCGCTGCCGGCGGAGGTGCATCCGGTAGCGGTCGCAGCCTCGCTGGCTTGAGTTCTGGCTGCTCTGGCAGGGGGTACATCCGCGGCGCTCCACCTCAATGGTGCGTGCTGCTGAGTGAGTCACCCACCAGCTTGACGCACATCGGCGCGTTCTGCCTGTGATTTCGCTGAGGGTCTCGGCAACTATCTGGTCCTGGAGGGACTGCAGCGGTAGGGTGCGGCACGTGGAGCTAAAGGTCTCGACGCCGGTCCGAGAGTGACCGCGTCATCGTTGCCCTTGTCGGCGAGATCGACTTGTACACCGCTCCGCGACTGCAGAGCGAGCTGACCGCGGCGCTGAAGGTCGATCATCCGGTACGGCTCGTGGTGGACATGGCCGGCGTCGAGTTCTGCGACTCCACCGGCATCAACGTCCTGCTGGCCGCGCAGCGGCTGGCGCGCGAGCACGGCGGCAACGTGGAGCTCGACGCACCCCGGCCCGCGGTGCGGAAGATCCTCCAGGTGACCGGGCTCGAATCGGTGTTCACTGTGGTGAACACCGCAGTGGACAGCACCGCGCCGTAGCCAGCCGTGCCGTAGCTGGCACTGCTCCGCAGCTGGCACTGCTCCGCAGCAGGCAGGTATCCCACACTAGTATCGGCGCATGCCGCTGAGCGGCGACGTTGCTGTCGTCATTCCCGCCAAGGATGAGGCCGACCGGATCGGCGCCACCGTGCGGGCCGCCGCGGGACTGCCCGGGGTGGCCCTGGTCGTGGTGGTGGACGACGGATCGCGGGATGGCACCGGCGCGGCCGCGGAGAGCGCCGGGGCCCAGGTGCTGCGGCACGCCCGGTGCCGGGGCAAGGGCGCGGCGCTGGAGACCGGCGCCGCGGCGGTCCGGCGGCTGGATCGCACCGAGGCGCGGGACGAGCCCCGCCTGCTCCTGTTCCTCGATGCTGACCTGGCCGGGTCCGCCGCGGCCGCGGCGCCGCTCATCGAGCCGGTCCGGGCGGGCCAGGCGGACATGACCATCGCGGTGTTCCGCGAGCGGGTGAAACAGGGCGGCCACGGGTTCGTGGTCGCGCTGTCCGGCTCCGGCATCCAGCGGGCCACCGGCTGGTCCCCGGCCCAGCCGCTGAACGGCCAGCGCTGCCTGACCCGGGCCGCGTTCGAGGCGGCCCAGCCGCTGGCGCCCCGCTGGGGCGCGGAAACCGGGCTGACCATTGACCTGCTCCGGCAGGGTCTGCGGGTGATCGAGGTCGAGGTGGAGCTGACGCACCGGGCCACCGGCGGTGACTGGCGGGCCCAGCTGCACCGGGCCCAGCAGTTCGGCTGGGTCGGCTGGGCGCTGGCCACCCGCGAGCCCCGGGTCCAGGCCACGGTCCAGGCCCTGCGGCGCCCCCGCCGCTAAGAAGTGGCTGCCCCGGCCAGGTCGGCGCCGGGCGCTCCCTCCGGGCGGTGGCCACGGCACAGCGGTACACCCGCTGGTTCGGCAGGAGCGCATAGCCGAACCGCTCGCCCCGGCCCCCCAATCCGCGCCCTCCTGGCGGCGATCACAGCACCGCCGGGTTAGCGCGGTGCGTTCTGCCCCGCCGGCAGGCTGTTGCAGAATCGAGGTTGGCATCTCAGTAAATGAGACAGTCCGGAGCGCCGGACATCAGTAGTTCGAATTTTTGCCCGCGGAGGGGCAAAAATTCGAACTGTTATTCAGATCATCACGACCAAGGGCGCTCCGGCGCATCCTGCACGCTTAATCGGATGCGGAGATTCCGCAACGACCCGCCGGGGAGGCACAATCCACCGCGCTGACATCTGGGGGCGTTATGGGGTCTTGCCAGGGGGCGGTTACGCGGTTTGCTGGCCGGGTTCCTGGGCTCGATGCCGTGCTGCAGCAGCAGGTTCTGGAGACGGCGGACCTCGTCACGTAGCCGGTCCAGTTCCCGGCCGAGGTTGGCCACGTCCACCCCGGCCGTCCAGTCCGCGATCAGCCGGTCCCGCTCGGCCAGCAGCTGCTTCTCGCTGCGGCGCGCGGCGGCCGCTCGCTCGTGGTCGCCGGCGTCGATCGCGGCGTCCTTGTCCTGGCGGGCCTGGGCGATCCGCACGTCGTAGTCGCGGATGCCGGGCGGCGGGACGGTGACCACGTCGGGCACCCGCTGCTGGCCGGACAGTACCTGGACCTGCTGCCGGATCTGCTGGTCGTCACCGCCGAGCTCATGGATCACCTGGCTGGCCAGGCCGTGGGCCTCGCGGAGCACGCCAAGCAGGATGTGCTCGGTGCCGATGTAGATCTGGTCGTGCCCGACGGCCTCGCGCAGGGACAACTCGAGCACCTTCTTGGCCCGTGGGGTGAACGGGATGTGCCCGGTGGCATCCTGCTGGCCGCGGCCGATGATCCCCAGGACCTTCTCCCGGGCCGCCCGCTGGCCGACGCCCACGGCCTCGAGGGCCCGGGCCGCAACGGTCTCCCCGTCCGTGAGCAGGCCGAGCAGGATGTGCTCGGTGCCGATGTAGTTGTGCTGGAGCCGCCGGGCCTCATCCTGGGCTGCCACCACGGCGTTCCGTGCCTGCGGGGTGAACCTCGGGAACACATCCCGGCCCAGCAGCCCCAGGCCGGCCCCTTTCCGGCCGGGCCGTCCGCGGCCTGGCAGCCAGTTCTGCATCGGTCCCTCCTTGGCCCGTGGTTTCTGATCAGATCGTGCTCCCTGGCCGGCCGTGCTCCCTGGCCGGCCGTGCTCCCTGGCCGGCCCGTGCTCCCTGGCCGGCCCGTGGTTCGTGATCGGCCCGTGCTTCCTGGCCGGCCCGTTCCTGATGGGAGTGCCCGGCCGGGGCGAGCCGAGGCGACAGCCAGGCCGCCAGATCGGCGGTAGGCAGGCTGCCGCTGGCCGCGGCGGCGATGACATCGCACGCCGCCTCCGGCGGGTCGAGGTCGGCCTGCCAGCCGTTGATGGCCAGGAACATGGTCATCGCGGCCACCGCGACCTGGTCGTTGCCACGGCGCCAGGGATGGTGCCGGAGCAGCGCGCTGAGCAGCGCGGCGGCGCTGGCCGCCAGGTCGCCGCTGGCTGCGGGGCTGGCCTCGGCGATGGCCTGCTCCGCGGCCGGGATGTCGAGCAGGCCGAGTAGCTCCGGGGTGTCCAGGCCCAGCGTCTGGCCGGCGATCACGATCAGGCCGGGCAGGTCGAGCGGGGTCATGACTGGTCCTCCCGCAACGCCTCGAGCAGGCGCTGGTGCCGGGCCAGGTTGTCTTCGAGCAGCTGGATGAACCGCTTGTCCCGGCCCCGCGCCTCGACCAGCGCGGTGATCGCCTCACGCACCACGTCGGACACGGAACGGCCCTCCACCTCGGCGACGGCTTCCAGCCGTTCGGCGAGCGCCGGGTCGAGCCGCAGCACCATGTTCTTCGTCCGCACCAGGCCCCTCCTCAGGACATCTTGATATCACGATATCAGGCTGACCTGATTCCGGCTACCCGGCGATGGGTGTTCGTTGCGGCCCATGGGCGGCACGGGCGGCGGCCCAGGAGGGCCCGGGGGCCGGGAAGGCGCTGGTAGTCTCGCGGACGGTGCTGCGCTGCCCCTGCTGAAGGCGATGTGATCGGGTTGTCCGAGACCGGCTCTGACCAGCCAGATAAGCCCGTG
This sequence comes from uncultured Actinomycetes bacterium, assembly GCA_963804455.1. Taxonomy (GTDB): domain Bacteria; phylum Actinomycetota; class Actinomycetes; order Streptosporangiales; family Streptosporangiaceae; genus RYN-230. The sequence goes on from CAWDRD010000081.1 coordinate 21,819, forward strand.
CGGTATGCCTACCTGGGGCCTGCGGGCACCTTCACCGAGGCCGCGCTGCTCAGCTTCGACGGCGGTGCCGCTGGGGACGCCATGCCATGCGTGAGCATCCAGGCCACCCTGGGCGCGGTGCGCATCGGGGCGGCCGAACGCGGCATCGTGCCGATCGAGAACTCGGTCGAGGGGGCCGTGACCGCCACCGCGGACCAGCTGGCCGCGGGCGACGACCTCGTTATCTGCGCCGAGGTCCCGCTGCAAGTGGCGTTCGCGCTGCTGGCCCGGCCGGGCACGCAGATCCCGGACGTCCGCACCGTGGGCGGGCACCCGCAGGCCGAGGCCCAGTGCCGGCGCTGGCTCGCTGAGCACCTGCCCGGCGCGTCCTGGCGGCAGGCCGCCTCCAACGCCGAGGCCGCTCGCCAGGTGGCGGCGGGCGAGCTCGACGCCGCGCTGGCCGGCGCGTTCGCGGCGGATATGTACGGCCTGGCCGTGCTGGCCGCCGATGCCCATGACCGGCCGGACGCGGTCACCCGCTTTGTCGTGGTGACCAGGCCAGGGCCGTTGCCGGCGGTCACCGGGTCGGACCGGACCTCCCTCGCGGCGTTCCTGGCCGAGGATCACCCCGGTGCGCTGATGGAGATCCTGACCGAGTTCGCGGTGCGCGGCATCAACCTGAGCCGGATCGAGTCCCGGCCCACCGGCGACGGGCTGGGTAAGTACTACTTCTTCATCGACTGCGAGGGGCATGTGGACGACGCCCGCGTCGGTGAGGCGCTGATGGGGCTGCGCCGGGTCTGCGCGGACATCCGGTTCCTGGGCAGCTACCCGCGGCACGACGGGGGCCGCACGCACGTCCGGCCGGGTACCTCCGACGCCGAGTTCGCGCAGGCCGCCGCCTGGCTGTCGCGGCTGCGCTACGGCCGGGTCTAGCACGGGCCGTAGCGGCCGCGCTGCTGGCCCGGCCGCGTGGCGGCGTTACAGGTAAGGGCCGGAGCCGCCGGGGCGTTGCGGTACCTCGTCCGGGGCACCAGGGAGCGCGCCCGGGGGCAGCGCCCGGCGCATCTGCTCCAGCTGCGCCCGGGCCGCCATCTGCTGCGCGAACAGCGTGGTCTGGATGCCGTGGAACAAGCCTTCCAGCCAGCCCACCAGCTGGGCCTGGGCCACCCTCAGCTCAGCCTCGCTGGGCACCTCGTCCTCGGCGAACGGCAGCGACAGCCGGTCCAGCTCGTCTACCAGCTCAGGAGCGAGGCCGTCCTCGAGTTCCTTGATCGAGCTCTGGTGGATGGCGCGCAGCCGGGCCCGGCTCTTCTCATCCAGCGGGGCGGCCCGGACCTCCTCCAGCAGCTGGCGGATCATGCTGCCGATGCGCATCACCTTGGCGGGCTGTTCCACCATCTCCATGACGGGGCGCTCGCCGTCATTGTCGCCCCCGCCGTCCATCGCCATGCCGTCAGGGCCGACCACGACCACCTTGGCGGTCTGGTTGTTTTCGGGGTTGCGTTCGCTCATGGTCTTAGTCTTGCTCCTTTCGCAGAGTGGCTGCGCCCGGGGGCCCGGGAGCGGTCTGCCCGCCGCACCAGGTTTCTGCTGATTGAGGCAGGCCCGGGGTAATCTGTGGGTAACTGCGTGGCTTAGGCTTCGGCGAGAGGCTTCATTGGGTCCGGTTGCGGGACCAGCCCGGTTGCGGGCAGGTCGTTTATGCAACACCGGATTGTGCACCAACGGATGAGCATCACCGAATTCCGCCACCGATGCGGGCTGAGGAGAAGGGGTCGTGGCCGACCAGGATCAGGAAAATACCGCCGCGGGCGACGACCAAAGCGTGGCCAGGGCAGCGAGCAAGCCTGATCAAGGCGAGCCTGATCAACAGGCTGGGGGCAGCGGGGATGGGGCTGCGCCCGCCCGGCCAGCCAACTCGCCCCTGCTGTTCGGCCAGCAGCCCCCGTACGTCACCCGCCTGCCGCCCCCCTTCGACCCCCGGAACGGTCTAACGCCGCTGCCCGGAGGGGCTGGGGCCCCGTGGTCGAACCGGACCCCGGCCGGCCGGGGTGGTAACCGAGCCGCAGCCCGCGGCCGTTGACCCGTACGGCTCAGCCGAGGACTACGACACGGCTGAGGCCTACGGGCCGCCCGGCTACGACGACGCCGATTATTACGACCAAGCCGCGGGTTACGGTGCGGCGGATTCCGGTGCCGTGGATTACAGTCCGGCGGGCAGCTACCCCGGTGCCCAGGGCGCCCCGGGCTACCCGGCGGACGGTGCGGACGGTTATGACGACGCCGATACCTACGGGCCGCCGGACAGTCCTGACCGCCGGGGCTATCACAGCCAGGGCGGTTACGCACAGCCTGGCCTGCCCGGGGTGCGTTCGGGCGGGCCGCCCGGCATGTTCGGCACCCCGGACGCCGTGGGGCTGAACGGCGCGGCCGACGCAGGCCCGCCCCCCGTTACCGGGGCAGGCTTTGCTGGCCCGGTGGGCCCAGCTGCCCAGACCCCCCGTGTCTCCCGGGCGGAGCCTGCTTCCCAGGCCAGCGCCGCTTCGCTCGCGGAACCCGCCTCCCCGGCTCGTCCCGTCCCGTCTGGGTCCCCGAGCCTCCCCCCTCCGTCCGCTGGGCCCGGGGACAGGGCGCCGGATCACCACGTGGCGGGCCGGGGAGCCACCGCGGCCGACCAGCCGGGCAGGCCGGGCCGCCACGCTGGGCTGCGTGGCCAGCCGGCCGTGACAGACAGCGACCCGCGCGCGGCGCGCCCGGTCACCGCGGACAATGAGTCCCGCGCGGCGCGCCCGGTCACCGCGGACAGCCTCACCGCCGACCTGCTGCTTCCCGACCGGCACAAGGCGCCGTCCAGCGGCTGGCGCCGCGCGATTTTCGAGGTCACCGGCGGCCTGATCCGGGCTCCGGAGTCAGCTACTGAGCGGCGCAGGCACGAACTCGCCGCGCGGGCGCAGACCCCGGTGGCTGGCGGCCACCACCGGGTCGCGGTGCTGAGCCTCAAAGGCGGGGTCGGCAAGACCACGACCACCATGGGACTGGGCTCCACGCTGGCGTCGCTGCGCGGCGACCGGGTGATCGCGGTGGACGCCAACCCGGACCGGGGCACCCTGTCCGACAAGCTCCGGCTGGAGACCGCGGCGACCGTCCGCGACCTGCTGAACGAGCGGGTCCAGGTGCAGCGGTACGCGGACGTGCGGGCGTACACCACGCAGGCCGCCAGCAGGCTCGAGGTACTCGCCTCCGACCGGGATCCCACGGTGTCGGTCGCGTTCAGCGACCAGGACTACAGTGACGTGACCCAGGTGCTGGAGCACTACTACTCGATCTGCATCACCGACTGCGGGACCGGGCTGCTGCATTCGGCCATGCGCGCCGTGCTGTACCTCGCCGACCAGATTGTGCTGGTCAGCTCGCCGTCTGTGGACGGCGCGCGGAGCGCGAGCGCCACCCTGGACTGGTTGCAGGCGCACGGCTACGGCGACCTGGTCCGCAACGCCGTGGTGGTGCTCTCCGTGATCCGGCCGCGCGGCAAGAGCACGGTGGACCTGGAACGGCTCGAGCAGCACTTTTCCGCGCGCTGCCGGGCCGTGGTGCGCATTCCGTACGACGCTCACCTCGAGGAAGGCGCCGAGGTCGACCTCGGCCTGCTCAGCCGGGCCACGGCCGACGCCTACCTGTTGCTGGCCGCCGAGGTCGCCGACGGCTTCGCTCAGCCTTCCCACCGCGCCCGCTGAGAGCGGAATCCCCTCAGCGCGGCTGAGGGCGGGATCCCATCGGCGCGGTACAGGGCGGAGTCCCCTCAGCGCGGCTGATGATGATCAGGAGCAGGCCGAGCTGGCTCACGTAGCCGATCCGGGTGCGGACCTGCCCGGGCTGCCGGGCTACGTCGAACCCGGCCACGGTCGCCTGGCCTGAGTCGATCGGCAGCAGCGTGGTCAGCATGCGCAGCGCAGCGGTCTTGCCGGCGCCGTAGGTCTGCTGACTCAGGAGTGCCTGCGGCGGCAGTAGTTTCTGTCATCAGCGCGGCTAGGGCAGTGGTGGCTTCCGGTCGGTCCATGCGCTGGCCCTTTCGGCTTGCGCAGCGATGTTAAGGAGCTGGTCTTCTCGTCCGTAGGCGGCGACGAGTTGCGCGCCGATGGGGAGTCTGGCGCTGTTCCAGCTCAGCGGGAGGCTGATCGCGGGCTGGCCGGTGATGTTGAACGGCCTGGTGAAGGCGGTGTAGGCGAACTGGCCGACCGGGGCTGCCGGCCAGTTCGCCCAGCGGCGCCGGAGGCTCGCCCGTCGTCGGGGTGAGCAGCAGATCGTGCCCTTCTGCCCACCACTGGTGGACGGCCCGCCGGAAGCGGGCGCACGCGTTCAGCGCCCGGGCATGATCGACCGCCGTCGCCTGACGTCCTGTCTGAGCCCGTGCCCAGGTGGCCGCTTCCACGTCGTCGGCCGTGACGTCGCGTCCCAGGGCCTCGGCAAGCTGGTCAATGGCAAGGCCAAGATGGGTCGATGCCACTATCCCGATCTGCCTGCCGATTCCGGGATCGCAAGGGCAGCCGGGTAGGCGGGTTCGACCCAGTGCCCGAATCCCTCCAGTAGTCGCCCGGCCTCGTGCACGGCGTCCGCGCAGTCGGGGTAAACGGGATCTCCGCCCGGGTAGTGATCGAGCATCCCGATGCGCAGCGGCCCCGTGTCGGCGTCGAGTTGCGCACGTAGGGCCTGTTCGGCGAGGGCGCGATGACGGTATCACCCACGCCAGGTCCGCGCACCGCGTCGAGCATCGCCGCGGTGTCCCGGATCGTACGGCTGATGCACAGCGCGACCGCGGGGCCGGATTCGTCGCCGGACGGTCCGGCGCTGACCCTGCCCTGCGTCGGCTTCAGTCCGACCACTCCGCAGCAGGCTGCCGGAATCCGGATGGAGCCGGATCCGTCACTGGCGTGCGCCACGGGGACCATACCCGAGGCGACCGCAGCGGCTGCGCCGCCACTGGATCCACCCGGCGAGTAGGCGAGGTTCCACGGGTTACCGGTGGCCCCCCACGCCCGTCAGGCGGCGCATCCTGCACTACATCGGCCACCACCGGGAGGCGAACTCCACGAGCGTGGCGAAGGCACTCGGCGAGTCCACCGGAACCACCAGCTACCACCTGCGCAAGCTCGCCGAACAGCACCTGATCGAGGAGATACCGGAACGATCCGCCGGCCGGGAGCGATGGTGGCGCCTGCTGCCGATCGACCACATGCCCGCGGCACCCGGCGACCGCACACCCGGAGAACAAGCAGCGCTGCGGCAACTGCGAGCCCAGTAGCTCAGCTCCGACATCGAACTGGCCCTCCGGGCCGAATCGGAATTCAGCGGGCCGGACGGCTGGGCACAGGGCTCCCGAGCCAACTGCTACATGACCAGGCAGGAACTCCTCGCGTTCTTCGACGAGTACATGGGACTCGTGCGCAAGTACGGCCACGACCAGGCCGGCGCCCCGGAAGGCGCACGGCTCATGGCACTGCGCTTCTTCGCCCTTCCCGACCCCGGACGGCCGACCCCCGGACCGCCTCCCGGCCAGCGAACGCAGACAGCCGACTGCAAAGAAATGCCGTAACGGAGGTGTGAAAGAACTGTCATTATCCGATATGGGGCTAACCGACACCGTTCGGTCTATTCATTCGGCTAATACAGCAGTTTCTCAGAGTTCCGTTCAGCCTGTTGGCATGACAAGTGGGGCGGTGCGGCCCGACGATGACGAACCGCATCGGCACGGCTGCCGCGCGTGCGGAGGGCCAAGTCGGCTGCAGGTCCCGTCACGATATCGTGGACGGACTCGCTGTTGGGCCGATGGTGTCAATCGCGCTGATCTTGTAGTCAGGATTGTGGTCAACTATAATTCCGGTCATGACTATCCTGCCGCTGAACGATGTCAAGACCCGCTTCTCGGCCATCGCCGACGAGGTGGCGGCCACTCACGACCGGGTGATCGTCACACGGAACGGCAGGCCGCATGTCATGGTCATCTCCATTGACGACTTCGAGTCCTTGCAGATGACTCGCGAGCTGCTCGCCGAGCCAGGTGCCGTGCAGGACATCCTGGCCGCTGACCAGGAGATCTCGGCGGGCGACTACCACACCCTCGACGAGCTGCGGGCCGCGCTCGAAGAACGCCAGCGCCAAGAGGACGCCGACGCGTGAGCGACGCATACTCCGTCCGGCTCGCGCCCGGGGTGCTCCGGACGCTCCAGGCAGGGCCGCCCAGGGGAATCCCGCTCAACGCCGCTTGGGCGATTTTCGAGTTCATCCACGGGCCGCTCAGCCAGGATCCCTGGAGAGTCTCCAAGCCGCTGCACGATGAGCTGGAAGGCTTCCGAGGCGCCAGGCGCGGCGAGTACCGGGTCGTCTTGCGTGTCGAGGAGGAACAGCGCGTAGTGCGCGTGGTCCGCGTCGATCACCGATCCGACATCTACCGGCCAGCGTGACGGAACGATGCGGTCTGCCGACCTGATGACGGAGTGCCCGCCCAGGTTCGTGAACAAGCGCGCCGCGTGTTCAGCGGCGTCCGCGGACGCGGTTTCGGCGGCTGGCGTGGCGGGTGATCTCGCTGAGGGGTTGCAGGCTGCCGCGGTAAAGGAAGACGCTTGACAGGACTATGACGCGGGCAGCTCCCCGGCTCCGCGCGGTCATCACGGCCTGCTCGAAGTCCGCGGTCAGCGACGACGTCCGGTACCCCGGCCGCAGGCGGCCATGGTGGACGAGCTGCGGATGCCGTTCCCGCTGCTGGCTGACCCCGGAGGCCGACAGGCGATCCGGCCCTACAGGGTCTGGCGCGAGGGCAACCCGTACGCCCGCCCGGTCGTGATCATCGTGGCCGCCAGGCGGCCCCGCTGAGGCGCTACCCGTCCTGGACTAGTTTGTCCAGGATCACGTCGCGGCTCAGTCCTTCGGCCGCCATCCGCAGCGCCTGCTCGGCAAGCTTCGGCTGGTCACCTGACCACAGGTTTTCGGCGACAGCCCGGTAGGCTCCCCACTGCTCGTGGGAGATCCCGCGTCCGGCCAGATAGAGTTCGGTGATGCGGGCGCGTCCGGCTGGTTCGGCGGGGTCGAGGATCTCCGCTCCTGGTGCCCGGTCATGGGGGAGCGGGATGGCGAGGTGCCGCGCCTGCAGGGCCCGCTGGCAGCGGGGGTCGTCGGAGATGACGTCGTCGGGCAGGTCCTGGAAGTACCGGTTGTGCGGCGTCTGGCTGGCGGTGGCGAGTGCTGACGGGAACTGGCGCAGGTCGTCTTCCAGCTCGGACAGGAAGCGGCGGCGCAGGCGCTTCGGCAGGTCGGCGCGATCGGCGGTCCAGTGCGCCCACGCCCAGATGACTGGCGGCACGTCCGCGGCCACCCGGGCTGGCAGGACCAGATGCGTCGGTATCACGTCCCGCAGAAGCCGCCGGAACAGGAGCGGCCCGGGTCGCAGCGGATCCGTGCCGAGATAGTCCGCGCAGAGCATGACGAGGTCCCGTGGCAGGAACCGGGCGACTGCGCTGGTGAGGCCCCGGCTCTGCGGCGCGCGGGAGAACTCCGCGATCAGGCGTTCCCGTTCCTCCGGCGGCCACGGGGAGGCGACGGTTCCGGTCGCGAGCTCCGGCACGTGAGCCAGGTTCCCGGCACCGGTGGCGAGCACCCGGACGCGCTGGCGGGCCAGGCCGGTCAGCGCGCAAGTGCTCCGGAAGTCCTGCGAGTCGCGTTTCGTCCACGGGGCTGGGCCGTGCTGGGCGAGCGCGTCAAGGCCGGCTCGCAGCAGCCCGGCGGCCTCGGGCGGGGAAACGTCGCGCAGGTCGACGCCCATGTCGCTGGCCAGCTTCAGGGCATCCTTCATGGCCCCGGCGTCCATGCCGCCGCCTGCCAGGTCGACGGCCGCCAGCGAAGACACCGCGCCATGCCAGATCGGGTCAACGCGCGCGAGAATGGCATGCTGATCCTTCCCGGCGGGATAGCTGAACTCGCACAGCAGCGAGGTGGATTCCCCGTACGGATCGGTCGCCGTCCAGCACTTCCCGGGCACTGCCTGGCCCAGTTCGGCCGCCCAGGCGGGAGCGGCACGGCCAGCCGCGTCTGCCAGGGTCCTCGCATGATCCCGGACCACGGGACCCGGCCCCACGACCGCGAATGCGCGCAGGATACCGATGCCATGCGGAGTGCCGCCGACGGCGAGGGCGTCGCAGATATCGAGGCACGCGTCGCGGAGCCGGTCACCGGTAAAGCCGGCCTGCGGCATCAGGCCGGTTGCCGAGCTGAGTACGGCCTCCGCGTCGTAGGCGGTGGCCACCCGGTCACGGTCGGCGAACGCCTCCGTGAGCCTGACGGCCGTTGCGCTGGCGTCCGCGGCCGACAGCAGGCGGAGCCGGAGGGACCGGATCCGTTCTTCGGTCCTGCGCTGCTGGATCGCCCGCCGCTGCGCTGCCTGCCGCCCCGACTGCGAGCTCTTCTTCTTCCTGTCCTTGCCCTTACCGCCCACCAGACGAGAATGCCACAGCCTGCCCAGTTACTCACCCGAATGATGTCATTACGCCGCCGTCCCGGCGCTCTCGCCACCTTGGCTGCCGGATCAGGCTGTCCCCGCCACGGCAGGGAATCCGGAGGAGTCGCTGAGGTGGCTGCAGGGGCTTTCGGCGGATGACCCGAGGGCGCCGTCGTAGGCCACGCTGCCGTACGCGTACACGTCCGACGGTGAAGGCGGGCAGAAACCGTCAATTCCCAAGATCCGGCTCGCCGGCGACGTAGGTCTTCTCTGCCTCGCAGAGTCTGATCGTAGTATGGATTGTCGACCCGCGGATTCAGCGCGAACGTAGCCGCACCAGCGATAACCGGCCTTGACACATGATCATGGTGGGAAGGGCGGAGTGCGGCGGCGGGGATAGCGGTGGGGGTGGGTTAGCGGCCGAGGATGTCGATAAGGGCCCAGACCGTCACTCGCGAACCGGAACCGGGTAACTTCTGAGACGATCGAAGGCGCTGTACGGAGGATCATGGGCAAGGCAAGCAACCGGAAGAAGAAGCGGCGGCAAGGTACCGGGGTGTCGCGGGCGGACCTCGAAAGCCAGCGAGCCCTGAAGCAGCTGGCCGGGGCCGCGCAGAAACTCGGCGACATATTCGAGGCGAGGACGGAGCACCTTGCGGCGGTCAGCCGCTCCTGGTGGTGTGGGGCCGAGCCGGAGGCCGCGGAGGTGCCGAACTGGGCGGAGGGTTCGGCTGGCGACCGCTTTTTCGAAGACTCGCGAATGAAGAAGTATGCCGTGGCTCCGCGGCTCGCGACGGCGGAGATACCTTCGGCGGAGGCCTTCGCCGCTGACTCCGGACACTGGGATATCGCCGTCTCGGCCCTGATCCGTGCCGTGGTCCTGGATCGGGTCCCGGTTACCGATCCCTTGGTGACGAAGGTCATCCGGCTGCTCGGCCCGGCCGTCGATGCCGAGGTCCAGTACGCCGCATCGGGCGGTCGCGGAAGCCAGCCCATCGGCGGCGTCGAGGGAGGCTTTCCCGAGGACGACGCGCCCGTTTTCCTGCTGGGTGCCTGCTGCCTCGTGGATGCGACGTGGGCGGTCGTGGGCCTCGACCCGCTCCGGGACGTCCTGGATTATCTCGGGCCGCGCCTCGACGCCGCCCTCGCGGAGCTGAACTGCGCGCTGAAACCCAGCGGCAAGATGCTGGCCGAGACACTCCTCCGGGCGGCGGCCGACTTCTACCGCCTCGACGAAGAACCCGCGGACGCCGAGACGATGCGGCAGCTCGGTGGCAAGTCCGAGGGCAACCCGCTCGACTGCCTGATCAGCGAAAAGGCGATAGAACCCGCGGACGCGCTGACCATCGGGCTCGTCGTGCTCGCGACGCTCGCGGACCTGTGCCGCACCGACGAGGCGTCGGTCCGGGTGCCCCGCTAACTCACCTGCCCAGCCGATCCGGCGTTCCTGTGGAACCGTCTGACGTAGGTATTCTTTGCTAATGCCCGCGAACTTGCGTGTTCCGCGCGTTGATCCGGGCGGCTGGTGCCCTTGTCATCGATGGTGCCGGACGGCGCGAGCAGCGCCGATGGCACCATCGCTGGGTTTTACGGGTGAGGGCAGCCAGCATCGACCGCTGGACGCGACTGGCGACGGGTGTTGGCCCGGAGCAAGGCGAGGCCGACGGTGTCGGCGTGAAGTACCTCCTCTTCCGGGTTGCGGCCTCATCCAGGGTGACCAGCATGCAGGTCGCCGAGCGTGCCATCGGGGTTGAGCGCGGCCCAGCCGCGGCCGCTCACGAGTGCTCTCGGAGGCCCTCTCGGCGGAGAAGCTGGCGGCGGACGACCTGGAGCACCGCCTGGCCGTGGTCCGGGCGACCGGTCATCCGAACCGCCGCCTCGCCGCGCTGGGGAGCGGCCAGCCGTAAAATCCTGATCTCGTGACGCGGATGGCGCACCCGCG
>CAWDRD010000082.1:0-246703 GCA_963804455.1 uncultured Actinomycetes bacterium
TTGAGGATTGGTTCGGGCATCAAGGGGATGACTTCCTTGTGACCGGGACAGACCAACGCGGCGCCCAGCAGTTGATGATGGTAGCTGACCTCGCCGTTGCGATGGTGTTTTTCGATGCACTGCGAGCAATGAATTTGTGAGGAAGAAAAATACTCGGTGCCATCGAGGGCCAGCAGATAATAGCCATCCAGAAAGCGCAGATCTTCCAGGGCCTTGCTGCGGACCAGTCAGGTGAAGACATTTCGGAAGGCGGGCCTCAATTGTTCGGGATCGACCGGATCGAGGATTTCTCGCAGGCGAGTATCGCAGGGTACGTGTTCCATGTGGAAGATCATCCGCAAGTTCTCCTCGTCCCGTTGTCTTCGCTGGTCGAAGGCCAACAGGGAAGGATCCTTGAAAGCGAACACGGCCAATCCACTCATCATCGCATCTGGCAAATTGATATCGGGTTTTCCGGTTCTGGGATCGGGGATGTCGTGGAAGGATTGACGGATGTTCCGGAACAAGGCATCGGCGGAAAGCTGCTTACGAGAGGCGGGTAGCTCGGTCATTATGACACTCCTTTTTGACAAACTGGCAGACTGTACGAATTCAGGTCAGATTGCCGCAAAAGAAGTGCCAAACCCCTCGTCCTTGCCAGCATTGCTGGCGCTGCAAGCACGACGACGATCGGTCTGGAGAGACCAATGAAGAAACGGTGTTTAAGTTCTTTGATGCCAGGACGTTACAAACCGTCAGCGAAATTCGTTCCGGGAATCGCTGCGGATTGGCGGGATTTATGCCGGTGGCGTTGTAAAAGAAATTGAACGGATAGGTCGCTGTCGAAGCCCCAGTGCCGGACAGGATCTCGCCACCCATAATTGTGTTAGACAGCCCATCCTCGACGTCGGCCATCTTAGGTTCTTTGTAAATGTTGAACATCCCATTGTAATTCGTGTCGAAACCGGCCCACGCCACGGCAACCGCGTCTTCCGGAGCACCACGCGTAGTTCGTGCCCGGACCGTTCCATTGATTCGTGTTGATCGCGGGGTATGGCATTGCCGATGGGCATAGAAAAGTATTGAGTCGCGTCTGCATGGGGCCGACGAAGAACGCGTTGAATCCGGCATTCCCAGCCACTCCAGGCATGGCTGTGCCGTGGCGAACTGGGCGTATAGACCCTGTTGCTCGATGTACGGAAGAATCATGACGTTGGCGCAGAAACACTCCCATTGGTTCCATTGGAAATCGGACCCACCGTAGGCGTTCTTCGGGAAGGTGCTATGGACGTCGTGGTAGTTGTGCATGGCCATCGCCAATTGCTTGAGCTGATTCACGCACTGAGACCGCCGTGCCGCCTCGCGGGCCGCTTGCACGGCAGGCAACAACAGCGCGATTAAGATGCCGATGATCGCAATCACCACCAACAATTCCACCAGCGTAAAGCCGCGCCGGTGAGTGCCGACTGGCGGCTGACTCTGCTTGATGACCATCATGATTCTCCTGAGAACTCGTGACGCGAGGGAAGGACCCATGCCAAGCGGTTCTTCATAACTCTCATTCTGTTTGCCACTTGCGGCGAAGACGACGTTCCCGCTCTCTATTGAACCCCCCGCTGGAAACGAAGTTTCGGCCGAAAGACACCGTTTTGAAATCAAGTTCCATTTTCCGTCGGCGGACAATGCTCCGCGTGCTGCTCGTCTGGGTTGTTGGGCCAGTCATCTGGGTAATGTGCCGTCTGGTGATGGCCCGACACAGGACAACCAGCGCAGGTGCCCGGCTTGATTGCCGCCGGGGGTTCGACTACAGTAGCAGTTGCACCGCCGGGCCGGATGGCGTTTTGCTCTTCGGCCGGCATTTCAAACCACGATCGGCTTTGTTTCCAGGAGAAGATCCATGGACCGCACGCGCACTTGTCGCCGTTCTTTCTTGAAACACCTTGGCGCCACAGGGATTGCCGTGCCGTGGTTCGTCCGGAATCTCTTCTCCGCCCCGCCGAGCAATCGGGTTCGCCACGCCAGTTTCGGCGCCAACGGCATGGCCGGCGGAGACATGATGAGTTTCGCGGTGCTGCCCAACGTGCAGATCGTCTGCGTCGCGGAGGTCGATTTGGGGCGTTTGGACCTCGTCAAGAAGCACTTGCCCGAAGGCAAAGTCAAAGTCTACCAGGATTGGCGCGAGATGCTCGACAAGGAGCACAAGAATCTGGACACGGTCAATGTCGGCACGCCCGATCACATGCACGCGCCGATGGCCATGGCGGCCATGCAACTCGGCCTGCACGCCTACGTGCAAAAGCCGCTGGCCCACGAGATCTTCGAGGTGCGGCGGCTGACGGAAACGGCCCGCGAAAAAGGGCTGGTGACGCAGATGGGCATCCAGATTCACTCGGCGGCCTATTATCGCATCGGCGTACAAGTGATCCGCGACGGGGCCATCGGCAAGATTCGGCAGACGCACTCCTGGAGCAGCAAGAAGTGGGAGATCTCAGCCCCTTGCCCAACCGGTCGGACCCTGTGCCCAGCACGCTGAACTGGGACCAGTGGCTGGGCGTTCGCGCGGTGCGGCCCTTTATTGCCGGCTACTACCACCCCGGCGTATGGCGGAAGCGTCTCGATTTCGGCACGGGAACGTTCGGCGACATGGGCTGCCACATCTTCGATCCGGTCTTCGAGGCATTGGCGCTGACGGCGCCCATCTCGGTGCGGTCCGAAGGGCCCGCGCCCAACGCCTGGAACTGGTCGATGGACTCGGTCGTCCAGTACGTCTTTCCCGGCACGCCGTATACCGAGGGAAAAACCGTGGACGTGTACTGGTACGACGGCGACCGGCGACCGCCCAAGGAAGTGCAGCAGTTGCTCGGCAAGCAGCCGATGCCCGACCAGGGCTCGATTTTCATCGGCAGCAAGGGCGCGATGGTGCTGCCGCACATCGCCATACCCACACTCCTGCCCGAGGCCCAATTCAAGGACTACAAGTTGCCGCGGAACTCGGGCACGTCCCACAACAAGCAGTTCATCGACGCCGTGCTGGGCAGGGCCAAGGCGAGCGCGGCTTTCGATTACTCCGGCCCGCTCACCGAAGCGGTGCTCCTGGGCGGCGTGGCGACGCACTTCCCGCGGACCACGCTGGAATGGGATTCCGGAGGCTTGACATTCAGAACGTTCGCGAGGCGAACCGGTGGCTGCGGCGGAGCTATCGCAAAGGATGGGAGATCAAGGGGCTGAGGTTGATCTTCCACACCACGACGGGTGCGCAGGGTTGGGTCGAGCGCAGGTGCGCCCCACCAGAATGTCCCGCTCATGGGACTTTGCCACAGAGGACACAGAGGTCATCGAGAGATGTCTGGGCTCGGAGGTGATCGAGTGGAGGACAGGAGTTGAGGGGCTTTCATCTTCCTGTCCGCTTCCCATTATTGAGTTCGCGACGGATTGCCTGAAGACCAACAAGGATGGCATCCTGTCTTTCCTTTGCGGCTTTGCGCCTTTGCGCCAGGAACTCAAACCAAACTCCTACATTATTGCCCCAAGACCAAAGACCAAAGATCCAAGTCTCAAGACCCAAGTCCCAAGTCCTATTTTCCAGGCAGCCGTTCACATGCTCTTCAGGAGCTTCCTCCCGACCGATTCGGTCCGTAGACGTTCCGCCAACTTGCTGGAAAGCACGGCCAGGCTGGCGGAGAGTTTTACGGCAAACCCATCGAACCTCAATAGCGCCGTTCCAAGGCTACCCACTCTTACGGCGAAAGTATCGCGGGTGTTATTCCAGCCAAGGAAGTTCTGAATCGACTCGATCAACAGGGGTACGCTGTACCCTACTTTAGGCATTCGACAAGAAATTCTCGATTTTGCAGGCGATGCCTGGGAAGCGACTGGGGACTGCGGGGATTGTGTGAGGATTTCGCCGGCGATCGTAGCGTGACGATTCCTCAGATAATGGAGAGCAGACGCATGAACCTGCTCAGGTGTCGTTTTGCGTGGGGAAAACAAGGAATCCGGCTTGTCACCGGCTGAATAGTCGCAACTCCGCTGGCTTTTCACCGCCACGGAAAAGCTTACCCGGCTTATCGTGGCGCACGAAAAATCGACGCATCTCGTTTATCCCGGCGCGGCCGACTGGTCGATGCCGATAAATGCCCAGTCCGTGATGCACGCCCAGAGGAGATCGACCGCATGGATGCCGCCTCCAACCTCCCTTCCGCCGTCCAGACCCTGCAAGACTTGGAAAACCTGCACGAAGATCTTATCCGCCGCCTGGACGAGTTGGAAACAAGGATCCTCAAGGTGATTGCAGAATTCCAGCCTGGGGAGAAATCCCGGATTGAAACGGTTGTAACGCGCTTTCCGGGCATCAACACGGATCCCTCGGCGGAAGAACTGCGGCGGGTTGCATGAGGACTGGTTTCCGGCAGTTTGCCGATCCGTCGGCTCATCCGCAAGTGGTTGGCAGGCAGCCCACTTGGAAAGTTCCGAGCTGCTCGACCGACACCTTTTCCCCCGGTCGCGTCCTTGGCAACGCACCTTTCACTGCACCGCGCAGGCCCATCTGAGGCCGGAATTCCCAACGTCTGCGGCCATTTCCAGGCACGAAGTCGCAGTCGCTCCTTCGAAGCCACCGTTGCGTCGGCTAAAATGGGCCCAACGACCGGACATTGGACTTGATCGAGCGAACGCGGCTGCCCACGATGCGGCCTTGAAAGGATTTGTGTTTGATGGATGGATATGTGGAATTCAGTACGGAGAACCTCCCTGGCGACGGCGCAGGATGCGGTGCTGGAGCAGACCTCTCTGGAGTTTCTTGGCCGGTGGAACCGCCTGGTAAGCACCACGAACTGGGAGAAAGGGCGAATCATCTCGCAGTGGCGGCTGAGCCTGGTGGCGGGCGGTGCGCCGGTTCAAGCCTATTCGGATGAAGCGTGGAGCCGGCGGGTGGGAAATGTCAGTTCCCAGCACGTCGGCCGCCTCCGCCGGGTCCACGAGCAGTTCGCCGAGGTGTACCAGCAGTATGCCGGCCTGTACTGGAGCCACTTCCAGGCGGCTCTCGACTGGCACGATGCCGAGATGTGGCTGGAAGGGTCCGTGCAAAACGGTTGGTCGGTCGCCCAGATGCGGCGGCAGCGGTGGGAGGCGACCGGGGCGATTCCCAGCGAGGAACCTCGGGACGAGGCGATTCCGTCCGACGAAGTCGATGAAGACGCCCCGCCGGCCGACCATTTGCCAGCCGACGATTTGCCGGCCAACCATGTGCCGGACACCATCGACTCGTTGACGCGGGAGGTCCACGATGCCCCGCCGGACGACGAAGGCAGCGTGATCCAACCGGAGGACGATCCGCCCTTCGCTGCCGACGGCGAAATCCAGGATGCGGTTGCTTCAGCGGCCACCGTGCGGCCCTTCGAGAATCTACCCGCGTTGCCTGACGATCTGCGGGAAGCCTTCGAGACGTTCAAACTGGCGATCCTTGCCCACAAACTCACCCAGTGGCAGAACATTTCGCGCGACGACGTGCTCGCGGTCCTCGAAGCCCTCAAACAATTGGCATTGGCGCCGGCGGATTGCTGATTTCCCGCGCGGGCTAACCCGGATTATTCACGGACCCACACCAACCCGATGCGTAAGTGAGGATCAATGATTGTGCAGTCCTCGCTTACGCTTCGGGTTGCTATTCGACAACGCGTACCCAAAACTCCGGGACCGTGAATAATCCGGGCTAATGCCGTAATTCGACTTCCCCTTGATAGAGCGGAGAATTGACGGCGGCCGAATATGCCGAAAGGGCCTTGGGCGAGGAGTTGAACCGCCAGTCCGTCTCTCCCTTCGACAGCGCCCTGCTGGGTGGGGGTGCGCCTGGTCGTGGTGGGCCGGTTCGTGCCGTAGGCGAGCCGGAGCGTGGTGGTGCGCTCGGAGCGGCCGCGGCCCAGGAAGGTCACCGCCCAGTGCAGCACGACCGTGACCCGGTTCTTGAACCCCACCAGATAGTACAGGTGCACCACGAGCCACAGCAGCCACGCGGGCAGGCCGGACACGCGGAGCGGCCCGACCGCGGCGATGGCCCGGAACCGGGAGATGGTGGCCATCTCCCCCTTGTCGAAGTAGTGGTAGGCCTGCTTCTTCGGGGGCCGGCCCGCGAGCCGGGCCTTGATCTGGCCGGCCGCGAACTCGCCGCTCTGGATCGCGACCTGCGCGAACCCGGAGGCACTCCCGAGCCGCATCATGTCGCCCACCACGAACACCTCGGGGTGGCCGGGCAGGGTGCAGTCCGGCTGCACCTTTAGCTGGCCGGACCGCTCCTGGTCCGCGCCGGTCGCGGAGGCCAGCAGCCCGGCCAGGGGCGACGCGCTCACTCCGGCGGCCCAGAACTTCGTCTTGGCCTCGATCCGCCGGGTGGCGTCGCCCTTGGTGTCCCGGATATCCACGCCTTCGGCGTTGACCCCGGTGACGGCGGCGTTCAGTTCGACCTCGACGCCCAGTTTCTGCAGGCCCGTCAGGGCGCGGCGGGACAGCTTCTCGCCGAAGCTGGCCAGGACCGCGCCGGTCGCCTCGATCAGGACCACCCGGGTCTGCGCGGGATCGAACGTGCGGAAGTTCCGGCGCAGGCTGCGCCGGGACAGCTCAGCCAGCTGCCCGGCCATCTCCACCCCAGTCGGGCCGGCCCTGACCACCACGAAGGTCAGCCACGGCGCGCGCTTGGCGTTGTCGGTCTCCAGCTCGGCCATCTCGTAGGCGGTGAAGATCCGCCCTCTTAGCTCCAGGGCGTCGTCGATGGACTTCATCCCGGGTGCGAACTCGGCGAACTCGTCGTGGCCGAAGTAGGACTGGCCCGCCCCGGCCGCCACGATCAGGCTGTCGTAAGGGGTGACCGTCACCGTATCCAGCACCTCGGAGGTGACCGTCCGCGCGTCCAGGTCGATCGAGGTCACCTCGCCCAGCAGCACCCGCGCGTTGTCCTGGCGGCTGAGTATCTCCCGGGTCGGCGGCGCGATCTCGCCTTCGGACAGGATGCCCGTGGTCATCTGGTAGAGCAGCGGCTGGAACAGGTGATAGAGATTACGGTCGATCAGCGTCACGCTGACCGGGGCCCGGCGCAGGGCCTTGGTCGCGAACAGCCCGCCGAACCCGGAGCCGATCACCACGACCCGGTGCTGTCCCGCCTGGCTCGCCATCCGGTCCACGGCCCGTCCTCTCCGTCAGCGCTCCCGGCCCCCGCTGTCCATCGAATCATGGCCGGGTTTGCGCGTGACATCGCCGTCCCCGGCCACTCATGGGGCCCGGCCGGAGCCGGGCGGCCGCTACCTGGGCACGGAGCGTTATGCAAACCGGCTAGCGAGTGCAGGCCCGGAGGACCTGCACGAGCGGCCGGTGCAGGTCAAGGCCACGGTAGGGGTTGGATGTTGATGTGCATAACGCGACTTTTGCATAAGACACACGGTCACGCCCCAGGCCCTGACCCGGTAGCGCGGCGCTCGGCAGCGCGGTAGGCGGCGAGCCAGCCGAAGGAGCCCTCGGGCCGGCCGGCCGACGGGTGGTATTCCAGGCCGACCGCGCCCTGATACCCCTTACGGCGGAGATGATCAAGGATGAACGGGTAGTTGATCTCGCCGGTGCCCGGCTCGCCGCGGCCGGGTACGTCCGCGACCTGGATGTGACTGATGAGGTCCCAGTAGTTGTCCAGCGTCACGGTGAGATCACCCTCGGTCCGCTGCATGTGGTAGACGTCGTACTGCAGCCGGACGTTCCGGCGGCCCACCTCGCCCGCGAACACCGCGGCCACCGCGGTCGTGGTGACCAGGCACGGCCCGTTGTCCATCGGGTTGAGGGCCTCGATCAGCACCTGGCAGCCGAACTGGGCCGCGAGGTCGGCGGCCCAGGCCACGTTCTCCCGGGCGCAGTCCATCTGCTGGCCCAGCGAGTACTGCTGCTGCCGCAGGCCGACCAGCAGGTTCAGCCGCTCGCAGCCGCACGCCTGGGCGATCCGCAGCGCCACCGGGACGTTGCCGCGCAGCTGGTCCCGGCGGGCCGGGTCAGCGGCGAGGCCGCGGTCGCCCGCGGCCAGGTCGCCGCCGTCGAAGTTCAGCAGCGCCAGCCGCAGCCCCCACCGGGAGACGAGCGCGGGCAATGACTCCGCCGCGTCCACCCCCGGCCACCACAGCTCTACTGCGCTGAACCCGGCCCGGGCGGCCCGCTCGAACCGGTCCGCCAGCGGCAGGTCCGCCCACAGCATCGAAAGGTTCGCCGCGAACAGCACTGTCACCTCCACCTGGTGCCCGGAGCGGGCTGGGTGGTCACAATAGCGGGGTGGGGACGTGCTGTGCCCGGTCCTGGTGGGCCGGGACGCTGAGCTTGGAGCGCTGGTGGCGACGCTGGCCGCCGTCCGGGCGGGCACCGGCCAGCTGGTCTTTGTCACAGGCGAGCCTGGGATCGGCAAGTCCCGGCTAGCCCGGGAGCTGGCTGGCCAGGCCCGGAGCCAGGGCGTGATGGTGATCACCGGGCGGGCGGTGCCCACCGGGGCGAGCACGCCGTTCCGGCCGCTGACCGAGGCGCTGCTGCAGGCGCTGCGGGACCGCCCGCTGCCCGCCCGTTCCGCTCTGGGTGCGTGGCTGGCGCCGCTGGGAGCGATCATCCCTGTCGCCGACGGTACTGGTGCGGCGGACGGCGCGGGTGCGGCGGACGGCGCGGGTGCGGCGGACGGCGCGGGTGCGGCGGACGGCGCGGGTGCGGCGGACGGCGCGGGTGCGCGAGGCCGCGCGGGCGGGAAGAGCGGCCCCAGCGAGGCGTCAGCGACGATCCTGGGCGAGGCCGTGCTACGGCTGCTGCGCTCGCTGGCCCAGCCGGGCGGCCTGCTGGTGGTGCTGGAAGACCTGCACTGGACCGACCCGGACACCCTCACGGTACTGGAGTACCTCGGGGACAACCTGGCCACGCTGCCGGTGCTGTGCCTGGCGACGTGCCGCGATGAGCCGGTGACCGCCGCGCTGGAGGTGGCCCGGCGGCTGCATGGCCGGCGGGCAGCCTCGCATCTGCCGCTGGGCCGGCTGCCAGCTGGCCAGGTGGCCATGATGGTCCGGGCCTGCCTGCCAGACGCTGATGCCAGCCTGGTCGCCCGGGTACAGCACACGGCGGACGGGGTGCCGTTCCTGGTCGAGGAGGTGCTGGCCGCCCCGGGCGTGCCTGCCTCGTTCCGGGATACGGTGCGGGCCCGGCTGGGCGGCCTGACCGAGCCGGAGCGGCTGGTGCTGGCCGCGGCTGCGGTGCTCGGCCGGCATTTCGACTGGCGGCTACTGGGCCAGGTGACCAGACAGCCCGCAGACCTGGTGGCCCGCGCCCTGGAGCAGGGCGTGGAAGCGCTGCTGCTGGTCGTGGACGGCGCGGAGTTCCGTTTCCGGCACGGTGCCATCCCTGCGGCATCGAGTTCCGGGCCGAGCGCGCGGACCAGGTCGATGAGCTGGTCGCCGCGGTCCAGCAGCACGCCAGCGGCTCGCATGGGCACGACGTGCCGCGGGAGCACATCCTGGCCGAACTGGTCCCGGCCTGACACGCTGGACCCATGACGGCCGTCACTCATACCGCGATCGTGACCGGCGCCAACCATGGCATCGGCGCGGCGACCGCGATCACGCTGGCGCGGCGCGGCTGCGGGGTGCTGTGCACGTTCCTGCGGCTGGAGGACGGCGAGGATCCCGGCATCCCGCAGGCCTCCCGGGACAACCGGAGGCGGGACGCCGAGCCGGTCGCGGCGCACATCCGGGCGGAGGGCGGCCGGGCCGTGGCCATCGAGGCTGACCTGGCCGACCCGGCCGCCCCGGCCGCGCTGTTCGACGAGGCCGAGGCGGTGCTGGGGCCGGTGGACATCCTGGTCAACAACGCCACCGGCTGGGTAGCCGACTCGTTCGCGGCCGATGGCAGCGACCGGCTCGGCCGGTCGTTGCAGCCCGTGTCCGCGGCGACCTGGCGGCAGCAGTTCAGCGTGGACACCATGGCGGTGGCCCTGCTGATCAGTGAGTTCGCCCAGCGGCACCGGGCCCGCGGCGCGGACTGGGGCCGGATCATCGGGCTGACCTCCGGCGGTGACCTGGGCTTCCCCGAGGAGGTGTCGTACGGCGCGGCCAAGGCCGCCCAGGTGAACTACACCATGTCCGCGGCCCTGGAACTGGCCCCGTACGGGATCACCGCGAATATGGTGCATCCCCCGGTCACTGACACCGGCTGGGTCACCGGCGCGGTCCGCGCTGCCGTTGCCGCCAACCCGGCCCTGGTGCACATCGCCAGGCCGGCCGAAGTCGCCGAGGTCATCGCCTACCTAGCCTCCGACGCGGCCGCCCTGATCACCGCCAACGTCATCACCCTGCGCTGAGCCCACCGCGCCGGCGGGTAACGTGCGGGTTATGACGATGCAGACGCGCCCGCTGGGGCGGACCGGGACGGATGTGACCATCCTCGGCTACGGGGCCATGGAACTGCGCGGCCAGCCGCACGGGCCGGCCATCGCGGATGAGGACGCGGGGCGGCTGCTCAACGAGGTGCTCGACGGTGGCATCAGCCTGATCGACACCTCCCCCGACTACGGCCGCAGCGAGCAACTCATCGGCCGCTACCTCGGCCATCGCCGTGAGGAGTACTTCCTGGCCTCCAAGTGCGGCTGCCTGCTCGGACCCCCGCCGCCCGGGGCTACCCCGCCGTTCCCGCACAACTGGAGCGCCAGCAACGTGCGGGCCGGGGTGGAGCAGAGCCTGCGCCGGCTCGGCACGGACCGGCTCGACCTGGTCCAGGTACACATGTCGCCCAGCCGCGAGCAGATGGAGAAAGACGGGACCGTGGAGACCCTGCAGGCGCTGCGGGACGAGGGGAAGATCCGCTATATCGGGATGTCCGGCATCCTGCCCAACCTGCCCGACCACCTGGCGATGGGCGTGTTCGACGTGTTCCAGATCCCTTACTCGGCGGTGCAGCGGGAGCACGAGGAGCTGATCACCGCGGCGGCCGCGGCAGGAGCGGGCACGCTGATCCGCGGCGGCGCGGCGCGCGGCGGCCCAGCCGAGGACAAGGACTGGCGGCAGGGGCCGCTGGGCTTGCCCGCGGGCGAGGGCCAGCGCCGGTGGCAGTCCGCAGACCTGGATGACCTGCTGGATGGCATGCCCCGGCTGGAGTTCGTGCTGCGCTTCACACTCAGCCACCCGGCGCTGTCCAGCACCATCGTCGGCACGTCCAGCACTGATCATCTCCGCGCCAACCTAGCCATCGCCGAGAAGGGACCGTTGCCGCCGGACCTGTACGCGAAAAGCCTGCAACGGCTAGCGCACGCCACTGCCTGACCACGGACCCGAGCGCCCGGCGGCGGGTGGCAGCCAGCCACGGACCGTCCCGACGGGCCAGGAAGTCCGTGCCACCCGGACCTACCCGCCGGGCGTCGCTGCCTGCCTGGTTATCGAGCTGGCCACCGGCCTGTGACTGCTCATCGCGGCTTCGCGGGCCTGTGCTTGCTGGTGGGGGTCGCCGCTGGCCAGCTAGACCCCACCCGGCGGGACGGGATGCCGACCGTTGCGTCATCCATGATCAGTTTTTATGCTCCTCTTGTTACGCTACGGAGACCGTGGCATGGAATCCCGGGGGGAGGGCACTCAGACGGCGAACGAGTTCCCCCTGGGAAAGGTGGTCCCAGCGCCCCGGCGTGAGCGCATGGGCGTGTTGCTGGAAACTAAGCTGCACGCTCCACGTGTCCGTACCGAATGGGTGGAACGGCGCGGGTTGGTGCACAACCTGGACGAAGCCGGGGTCAAGCTCGTCCTGGTTGACGCGCCCGCAGGATATGGAAAGACTACCCTGCTGGCGCAATGGTGTTCCGAGGCAGGGGCGAGCCGCCCATCTGCGTGGATTTCACTGGACCGAGGAGACAATGATCCCGTAAGGCTATGGGAGCATGTGGTCAGCGCGCTGCAACGTGTCTGCCCTGACCTCGCTGGCGATGAGATTCTACGCCTGCTGCACCGGCAGATCCCCGATGTCGGCGCAGCGCTGGCGTTTCTCGTCAACGAGCTGACCGCGCCGGTGGCGCCCATTGTGATCATTCTCGATGACTACCATGTCATCAAGGAACTCCGCTGTCACGAGCAGCTTGAGTTCCTGCTGCTCCATCTTCCGCCGACGGTCAAGGTCGTCCTCAGCACCCGGGCCGACCCGCCGCTGCCCCTGGGAAGGCTGAGAGCGGCGGGCGAGATGACCGAGGTCCGCGTCCAGGAACTTCATTTCACGGCGGAAGAGGCGGATGCGGTTATCCAGCGGGTGGCCTCCGTCAAGCTGGACGAGCAGGACCTGTCCGAGCTCGTCGAACGAACCGAAGGATGGCCTGCGGGTGTGTACCTCGCGGCGCTGTCTCTTCGCGGCCATCCTGCTCCGTACGACTTCATCCGCGGCTTTACCGGCGGCAACCGGTACATCGTCGATTTCTTCGGCGAAGAAATAATTGGCCGCCAGCCAGAACACATTCGGCAATTCCTGTTGCGAACCGCTGTTCTGGGCCGGTTCACCGCGCCGCTGTGCGACGCCGTAGCAGGGACAACGAATGCCCGGGGCGTCATAGACAAGCTCGAACGTGAGAACCTCTTTCTTGTCTCGCTGGACACCAACCGGGAATGGTACCGGTACCATCACCTGTTCGCCCAGTTGCTCCTCGGCCAGCTGGCACGGGCCGAGCCCGGCACCATACCCGCCTTGCACCAGCGTGCCAGCGCCTGGCACCTGAAGTGGGGATCGGCCGACGAGGCGATAGGCCACGCGCTCGCGGCTGGTGACGTCGCTGGATCGGTCACCCTCATAGCGCAGCACTGGCACAGGTACGTGCTCGCTGGCCGGACGGCTACCGTTCGCGGCTGGCTGCGTTCCCTCGGTGATGAGCAGGTCACTGCCAGCCCGCTGGCCGCACATTGCGCAGCCTGGACCTGGGCACTCGCCGGCGACCTCGGGCCCGCGCGGCGCCTGCTCCCGGTTATCGCGGCGGGCGGAGATGAGGGACCGTTGCCCGATGGCATGCGATCGCTGCGCTCGTCAGCGGCACTCCTGGACGGTACGTACGGATTCACTGGGCTTGAGCCGATGCGCAAGGCAGGAGCCGAGGCCGTGGAACTGGAGAACGACCCGGCGTCGCCGTGGTACGCGCTGGCCCGGATCAGCTACGCAGGATGTCTCTACCTCTGCGGCGAATTCGGCGCCGCAGAGCGCCAGCTGGAGCAGGCGCTGCGCACCAGCCCGTCGTTCCCGGTGGTTCGCCTGTGGTGCCTGGCCCTAATGTCCATAGTGGTGGTAGAGCAGGGAAAGCTGGACCAGGCGGAGCAGCTGGCGCGTTCGGCTCGTGACATCGTGACCGATGACGCGCTCGGGCTGAGCGAAGCGCCGCAGGCTTCCGAGGTCTATTTGGCCCTCGGGAAGGTCTTGGCGGCCCGCGGAATGTTCCGGGAGGCGCGCGAAGCGTACGAGCGGGCGCTTCGGGGACGCCGCAAATGGTTCGCCAACAGCGTTTGGCCGACCATAGACATCCTGCTGAGGCTGGCACCGGTGCTGGCGGAGCTGGGAGACCAGCCTGGCGCCGCCGCGCTGCTCGGTGAGGCACGCGAGGTGTTGACCTCGTTCCCCGATGGCGCAGGGGCCCAGCTTGACCGGCTGGAACGGCTCGAACGACAGCTAGCGGCTCTGCGGCGGCCAGAGCTTCTGGCGCAGCCGCTGACCAAACAGGAGCGGGCCGTACTGCAGCTGCTTCGGGGAACGCTGTCCAACCGTGAAATCGCCCAGGAATTGTGCGTGTCATCAAACACGGTTAAAACTCAAATCCGCATTATCTACCGGAAGCTCGGCGTTTCAACACGCCAGGAAGCTGTTGAACGAGGCCGGGAACTCGGCACCCTATAACGGTCTGGCAGGGTAGGTGGATGGCGATCTCCCCCGAGGACACCACGTTTCATGATCTTCCGGGACCGGCAGGGCGTTATCATCGATGCCGACCGGCAGGCCCTGGCCCTGGAACTGGGCGATGTGCTGTGGTATCTCTCCGGGCTCTGCACGAAGCTCGGCATCCGGCTTGAAGACGTAGCCGCGGGCAACATCGCCAAGCTTGCGGACAGGGCGTCCCGGGGAGTCATCAGCGGCGAGGGCGATCGCCGCTGAGGGCAGCGGGCGCGGAAGACCGCCAAGCCAGGCCACGGCGTCCGGGTGGCGGACGCGAGCTAACCGCACCATCGGAAGGGCCGCTAGGCGTGCTGGTGACTGGCGGCGGCCGGTTTGCGGGCCAGCAGGAAGGCCTGCTGCGTCCGCTCCGCGAAGTCGCCATCGTCATCGGGCTCGCGCAGCAACCGGGCACGCACGACCAGCCCAGCCTGGCTCAGCAGCCCGGCGACACGGTCCGGCTGCCGCCGGTGGAAGTCGAGCGAGATCGCCTGACCCAGCGCCTCCGTCAGGCGCAACAGCTCGTCCCCGGCCTGGAAAGCAAGCAGCACGCGGCCGCCCGGAGCCAGCACCCGGTGAAACTCGGCGAAGACGTCCGGCAGCCGGTCCTCCGGGATGTGGATGATCGAGTACCAGGCCATGATGCCGCCGAGGGCACTGTCCGGCAGCCCCAGGGCCAGCATCGAACCGACGTCGAACCGCAGTCCCGGGTGCGCCTGCCGGGCCACCGCGATCATCTGCGGCGACAAGTCAACCCCGGACACGGACAGTCCCAAGTCGTTCAGGTATGCCGTCACACGGCCGGTACCGCACCCGATGTCAGCGACCGGCCCGGCCCCGGCGGCCTGCACGAGCTCGGCGAACCCGGCCAGCATCGCCCGGTCCAGCGGCCTGGCCACCAGCTCGCCGCGGAAGCGTTCGGCATAGTCCACGGCCACGGCGTCATAGGACGCACGGGTGGCGCGCACGAAGTCCGGTTCGGTCACGCTCGGGCACCCTACCCGCCCAGCCTCAATCCGGATGCGACACAGTTGAAGATCACGATCTACGACTGGAGTATTAGGCAATTCAGGGCTGGCAAATGTGCTGTCCCGCTTGATGCTTTACACCGCTAAGCTCAGGAGGCCAGGTGGCGGCTGATGACGAGGCGCTGGCCCTGGCCAGTCTCTTGACGTTTAAGTGTCAAGCATGCAGGGTCGATCCGCCTGTCCGTTGTGGCCCTCTTCCTTTGTAGGCGCCCGGCGAGTCATATAGCTGCTCACCCATTCGTGGAGTAGAACGTAGAGCGATTGGTCGGAGTCTGGACGACGAACACGAATGGCACTGGGTCGATGGTGCAGACGGTCGAGCTTACCCTTACGTAACGCTGCGGTCCCGAGACGGCTCCAGCAGATCGGGCTGAGATGCAGATCAGGCTGAGATGTCTGTGCTTCGTTCGTCATTCCGCCGGACACAACGACGACCTAACCCGAGCCTGTCGTGCCTGCGAGTTCCGTTAGCCGGCGTTCGAGGAAGCGCCGTTCGGCGCCGTCGTCGGTGAGTTGTCTCGCACGCCGGTAGGCGTCACGCGCCTCGTCGGTCCGCCCGAGACGTCGCAAGAGTTCGGCCCTGGTCGAGTGCAGGTAGCGGAAGTCGTCGAGACCGAGTTGGTCGACGATGCGCAGGCCGGCCTCGGGGCCTTCGGTCTCGGCGATGGCGATGGCGCGGTTGAGCTCCACGACGGGCGAGCCGGTCAGGCGGGTGAGCTCGCCGTACAGCGCCGCGATCTGCACCCAGTCGCAGGGCACCTCGGCGTGCAACGAAGCGATGGCGGCCTGCAGGACATAGGGCCCGCGGCCGCGCAGGGCGAGCGCGCGGTCGAGCTCGGCTCGTCCAGCGGCGATCTGCTCGGTGTTCCAGCGTGACCGGTCCTGATCGCCGAGCAGCACGAGCTCGCCGTCGCTAAACCGCGCCTCGCGACGGGAGTCGTGCAAGAGCATCATCGCCAGCAGCCCGTGAACCTCGGGCTCGTCCGGAAGCAGTTCGGCCAGCGCGCGCCCCAACCAGATTGCCTCCGCCGCCAGCTCGTCGCGACCGCCGTAGCCCGCATTGAAGATCAGGTAAACGACGGCGAGAACGGCGTCGAGACGCTCGCGGAGCAGGTGAACCGGTGGCACGCGAAACGGGATCGCCGCAGCTTTGATCTTTCGCTTGGCCCGCACCAGCCGCTGCGCCATCGTGCGCTCCGGTACCAGGAAGGCACGGGCGATCTCGTCGGTGCTGAGCCCGCCGAGAGTGCGCAGGGTGAGCGCAACCTGCGCCTCGACCGCGAGCGCCGGGTGACAGCAGGTGAAGATGAGCTCCAGGCGCTCGTCCGGAAACGTCGTGGTCTTCATCGGCACCTCGCCGCGATTGCCCGCGACGAGCGGGCCGAACTTGGCCGCGAGGGCCCGGTCGCGGCGGATGCGATCCGTCGCTCGGTTCCGGGCCGTCCTCATCAGCCAGGCGCGCGGGTTACTGGGGACGCCGTCGCGTGGCCATCGGTCGGCGGCCATCGTGAACGCCTCCTGCGCGGCTTCCTCGGCGAGGTCAAAGTCGCCGAGGAAGCCGATCAGGGTGGCCAGGACGCGGCCCCATTCCTCGCGG
This sequence comes from uncultured Actinomycetes bacterium, assembly GCA_963804455.1. Lineage (GTDB taxonomy): Bacteria > Actinomycetota > Actinomycetes > Streptosporangiales > Streptosporangiaceae > RYN-230. Next base: position 16,534 of record CAWDRD010000082.1, read on the forward strand.
AAGACCTGGTCGAGCGTCGCTACCAATACACCTCCGAGGGGCGGATCTCGACGGCGCCACCGTAGCGTGCTGCAGGGACGCGGGCGGCCACCTCGATGGCCGCGTCGAGGTCGTCGGCCTCGAGGATGAACAAGCCTCCCACGGCCTCCTTCATGCCGACGAACGGGCCGTCCGTGGTCAGGGTCTTGCCGCCTTCGACCCGCACGGTGGTCGCGTTCTCGGGCAGGCCCATCGGCGGCGCGGGGGTGACGCCCGGCGTCTGATTGATCCCTTGGTAGTCGGCGTAGACCTGCTTCTGCTCCTCCTCGGGCAGCGCGGCCTGTCGCTCAAGCGCGGTGCCCTGATAGATCAGCATGACGTACTTCATCGCTTCCTCCTCGTCACCACCAGATAGTCACGCAGTAAGACGAACGACGAGCCAGGAAATCGACAGCCCGGCACCGGATATCTTGACCTCCCCCGTACTTGAGCTTGTCCAGACCTCGTTTCTCCTGGTGAGCCAGGGTTGACAAGACGGACGCCGGTCTCCCATCGCTGATCACCCGACTGATCAACTTTGGTGGTACGAAAGCTCCACCGTCATCCGGGAGGGTCGCGATCCGGCAACGGCACCCAGCGTGCCGAACGAGTCACGGATCCGGTAGTGCAAGACCCTGACCAACGACGAAACCACCCACCGGCTGACACTCAGCCCAGCCACGGCACGCACCCACGTCAGCCGCGGTGATCAAACTCGCCGCCCGCGACAGCGACGGAACAACGTCCACCCGTTGATGGTTCGATCATGTTCTAAACGCCGGGACACCCGTCGCATGATCGAGGTTTCTGGGGAGCCTTCGCAGTTCACGCCGCTATTTCGGTCAGGAGGCCAGGTGGCGGCTGATGACGAGGCGCTGGATCTGGTTCGTGCCCTCGAAGATCTGCATGATCTTGGCCTCGCGCATGTAGCGCTCCACCTGGAAGTCGCGGGTGTAGCCGTACCCGCCGAACACCTGGACCGCGTCGGTGGTCACCTTCATCGCGGCGTCGGTCGCGATCAGCTTGGCCACACTGGCCTGCTCGCTGTAAGGGCGTCCCGCGTCCCGCCGCCGCGCCGCGTCCAGGTAGGTCGCGCGCGCGGAGTGGACGGCCGCAGCCATGTCCGCGAGCAGGAAACCCAGGCCCTGGTGGTCGATGATGCGGCGGCCGAAGGTCTGCCGCTCCTTGGCGTACGCGACCGCCTGGGTCAGCGCCGCCTGGGCCACCCCGGTCGCGATGGCCGCGATGCCCAGCCGTCCCGCATCCAGCGCGCTGAACGCGATCGGCAGGCCCTGGCCCTCCCCGCCGATCAGCCGGTCAGCGGGCAGCAGCACGTTGTCGTAGTGGGCGGTGGTGGTGGGGACCGCGCGCAGGCCCATCTTGTCCTCGGGCCGCCCGAAGGACAGGCCGGGCGCATCCCCCGGCACCAGGAAGCAGGACACGCCACGGCTGGGGTCAGCCGAGGTCCGGGCGAACAGCGTGTAGTAGTCGGCCTGGCCGCCGTTGGTGATCCATGCCTTGGTGCCGTTGATCCGGTACCCGCTGGCCACCCGCTCCGCCTTGCAGGCCAGGGCAGCGGCATCCGAGCCCGCCTGCGGCTCGGACAGGCTGTACGCGCCGAGCAGAGTGCCGCTGAGCAGTTCGGGGAGAAACTTCTGCTGCTGCTCGGGCGTGCCGAAGCTGATCAGCGGGTGGCAGGACAGGCTGTGCACGCTGACCGAGACGGCCACCGCGGCCCAGTGCGCGGCCAATTCCTCGAGCACCTGGAGGTAGACCTCGTACGGCTGCCCGCCGCCGCCGAACTCCTCCGGGCACGACAGGGTGAGCAGGCCCGCCGCGCCGAGCGTCTTGAACACCTCGGCCGGGAACGTCTCGCTGGCCTCGGCCTCGGCGACCCGCGGCGACAATTCCCGCTCCGCGAGTTCCCGGGCCAGGCCGATCAGGTCGGCGGCTTCCTCGGTGGGCAGCAGGCGATCCACGGCCACGGCGCGCTCCAGTCCTAGGACGTCCTAGGAACCTACGATAGCCCGGCCAGCCGGGCCGCCTGAGCGCGCAAGTAGCGCTGCTGTGGCAAGCTCATGGCCCGGCCGGCCGCGGCCAGGTACGCCGCCCGCGCCGCCGCGGCCTGGCCCGCCATCTCCAGCAGGTGCCCGCGCACCGCGTGCAGCCGGTGGTCTCCGGCGATCCGCTGGTCAGCGCCGACTGACTCCAGCCGGTCGAGCCCGGCCTGCGGGCCGTGCACCATGGCCACCGCCACGGCGTGGTTCAGCGCCACCACCGGGTTGTCCGAGATCCGCAGGAGCAGTGCGTACAGCGCCAGGATCTGCGGCCAGTCGGTCGCCTCGGCGGTCGGCGCCTCGTCGTGCACCGCGGCGATCGCCGCCTGGAGCTGGTACGGGCCGGTGGGCCCGCGCGGCAGGGCCTCGCTGAGCAGCGCCACGCCCTCCGCGATGTAGCTGGCGTTCCACCGGCTCCGGTCCTGCTCGGCCATGGGGATCAGGCTGCCGTCCGGGCCGGTCCGGGCGGCCCGGCGCGCGTCGGTGAGCAGCATGAGCGCGAGCAGCCCGGTCACTTCGGCGTCACCGGGCAGCAGCCGGTGCGCCAGCCGGGCCAGCCGGATGGCTTCGGCCACCAGCTCGGTGCGCTGCAGGTGCGGGCCGGATGTGCTCGCATACCCCTCGTTGAAGATCAGGTAGAGCACGTGCAGCGCGGCGCTGAGCCGGGGCCCGGCGTCTGGGCCGGCCGGCATCCGGAACGCCGCGCCGCTGGCGGCGACGGCCTGCTTGGCCCGGCTGATCCGGCGGGTCATGGTGGCTTCAGGTACCAGGAAGGCCCGGGCGATCTCGGCGGTGGTCAGGCCGCCGACCGCGCGCAACGTCAGCGCGATCTGCGAGGCCGGGGACAGCGCGGGGTGGCAGCACATCAGCAGCAGGATGAGCGTGTCGTCACCGTCCGCGGCCCCGGCGGCGGACGGCTGGTCGGCGGCGGGCGCCAGCCACTGCTCCGGCCGTACCTGCCGGGCGACGCGTCTTCCCGGGCCCGGCGGGCCTGCTCCTGGCGGAGCAGGTCGGTCAGCCGCCGGGCGGCCACCGTGATCAGCCAGCCGCGCGGGTTGTCCGGGATCCCACCGGCAGGCCACTGCGTGCTGGCGGCGAGCAGCGCCTCCTGCACCGCGTCTTCGGCGGTGTCGAAATGCCCGTAGCGCCGGACCACCGCACCGAGGACCTGCGGCGCCAGCTGGCGGAGCAGGTCCTCGGGCTCGCGGGCAGCCCCGGCACGACTGGCCATGGGCGGTCAGAGATCCAGCTCATCCCGGGAGTCGGCGATCGGCCGCACGTCCACGTAGGCACGGTCGGTCGCTGCGCCCTCGGGATGTGGGCACTCGGTCAGCCGGGCCGCGATCTCGGTCGCCCGGTCGAAGCTGGCGCAGTCCACCACCCAGTCGCCGGCCAGCACCTCCTGGGTTTCCGGGTACGGGCCGTCGGTCACTGCCGGGACCCCGCTCTCCAGCCGGATCCGCCGGGCGTGCACCGGGGCGGTCAGCCCGCGCGTGTCGACCAGCTCCCCGGACTCGGCCAGATCTTTGTTGAACGACTCCATGAACGCCCCCATGGCCGCAAAGTCCGGCCCGGACCAGGTGGGCTGGCCAGCCGCGGGCTGGCCGGCCATGGCGTCGTAGTCCTGCTGCGAACCGGACAGCAAGATCATGTACTTCATGCTGTGCTCCTTTCTCCGCACGCACCTCCGTGGTGCGCTCAGCAGGGACGTCGGGGCGGGCCGCTCGTTCCGGACACCATCGGCGGATATTTTGCGGGGTGCCCGCATCGTTCAGGAGCAGGTTACGCACCGGGCCGCCCGCCGCGGCCCGGCCGGGAGGGGCAGGCTGATGCGATTCCACGGCGTGGTCCGGCTGGACGGCAAGACCATCAGCGAGCTGCGGTCCCGCTAGCCCGGCAGGGTCCGGGGCAGCCCGAAACGGGGGAACACGGTGTTGTCGAACCGGGTCAGTGCGCAGATCTGGTGCCCGGACAGGGTGAGCACCAGCCCGTTGGCGTGCGCCACTCCCGTCTGCGGGTCCCGGCGCTGGCCAGGGCCAGCACGCGGGTGAATCTACCCGGGCCCGGTTGAGCCCGCTGGCCGCGGGCGCGTAGCGTGCAGCTCATGTCCTCTGGCTGGCCTGCGGTCTCCTATGCCGGGTGGCGCGAGACCTGTGACACGCTGCATGCGCATACTCAGGTGCTGGGCAAGCTGGCGGCCAAGCTGGCCGCACCGGAGCCGCAGTTGCAGCACGCGGCGCTGCGGCTGACCGCGCGCGGCTGGGAGACAGCACCGCTGCCCGCGCCGGATGGATCGGGATCGATCGTGATCGCGCTCGATCTGCGGGTGCACGAGGCGGTGATCGAGCACAGCGCCGGGCGGACCATGCAGGTGCCGCTCACCCCGCACCGGCCGGTCGGCGCGGTGACGCGGGAGGTGCTGGCCGCGGTCCGGGACGCGGGTGGCCCGGTGAAGATCGACCCGGCGCCGCAGGAGGTGCCGTGGAACGTGCCGCTGGACACCGACGACGAGCACGCCCGCTACGACACCGGCCAGGTCGCTGACTACTTCGCCGCGGCGACCCAGGCCGCGCTGATCCTGGCCGCGTTCCGGGCGCCGTACCGGGGCCGGTCTGCCCGGTCAACGCGTGGTGGGGCTCATTCGATCTGGCCGTGAGCCTGTTCTCGGGGAAGCCAGCCGACCCCCCGGCCACGGACTTCATCATGCGCAACGCGATGAACGCGGAAGAGGTCGCCGTGGGCTGGTGGCCCGGTGACGCACGCTACAGCCAGGCCGCGTTCTACGCCTACGCGCATCCGGCGCCGCCGGGCTTTGCCGACGCGGACCTGTCCCCCGCCGCTGGCCGGTGGGACGCGGGCCTGGGCGAGTATGTGCTCGACTGGGACGAGGTGCGGTCGAGCGCGGATCCGCGCTCGACCGCACTGGGCTTCGCCCAGTCCGCGTTCCAGCATGCCTGCGCGGTCTGCCGGTGGGACACCGCCCTCGCCGCGAGCGCCGAGGGCCACCCACCGCCGGTCAGCTGAGCTCGCTCCAGCCTGAGCTCACTCCAGCGCGGCGGCCCTGGCCTGCTGCTCGTAGAGGGCCAGGAAGTCCTGGTGGCGCAAGCCCGTGCCGATCGCGGACTGAATGAGCTGGTACACGGCGGAGCCGACCGGCATCGGCACTTCCAGTTCCCGCGCCGCGGCCAGCCCGAGGTCGAAGTCCTTGCGCAGCAGCTCGGTGGTGAACGTCGGCGTCCAGTCGCGCTCCACCAGGTCGGGAGCGCGGTTGCGGACCCAGTCAGAGCCCAGGCCGGTACCGCCCAGGAAGGCGAGGAAGGCGGCCCGGTCGGTGCCGCCCTTCTCCGCCAGCGTGGTGACCTCCACCAGGGCCTGGACGAGCATGCCGAGATAGAGGTTGTGGCAGAGCTTGACGAGCCGGCTCTGCTCCCCTTCCCCTGCGTACACGGAGAGCCGGGCGATCTGGTCCAGGTACGGCTTGGCCTGCTGGAAACTGGCCTCCGGGCCAGACACGATCATGCATGCGTTCCCCGCGGCCACAACGTGCGGGTTACCGCTGACCGGAGCGGCCAGGAAGCCCACCCCGGCCTGGCTGGCAGCGGCCCGCACCTGGGCCGACATCTCGGCCGACACGGTGGTGCAGTCCACGATGAGCGAGGGCTTGCGGTCCGCGCTGAGCAAGCCCCGCTTCCCGGCGACCACCTCTTCCAGATCAGCTGGCCCGGCCACCATGACGAACACGATCTCGCAGGCTGCGAGATCGCTGATCTCAGCGACCACAGCGGCGCCCTTGGCCGCCAGCGGCCCGGTCTTGGACCGGGTCCGGTTCCAGACCGTGAGCCGCTGGCCGGCTTCGAGCAGCCGGGCCGCCATCACCGCGCCCATCCGGCCAGTGCCGAGCCAGCCCAGGCTGGCTGCGTTCGGGTCCATCCCTCTCCCTGTTGAATCAGCCGGGCTGAATCAGCCGGTCCAGTACCGCGTGCCCGCGACGTAGAGCTGGTCCGCGGGGAACCGGGTGAGCAGCTGGCACCCATCGTGGGTTACCACCACCTCTTCCTCGATCCGCGCGGCCGCTGACCCGTCCGGTGTGGGCCAGTACGTCTCGATCGCGAACACCATGCCCTCGGCCAGCTCGACCGGGTGCTCGAACGAGTGGTAGCGGCTCATCAGCGGCCGTTCCCAGTTGGACAGCCCGAGGCCATGACAGTACTGCAGGCCGAACGCCTCCTCCTCGGTGGCGAAACCGAACTCGCGGGCGGCCGGGAAATGCCGGACCACGTCGGCCGAGGTGGCCCCCGGCCGGATCTCCGCGATGGCATTGTCCATGAACTCGCGGGCCCGCCGGTACGCCTCCCGCTGCGCGGCAACGGCGCTGCCCACGTTCAGCGTCCGGTAGTAGCAGGTCCGGTAGCCGTTGAAGGCATGGATGATATCGAAGTACGCGGTATCCCCGGGCCGGATCAGCCGATCAGAGAACACATGCGGGTGCGGGCTGCACCGCTCACCCGAGATGGAGTTGACCGCCTCCACCTCCTCGGAGCCGTTCTCGTAGAGATAGTTGTTCACCAGCGCCACACAGTCGTTTTCCCGGATGCCGGGCCGCAGCCGCCGGTACAGCTCCTCGTAGGCCCCGTCGACCAGTGCGGCCGCGTGATCCAGCAGCGCGATCTCATCCGCTGTCTTGATCGCGCGGACGTCCTGCATGAGCCCGTGCCCGTCCTCGACCCGCAAGCCCTCCCGCTCCAGCGCGCGGAGCACGGGCAGCTCGACGATGTCCACGCCGACCGGGTCATCGGCCAGGCCCGCGTCCCGCAGCAGCCCGGCCAGCCGGGCGGCGTTACCCGCCTCGACCCCCACGTACTCGGGAATGGAGCCACGCCAGCTGGAAATGCCCGCCTGCCAGCTGCGCTCCGGGTACCACGGGGCGAACCGCTGGTGGGTCCGGGCAGACGAGCCAATGTCCCACAGGATCGGCGGCTGGCCGCGCATGACCAGCGCGCACCGGAAGAACTTGTCCCTGGCCCAGTTCCCGATGTGGGTGGCGGTCGTGTAGCGGATGTTGTTCATGTCGAACAAGATCAGCGCGCCCAGCTCCGACTGCTCCAGCGCGGCCTGGACCTGGGCGAAGCGGGTGGTGCGCAGCCGGCCGAAGTCGACCCGCTGTTCCCAGTCCACGCCCATGACCGCCCCTGGTGAGGCCACTGGGGTGGACTGGTCCGATGCTGAGTAGAAGGCGGTCATCGGTCACTCTCCTCGGTATGGGAGACAGGGCGGCAGGTCGTAGGAGACAGCGCGTGGGAAGCAGCAGGGAACCCGGTCAGACCGGCGCGTACTCGCCCGCCTCGGCCGCGGCCGGGCGCGCGGCGGGCGGCGGGCCGGGCTGGCCGAGCGCGCCCCAGGCGGCGTCCACCAGCGACTGGGTGGACAAGCCGTACTTGCCGAACAGGTAGGGCCCGCTGGCCGCTCCCTCGGCGAACGTGTCGGCCAGGCCGATGCGCCGCAGCGGGCGGCCGGTCCCAGCCTCCGCCAGGACCTCGGCCACCGCGGCGCCGAGACCGCCGGTGACCAGGTGGTTCTCGGCGGTGAGCAGCACCCGGGCGGCCGCGGCCACCTCGGTGACCGTGGCCGCGTCGAGCGGCTTGATCACCGGGACGTTCACCACCGACACGGCCACCCCGTGCTCCCCGAGCAGCGCAGCCGCGGCCAGCGCGGGCGCCAGCATCATCCCGCTGGCGAACAGCGCTACGTCCCCGCCCCGGGTCAGCACTTCGGCCTGGCGGAGGGAGAGCACATGGTCATCGTCGAAGATCAGCGGTACCTCGCCGCGCTTCAGCCGGACGTACACCGGCCCGGGCAGGTCCACGATGGCGGCGCAGACCTGGCGCACCTGGACCGCGTCCGCCACGTCGAGGACGGTCATCCCGGGGATCGCCCGCATCAGCGCGACATCGTCGATCGCCTGATGGCTGGGCCCGCCAGGGCTCGAGATGCCGGGCATGAACCCGATGATCCGGACCGGCAGCCCCGGGTAGGCGATGGCGTTGATGATCTGGTCCAGCGGGCGACGGGTGGCGAAGACGCCGAACGTGTGCACGAACGGGATGTGGCCACAGCGGGCGAGCGCGCCGGCCACACCCATCATGTTCGCCTCCGCCATGCCTGCCTGGATGAACCGGTCCGGGAATTCCGCGGCGAACAGGTCGACCTCACACTGGCGGGTGAGGTCACCACTCAGGCAGACGACATCGCTGCGGTCCCGCGCGAGCCGCACCAGGGCCTGGCCGTAAGGCTTGACCGTGGTTGGGTAGGGCGCCTCACGCATGGGCCGGCCCGAGCCTGCCGGTGAGCTCGCGCACGGCCGTGGCGGCGAGTTCCGCGGGCAGCGTGATGAAATGGCCGTCCGCGTCCGGCGGCAGGCAGTCCAGCCCGTGTGCGGTAGAGGTGCGGCAGACCAGCACGGCCGGGCGGGCCTCGTCCGGCGGGCGGGCCCGCGCCCGCCCCAGCGCGGCAGTGACCGCGGCGACATCGTGCCCGTCGAGTTCCACCGCATCCCAGCCGAATGCGGCCCACTTCGCCGCGATCGGCTCGATCGTGGTGACCGCATCGACCGGGCCGTCGACCTGGGAGTTGTTGGCGTCGAGGAGTACGACCAGCCGGGACAGCCGGTGATGAGCCGCGAACATCGCCGCCTCCCAGACCTGCCCCTCCTCCAGCTCGCCGTCGCTGACCAGCGCGAACGTGCACGCGTCCCGGTCGCGCAGCCGGTCGGACAGGGCGAAGCCCGCGGCGGCGGACAGGCCCTGGCCGAGCGACCCGCCCACATGATCCACGACCGGCGACCGCTCGGTGCCGATGGCCTCCAGCGCGGCGCCGTCCTGCCCGTAGCTGGCCAGCAGTTCCGCCGGGAGCAGCCCGACCTCGGCCGCGGCCGCGTACAGCGCGATCACGTAGTGGCCGGGCGAGCAGACGATGCGGTCCAGGCCGGGACGCGCCACCGTGAACAGCGCCGCCACCTGCTCGGCGGACGACAGCGCCTGGCCGAGATAACCGAAGCCGTGCGGCGCCACCATCTGCACGGCCCGCAGCCGGATGCCGAGGGCGAGCCGCTCCGGGTCCGGAACCACCCAGTGCGTGCCCGGCTCGGACACCCGCGCCAGCCCGGCCCCCCGCACCGGCCCCGGCTCCCGCCCCGGCCCGGGCCCTCGCCCCGGCCCCGGCCCCGGCCCCGGCATCACAGCCCCCACATGTGGTTAAGTGGCATAGCCACATGGTGACTTTATGATTGAGGGGTTGTCAACGCTGCCGCTGGAAGGGAACCCATGACCGAGCCCGCCCGGGCACCGCGCCCAGCGCGGCGCCGCCCTGAAGCCGTGCCGCTGACCGGGATCGGGCCGGTCAGCACGGCCCGGCGGGCCGACGATGTGGCCGAGCAGATCCGGCACCTGATCATCAGCACCGGGATCGCGGAAGGCTCCCGGCTGCCGTCCGAACGCGAGCTGGCGGAGCGGTTCGCGGCCAGCCGGCCCACGGTGAGCCAGGCGCTGCGCAGCCTGTCCCTGATGGGCCTGGTCGAGATCCGGCACGGCTCCGGGGCCTATGTGGTACGCCGCCCGGAGGCGATGGTCACCGCCTCGGTGGACCTGATGCTGGACCTCGACACGCATTCGGTCGATCACCTGATGCAGCTGCGGCTGTGGCTGGAGACCATCGGCGCCAGTGCGGCCGCGGCGCGCCAGCCGCCGCTCAGCGAGGCCGGGACCGAGGGCATCATGGCCGCCTTGCACCGGCTGTGCGACGCCGCGGGCCGGGCGGGCGAATGGATCGCCGCCGACACGGTCTTCCACGCCGCGATCGTGCGCAGCGCGGGCAATCCCTACCTGGCCGCCATCTACGAGAGCGTGCACCGCGCGGTGCTGTCGTACCAGCTCAAGGCCTGGGTGGACCGCGAGTCCGTGCCGCTCTGGCTCCGCGACACCCAGCCGGAGCAGCAGTGGGCGCTGCACGAGCCCATCGCGGCGGCGGTCATCGGCCGGGACGCCGGGGCCGCCGAGGCGGCCGTGCTCGGCCATCACCGGATGATGCTCGAGCACCTCGCGGCCGCCCGCCGGTCCCGGGCAGGCCGTCCCGGACCGGCCGTCCCGGACCGGCCGTCCCGGACCGGCCGTCCCGGACCGGCCGTCCCCTGACCGGGCTGTCTCCCTGCCCGCGTCGTTGCTGACCGCGCCGCCCCTGGCCAGGCAGGCCTGGTTAGTTCACCCGCGGGCGATGTTGCTCACCGTCCGGATGGTGACGCCGTCCGCCGGCCCGCCAGGCTTGCTGGCCAGGCGGGTGCGGACCTGCCACCGCGCGTCCCCCTCCGGGCTGATTACAGCAGCTGATCGGTGGCCGGGTCGGGCTGGCCGCCGAAGTGCTGGCTGAGCACCTGCTGGAACAGCTGGCCCCGGCCGGGCTCGGCCGCGGCGGCCCGCAGGAACAGGGTCATGGACGAGCGCAGCTTCTGCGCGTCCAGGCCGCCGAAGATCTGCTCCGCGGTGCGGTCCTGCGTGGCCGCCACGATCCGGGCGCATTCGGCCAGCCGCGGGCCGAGTACCGGGTGGCGCAGGTAGGCCTGGGCCTCATCCAGCGAAGAGATCGCGTACTCCCGCGCGGTCGCACTCCGGCCCAGCCCCGCGACCTGCGGGAAGACGAACCACATCCAGTGGCTCAGCTTGCGGCCGCGGCGGAGTTCGGCGACCGCGCGGTCGTAGCTGCCCGCAGCGTCCTGGGCAGCCACGAACCGGTCGAGGTGGTAAGTGTCAGCCATCCTCATTCCCGTCCCGGGTAGCGAAGTGCCGGGGCACGACGATCAGCACGGCCGCCGGCGCGGGACGGGCGGGGGCGGTCATCTGGCTCTAGCTTAAGCAGGCGACCTGCGCCACCGTCAGCGAGAGCACCGCTCCGCCAAGCCGGCCTCACGGCTGGGCCCGGGCTGGGGTATACAACCTGCCGTTCCATGACCGACGATGCCGTCTGTGGCGGTCACCGGGACGGAGCACGCGCAGCGCACGGCGGTGCTGGTGGCGGGGGGCGGCCCGGCGGGCCTGGCCGCGGCCGCCGAACTCAGCCTGCACGGCGTCGGCTGCGTGGTCATCGAGCCGCGGGCCGAGGTGTCGCACCGGCGGCCGCGGGCGAAGACCACGAGCGTGCGAACCATGGAGCACCTGCGCCGGTGGGGGGTGGCCGACCAGTTGCGGGCCGCCGCGCCGCTGCCGGTGGCCTGGTCGCAGCGGGTCACCTTCTGCGAATCCCTGTCCGGGCGCCGGATCACCGACTTCCCCGGGGCCTTCGGGCTGACCTGCGAGCGGGACGAGCGGTTCGCCGAACCGGGCCAGCAGGTGCCGCAGCCGGTCGTGGAGGAAGTGCTGCGCGGGCACATCCGCCGCGGCGGCCACGCTGACCTGCGGCTCGGCCACACGATGCTGGCCCTGGACCAGGACGGCGCCGGGGTGACCGCGACCGTCCGTGACGATGCGGGGGCGGCCTACCGGATCCGGGCCCGCTACCTGCTCGGCTGTGACGGCGCCAGCGGGGTGGTCCGGGAGCAGATCGGCGCCCGCTACGACGGCCGGTCGGATCCGCGGCCGAACTTCAACGTGGTGTTCCGCGCGCCTGCCCTGGACACCCCGCTGGGACCCGCGGTGCAGTACTGGGTGGTCGGCGCGGCGGTCTCGGGCCTGATCGGCCGGCTGGACCTGGACGGGACCTGGTGGGCGATTCTGCCCGGGATCGACGCGGCCTACGGCAGCGCGCACGCCAGCGAGCTGATCACCAGCCTGATCGGCGCGCCTGCCGCGCACGAGGTGCTGGCCTGCGACCCATGGACGGCCCGGATGCTGGTCGCGGACACGTTCGCGGACCGGCGGGTGTTCCTGGTGGGCGAGAGCGCGCACGTGAACCCGCCGTGGGGCGGTCACGGGTTCAACACCTGCGTCGGGGACGCGGTCAACATCGCGTGGAAGATCGCGGCGGTGGAACAGGGCTGGGCGGGCCCCGGTCTGCTGGCGAGCTACGAACCGGAGCGGCGCGGGGTAGTCGAGCAGACCGTGGCGAGCGCCGCGTCGCACCTGCGCAACCTGGCCGGGGACCTGCCGCAGGACGAGCCCGCGATCCAGGCCGCGAAGCGGGCCGAGTTCCACAGCCTGGGCCTGGTGCTGGGCTACTCCTACGCGGGCTCGCCGGTCATCCAGCCGACCAGCCCCCCGCTGGCCAGCACCCAGCCAGCCAGCTCGCCACTGGCCAATACTCCGCCGGCCGGGCCTGCCCCAGCCGCGGACACGACCGTCTACACCCCGGCCGCGGAGCCGGGCGCGCGGCTGCCGCACTGCTGGCGGCCGGACGGCTCCTCCCTGTACGACACGCTGGGCCGCGGGTTCACGCTGGTCGGGCCGGTGCGCGCGGGCCAGGCCGCGGTCGCCGGGCTGGCGGACCGCGCGCGGCGCCAGCGGATCCCGCTGGCGCTCGCCGAGCCGCCGCCGTGCTACCCGTGGCGGGAGGAGTTCCTGCTGGTCCGCCCGGACCAGCACATCGCCTGGCGGGCCGCTGATCCCGCAGATATCGACCTGGGGCTGGTCACTGGGCATGCTGCCAGCCAGACACCACCGACCAGCCAGACACCACCGGGGAGCTACGTTGACTGACCCGCAGCAGGCCACCGCCGGGAAGCAGGCCGCGGCCGGCCCGCCAGCGGACGGCCCAGCGACCACCGGGACGACGGCCCTGGACGCAACGTTGGAGTATCTGGTCGGCCGGGGCGGCTTCCAGGCTTCGGACCTGTGCTCAGCCACGGAATGGATCCGCTTCCTGAACCGGGACGGCAGCGTCCGCCGTGAGCAGCGGCACCGGTACCGGTTCTCGTCCTGGAACACGATCTACCGGTCCTTGCGTGGCCTCTTCGACGCGGACCGGTACCTGCTGGGCACTGAGGTGACCGGGTTCAGCCAGGATGGCGGCACGGTCACGGTGACGCTCAGCTCCGGCCCGGCCGCCGAGGCTGACCTGCTGGTGTGTGCCGACGGGGTCGGCTCCACCGCCCGGGCCCAGCTACTGCCCGGGGTCAGCCCGGCCTACTCGGGGTACGTGGCCTGGCGGGGCACCCTGCCGGAACGCGATCTCTCCCCCGGCGCCCGCAAAGCCCTCGGCGACGCGCTGACCTACCAGGTGCTGCGCAACAGCCACATCCTCGTCTACCCGATCCCCGCGGTGGACGGATCGGTGGCCGAGGGCGACCGCCTGATCAACATCGTCTGGTACGTCAACGTGCCCGGCGGCGCACCGCTCGATGCGCTGATGACCGGCCGGGACGGGGTGCGCCGCACCGTGTCCCTGCCGCCGGGCGCGGCCACGGAGGATGCCGTCTCGGGTCTGCGGCAAGCGGCCGCAGCGCAGCTGGCCGGGGTCCTCGCCGAGGTGGTGACCGCGATCCCGGAGCCGTTCGTCCAGGTGGTGTACGACATCGAGGTGCCCCGCATGGTGTTCGGCCGGGCCTGCCTGATCGGCGACGCCGCGTTCGCGGTCCGGCCGCACGCGGCGGCCGGCACGGCCAAGGCGGCCGCGGACGGCTGGGCGCTGGCCGCCGAGCTGGTGGCGGCCGACGGCGACGTCCCCGCCGCGCTGGCCGCCTGGGAACGGCGGCAGCTGGCGCTCGGGCGCAGCCTGCTGGCCCGGTGCCGGGATATCGGCGAGAGCTCCCAGTTCAGCGGAACTTTCCGGCCCGGCGACCCCCGGCTTATCTTCGGGCTCTACGGGCCCGGCAACTGAACCCGGCCCATGGCCCTGGCCCACGGGCCTGGTCACTGACAAGGAGACGACGGATGGCAGCCACGATCCTCCGCGAGGAGACCTTCGATCCCGGCGACTACCAGGGGGAACTGGCCGCGGCCCCAGCGAACCTGGACGTCGGCACCCGGCTGCACTTCGAGAACGACCACATCCGGGTGTGGGAGGTAGCGTTGCGGCCCGGTGAGCGCGGCCCGTTCCACGCCCACACCCGCCGCTACTTCTGGACCGTGGTGGACGGCGGCATCGGCCGCCAGCGCAGCGCCGACGGCACGATGATCACCCGCGAGTACCACGTGGGGGACACGAACTACTCTGAGCACTCCCCCGGCGAGCCGATGATTCACGATTTCGAGAACGCGGGCGACACGCCCATCCGCTTCGTGACCGTGGAGCTGCTCGACTGACCTGCCGGCGGCCCATCATTCCTGGCCCAGCGAAATGGCGGCCGCCGTTCTCGCGGCGGCCCAGGCCGGCCAGGTGGCCAGGGCGTTCACCGCGACCAGGGCGGCGGGCACGATGAGCACGATGGCGAAGGCGGGGATGACCGGCGGTGCGGCCGATTGGAGCTGGGCGGCGGCCAGGTCCCAGGCCGAGCGTCCGGCGGCGATGCCGAGCGGCAGCCCGAGAGCGAAAGCGGCCAGGACGAATGAGGTCGCCTGCCAGGCGACGGTGGCCCCGATCTGCCGTCGCCCGAACCCGAGGGTCTTCAGGATGGCGAGGTCACGGCGGCGGCGCCGGACGAAGATCGTTAACGTGTTGCCGATGGCAGCGGCGCCGAGCAGGGCGGCCAGTCCCGCCAGCACCAGCGGGAAGCCGTTGACGCTCTGCAGGTTGGCGATACTCGCCCCGGGCAGCTGGCGCAGTACGGTCGGGCCGAAATCGTGCCGCAGCCGGGCGAGCGCCCGGGCCGGCGGCACGCCCCGCGCGTAGCGGACGGCGAACAGCTGGTAGAAGAGCGGTGGCGCGCTGGGCAGGCGGGCCGCTTTCGCCCTGAGCCGCTGGAAGTAGCTGTCTGATACCCATGCCCCCTGGCCCAGGCTGTTGGTGAGCAGGTCCCCGACCGACGGGGCGATCATGGTGCCGACGATCCGCATGGTGGTCGTGCCGGCGGGCGTCCTCAGCCTGACCATCTGGCCCACCTGCCGGCCGGTCTGGCGCAGCGTGCTGCGGCCGAGCACGATCTCGCCCGGGCCACGGGGCGGCCGGCCGTCGAGCAGCGGCGGGAACACTGCGCCCTTGAGTGGGTCGAACACGAAAGTGTTCGGCACGGCCGTGCCGTCAACGGCGAAGCCGCCGTTCAGGTTCGTCAGTGCCGAGTAGGAGCCGACCAGCTGATCGCTGGCCAGCCGCGGCACGATGTGCGCTGCAGGGTCGGTCACCGTATTCGGGTTGCCGACCAGCACGTCCCAGTTCCAGCCCTGCTGCCAGGGGGAGGTCACCAGCGCGTCCAGGCTGGCTCCGAAGGTCAGCGCGGCCGCGACCGCGATCACAGCCGCGGTCGCCCCGGCCAGCGCTGTCCCCACTGGAACCGCGGTCCGGCCGCGCCCTCGTTCTAGCCCGGCCCGCACACCCAGCACCGCCGTCAGCGGCAGCGGCGAACGGGCCAGCCAGCCGGCCAGCCACGGCGTGCCGATCGGGCTGCTGTCGCTACTCCGCCCGGGTGCCCGGCGGCTCACCCGCCAGGCGGGCAGTGCGGCCAGCCCGGCCATGAGCAGCACTATGGCGAGGAAGCCAGTGGTGAGCACGAGGGCATCGGCGGAGATCCCCGGTGAGACCTCCGCCTGGCGGGCAAGCCCCACCGGCATCAGCGGTGAGGCCGCCACGGCCGCCGCCACGGCCAGGAC
Source organism: uncultured Actinomycetes bacterium (assembly GCA_963804455.1). Classification (GTDB taxonomy): domain Bacteria; phylum Actinomycetota; class Actinomycetes; order Streptosporangiales; family Streptosporangiaceae; genus RYN-230. The sequence continues at coordinate 32,270 of CAWDRD010000082.1, forward strand.
GCCTGCGGCGGCTCCGGTGAGCCCGGCTCGCAGCACCATCATGGCCATGATCTGGGCCCGGCTCATCCCCAGGCTGCCCAGTATGGTCAGGTCGGCCTCTTCCAGCAGTACCTGCCGGGCCAGCGCCTGCCCGGCCAGCAGCACCGTGACGAGCGCGGTGAGCGCCCCGAACAGCAGCAGCGCGACCGCTTCGAGGTGCGTGCCCTTTTCGGCGCTGGCCGCGGCGACCTGCAACTCGTCGCCGCCGCCCGCCGCCAGATCGGCCGCGGGGTCCAGCCGCGCGGCTGCGGCCGCGAAAGCGTGCCATCCGGCGGCCCCGCCGTGCACGCGCACGAAGTAGCCGTTCATCCCCTCCACGTCCTGGACCGGGATGCGCAGCGTGGCGGCGTACCGCCGCAGGAACGCCCGGGTCAGGTACACCTGGCCCTGACCCTCGTAGTCGACGTCCTGGGCAGCGGCCAGCGGCACGACGGCATTGACGTCAGCAGGGAGCGCGGCGATTCCGGTCACGCGCACCGTGAACCGCGGGCCGGCCGGAGCGGCGAGCTGGACCAGCCGCCCCGAAGAAGCACGTCAGCACCTGTGGTTCCGAGTAGGCGTAGAGGGTCAGCCAGCTCCCGACGCTGAGGTGGAGCCGCTGCGCCGCGCTGGCGTTGACGGCGGCATCGAAGGGGCGCCGCGGGTCGGGGAACCGGCCCGCGATCATCAGTGGCCGGTCGATGGCCCGGAATCCCTGGTTATCGGCGGAAGCGGTCACGTTGATGCTGCCTGTACCCGAGCCGGAGGGGTTGGCGGAGAGGAAGAGGTAGGGCGTGCGCATGAAGGCCGCCACCTCGGGCAGCCGCAGCACCCGGGCTGCCGCCGGCAGCGGTGCCAGGGATGTCGCCGCCGCGCCAGTGGCCCGGGGCGGCGGGCAGAAATTCCCGAAGGCCGCACTGCCGTCATCCGGGCGGCTGTAGGCGAGCATCTGCGGCACCGCCGCCGCCGTGCGACGGGCTCCGGCGAAAGCGGTCATTGCCACTCCTCCGCCGACCCCCACCACCACGGCGAGCAGCGCCAGCGTGCGCCACCGGCCCCGCAGGCCAGCCCGCAGCCAGTACCACAGCACGCCCATCGTCATCGCTCCCTTGCCGGGCCAGCCCATTGACCCACGGATGCCCAGCGCGGCCAAGGGTGACAGCCCAACCGGGCCACTAGTGCCAGCCACCCTCCGCGGCCCGGCCAGCTCAGGGCCTGGGTTTGGCGCGCTCCCAGGGCCGCGTGCGACGCCCGGCGCCGCTGGCCACTGTGTTCAAGGCCCCGGCGTTCCAGGCCCCGGCGCGCCCGCGTGGCGCTTAAAGATCTTCAACGAATTTCTGCCGGGGTGGTGATCGGGGGCGGGAACTGTCGGTGCCTCCCGGTAGGTTCGAACTAGAAATCGAAGTCGTTCCCGGTGCTGGGAGGAGGCAGAGCCCATGCGCAGGTACCAGTCACCCGCGAGCGCGCCCGCCGCCTCCGGGGCGGCGGCCGGCCCGGCCAGCGGGCCCGTCCCCGGCGCCGTGACCGCCAACTCCGGGATCACGGCCGAGCCTGCCAGCCTGTCCCGGGACCCGGCGGCCGGGCCCGCCGGTGCCGCCCACTCAGCCGCCGCCCCCGCGCCTGCCGCCGCTGTCTTTGCCAGTGCCCAAGAGGCGCTAGCCGCGGTCCGGGCCGCCTTTGGCTACCTCAACGACCTCGACGCCGCGTCCCTGCCCACCGAGGTGCAGGCAGACTGCCTGCGCGACCTGGAACAGGCCGAGGCGGCGCACACGGCGGCGCGGGCGCGGGTGCTGGCCGCGTTCATGGCCCAGGACGGCCAGGGCGCCGATGGGCAGCGGTCGGCCAAGGCATGGCTGCAGTGGCACACCCGGATCACCGACGGCGCGGCGAAAGGCGCGGTCGGCTGGGCGAAGCGGCTGAGCGCCCGCCCGGCCACTGGGGCGGTGCTGGCGGCCGGTGGGGTGTCGGCGTCGTGGGCGCGGGAGATCTGCCGCCTTCTCGATGACCTTCCCGCCCAGGCGCAGGCCAAGGCGGAGCCGATTCTGCTGCAGGCCGCGCAGGGGAAGGGCGTGACCTTGGCGGATCTGTCCGGGCTGGCCGAGCAGATCCACCGCCACACCGCCCTCCCCGACTCCAGCCCCGGCGGTGGCGATGACCCCGGCCCGGGTACTGGTGGCCCAGACGATGGCGACTCCGGTGGCGGCCCCGACAACCCCGATCCCGGCCCCAGCGGCCCGGGCGATCCCGGCAGCCCCGGTGCCGGCGGTGACGGCCCGGGCCCCAGTGACGGCGGCCCGGGCCCGGACGGCGCGGGCCCGGATGGCGGCCCCGGCGCCGACTCTGGTGACGGCCCCGGCTCCGGCAACCCGGGCGACGCTCCTGGCCCCGGCGACTCTGGCCGTGGCGACGGCCCCGGCTCCGGTGGTACTGGCGGCTGCACCCCGGACGGCGGCCCTGACGGCGGCGGCCCTGGCCCTGGTGCTGGTGCTGGTGGGCGGGACCGGTTTGAGGAGCGGCAGGTCTACCTGGGTATCACCTTCCGCGGCGCCGGGTACCTCGACGGCGACCTCACCCCCGAATGCGCCGCCGCCGTCCAGGCCGTCCTGGACGCTTTAGGCAAGAAACGCGGCCCCGAAGACCAGCGCACCGCCGGCCAGCGCCGCCACGACGCCCTGGAAGAAGCCTGCCGGCTCCTCCTCGGATCACAGTGCCTGCCCGACCGGGCCGGGCAGCCCACCCACATCCAGCTCCACCTCACCCTCGACCAGCTCCGCAGCCTGCCCGGCGCGGCGGAGGCCGAGGCGGCGTGGCTGGCCGGGCGGGCGGCCGGAAACGGGGAACCGGGCTGGCTGACCGGCCCGGCCGCTGAAGCGTACGCGTGCGACGCCAAGATCACCCCGATCGTCTCCGGGCATGTGGACCCGGCCGCACTCGCCGCGATGACGGACGCGTTCCTGGCCAGCACCCGGCTGGCAGGAGCCCGGTTGGCCGGGACCGGTGGCACCGGGTCGGCCGGCACCGGGCCTGGGCTACCGGGGCCGGACGGACAGCTGTCCCTGGGCACCCGGCGGCGGCTCCAGGACACCTTGCTGCGTTACGCCGCTGATGTGCTGTCGGGCCCGGCCGGGCTGGCCGCGTTCTTGCGCACCCGCACCCTCGCCGCCGAGTTCCCCTCGGTCAGCCTGCCGCTGGACGTAGCAGCGGCGGTCAACAAGATCCCGCCCCACCTGCGCAAGCTAGTCTGCGCCCGCCATCCCCGGTGCGGGTTCCCCGGGTGCTACCGGCCCGCCCGGGCGTGCCACATCCACCACCTGCGCCGCCGCGCCGATGGGGGCCCCACCAGCCTGGACAACCTGCTGCCGTTGTGTGACTTTCATCATCTGATCGCCGTGCACCGGTGGGGTTGGCAGCTCAGCCTGCACGCCGACGGCACCGTCACCGCCATCAGCCCCGACGGCAGCCGCACACTGCACAGCCACGGGCCACCGGGCGAGACGCTCGACCTCCCAGCTGCCAGCGGTGAGCATGCGACCCGGCCGCCTGAACCGTGTCGCGCTGGCCCCCGCAGCTAGGTGATCGCCGACTGGACCAGTTCGAGGTACGACTCGACCGCGTCAGCCAGCCATCCGCTACGAGAGTGCGAGAGCTGGGCAGCCGCGGCGCGCAGACTGTGGAGCTGCTGGGCGGGGTCGTCCTCGGCATCGGACACGCCGCCGAGGAACCGGATCATCGGCGGCGCCGAGGCTGAGCGGCGGGCAATGTACTTACCGGCGATCGGGACCATGGCCAGACGACTCATCCGCACCTCGTCAGCCGTCTTTGCCGTCCCAGCCTGCCGCGGGCCGGTGGAGTTGAGATCAGCAAACGACCTGGCCGTGCTCTCGATCGGCCGGGACTCCTACACGATCCTGCTGTCGGCCGGCCATCGTGCCAGCGAGAAGGGATACACGTACAAGTCGGCCCGGAAGGGAAGTCCCGATCTGAGGTGGACCGCGGCCACCGAGGCCGCGCCGGGAGGGCACATTATGGCGAGCATCCAGCACCATCGGGGCCTGCACCCAGGGCACCTCCCCGGGGCGGTCGGCGAACCCGGCCATCTCCTGATCCGCCCGCACGATCAGGAGATCGAGGTCGCTCCAGTCGTCGGCCGTGCCCGCTCCGAGCGCTGGGCTGGCTAACAGCGCTGGGCTGGCTAACGCTGTCCCAGCAGATAGCCGCGGCGGGTGTTGACTTCGCCGGGATAGCTGACCCGTTCCAGCCGGGCAGTGACGCGGAAGCCAGCCTGCTCCATCAGGGCGGCCACCGCGTCCGGCTGGAGAAACCGGAAATCGAGGTCGACCTGCTGGCCGTACCACTCGGCGAAGTGCCGCACCTCGGTGCCGATGTGGAAGGCCACCAGGCTGAGGCCGCCCGGCCGGAGCACCCGGTGCATCTCGCGGAACGCGGCCGACAGCTCGGCCGGTTCCAAGTGGATGATCGAGTACAGCGCGACAGCGGCGGCGAACTCGCCGTCTCGGGCGGGCAGGCTGAGCAGGTCCCCGCAGCGGAACTCGGCGCCCGCGTAGTCTCGGCGGGCGGCGGTGATCATGGCCGGGGACAGGTCGATGCCGGTCGCCGCTGCGCCATGGCGGCCCAGCCAGGCGGTGACATGCCCGGGGCCGCAACCGAGATCCACGACCGGCGCACGCGGGCCGGCCTGCTCGATGAGGCTGGCCAGTAGCGCCCGGTCCAGCGGCTTACCGCTCAGTTCCGCGCGGAAGCTGGCTGCGTACTGCTGCGCGACAGCGTCGTAGCTCTGCTGCACGCGGTGATGGCGGCTGGATTCCTCCATGCCGGCCAGCGTGGCACACGGCGCCGTCACCCTGGCGGATTACAGTCGTCGTGTGCCCGACGACACCACCACGGACTGGCGGACCCGGCTGCCCGCCGAACGGGATCGCGCGGCCCGGCAGTACTTAGCGGGCGGGCTGCCGGACGGCGAGGACACGGCGCGGGTGTGGCAGCCGCGGGACGTGGCCGGGCTGCGGGCCCGGCTGGGCCGGGCGACGGTCGCGGCCTGGTCCGAGCAGGACGTCCTGCACGTGCTGTGGCGGGGCGAAGCGGACGAGGTGCAGCTGGCCGGCGGGGTGCAGCCGCAGCTGTGGCCCGTTGACGGTGCCGGTGACCTGTGGGAAGCGTCGCTGCGGATCCGCGGCCTGGATGAGTCAGTGATCACGATCGTGGCGGCGGCCAGCCGGGGTGGCCTGGTCGCGCCCAGCGCGATCCCCGACCAGCTGGTCTGGCGTGGCTCACGGGCGCCCGCGGGCCTGCCCGCCGCCGGGGAACTCACCGGCACGCTGCACGAGCAGGCCCTGGAGGCGCCGGCCCTCGGTGCACCGCGCCGGGTGACCGTTTACCGTCCCCCCGGGACGACTGGGCCGCTGCCGGGTTGCGTGCTGGCGGACGGGCAGTCCACGCGCGGTTTCGCCCTTGTCCTGGAGCCCGCCATTCAGGCCGGAGCCGTCCCGCCGGTGCTGCTGGCTGGCGTGCACAACGCTGTCGATCACTCCCGCGCGCAGCCCGTCAAGTGGCCCGACCGGCGCGCTCAGGAGTACGTGCCCAGCCACGGCCGACGGTGGTTCAGCCCGCATCTCGACTTCGTCATCGGCACGGTCATTCCGTGGGTGACCAGCGAGTTCGAGGTGGCTCCCGGCCCCTGGACCGCAGCTGGCTTCTCGAACGGGGCGGTCTGGGCGATCACCGCCGCGCAGCGCCGTCCTGACGTGTTCACCGCGGTCGCCGCGCTCAGTGCCGGGGTGGCCCCGCAGCGTCTCAGCCGCGAGGCCCGCGCCGCTCCGGTCCGCCACTACCTGGCCAGCGGCCGGCTCGAGCCCGGTTTCCGCCGCGCGACCCGGGAATGGGCGGACCGGCTGCAACGCGCCGGGCTGCCCTGCCAGTACCAGGAATGGGCTGGCGGGCACGATCCGTACTGGTGGGACCAGCACCTGCCCGCCGCCCTGGCCTGGCTACTGGCCCCACCGGAGAGCTAGTCGCCGCCCCCAGTGGTGGTGGAGGCGCCGACCAGCGGCTGGCCGGGCCAGAACGGCCATTCCTCGAACGACACGCACCGGCCGTCGTCCGTGAACCGGATGACCCACAGGTCGCGGTACTCCTGCCGGACCGGGTCGCCGTAGCTGACCTCGACCCGGACCACCGCCACATCGCCGTCCACGGCGACGACGTCGCTCGACATCCGGAACACCTCATCCGCCCCGTCCCGCTCCGCGTCCCACATGCGCGCGATCGCGGGCAGGCCGATGACTGGCTCCTCGTACGGGGCCTGCTGGTAGACCGCATCCGGGGTGAAGAGCGCGGCCAGCCCTCCGGTCCCCGCCGCCCGCCAGGCCCGCTCATACCCGGCCACCCACTCCGTCACGCGCCCTCTGTCCATCCTCGCCTCCTAGCGTCACCCATGATCATGGGGGATCAGCGCGGGACAGGAGCACCCCCAGCGTCGTGGGAAACCCCGGCGAGCATCCCTAGCGCCTGCCCGGTGGTGATCATGACCAGGGAAGGGGCACCGCCCAAGCCTCGTGGGACACCCGGCGAGCATCCCTAGGCCTGGCCAGTGGTGATCATGACCAGGGAAGGGTCATCACGCCAACGTCGCCGCCTGCGGGACATCCCGGGCTGACCGGCTTGCCGCTCAGCGCGGGCCGACCCTGTTCCCAGGGATTTCCCAGCCGCCGACCCTACGCTCCAATGGGACTGACACCGGGGCGGATGAGGGGCGGGAGCGGTCATGGTGTTCTGGGAACGGCGGATGATCCGGCGGCGGATGAGGCGGCGGATGCGCCGCCGGTTCCTGCTGCGGCGCTGGCTCCGGGGATAGCCAGCGGACCTGCCTCAGAAGTGCTTGGCCAGGTATTCCGCAACTTTCTCGCGGTTGCTGCGGCTCGACTCGCGGGCACGTTCCTCCCAGGCGAACACGCACACGGTGGCGATGCCGTCGAAGCCGATCCGGGCCAGAGTGGCGAAGAACTCGTCCCAGTTGACCTCGCCCTGGCCGACGTCGAGGTGCTGGTGCACCCGGGCGGTGGAGCCGGGCGGGTTGATGATGTAGCGCAGGCCAGAGGACGCGGTGTGGTCGAAGGAGTCAGCGATGTGCAGGTGCGTCAGCAGGTCACCGGCGTACTCCATGATCTCGGCCATGTTGCCGCCCATGTGGAAGGTGTGCGGCGCGCAGTAGAGGAAGGACACGTTCGGCGAGTTGATGCCGCGGATCATGTCCACCGCGGTCATGCCGTCCTCGACGAAGTCGTCCGGGTGCGGCTCCAGCCGGAGCTGCACCCCTTCCCGCTCAAAGATCGGCAGCAGCTCCTCCAGCGACCGCCAGAACTGTGCCTCGCTCCGGCTCGCCGCCTCCGGCCGCCCGTTGAACTCGGAGTTCATCACGGTGCAGTCGAGCTCGACGGTCAGCTCGATGGCCCGTTTCCAGTACCGCACCGCGGCCTGCCGCTCGTCCTCGTCCGGCCCGGACCAGCGGTAGAGCGGCAGATGCGAGGCGATCTTCACGCCCGCGGCGTCCAGCGCGGCCTTGAAGGCGGTGACCCGGTCCCGGTTCGCCCGCGGGTGCAGGAAGAACGGGGTGAAGTCCTCCCGGGGGGACAGCTCGATGTACTCATAGCCGAGCTCGGCCACCACCCCGGGCAGGTCGAGAAGTGGCACCCGGCGGAGCATGTACGGGTCCAGTGCGATCTTCATGGCGGCGTCCAGGATTCAGGCGCGGTCAGACCGCGGTCGGGAAGTGCAGGTGCGCTTGATGCTGCTCGGCGTACTGGACGTCCGGCCACCGGCTGGTGATCGCCTTGGCCCGGGTGTAGAAGCGGACACCCTCGGCCCCGTGCACGTGCGTGTCACCGAACAGCGAGTCCTTCCAGCCGCCAAAGGAGTAGTACGCCATCGGCACCGGGATCGGCACGTTGATGCCGATCATCCCGACGTGCACCTGGCGCTGGAAGGTGCGGGCCGCGTGGCCGCTGGAGGTGAAGATGGCCGTGCCGTTGCCGTAGGGATTGGCGTTGACCAGGTCGATGGCGGCGGCCAGCGAATCGGCGCGGAGCACGACCAGCACCGGGCCGAAGATCTCGTCGGTGTAGATGTCCATGGCGGTGCTGACGCGGTCGAACAGGGTGGGGCCGATGAAGAAGCCGCCGGAGTGCCCGGGCACCACCAGGTCCCGGCCGTCCACCACCAGGGTGGCACCGGCCTGCTCACCGCGGCCGATGTAACCGGCGATGCGGTCCCGCGCCTCCCGGGTCACCACCGGCCCCATGTCGCTGGACGCGTCGTCGCCGGGACCGACCTTGATCTCTGCCGCCTTCTGCCGCAGCCGCCCGACGATCGCGTCGCCCGCCGGGCCGACGGCCACCACGGCCGAGATCGCCATGCAGCGCTGGCCCGCCGAGCCGTAGCCGGCCGCGATCAGGTGGCTGGCGGCGAAGTCCATGTCAGCGTCGGGCAGTACCACGGCGTGGTTCTTGGCGCCGCCGAGAGCCTGCACCCGCTTGCCCTGCTCGCTGGCCCGGCGGTGCACGTAGGAGGCGATCGGGGTGGAGCCGACGAACGAGACCGCTGCCACGTCCGGATGGTCGAGCAGCGCGTCCACCGCCACCTTGTCTCCGTGCACCACGTTGAACACCCCGTCGGGCAGCCCGGCCTGGGCGTACAGCTCGGCGATGAGACCGGACGCGGACGGGTCCCGCTCGCTGGGCTTGAGCACGAACGTGTTGCCGGTGGCGATCGCGATCGGGTGCATCCACATCGGCACCATGGCCGGGAAGTTGAACGGGGTGATGCCCGCGCACACACCGAGCGGCTGGCGCAGCGAGTACGCGTCCACGTCGGTGGACACCTGGTCGGAGTACTCCCCCTTGAGCAGCTGCGGGATGCCGCAGGCGAACTCGGCTACCTCCAGGCCGCGGATCACCTCGCCCTTGGCGTCGGAGATCACCTTGCCGTGCTCGGCCGAGACCATCGCGGCGAGCTCATCGAGGTGCCGCTCGACCAGGTCGCGGAAGGCGAACATGATCCGGACCCGGCGGGCGAGGGACACGTCCTGCCAGGCTTCGAAGGCTTTTTTCGCGGTCTGCACCGCCCGGTCCACGTCGGCGGGCTCGGCGAGCAGGACCCGGGCCTGAACCTGCCCGGTCGCCGGGTTGTACACGTCCGCGGTCCGGGTGGACGCGCCCGCGGTGGCGGCGCCGCCGATCCAGTGCTCGATCGTCCTCATCGTTCCTCGCTTCACAGATAGCCGCGCTGCGCGCGTTTCGCCTGCTCGTAGGCGCGGTAGGCGGCCCGGGTGCTGTCCAGTGCCGCGGTCTGCGCGACCGGCACGTCCCACCAGCTGTCCGGCGAGGGCACCGGCGCCCGCGGGTCGGTCTCGATGTGCACCACGGTGGTCCGCTGCGCGTCCCTGGCCTTGGCCAGCGCCACCCGGAACTCCTCGATCGTGTGCGTGCGCAGCACGTCCGCGCCCAGGCTCTCCGCGTTCGCAGCCAGGTCCACCGGCAGGTAGTCCCCGTCGAGCAGGCCGGAGCCGGGATCGCGGTAGCGGTAGGCGGTGCCGAACCGCTGCGAGCCGAGGCTCTCCGACAGCGAGCCGATGCTGGAGAAGCCGTGGTTGTCGATCAGCACGATCACGAGCTTGATGCCTTCAGCTACCGCGGTGACGATCTCCTGCGCCATCATCAGGTACGAGCCGTCGCCGACCAGCGTGACGACCTCGCGGTCCGGCGCGGCCATCTTGATGCCGAGCGCGCCCGCGATCTCATAGCCCATGCAGGAGTAGCCGTACTCCACGTGGTAGCCCTTCGGGTCCCGGGCTCGCCACAGCATCTGCAGGTCGCCCGGCAGGCTGCCGGCCGCCTGGACGAGGACGTCACGCGGCCCCATGACGTCCTGGACCGCCCCGATCACCTCGGTCTGCGCGGGCAGCGGCTGGTGGCCGAGGTGGTAAGCGCGCTCGGTCACCTGGTTCCAGTCCGCCACCAGGGCCTGGTAGCGCGCGGTGTAGTCCGCGGCCACGTGGTAGCCGTGCAGGGCCGCGGCCAGCGCCTCGAGGCCGGCCCGGGCGTCCGCGACGACCTGGACGCCGGAGTGCTTGGCGGCGTCGAACGTGGCCACGTTCAGGTTGACGAAGCGGACTCCGGGATCGCGGAAGGCCGTGCGCGACGCGGTGGTGAAGTCGGAGTACCGGGTGCCGATGCCGATGACCAGGTCGGCCGCGGCCGCCAGCGCGTTGGCCGCCGCGGACCCGGTGGCCCCGACCCCGCCGACGGCCTGGGCGTGGTCCCAGGCCAGTGCGCCCTTGCCCGCCTGGGTGTCGCTGACCGGGATGCCGGTCGCCTCCGCGAACTGCCGCAGCGCATCGTGCGCCGCGGCGTACAGCACCCCACCTCCGGCAACGATCATGGGGCGCTGGGCCCTACGGATCAGCCCGGCCGCCCGGGTGATCGCGGCCGGGTCGGGGGCCGGGCGGGCCACGTGCCAGACCCGCCTGCGGAGGAGCTCCTCCGGCCAGTCGAACGCTTCCGCCTGAACGTCCTGCGGCAGGGCGAGGGTGACCGCGCCCGCGGCCGCCGGGTCGGTCAGCGCCCGCATCGCCGACAGCAGCGCGGACGGCAGCTGCTCCGGCCGGTAGATCCGGTCGAAGAACACCGACAGCGGCCGGAACGCGTCGTTGACCGACACGTCCAGCGAGCCGGCGACCTCCAGCTCCTGCAGCACCGGGCTGGCCACCCGGGTGGCGAACACGTCGCTGGGCAGCAGCAGCACCGGGATGCGGTTGGTGGTGGCCAGCGCGGCCCCGGTGAGCATGTTGGTCGAGCCGGGCCCGATCGACGCGGTGCAGGCCATGGCCTGCAGCCGGTTGCGCATCCGGGCGAACCCGGTCGCCGCGTGCACCATGGCCTGCTCGTTCCGGGCCAGGTAGTACGGCAGGTCCGCGTGGCCGGTCAGCGCAGCCTCCAGCAGCGCCTGGCCGATGCCAGCCACGTTGCCGTGCCCGAAGATGCCGAAGCAGCCGGGGATCAGCCGCTGCTCATGCCCGTCCCGCTCGCTGTACTGCTGGGCCAGGAACTGCACCAGCGCCTGGCCGACCGTGAGCCGCCTGGTGCCGCCGGGCCGGGGGGTGGGCTCCGTCATCGTTGACCTCCAGCAGATGTCAGGGGCAGCCGCGGGTCGATCTCGGTGCCCGCCCAGCTGGACCGGACCCAGGCGTGCTCGGGGTCGTCGCAGAACCGCCACACCCGCTCGCCCGGGCCGCCCATCACGTTCAGGTAGTAGAGGTCGTAGCCGGGGGCGGCCATGGACGGCCCGTGGTAGCCGTACGGGATCAGCACCACGTCGCCGGTGTTGACCTCGGCGCAGACGTCGATCTCCCGGCCCGGCCCGGACCCGTAGACCCGCTGGTAGGCCAGGCCCTCATCGGCCACCTCGAAGTAGTAGATCTCCTCGAGCTGCGATTCATTCGCGCTCGCCTCGTCGTGCTTGTGCGGCGGGTAGGAGGACCAGTTCCCGCCGGGGGTCAGCACCTCCACCGCGATCAGCCGGTCAGCCGGGAAGGCCTCCGGCGAGCAGAAGTTGTTCACCTGCCGGCTGGCCTGGCCCGCACCGCGCAGCTCGACCGGGACTTTCTCGGCCGGCCCGTAGCGCACCTCGAGGCGGCGGCCCGCCCGGGCCGAGGGCAGCGCGAACCGGCCGCCCGCCGCGGTGGCCAGCACCGCGTCGGCGTCCCTGGGCAGGTAGACGAAGTCGGTGACCCGGTCGAATACGCTGCTGCGGCCGCGCAGCGCGAACTGCTGGCCGTCGCAGTCCACGGCGACCGAGCCGGCCAGCGGCAGCACGAGCATCTCGTCCGGCCCGGTTTCCAGCTCGAGGCTGCCGCCGGGCGGCAGCTCCACGATCCGCAGGCCGCTGTAGGCCCAGCCCGCCGCCTCCGGGGTGATGTGGGTCAGGTACCGGCCGGTCCCGGTCATCCCCCGGCGCACGACCGGGGACAGCCCCGCCGTGCTCATAGCAGGTCCACGGCGGCGTCGACGGCCGCGGCCACCGACCCGCCGGGCGGGTAGAGCAGTGAGCGCCCGATCACCAGGCCCTGCACCGTGGGCAGCTGAAGGGCCTGCCGCCACGCCGCGAACGCGGAGGCCTGGTCGGCGGCGACCTCGCCGCCGAGGATGAGCGCAGGCAGGGTCGAGGCGGCCATCACCCGTTCCATGTCAGCCACGCACGGCACCTTCAGCCAGGTGTAAGCGGAGGTGGCGCCCAGGCCGGAGGCGACCGTGATGGCGCGGATCATGGCCTCCGGGGACAGGTCGTTGCGGACCCGGCCGCTCGCCCGGTACGCGAGGAACGGCTCGATCATCGCCATCAGCTGACAGCGGGCCAGTTCGGTCACGGCGGCGCCGCTGGCCTGCAGGGTGGCGGCCGTAGCCGGGTCGGCCGGGTCGATCCGGATCAGCATCTTGCCGCCGTCGAAGCCGGCCGCGGCGATGCTGGCCGCGTCATAGGCGGTGAACCGGTCGTCGATCTCGAAGACCGTGCCCGCCAGCCCGCCCCGGTTCATCGACCCGATCACCACCTTCCCGTCCAGGGCGCCGAGTAGCAAGAGGTCCTCCAGGATGTCCGGAGTGGCCAGCACCCCGTTGACCCCGGGCCGGGCCAGCGCGGTGCACAGCCGGTCCAGCAGCTCACCCCGGTCCGCCATGGCCAGCGGCTGGCCGCCCGCGCTGATCGCGCCGCGGGCGGGGTGATCAGCCGCGATGATCATCAGGCGGCCGTGCTCGCCCGTCAGCGACCGGGCCCGGGCCGGCTGGCCGCGGCCGCGCCGATCGCCTCCGGCCGGTGCGCCCGGGTATCGAGCAGGTGCTTCAGCGCCGCCTCACGCATGCGGCGCCTCCTGCCTCGCGGTCTCCGCCAGCTTGTCCGCCACCTCGTCCGCAGTGGGCATGGCGTCGGCGCAGGCCAGCCGGGAGGCCACGATGGCCCCGGCGGCGTTGCAGAAGCGCAGGGTGGCATCCAGGCTCCAGCCGGAGAGCAGGCTGTGGCACAGTGCGCCGCCGAACGCGTCACCCGCGCCGAGCCCGTTGACCACCTCGACCGGCGCGGGCGGCACCTCGACCAGCTGGCGGCCATCGAAGGCCAGTACCCCGGCCGGGCCCTGCTTGACCACGGCCAGCGAGACCCCGGCCGCGTGCAGGGCGCGCGCAGCCGCGTGCGGCTCACGGACGCCGACGGCCGTCTCGCACTCATCCAGGTTCCCCACGGCGACGGTCGCGTGGGCCAGCGCCTCAGCGACCCACGTGTGCGCTTCCTGCCGGGAGGACCAGAACATCGGCCGGTAGTCGAGGTCCAGCACAGTCAGCCCGGACCGGCCGCGCTCCGCCAGCGCGCGCAGGGTGGCGCTGCGGCTGGGCTCCTCGGACAGGCCGGTCACCGTGGCCCAGAAGATATCGGCCTCCCGGATCGCGCCGAGGTCCAGCTCCGCCACGCTGATCTGCAGGTCCGGCGCGGTGGGGAAACGGTAGAAGTACAGCGGGAAATCGTCCGGCGGGAAAATCTCGCAGAACGCGATCGGGGTCGGCAGCCCGGGTACGGCGGACACGAACCGGTCATCCACGTGGTACCGGCGCAGCGCGTCGTGCAGGAAGTCACCGAACGGGTCCGCGCCGGTCCTGGTGATCACCGCGGACCGCCGCCCGTAGCGGGCCGCGGCGACCGCCACGTTCGTCGGGCTGCCGCCGAGGTACTTGCCGAACGTCTCGACCTCGCGCAGCGACCGCCCCACCTGCAGCGGGTACACATCCACGCTGATGCGCCCCATGGTCAGCACCTCGAAGTGCCTGCCATCGGCGGCCACTGGGAGCTCCTTCCCCCGCGGCATGGCCCCGGCACGGAGTGGCCTGAATGTAACGGATTTACCGCGCGCATTTGACGGCGGCGCCCGGTAACATCAGATACCTGTGAGGCTATCAAGTCAAGCCTTTGTAAGGACAAAGTGACCGAGCAGCAACGTGGCCCAGAGCAACACCCAGCAGCAGCACGGAGAGGGGCACGGGCCGGGATGACGTGGGATGAGGCGGTGGCGGATCTCCGGGTGACCCTCGGCGACCGGTCTGGCCCGGTGCCACTGCATGCCGTGGTGGCCGGGCGGCTGGAGGAGCTGATCGAGGCCGGTGAGCTGCCGGTCGGCGCCCGGATCGAGAACGAGGTGCGGCTGGCCGAGCGGCTGGGCATCTCCCGGCCGACCATGCGCCGGGCCATGCAGCACCTGGTGGACCGGGGCCTGGTCTTCCGCAAGCCCGGATTCGGCACCGAGGTGGTGCTGCCCGAGGTGCTCCGGCCGGTCGAGCTGACCAGCCTGTACGAGGACCTGGCCAAGGCTGGCCGGCAGCCGCGCTCGGAAGTGCTGTCCATCGAGGTGATCCCCGCCTCGGACATGATCGCGCCCGCCCTGCGCATCCCGCCGCGCACCGAGGTCACCAGCATCCGGCGGCTGCGCTACGCCGACGGCCAGCCGCTGGCCCTGATGCACAACCTGGTGCCGGTGCACATCGCGCGGCTGACCCGGGCCGACCTGAACCGGCACGGCCTGTACGAGCTGCTGCGCGCCGCGGCCGCGGTGCCGACCACCGCCAGCGAGGTCATCGGTGCGCGGGTGGCCACCCCGGAAGAAGCCGGGACACTCGGCCTGAAGCGCGGCGCGGCCGTGCTCACCATGACCCGGACCGCGTGGAACGCGGAGGGCCGCGGCATCGAGTACGGCTCGCACGTGTACCGGGCCGACCGGTACGCCTTCGAGCACACCGTCCAGGCGGACGAGGGCAGCCCGGCGGCCGTGCGCCGCACCGCCAGCTGACCGGCTGTTGCCGGTACCGGGGCACGGCGCACGGCGCGACCCTGACAATCTTAAAGTTAGTCAGTTACAAACTGGTAAGTACCGACTGCCGGTGCAGCGGCGCCCGTGATCGGCAGGTGGGCTGCTCAGCGGGTCTTCTCGAGCAGCTCGAGGATCTCGGCGGTGCTGGCCGTCTCGCCGATCCGGGGGAAGATCCGCTGCACGCTGTTGGCGTGCAGGTCAGCGTCGGTATCGGTCATCGCGTCGGTGGCGAGGACCACGTGGTAGCCGTGCTCGTGCGCCGCGCGCGCGGTGGACTCCACCCCGGCGCTGGTCGCGACGCCGGTCAGCACGACCTGGGTGACGCCGTGGTCGCGCAGGATCGCGTCGAGCGAGGTGCCGTGGAACGCGCCCCAGCGCTGCTTGGTCACCCGGTGATCCTCCGGCTGGGGCTGCAACTCGTCGACGATCTCGGCCCAGTCCGGCGGCGGGTTGCGGATGGTCACCGCGGCCTCGGTGCGCCCAGGGGCCCGGCCAGTGGCGTTGACCAGCACGACGGGCAGGCCATGCCGGCGGAACGCCGCTGCCAGGCTGGCCGACCGCTGCACGATGTCACCGATGGGGTGCGCGGCCGGGATGCCGGCGAGTCCTTTCTGCAGGTCGATCACGACGAGGGCGGGGGTGGGGTCCATCGTGGTCAGGGCCATCATGTTCCTCTTTCGCCAGGATGTCGTACGGTTTCGCAGACGTGGTGGACGGCTCGGGCGTGGTGGACGGTTCTGGTGCGGTGGACGGCTCGGGTGTGGTGGGCTGCCCGGGCGCAGCGGACGGCTCAGTCGGGGCGGAGGACCCGGTCGCGGCGAGGGACTCGGCAGGGGCAGAGGACCTGGCCGGGGCGGCCGGGCCAGCGGCGGCCGGGGCAGCAGAACGGCCGCCGCGCAGCAGCGACGCGAGGGCCGCCAGCACCGCGAGGACGGCGGATACGGCGAACACGACCGACAGGCCCTGGTGGAACGGTCCCGAGATCAGCTCAGGGAAGAACGTCCGGCCGGTGAGGAAACGCTGAGCCGCGGCGGGCAGCGAGGACAGCGCGCCGCTGGACGCCAGCAGGTGCTGCACCGGATTCACCCCCAGGACCGCGGCGAACAGCGACGACACCGGCGGCAGGGCACCGACCTGATGCGCGACGCCAGCGGGCACGCCCTGGTGCTGCAGGCCGCTGGTCAGCGTCCGCGGCAGGCTGCTCGCCAGCCCGGCGATCATGAGCGAGAAGAACACGCCGATCGACAGCGCGGTGCCCGAGTTCTGGAACGTCGAGCGCATGCCCGAGGCCGCACCGCGGTGCCGGGCCGGCACGCTGCCCATGATCGAGGAGGAGTTCGGCGCGGCGAACATGCCGCTGCCGATCCCGTTCAGGGCGATGAGCAGGGCGAAGGCCCAGTACGGGAAGCTGACGGGCAGGAACATCAGCCCGATGAAACTGCCGCCGAAGACCACCATCCCGGCGGTGGCAATGCCCCGGGAGCCGAACCGGTCGGACAGGGTCCCGGACACGGGCCCCGACACGAGGAAGCCAGCGGTCAGCGGCAGCAGGAAAATGCCCGCCCAGAGCGGGGTCTGGCTGTAGTCGTAGCCGTGCAGCGGCAGCCAGATCCCTTGCAGCCAGATGATGAGCATGAACTGCATGCCGCCCCGAGCGATCGCCACCACGAAGCCCGCGATGCTGCCCGCGGTGAAGGCCCGGATCCGGAACAGGCTGAGCTGGAACATGGGCTCGGCGATCCTGGCCTCGATCACGGCGAACGCGGTGAGCAGCACCGCGCCGCCGGTCAGCATGCCGATGACGGTGGGGTTGGCCCAGCCCATGCTGTCGTGCCGGTAGGGCTGGATGCCCTCGGTGATGGCGATCAGGACGGCGCTCAGGCCGACCGCGAAGGTGATGTTGCCCCACCAGTCGATCCGGGCGCGGTGCCGCTCACCGTTGTCGCGGAGCTTGCGGTAGGCCCACACGGTCCCGAACACGCCGACGGGCACGTTGATCCAGAACACGGCCCGCCAGTCCAGCGCGGCCAGCAGGCCCCCGGCGACCAGGCCGACGAACTGGCCGGCCAGGCCAGCCACCTGGTTGGTGCCCAGCGCGAAACCGCGCCGGTCCGGCGGGAAGGCGTCGGTCAGGATCGCCGCTGAGTTGGCCATGAGCATGGAGCCGCCCACGGCCTGGAGCACCCGCCAGCCAATCAGCCACAGCGCACCGTGGCCGCCCTCGAACGGGTCGAACGACAGCAGGACGGAGGCGAAGGTGAACACCGCGAAACCGGCGTTGTACATCCGGACCCGGCCGAACATGTCGCCGAGGCGGCCCAGGGTGACCACCAGGACGGCCTGGACCAGCCGGTATCCCATGATCATCCACAGCAGGTAGAAGATGTTGCCCGGCGCCAGCGGGTCCAGGTGGATGCCGCGGAAGATCGCGGGCAGCGCGATGATGACGATCGAGCCGTCGAGCGTGGCCATGAACATAGCAGCGGTCGTGTTGGCCAGGGCCACCCACCGGTAACGCTCATCCAGCGGCGCTGGTGGCCCGCTGGCGGCTGGTGGCCCGCTGGCGGCTGGTGGCCCGCTGGCGGCTGGTGGCCCGCTGGCGGCTGGTGGCCCGCTGGCCGCTGTCCGTCCGTCTGCCAATGGTCATCCTCCGGTCGTGGTGGCCGCGGGCATCAGATGCTCTGCGCCAGTCGTTCGAGCAGTGGGGCAGCGGCCATCAGCTGGCTGAGTTCGGTGCGGGTGAACCCGGTGGACAGAGCCTGCGCCAGCTGCTCGACCCGGGCGCTGCGCTTGTCCTGCAGCGCCTGCCGGCCAGCGTCGGTGACCGACAGCACGATCCGCCTGCCGTCCGCGGGGTCGGGACGGCGCGCGACGAGCCCGCGCGCCTCCAGCGCAGCGAGCGTCGCGCCCATCGACTGCGGGCTGATCTGCTCCTGCCGGGCCAGCGCGCTGGCCGTGGCCGGGCCGCCGCGGTCCAGGCGGGTCAGGGCCGAGCCCTCCGGCAGGGACAGCTCATCGTCTGGCCGCACCTGACGCAGCCGCCGCAGCAGCAGGCCGATGCTGGCCCGGAGGGCAGCCGCGATCTCGTTCAGGTCTGGATCCTGGTCCACTCGTTCAGTCTAAACTGATAAGTCTAGGCTTAGCAAATTGGCGTGACACCCGGAGCGTTATGCAAAACCGGCTAGCGAGGGCAGGCCCGGAGGGCCTGCCCCGAGCGGCAGGTAGGAAGACGGGGAGGAACCCAAGGGCCGCGCCCCAGTCGTGCACGACACGTTGCCGGAAGCTGCCAGGCTGGGCAGCCATAGTGCTCTTGAAATCCAGATTGACAGGTGAATGGCGGGGCCCCGCCCCGCTCGCCATGGTAGAAATGGGCGTTTTCTCACAGTTTTCACCGGACCAGCAATGGCTGCACCGGATCGGCAACGGCGCCTCGGGCCACGGACATAGGAGCACTCCCGCTATGGGCGAAAGACGCACCCAGAAACTGATCACCGCCGCCACCCGGCTGATGGAGCCAGCAGAGCGGGTCGAAGTCACCACGCTGGCGAAACTGGGCTCCGCGCCCATCGCCGCCAACCTTACTGTCAGCATCGCCGCCAGCGCCGCGGTCACCGCCGCGGCCAGTTTGCTCGGCGGCGGCGTGGGCTTCGTTGCCTTCGTCCGGCGTGAGGCGTACATAGTGCTGACTGACCAACGGGTGATGTTTTTTGAGGCGATCCGGTCCACCGGCGGCCCAGGCAAGCACCTGGCCTCGTTTCCCCGCCACCTCGTGGCCTGCAGCGCGCCGAAAAGCTCCGGGCTCGGCTTGTTCATGAAGCTCAGCATGGATATCAAGGGCATGAGCCAGCCGCTGAAGCTGACCTTCGCGCCGCTGCCACCCGCCTACCGCGCCCGGGGCCGCGAGCTGGCCGATGCGCTGCCCAGGTCGCCCGGCTGAAAATGAAGGCGTAGCTGTGCCCGGCCTGGTTCAGCGTCGGCGGGTGTCCCAGCGGCCTCCGGCGCGTGGCTGGCCACGCGCTGGTCGGGCACCCCGGGGCTGACTGCGGCGCGGGCGAAGGCATTACAGGAATGTGACCGGACCTTAGCCAGGGCTGCGCCGGGCTGCTTCCGGAACCTACGCTGCCCATGCGTGCCCAGATATATGGGTCATTTCACGGAGCGGGCCGCCTCGAGAAGGGGCCGTATCGTGTCTCCTCAAGCGACTCTGCGACAACAGACTCTGCTACGCCGCGCGGCATGGGCATGCGGTGCGACTGCCCTGGCCGTGCTCTCGTCGCTGGCTGGCCCCGGCGGCATCGCCGCGGCGTCCGCATCCGGCCCGCGGTACGAGTGCACCACCACGTCCGGCGGTCATTCCACCCAGCAGCAGATCCAGATCCCGTTCCGGCTGAGCAGCACCGGCCCGAACACGGTGGGCTCGACCGACGCCGTCATGCTGGCCTGGCCCGCCATCGGCTCCGGCCCGCGCCCGGCGCGCGCGGCTGTGATCTCATTCACCGCCGTACTCCCGGTGACCGGCGCCCAGACCGGCAGCGTCCTGCTGGCCGGGACCGCCTCCACCGCTAGCTCCATCAACAGCAGGAGCGCGCCGCTGCGGCTGACCGCGGCCGGGACCGACCACATCATGCCACCCACCCGGTTCACGCTCGTCGTGCGCGCGCAGCAGGTCACCGTGCTGACCATGACCTGCGTGCTGACGACGGCGGCGGTCACCGCCACCATGGCGTCGTCCATCGCGGTGCAGGTCAGCGCCGGCACCGAGGTGATGACCACCGTTCCGCCCGGCGCGCCGGACACTGGCGGCGGTGGCAGCCTGCACCACGGCGTCGAGCTGCCGCTGCTCGCCATGGGCGGCGTCGCGCTCCTGGCCGGCGCCGGGTTCACCGTCACCGGGCTGCGCCGCCGCTGGCAGCGGCTGTCCGGCTGACCCGGGAGCCGGACAGCCCGGATGGTCTTCCCGCGACGCACCCGCAGCCCGCGGTGGGTAACCCGGATCTACTTCGAGGAGCCGGATAACGCCTGGGAAGAGGACGGCTGGGAGGAGGACGGCTGGGAAGGGGAGGAACGGCACCGCCGTGGCCTGCCGAGGGTCTGGTCCAGGGCGGGCATGCTCCCGCTCGGGGTTGCGCTCAGCATCGCCGGGGCGGTGCTCGTCGTCCATGCCGTGACCCAGGGCCCGCTCACCGGTGGCGGGGCGGAGATCCCCGCCGCCGTAGGGACGTCGGTGCCGCAGCCCGGCGCCGCCATTGCCCCGCTGGCCGCGTCCGCCCCGGTGCGGATCGAGATCCCGGCACTGGACGTGTCCGCGCCAGTGATCCAGCTGGGCCAGGCTGCCAACGGCGCCGTGGAGGTCCCGGCACTGGCCAACCACAACCTGGCCGGCTGGTATGACCGGACCGTCACCCCCGGCCAGGAGGGCGCTTCGGTCATCCTGGGTCATGTCGATTCGTTTACCGGCGCCTCGGTGTTCTTCAGGCTGAAGACGCTACGCCCAGGCAATCAGGTCATGGTCGTCAGGGCCAACGGGTCCACCGCCACCTTCACGGTGGACGGGGTGCAAAAGGTGGCCAAGGCAGGCTTTCCCAGCTCCATCATCTACGGCGAGGCCCGGTATCCCAGCCTCCGCCTGATCACCTGCGGCGGCCCGTTCGACGCCACTACGCGCCA
Organism: uncultured Actinomycetes bacterium; assembly: GCA_963804455.1. Lineage (GTDB taxonomy): Bacteria > Actinomycetota > Actinomycetes > Streptosporangiales > Streptosporangiaceae > RYN-230. The sequence goes on from CAWDRD010000082.1 coordinate 52,872, forward strand.
GTACCTCGACAACATCGTCGTCTACTCCCATCTGACCGCGTCGGCCAGCTGAGCGCCGCCTGCCGCAGCGACGCCGGGGAGCCGGATGGAGCACCCGTGCGGCCCTTCCTGTGACCGGTCTGCCGGGATTAGCCTGCCGGGATTAGCCTGCTGGGATGGGCGGGCAGCACGGAGCGCCAGGGAACACTGATCCAGTGACCGCGGTGATCGTGCTCGCGCTCCTGGTGCTACTTGTGATCGTGATCATCCTGGCCTTGGGTTAGCCCTCGGGGTAGCAGGACCGGGCGAAGCCGGGCCGGGCGAAGCCGGGCCGGTCAGGACTGCCTGATCCAGACTGACAGGTGGGCGGGCTCGAGGGCGGCGTCGCGACCATGATCACCGTAACGTCGGCTTAGCCGGCTGCGCGGCCACCCGCAGCTCAGCTGGCCGATTGCCGCGCGGGCTGATCGGACTGGGCGGGCTGGTCGTGGGCCTCGAACGTCAGCTTGCCGTCCCGGACGTCCACGGTGACCCGCTGGCCAGAGCCGATCTGCCCGTCCAGGAGCAGCCGGGACAGCTGGTTGTCGACTTCCCGCTGGATGGTCCGGCGCATCGGCCGGGCGCCGAACTCGGGCTGGTAGCCGTGCTCAGCGATCCAGTCCACCGCGGCGGGGTGAACTCCAGCGTCACGTTCTGCGCGTGCAGCCGCCGCTTGGTTTCCGTCAGCATCAGCTCGGTGATCTGCCGCAGCTCGGCCTGATCGAGCTGGCGGAAGATGATGATCTCGTCGATCCGGTTCAGGAACTCGGGCCGGAACGCCTCCCGGAGCCGCCGCATGAGCTGCTCCTGCAGGTTGTCCTGCGGCCCAGAGCCGGTGGCGGTCGCGCTCCTGGCGAAGCCGAGCGGGCCGCGCGGCGGGTGATCAGGTCCGAGCCGAGGTTGCTGGTCATGATGAGGACCGTGTTCTTGAAGTCCACGGTCCGGCCCTGGCCGTCGGTGAGCCGCCCGTCGTCGAGCACCTGGAGCAGGATGTTGAACACGTCCGGGTGGGCCTTCTCGATCTCGTCGAGCAGTACGACCGAGTACGGCCGCCGCCGAACCGCCTCGGTGAGCTGGCCCGCTTCGTCGTAACCGACGTAGCCGGGCGGGGCGCCGACCAGCCGGCTGACCGTGTGCCGCTCCTGGAACTCACTCATGTCCAGCCGGATCATCCGGCTGTCCGCGCCGAACAGGGCCTCGGTGAGGGCACGGGCCAGCTCGGTCTTGCCCACCCCGGTCGGGCCCAGGAACAGGAAGCTGCCCACCGGGCGGTCCGGGTCGCCGAGCCCGGCCCGGGACCGGCGGACCGCCTCGGCCACCGCCGCGACCGCCTCGTCCTGGCCGATGACACGTTCGTGCAGGTGCTGCTCCAGGCGCAGCAGCCGGTCCTTCTCCTCCTCGGTGAGCTGATGCACCGGGACGCCGGTCGCGCGGGAGACCACCTCGGCGATGTCGTTGACGGTGACCTCCGGCACCGCGGACTGGTCGCCGCCGAGCTGCTCGATCTGCTCGCCGGACCTGGCTCGATCTCGTCCCGCAGCTGGGAGGCGCGCTCGTACTGCTCGGTGGCGATGGCCTGGTCCTTGTCCCGCTGCAGCTCCTCGGCCTGCCGCTCCAGGTCGCGCAGCGTCCCGGGCCGGGCGTCTTGGTTCGCAGCCGGACCCGCGCGCCCGCCTGGTCGATCAGGTCGATCGCCTTGTCCGGCAGGAACCGGTCGGTGATGTAGCGGTCCGACAGCTCGACCGCGGCCACCAGGGCCTCGTCGGTGTAGCGCACCTGGTGATGCGCTTCGTAGCGGTCACGCAGGCCGCGCAGGATGCTGATGCGTGTCGTCGACGGTTGGCTCGGGCACCAGGATCGGCTGGAACCGCCGGGCCAGCGCGGCGTCCTTCTCGATGTTCTTGCGGTACTCATCGAGCGTGGTGGCGCCGATGATGTGCAGCTCACCGCGGGCCAGGGCCGGCTTGAGCATGTTCCCGGCGTCCATCCCGCCCTCGGCGCCGGCACCCGCGCCGACCAGGGTGTGCAGCTCGTCGATGAAGATGACCAGCTCGTCCCGGTGCTCCCGGATCTCGTCGATGATCCGCTTGACCCGCTCCTCGAAGTCGCCGCGGTAGCGGGTGCCCGCCACCACCCCGGACAGCTCGAGCTGCATCACCCGCTTGCCCGCCAGGGTCTGCGGCACGTCCTCGTCCACGATGCGCTGGGCGATGCCCTCGACGATCGCGGTCTTACCGACCCCGGCCTCGCCGATCAGCACCGGGTTGTTCTTGCCGCGGCGGGACAGCACCTCGACGGTCTGCTCGATCTCGTCGTCCCGGCCGATCACCGGGTCGATCCGGCCTTCCCGGGCCAGGGCGGTCAGGTCCCGGCCGAAGTCGTCCAGGGTCGGCGTGGCGGAGCGGCCATGTGAACCCCCCGGCGGCCCGCCGCCGGAGGCGCCCTGGCCGACCAGGGCCCGCTGCAGCGCCTCGGGCGTGACCCGCGCCCCGGACAGGATCCGGCCCGCATTGGATTCCGGGTTCACCGCGAGCGCGAACAGGATGTGCTCGGGACCGATGTAGGTGGAGCCAGTGGCCCGGGAGATCTGGTGCGCGTCCAGCAGTGCCCGCTTGGCCCCCGGGGTCAGCTGCATCGGCGCCCCGCGCTGCCCGGCCGGGCTGCCTGCCTGCGCCTCGACCTCGCGGATGAGCGCGTCCGGGTCGGCGCCAGCCCGGGCCAGCAGCTGCCGGGTCGGCTCCAGCGTGGCCGCGGCCCACAACAGGTGCTCGGTGTCCAGGTCAGTTCCGCCCCGCTCGGCGGCGAAGCCGGCGGCCGCGCCGAGCAGTTCCCGGGCGGGCCCGCTCATCAGCCGGGTGATGTCCACCCGGCCCGCAGGGCGGCCCGGCCCGCTGCCGTAGACGCGGGCCAGGAACTCATCGAATGGGCTGGACCCATAGTCCTCCGGCCCGTAGAAACCGCTGCTCATCGTGTACTCCCGGTCTGCCGGTTGCCTGGGGGCACGCTGCGTGCCCGACTCCGCTACCCGGGAAAGGTGGCTGAATCCCTGACCCGGGAAAGGCGCCAACCCCCATACTCGCGCGCCGTTTGCGCCCGGGTGCCGTGGGGCCGGCCGCTGCATCTGGGCGCCAGTAGTGAGGCTGGTGAGGCCGGCTAGAAAGGAGCCAGTGAACTCAGGCAGATGCGGCCTGCACACCCCGGGCTGGCCGCCACCATCGTGATGGCCGTTGTGGCCATCCGGGAGTTCCGGCGGATGCGCCGCGGCCGGGCGGCCCGGCGTCAGGGCGCGTAGTTACGCGGCGAGCCTGTGAGCGTTATGCAAAACCGGCTAGCGACTGCAGGCCCGGAGGACCTGCACGAGCGGCCGGTGCAGGTCAGGGCCACGGTAGCGGTGGATGTTGATGTGCATAACGCGACTTTTGGATAAGACACTGTGGACGTGGCGAGCGCCATTACTGCGGCCAGGTGTGCACCGGCTCGTTGGCGTGCATGTGCTCGATGTAGCGCTGGGTCATCTGCCGCAGCGCCTCCGGGCGGTCCGCCCCGCCGTGCTCGATCGCCTCGACCGCGCCGATCTGCCAGGCCGCGCCGGTCTGGCCGGTGAGGCAGCGCTGCTGGATGATGCCGAGCAGGTGGTTGGCCTGGGCCGGGCTGACCCCCCACCGGCTGAGGCCCTCGCGGGCCAGCGGCAGCAGGCGGCGCAGCACGAGCTCGGTCGCGGGCACCTCACCCAGCCCGGGCCAGTACAGCTGCGCGTTCAGGCCGTTCCGGGCGGCCGCGTGCAGGTTCTCCGCGGCCGCTGTGAACGACATCTGGGTCCAGATCGGGCGCTGCGCCTCGGCCAGGGCCCGCACCGCGCCGTAGTAGAACGCCGCGTTCGCCATGATGTCCACGACCGAGGGGCCGGCGGGCAGCACCCGGTTCTCCACCCGCAGATGCGGCCGGCCGTCCACCACCGCGTAGACCGGGCGGTTCCACCGGTAGACCGTGCCGTTGTGCAGGCTCATCTCGGCCAGCTGCGGGCAGCCGCCCTGGTCCAGTACGGCCAGGGGATCCTCGTCCTCGCAGATGGGCAGCAGCGCCGGGAAGTACCGGATGTTCTCCTCGAACAGGTCGAACACCGAGGTGATCCAGCGTTCGCCGAACCACACCCGGGGCCGCACGCCCTGCTGCTTCAGCTCATCCGGCCGGGTGTCGGTGGCCTGCTCGAACAGGGTGATCCGGGTCTCGTGCCAGAGCTGCCGGCCGAACAGGAACGGGGAGTTGGCGGCCAGCGCCACCTGGACCCCCGCGATGGCCTGGGCCGCGTTCCAGTAGTTCGCGAACGCATCCGGGCTGACCTGGACGTGCAGCTGCACGCTGGTGCAGGCGGCCTCGGGAGTGATGCTGTCCGCGTGGGTGACCAGCTGCTCGGCACCGTCGATCGCGATGCGCATGTTCTCGCCCCGGGCGGCGAAGATCTGCTCGTTCAGCACCCGGTAGCGCTCGTTGGCGGACAGGGTCCCCTCGTGCATGTCGGTCTCGGCCAGGGTCGGCAGGATGCCGATCATGACGAGGTGGCTGCCGGTGCTGCGGGCCTGGGCGTCCCCGGCGTTGAGGCTGGCCCGGACCTCCTGCTCCAGGCCGGCCAGGGCGTCCCCGGCCAGCCCGCGCGGCGGCACGTTGATCTCCAGGTTGAACTGGCCCAGCTCAGTGGCCCAGGCGGGATCGGCCATGGCGGCGAGCACGTCGGCGTTGCGCATCGACGGCATCCCTCGCTCATCGACCAGGTTCAGCTCGATCTCCAGCCCCACCTGGGACGGGTCGGCCTCGAACAGCTGCTCGCGGAGCATCCGGGCGAACACGTCCAGGGAGCGCCATACCTTCTCCCGGTACCGGCTCCGGTCCTCGCCGCTGATCTTGATCGCCTGGATGTCACGACCCATGAAGGCCCCCACTCACGAGACAGGGCGACCATCTACCCCTGTCGGCACCTTATGTACCCCGCCGGCGCGCACGTCAGTGGCTACCTGGCCAGGACGGGCGCGACCGGCCGGCCGCGGCATTGTCACCGTCAGGCGGAGCAGGCACGATGTGCGAGTGACCGGCGCTACTGGAGTGGTCCGCGGGCCAGGCCCGACCGCGGTCTTCCAGGTCCCCGATCCGGCGTACCGCTTGGCGGGGGTGCGGCTATGCCCCAGCGTGCCGGTGGCTGGCCCGCTCGAATTTTTCCGCAACGGACGGGCCTGGGAACTGTCCATCGCCCGGCCCGCAGTGCTCCGGATGGAGTATCTGGTCGAACTGCGCTACCCGGACGGCCACGCCGAGACGCGGCCAGATCCGGGTAACCCACGGCAGGTCGCCGGGGCGTTCGGGCCGAAGAGCGTGCTGGAGTTCCCGGGATACGCGGCGCCGCGCTGGCTGACCGCCCCGGCAGCGGTGGGCCGCACCGGCTCCGTCGACCTGCCAGCCGGATCACTCGGCGCGGCGATCGCGGTACGTACCTGGTCCCCGGCGGGCGCAGCCGATGACGAGCCGCTCCCGCTGCTGCTGGTGCACGACGGGCCGGAGTACGACACGCTGGCCAGCCTGACCCGTTACCTGGCGGCGGGCGTCACCGGTGGCTGGCTGCCCCGGCTGCGAGCGGCGTTGCTGAGCCCCGGGCCGCGAGACCCGTGGTATTCGGCGAGTGCCCGGTACGCCGCCGCGTTGCGGAAGATCGTGATTCCGGCGCTGACCAGCAGGCTGGCCACCAGCGTGCGGGCGGGTCTGGGAGCAAGCCTGGGCGGGCTGGCCATGCTGCATGCGCACTGCCGCTATCCGGATGCGTTCGAGGGGCTATTCCTGCAGTCGGGCAGCTTCTTTACGCCGCGGCTGGACCCGCAGGAGCGGCAGTACCGGTATTACCGGCGGATCACCTCGTTCGTCACCGGGATGTCCGCGGGCGGGCTGCCGGGCCGACCCATCCCGGTGGCCCTCACCTGCGGGACGGCCGAGGAGAACCTGGCCAACAACCGCCGCATGGCGGCGGTGCTGTGGGAGCACGGGTACCCGGCGGTGCTGCAGGAGGTCCCCGACGCGCACAACTACACCGCGTGGCGGGATGCCTTCGACCCGCACCTCACCCGGCTGCTCGGGCAGGTGTGCCGATGAGCCGGGAAGTGGCCGAGCTGTGGTCGGATGCGCTCGGCGCCGCGGGCACCGTGATCCGGTACGGGCACTGGGGGCGCCCGGTGCTCGCGTTCCCGGCCGAGCAGGGGCGGGCCTGGGACCTCGAGAACAACGGCATGGTCGGGGCGGTGGCCGGGCTGCTCGACGCGGGCCGGATCAAGCTCTACTGCGTGGACAGCTACGACGCCGCGTCGTGGTCCAACTACGGCATCCCCATCGAGGAGCGGGCCCGCCAGCACGGCCGCTACGAGTCGTGGATCCTGGACCGCGTCGTGCCCTGGATCTACCAGGACTGCCGCGGCGCGGCCGAGGTCATCACCCTGGGCTGCAGCCTGGGCGCGTTCCACGCGGCCAACTTCGCGCTCAAGCGGGCCGACCTGTTCCCGCTGGCCATGTGCTTCTCCGGCAACTACGACCCAGCGTCCTGGCACGGGTGGGGCGAGCGGGGCACTGCGGCGTACTTCAACAACCCCCTCGACTACGTCGGGCACCTGCACGGGGACCATCTCGACTGGCTGCGCGGCCAGGTAAGCCTGCTGCTGGTGTGCGGGCAGGGCCAGTGGGAGGACACCACCGGCTCGCTGGAGAGCACGAAGCGGTTCGCCGCGGTCCTGGCTGGCCAGGGCCTGCGGTGCGAGCTTGACCTGTGGGGCTATGACGTGCCGCACGACTGGCCTTCCTGGCGCGCCCAGGTGGCCCACCATCTGCCGCGATTCTGCTGAGGAGGGGGCCCAGTGACCGCCACCAGGCACCTGATCGGGTTGCTGCTCGGTACCGAGGAGGACTGGCCGCGGGCGTTCGAGGAGATCCTGCGGCGGCTGGGCCCGGTCACCGGCCCAGGCGGCACCCAGCACGTCTTCGACTCCGAGCGGATCACCATCGAGCCGTTCGACCTGCGCGACCGGCCCCGCTACCACCTGGTCATCGACCGGCTCGCGTACTGGTACTACGTGCCCCGCGAGTGGCTCAAGAAGGTCGCGCTGATGGACGACGTGTACCTGCTGAACAGCCCGTTCACGTTCCAGTCGATAGAGAAGCACGCGGCCTACTGCGCGATGATGCGACTCGGGCTGAAGGTACCGGACACCGTGCTGGTGCCGTTCAAGAACCCAGTGGACAACGCGCGTTACGCCTACACCGCGGCCCGGTACAACCAGCCGTTCGACCTGGACGCCATCGCGGAGCAGATCGGCTACCCGCTGTTCATGAAGCCCTACGACGGCGGCGCCTGGCGCGGGGTGTCCCGCATCCGTAATCCGGCCGAGCTGCACGCGGCCTACGACGCCAGCGGCGAGATGCTGATGCACCTGCAGAAGGCCGTGGACGGTTACGACGTGTTCGCCCGCTCGCTGTCCATCGGCGCCGAGACGATGGTCATGCGGTTCCAGCCGGACCAGCCCATGCACCTGCGCTACGCGGTCGACCACAGCTTCCTGTCCGCGGACACCGGCGCCCAGGTGACGACGATCGGGCGGCTGGTCAACGCGTTCTTCCGGTGGGAGTTCAACTCGTGCGAGACGCTGGTCAAAGACGGCGAGGTCTATCCCATCGACTACGCCAACGCCTGCCCGGACGTGGCCCTCACCAGCCTGCACTACTACTTCCCCTGGGCGATGAAGGCGCTGGTCAAATGGTGCGTGTACGCGCTGGTGACCGGCCGCCGGCCCCGGCTCGATCTGGACACCAGCCGGTTCTTCGAGATCGCCGACACGCCGGGCGCGTGCTACGCCGACAAGCTGGACGGTTACCGGGAGCTGGCCGACGACTACTTCGAGACCGAGCGCTACCAGGACTTCTGCGCCCAGAGCCTGCCCCGGGTGGATGAGATCGTGCTGGACTGGGTGGCTGGCCCCGCCTTCGATCAGCTGCTGGTCGATACCGTCCGGGCGACGTACCCGGCGCACGAGCATGACCAGTTCATCGCGCACCTGCGCGGCCTGCTCGGGCTGTGGGTCAAGGACGAGAGCGCCCGGTTGCGGGCTGGCTGACCCGCACCGGCCCGGCGATGTGCGGCCCGGGTGTCGAATCTGCTGGCACGCGTTCGTGTAGCTGGTGAGCGGCGCCCGCCCCCGGGGGCCGGAAAGGGGAATCTGCCATGCCTGGACCGCGCGTACTGCTCACCGGTCTGGCCTTTGCCGAGTCACCGCGCTGGCACGAGGGCCGGCTCTGGCTGGCCAACTGGTGCACCCAGGAGGTCGTCGCGGTCGGGCCCAGCGGCGACAGCGAGGTGATCACGCACATCCCGACCACGTTCCCGTACTCCATCGACTGGCTGCCGGACGGCCGGCTGCTCGCCGTGTCCGGCCGGGAGGCCCGGCTGCTGCGCCAGGAACCCGACGGATCCCTGGTCACCCACGCCGACCTGAGCGCGATCGGCAGCATCTTCAACGAGCTGGTGGTGGACGGCCGCGGCAACGCCTACGTCAACGGCATGGACGCGGTCGTGCTGGTGCCCACGGACGGCGGGGCCCCGCGGCAGGTGGCGGGCGGGCTGTCGTGGCCCAACGGCATGGCAGTGACGCCGGACAACTCGACGCTGATCGTGGCTGAGTCGCACGGCAACCGGCTCACCGCCTTTGACATCGCCGCGGACGGCAGCCTGCGGCGCCGCCGGACCTGGGCCGACCTGGGCGGTGACGCCCCGGACGGCATCTGCATCGACGCGGAAGGGGCGGTCTGGTACGGCTCGGTCCCCGGGCGGCACTGCGTCCGGGTCCGCGCGGGTGGCGAGGTGCTGCAGACGATCGATCTCGACCGCGGCTGCTTCGCCTGCATGCTCGGCGGCGCTGGCGGGCAGGCCCTGTTCATGCTGGGCGCTGAGTGGCGCGGCATGGACCAGGTCACGGCCGAGCCGCGGACCGGCCAGGTCTTCGTGGCCGAGGCGCCCGCCCCCGCCGCCGGGTGGCCCGCCTCCGCCTGACCGTCCTCCTACCCTAGGGACATGGCTGATGTCAGCGACCCAGGGCAGGCCGGGTCACGATTCCCGCAACTGCTGCAGACCGTGCTGGACAGCACCGACGCCCGGGCGCTCGCCGAGTTCTACCGGCAGCTGCTCGGCCTGCGCTACCGGGTCGGCGATGAGCCCCCGGCGGCCGGTACGCCTGATCCGGCGGGCCAGGACTGGCTGGTGCTGGTGGACACCGCTGGCTCGCACCGGCTGGCGTTCCAGCAGGTGCCGTCCCTGCTGCCGGCGACCTGGCCCGGCCCGGTCCCGCAGCAGCTGCATCTGGACCTGACCGTGCCGGCCGCCGCCGGCCTCGACACCCAGCACGTGCGGGCCATGGCCCTCGGGGCCCGGCTGCTGCACGACCGCTCCGACGACCCCGAGGAGCCGCTGCGCGTCTACGCCGACCCGGCGGGCCACCCCTTCTGCATCCTCGTGTCCGCCCCGCCCCCAGCCTGACCGCGGCCCGGCCCGGGCCGCAGCCGGGCCGGGGTGCTGGCTGGGCTAGGCCTGGGGCCAGGGCTGGGGCCAGGGCTGGGCGGCGAGGATGGCGAGGTGCAGCGCGACCAACGTGTCCTCCAGGCCGGGCAGGGCGTGCATGGCGCCGCGGCGGACCTCAGCGCGGACCAGCTCGGCGGTGGCGCCGCCCAGCGCGTAGTAGGCCTGGTACGGAACGACCGGCCAGGCCGGGTGGTCGCGCCGGGCACGCTCGTGCCAGTGCTGGTTCAGCCGGGCGAAGGCGTGCGCCCCGGCCTCGACCCGCTCGACCGCCCGGGGGCCCGCCGCGGGCATCTCGACGTAGAAGGCGCGGGCGAAGGCGGGTTCCTCGGCCAGGAACCCCAGGAACGCGGCGAGGCCGGCCCGCAGCACCGCTTCGGCGCTCGCCTCGTCCGGCATCTGCTTGGCCGCGCCGGCCACCCGGCCCAGCATCATCTGGCCGCCCTCGCGGGTCGCGGCGAGGAAGCAGTCCTCCTTGCCGGTGAAGTGGGCGTAGAACGCGGCCTTGGATACCCGGGCGCCGCGGACGATGTCGCCGACGGTGACGTCGCGGAGCCCGGCCTCCGCCACCGCGGCGATCACCGCCCGGAGCAGACGCTCGCGCTGCGCGGCGCGCACCGCTTCCGCGGGCAGCCCGTTCCGGCCACGGGGCAGGCCGCGCTCGCCGTCGTGGGTGCCAGCAAGAATGCCCTCTTGTCTCATTGCGCACACGATCCTAAGATATTTTAAAGCACTAAAGTACACTGCCGTACTTCTGTGGTCACAGGAGTGGGCCCAAGTTTTCTCCGGCGGTAAAGCGCCGAGCACTTCGGAGCCGCACCAGCCGGACGCACCAGGCCTCCGGGCGCAGGATCGACGATCATTGCGAGGACCGCACATGAGTGCCACTGCCACAGATTTGGCCCCTGGTCGCCCCGGTCGAGCATCGTGGCTTTGGCATCGCCAGCTCGATAGCTATCCCTCGACCGGCCCCCGGGTCATGTACCTGGCGATCACGGTGCTGGCCACCGTCACGCTGTACTACGAGCTGTACGTCGCCGGCGCGGTGTCCACCCTGCTGCTGACCAACCTGCACATGACCTTCACGTTCTATCTGGTGACCCTGGCCTTCGGGAACCTGCTCGGGGCGTTCGGCTCACTGTTCGCCGGGATCACCGACAAGTACGGCCGGGCCAACCTGGTGGTCGTCGGGCTGCTGTTCACTGGGATCTTCGTGGCCTTCATCCTGCCCACCGCGACCAGCAAGTGGCCCTTCACCCTCGAGTTTTTCGTGGTCGCCATCGTCGAGGGCGTCTGCCTGGTCGCCACCCCGGCGCTGATCCGCGACTTCTCCCCGCAGGTGGGCCGGGCCACGGCGATGGGCTTCTGGACCAGCGGCCCGGTCCTGGGCAGCCTGATCGTCGCGGTCGTGGGCAGCGCCACGATTCCCGCCATCGTGCACGACCCGCGGTTCTGGACCCACGAGTACCGGATCTGCGGCATCGCCGGGATCGTCGTGTTCCTGATCGCCCTGGTCGCGCTGCGGGAGCTGTCCCCCCGGCTGCGTGACCAGCTGATGGTGACCCTACGCGACCGGGCGCTGATCGAGGCCAAGGCCAAGGGCATGAGCGACGCCGACATCGCGGCCGCCCTGAAGCACCCGTTCCGGCAGCTGCTCAAGTTCGACGTCGTGATCTCCGCGGTCGGCGTGTCGGTGATGCTGCTCATCTACTACACGGCCGTCGTCGGCAGCGTCATCTACCTGACCACCGTGTTCGGCTTCTCGGTCAAGGACGCCAACGGGCTCGGGAACTGGAACTGGGGGTTCAACGCCATCGCGGTGATCCTGATCGGCATCGTCTCCGACCGGTTCCGGGTGCGGAAGCCGTTCATGGTGATCGGCGGGATCGTGGCCGCGGTCATGACCGTGGTGTACCTGGAGCAGGCCGGCCACCATCCCAGCTACTACACGCTCGCGATCATCCTGGCGGTGCTGTCGCTCGGGCTGGGCGTCGCCTACACCCCGTGGATGGCCAGCTACACCGAGACCGTCGAGGACCGCAACCCCGCGCTCATCGCCACCGGCCTGGCTATCTGGGGCTGGATCGTCCGGGTCGTGGTGTTCATCTCGTTCCTGATCATCCCGGTCATCATCAACTCGGTCACCCCGCTGGTGAATTACGGGGCGACCGTGTCCCAGTACGCGACCCAGTACAAGAGTGAGCTGGCCTTCGCCAGCGCGCACCCCGCCGTCGTGGCTACCGCCCAGCAGATCCCCCCGACCGTGCTGGCCACCGCCGGGAAGCTTGGCCCGCAGCTCGCGAACGCGCAGAAGTTCGCGCCGGAGCTGGCCGTGATTCAGGCCAACCCGGCGCTGTTCGCCAAGCTGGCCACGTACAGCAACCCGGCTGCGATCCCGCCTGCCCTGGCCGCACAGGCGGTTGCCGCCGCGGGCGGCGGCGCCAAGGGCCTCGGCATCCTCACCACGATCAGCGCCAACAAAGCCGCCATCACGGGCGTCATCGCGGTAGGCCCGCAGCTGCTGACTCTTGCCCCGTACGCGGCGAAGCTGACGGTCATCGCCCCGTACGGGACCCAGCTGACCGCCCTGTCCAAGGTGCCGCCGGGGGTGTTCACCTACCTGAAGGCGCACGGCGCGGCGGTGCAGAAGGCCGCGGCCCAAACCGCTAGTCAGTGGAAGACCTGGTACTGGATCTGCTTCGGCGGGATCATCTTCTTCCTGCTCACCATCCCGCTGCTGCGCGGCCGGTGGCGGACGCGCGACGCCCGGCGGGACGAAGAGGAGCACGAGGCGAAGGTGGCGGCCGAGCTGGCCAAGCTGGAGAAGTTGACCGCGTAAGCCTCAGCCCAGCCCGGACGGGAGATGGCGGGCCGGCCGGGCTGGGCTGGGCAGCCGGTGCATGCTGGGCAGCCGGTGCATGCTGGACAGCCGGTGCATGCTGGACAGCCGGTGCATGCTGGACAGCCGGTGCATGCTGGACAGCCGGTGCATGCTGGGCAGCCGGTGCATGCTGGACAGCCGGTGCATGCTGGGCAGGGCTGGCTGGCCTGGGCTGGCGGGCGCCCCGGGCCGTCAGGCTGAGCGGACCGGCACCGTGACCAGGGCCGTGTGACCCGAGGTGATCACGAAGGCACGGACCTCGGTGGCGGGCACCGGCGAGGAGGCTGGGTACCAGGGGGAGTGGCTGGCGATCGTCCAGGATCCGGCCACCGCGGACCGGCCGCCCGGGCCAACCACCCGCAACTGGCACCGGGTCCCGGCGGGAATGCCGATGAGCTGTACATGCAGTTCCAGTCCCCAGAGGTGGGCCACGTACCGCACCGTCGCGATCGCGCCGGAGCCCGGGTTGCTGCCGCGGACGGTGCCCCCCGAAGCGGCCGGGTTCCCCGCTGCGGCGGACACCGCGGCGGGCAGGCCCGGCCGGGTCAGCACGCCAGCCCCGGCCACTCCCCCGGCCGCGGCGGCCACGACCAGCGCCAGGGCCAGATAACGGCGCCGCCAGCGCCTGCGCATCTGGGCCGTGCGGGCCGCCAGCGACCGGATCGTCCCCTCGCTCCGCATCTCGTCCAGGAAAGACCGGGGGCCCTGGCCGAGGCGGGGCACATCGGCCGGGGGCACGCTGGCCAGCCGGCCGGGCAGGCTCGCCAGCCCGGCCAGCTCATCCCGGCAGCCAGCGCACCCAGCCAGGTGCCGCTCCACCGCGGCCCGGTCCTTGGGCTCAATGGCGCCCAGTAGGTAGACCCCCAGCGTCTGCCGGATCCCGGCGCACTCTCCGGCGCTGGTCACGACGGGCGCTTCCGGCTGGCCTTCGTCCTCAGCCTGCCCATATCACCCAGAACGGCATTACCTGCTGAAACGTTCAGCGCAGTGGCCAGCGGCCGGCCCGGAATGTGCCGGAACCGAGCCCGGCGTGAACCAGCGGAATTCACCGCCCGTGACAGGAGAAGGCAATCTTGCCCCACCGTCCGCAACCAGCGGCCGGCACCAGACACGGCCGCGGGCTGGCCGGCGACGATTGGGGAACCATTGGCAATCGCGGCCTTGATCACCTGGATCATCACTGCCTTCGGCGGGCTGTACATGCTGGTGGTGTGGCTCATCGAGAACGACGCCACCGGCCCGGGCGCGGTAGCCAGCCGGCTGCCCGCGCCGGTCGTCTTCAGCCACCTCACCCTGGCCGTGACCGGCCTGTCGGTCTGGGTGGCCTACCTGCTGCTCGACCGGCAGGCGCTGGCGTGGACCGCGTGCGCGATCCTGGCCGCGATCGTGCTGCTCGGCTGGGCCATGTTCGCCCGCTGGATCCCGGTGTACCGGGGGCCGACCGTATCCACCGAAGCCCCCCAGCTCGTGCACGCCGCGGCCGGCCGGGGCAGCCACACGGTGGCCGCCAGCCAGCGCCGGGCCGGCCCGGCGGAGGGCCAGTTCCCGGTGGTGGTCGTGCTCGCGCACGGCCTGCTCGCACTGACCACGGTCACTTTGGTGCTGCTCACCGCCCTGGGCGTGGATGGCAGCTGAGCCCGGGGGAGGCCAGCAGCTGAGCACCGCCCTACCCGACGTGCCCGCCAATCAGGCTGCCCACAGCGAAGGTGACCCCGATGGCCAGCCCGCCGAGGGCGAGCTGGCGCAGCCCGGCGAGCAGCGACGACCGCCCGGTCAGCCGGCCGACGGTCATCCCGCCGGCGACCAGGGCCACCGCGGTGAGGCCGAGCGCCACCCCGAGCACGGGCAGGCCGGCCAGGTAGGGCAGCAGCGGGACCAGGGCGCCGGCCGAGAAGGCCAGCAGGGAGGCCATGCCCGCGGTCACCGGGGAGGGCAGCTCGTTCGGGTCGACGCCGAGCTCTTCCCGGGTGTGCACGCGCAGCGCCGTGTTCGGGTCCTGGGACACCGCACGGGCCATCCGGGCCGCGGTCTCCGGGTCAGCCCCGTAGCCGCGGAAGTAGCCCGCCAGCTCGTCCCGCTCCGCGGCCGGGAACCGGGCCAGCATCGTGCGCTCCAGCGCGACCTCGGCGTGCACCAGCTCGTTCTGGTTGGTAACGGAGATGTACTCCCCGGTGCCCATCGAGAACGCCCCCGCCACCAGGGCGGCCACCCCGGTCAGCACGATGGCATGGGGGGAGACCCCGCCGCCGCCGACCCCGGCGATGAGCGAGGCGTTGGTCACCAGCCCGTCCACCGCCCCGAACACGGTCGGCCGCAGCCAGCCGCCGGAGACATCACGGTGCCCGTGCGACCACCCGGCGCGCAGCGCCGCCGTCCCGGTGGCGTCGGACGGCTCCGGCATCCCGTCATCGGTCACAGACCGAGTATCCCCGCCCGGCGGCGGGTGGTGGCCAGCGCGCTCCTGGTTGTCGTTGCGGCGGATGAGTGGTGGCGGCGGCCCCGGTCAGGCCGTGCCATTAGCGGGGGCGGCGACCTGCTCCGCCGCCTGCACCACCTGCGGGTTAGGGGCGTCGATAGCGGTCGGGCCGCCCGGGATCGGCACGAACCAGATGTGAATCATCGGTGGCGTCACCCGGTTCGCCGACCCGGCCGGGCAGCCGGGCTGGCCGGGGCCGACCGCGCCGGTCACGTCCAGGCCGCCGCCGTTGTCGCTCAGGCACAGGTTGGTGTGCACATGCCACTGGGTGAGGCAGCCGCCCGGCTGTGGGGTCGGCCCGCCCGGGGTGGTGATGTACATCGCCGCCACCAGCACGGCGCCGCGCGGGGTGTTCGCGTACACCAGGGACTGTGGCGCCGCGGTGTCGAGGACCGGCCGGCCGGCCACGGTGGCCCGGTAGTAGGCCGGGTTCAGGTAGTGCACGACCCGGGCGCCGGCCGGGGTGATCGGCCGGTAGCCCGCGGCCCGGGCGGCGGCCAGGCTCTGGAACCGCTTCGAGTCCTGCCAGCTGGTGTTGACCAGGCGGACCGCGGCCTGCTGCTGGGTCGCGGTGGGAACGGCGGTGCAGGGCGCTGAGCTGGCCATCCGCATGCCCGGGCCCATCTGCTGCATGCTCAGGTCCGGGTTGGTGATGTTACCGGCCGGGCTGGCCGTGGGCAGGCTGATGGCGGCCGCGGACGCGCCGCCGGTCATGTTCATCACCATCTCCGGGCCGCCATCGACCAGGGCGGCGCTCAGCAGGGCGGCGGTCAGCGCGGCGGTGAACGCCGGCGCCAGGACCAGGTGCTCGCGCCGGACCAGGCGGTCCTGGCGGGTCAGCAGCAGCCAGGCACAGCCCGCCACCACGGCCGCCTCGAGCACGGTGCACAGCCCGTCCCCGAAGCCGAACGGCTCGACCGCATTCGGGGTCGGGCCGACGACGTCCCCGACGGTCCGGGTGACGATGTACACGGCCACCACGCCGGTGTCGATGGCAATGCCCGCCCAGAGCAGCCACCGGGCAGGCCGGGCCACGGCCAGGACGGCCCAGGCCAGCTGCAGCCACGCGGTCACCAGCATGAACACGCCGAACAGCCAGTACTCCTGGAAATGCGCGCCCGCCACGGCAAAGTGAATGACCGCGGTCGCGGTACTCAGGATGGCCAGGCAGAACAGGGCGACCGTGCGGCGGGGAACGGTCGCCGCATCCTGCTGTGGCGGGCGGGTTATCTCGGCAACGCCGGGCATTCGCAGGTCATCTCCTGGGGCTGGTGGCTGGTCCCCCCTTCGTGAGCCAACGATGCAGCAGCAGGCATCCGTTCCACATCCAGCCTCAGGCCCCATTCTGCGCCGCCCCCGTAGACCCCGGGATGTACGCCCTCCGAATGACGGCAGCGGAAGACGGGGAGCGGCCGGCCGCCGGCCGGTACCCCTAGAGGCCGTTCGGGAACGTGATCGTGACCGGGGCGATCAGCGGGGTGCCGACCATCAGCTGGATCTGGGCGTGCCTGGTCAGCGGGATGTCCGCCGGGTTGCCCTGGTAGACCTGGCTGTTGTAGAGGGCGGTCACCTTCCCGTGGGCCGGGCCGACCTGGCTGGCGGTGAGCGGCTGCCCCCAAATGTTGAAGAAATCACCCAGCGTGTAGGTGCGGTGGACCGGGGACTCGATGTGGATGATGCCGTCGGCGGCGTGCGTGTGCAGCCAGTAGAAGCAGGTACCGCTCGCGATAAACACACCGCCTCTGATCAGCCCGGCCGCGCCCGGCGAGCACAGGCCCGGCGAGCACAGGGTATGCGTCCCCCGGGACGGCCGGGATCACTGGCCAGACGTTGATCTCCCCGGCCGGCCGAGAGACGCTAGAAGCCTGGTCAGCCAGTTCACCCAGGAGGTGTCATGGCCGAGCCGACGACCGCGGCCGCCGACGGCTCGCAGGGCCACGCGGAGGTGAATTTCGGCACTGACGCCGCCTTCGCCCCGGCCGGATCGGCCGTCCCCGCGTTTGCCGGGCCCAGGCCCCGGCCACTGCGCAATGTCTCGGAGATGCGGCATTTCTTCCGCACCAATGACACGCCCATCTACTTCGTCGGCGCGACGCCGTTCAACCTGCTCGGCATGGACCGGTGGATCCGGAACTTCACCTACATCACCTATCACGACGGCTGGGATGGTGCACATCCCCGGATCTTCACCCCGCGGCACAAGCCGTATATCGAGTTCGGCAGTGGCGAGGACATCAACAACTGGCTGCTGGAAAACGCCGAGGTGCGGGCGTTCATCGAGCGGCGCCGGGCGGGCGCGGTGCGGCCCAAGATCGTGATGGTGTTCTTCGACGAGGAGACCGAGCGGATCTGCGACGATCTCGGCTACGACCTGATCCTCCCGTCCTGCCAGCTGCGCAAGCACCTGGACTCCAAGCTGGTCACCACCCGGCTGGGCAACGAGGTCGGGGTGGCCAGCGTGCCGAACGTCTTGACCTCGGTGCGCGACTGGCCGGAGCTGGCCGCCGCGGCCGGCCAGGCCGGGCTCGGCTCGGACCTGGTAGTCCAGACCCCGTACGGCGACTCCGGCAAGACCACGTTCTTCATCTCCACCGCGGCGGACTGGAACCGGCACCGCCGGGAGATCGCTGGCCAGGACGTCAAGGTGATGAAGCGGATCAACAACCGCTCGGTGGCGGTCGAGGCCGTGCTCACCCGGCAGGGCACGGTGGTCGGCCCGTTCATGTCGGAGCTGACCGGACATGCCCGGCTCACTCCCTACCGCGGCGGCTGGTGCGGCAACGAGATGTACCCCGAGGTGATCACCGGCCCGCTGCGGGCCAAGGCCGCCGCGATGATCCGGCGGCTCGGTGACCGGCTGGGCGCCGCGGGCTACCGCGGGTTCTTCGAGGTCGATGTGCTGGTCGACACCGATGCCGGCGAGGTGTACCTGGGTGAGCTGAATCCCCGGATCAGCGGCGCGTCGGCCATCACCAACGTCACCGCCGGCGCCTACGCCGACATGCCGCTGTTCGCCTTCCACCTGCTCGAATTCATGGACGTGGACTTCGACTTCGACCTGGCCGAGATCAACGAGCGGTGGGAGCAGCTGGCCGCGGACGACCAGTGGAGCCAGATGATCATCAAGGAGACCAGCCCGGTCGTGGAGCACCTGCAGACCGCGGCGCCGACCGGGCAGTACTCGCTGGACGGCGAGGGCGCGCTGGTCTTCCGCCGGGCGGCGCTGGACTGGCATCAGCTGCAGAACGAGTCCGAAGCCTTTTACCTGCGCATCTACGGGGCCGGTGACTACCGCTGGAAGGGCGCGGACCTCGGCGTCCTGGTGACCAAGGGCCGGCTGCAGCGGGGCTCGGCCCGCGCCACGCTGACCATCCGGGCCCGGCAGTTCATCGACGCGATCCGGGCCCAGTACTCCGGGGTGCCGCTGGTCCTGCCCGCGGGCCCGGCGCGGTTGACGGGCAGCGCGGCGGGTAGCAAGTCGCTCTGACCATCTGGCACGTGGCCCGCCCGCTAGACTCCGTCCGGATCAAGCGGCTTGTGCGGGCCTGCGGCCACCGCGGCAGCTTCCGGATACGCCCTGGGGAGACGCAGTGATCGGCGAGAGCGCAAGCCGTCCCGCCAGCGGCGTCACGCTGGACAACTGGCAGACCGCGCCGCAGCTCGCGTGGTCCCTGCAGCACATCGAGGACCTGTTCCCGACGGCCACGATCTCCCGCGGCAGTGGCCCGGTCCAGCCGCTGCCGGCCCGGCTCGCCGCCGTCGCCGACCTTCCGGTGCTGCTGCACGACGGCACCCACTCGACCGTGGCCATGGTCATGGCCGCAACGAACACCGACGCCTGGCTGGTCCTGCACCGCGGTACCGTGCTGGCCGAGGAGTACCCCAACGGCATGACGCCGGGCACCCGGCATCTGCTCATGTCGGTGAGCAAATCCCTGGTCAGCATGGTCGTGGGCACGCTCGCAGCGGACGGCACGCTGGAGCTGGACCGGCCGGTGGCGGACTACGTGCCCGAGCTCGGCCGGTCCGGGTACGCGGGCGCGACCATCCGGCACCTGCTGGACATGCGCTCGGGGATCGCGTTCTCCGAGGACTACCTGGACCCCACGGCTGAGGTCCGGCTGCTCGAGCAGGCCATCGGCTGGGCGCCGCGGAACACCCCGGGGGTGCCGGGCACCATGTACGACTTCCTGCTGACGCTGCGGCAGAAGGGCCCGCACGGCGGCCCGTTCGAGTACCGCAGCTGCGAGACCGACGTGCTCGGCTGGGTGTGCGAGGCCGCGGCCGGGACCCGGATGCCTGAGCTCATGTCCGGGCTGCTGTGGAGCCGGCTGGGCGCGGAGCGGGAGGCGACCATCACCGTGGACACCGTAGGCGCGGGCATGTTCGACGGCGGGATCTCCGCCGTGCTCCGCGACCTGGCCCGGTTCGGGGCCATGGTGCTGGCCGACGGCACCTCACTAGCGGGCGAGCAGGTGGTGCCCGCGGCCTGGATCTCCGATACCCGCACCGGCGGCCCGGACTCGCGGGACGCCTTTGCCGCCTGCCCGGTGGACAACGGCATGCCCGGCGGCATGTACCGCAACCAGTTCTGGATCCCCTATCCGGGCGCGGATGTGCTGCTGTGCCTGGGTATTCACGGCCAGATGATCTACATCAACCGGCCCGCCGACCTGGTAGCGGTGAAACTGTCCAGCTGGCCGCTGCCGCAAGACGCCTGGAAGTACTTCGCCACGATGCGCGCCTTCGACACCATCGCCGCCTGGGCTGCCTGACCGGCCGCTGGCCCAGCCTGGTTATCCCGGCCGCTGGCCCAGCCCGGTCACCCCGGCCGCTGGCCCAGCCCAGTTATCCCGGCCGCTGGCCCAGCCCAGTTATCCCGGCCGCTGGCCCAGCCCAGTTATCCCGGCCGCTGGCCCAGCCCAGTTATCCCGGCCGCTGGCCCAGCCCGGTTATCCCGGCCGCTGGCCCAGCCCAGCTATCCCGGCCGCTGGCCCAGCCCAGTTATCCCGGCCGCCGGCCCAGCCCAGTCACCCCGGCCACTGGCCCAGCCCGGCTAACCCCGTCCGTGAGTCCAACCCGGGGCCACGGCCCGCCGGGTTATCCCTACTCGGCCTGTGTCGGCGCCGCAGTTCGGAGTCGCCACACCGGCATCAGAGGTCACAGCAACCCCAGCTTCGCGGGGACTTCCAGGACCGTGGTGCGTTTTAGTACGCATCAGCAAAAGTGACCACGATCATGCCCTTGCTTCCGACGGTGGGGCTGGTGCGGCAGGTGGGACGCGTCGAGCCCGGCCGCGCACCCTCACCATCACCACACTGGTACCAACAGCCCCACCAGCATCGCCGTCCCCGTCCCCGGGGGGACAGCCGGATTGCGTGGTGGGAAATGGTTCATATTTCGACAATTCCCACCACATAAGCGGCTGGGGCTCAGGCGGCGTGCTGGGTGAGGGTGTGCAGGAGGGTGGTGGCGGCGGCGGAGGGGCGGCGGGTAGCGCTGATGGCAGCGGACAGGCGCCAGCTCAGGCGGTCGTCGGCGACCGGGATGGCGCGCAGGCCGGGGACACCCGTGAGAGCCGAGGCCGGGATGAGGGAGGTGCCGAAGCCGGCCTGGATCAGCTTGATCATCAGGGCGTAGTCGGCGATCTCGGTGGCAGCCGGAGCGTCGCCGAGGACCCGGTCCACGGCGTCGCGCACTCCCCAGCCGGGCGGGAAGCGCAGGATGGTCTCCCCCGCCAGGTCGGCCACGGCCAGCTCGGATCGCTGGCCGAGCGGGTGATCGGGGCGGCAGGCGAATACCAAGGCCTCGCTGACCAGCGGGTGCAGGATGATCTGGCGGCCCGGCTGGGCGGCACCGGCCGCACCGGTGCTGGGCACGCCCATGCTGGCGGGGGCCGGGCTGGTACCGGCGGGGCCGGTGCCGGCGGGGCCGGTGCCGGCGAGGCTGGTGCTGGCGGGGTCCATGCTGGCCAGTGCCGCGCTGCCGGGGGCCGCGCCAGCCGGGCTGATACCGGCGGGGCTGGTGCTGGCGAGGCCCGTGCTGGTGGGGTCCATGCTGGCCAGTGCCGCGCTGGTGGAGTCCATGCTGGCCAGTGCCGCGCTGGCGGGGGTGGTGCTGGGGGCGTGCGCGGTGAGCGCGATGTCCATGGTGCCGTCGAGCAGCGCCTGCAGATTGCCCGCTGATCCGGCCGTGGACTGGCGCACGTGGATGACAACGCCGGGGTGATGGTCCCGGACGTCCGCCAGCACGGCGGCGAGGTCGAGGGCCCCGGTGCTGAGCGTGCTGCCCAGGATGACCGTGCCGCGGATCTGCCCGGACACGGCCGCGACGTCGTCCCGGGCCGCCTGCACCGCGTCGAGGATGCGCTGGGCCGCCACCTGCAGGGCCGCCCCGTGCTCGGTGACGGCGACCGGGGTGACGGACCGGTCGAACAGCGGCACGCCGAGGTCGTGCTCGAGCCGGGCAATCGCGCTGGACATGGCCGACTGGACGATGTGCGCGTTCCGGGCGGCCACGGTGAAGCTCCGGGCCTGACAGCAGGCCAGGAAGTACTCCAGGTCACGGATCTGCACCACCCCACGGTAATACCGGGCACAGCAGGTCATCAATATTTTTGATTGATTCTATTAAAATCAATCGTTGGACAAGATGGATAAGCCGGATGACGATGAATGAGTGGTTCCGCTGAAGTGATGAGGAGGCCTGTTATGGCCAGCACGCTCACACCACCTCGCCTCGCCGGAGGACCGGTGCCCAGGGCGGCGTTCCTGAACGACATCCGCGACCTGGTGGTGCCGGGCCGCACCGGCCGGTACGGCCCGCTGCCGCCCCTGCTGCTCAGCATGACGCTGGTCACGGGGCTGGTGGACGCGTTCAGCTACCTTCTGCTCGGGCACGTCTTTGTCAGGGCCATTCGCAGGTAACGCTGCGCAACGACCGTCACTCATGGTAGTCATGTAGCGGGGCGCGAGCATCCGGTCAATATGAATCATTTCCGCCATCCTTGATGGATTTGACCGTTTACGGTGCGGGTCCTGGCGTGGTCCGCGGCCCCGGGATGTGCATCGAAAAGTGACGTGATGACTACAGATTGTCATCTGCGAATGGCCCTGCGTCTTTGTCGCGAACATGACCGGCAATGTTGTCTTGCTGGGTTTCGCGCTGGCGGGCGCCCCGGGATTCTCGGTCACTGCGTCGCTGGCAGCGTTGCTGGCGTTCGCTGTCGGTGCCCTGCTCGGCGGCAGGCTGGCCGCCAGGTACAGCGGGCACCGCGGCCGGCTGCACAGCTCGGCGGGTGCGCTGCAGGCCGTGTTCCTGGCCGTCGCAGTCGCCCTGGCCGCGATCAGCGGCGCCCCGGTGGCGGGCGGTTACCGGTACGCGCTCATCGCGGCGCTGGGCATCGCGATGGGCATCCAGAACGCGGCCGCCCGCAAGCTAGCGGTGCCCGATCTGACCACCACGGTGCTCACGCTCACCATCACCGGGATCGCCGAGGACAGTGCCCTGGCCGGAGGCGGCGGGTCAAAGGCGGGCCGCCGGCTCGTGGTCGTGGCCACCATGCTCGTCGGCGCGGTCCTCGGTGCCACGCTGGTCCTGCACGCCCCGGTCTACTACCCGCTGCTGATCGCGCTTGTGCTGATCGCCCTGGGCGCTGCCACCATGTATGTGCTGGGCCGGACCAGCCCGGCCTGGGTGCACCCAGCGGCTAAGTGAGCCGCCGTGCCCGTCCCCGCGGCCTGATCTCCGGCCAGGCCGCTTGCTCGCGGGAGCACCACCAGGTGGACCGGCCGCCGACCGTGCCGTGCACCATCTCCGCGCCGCAGCGCGGGCAGGTGCCGCCGGGATGCCGGGCGGCGATGACGTCGCCGGTGTGCACCCCACCGTTGGTGATCGCGGATTTCAGGGCCGCCTGGAGGGCGTCATAGAGGCGGTCGGCGTCCTCGGGCCGCAGGGTGTTCACCTGGGCCGACGGCGGTATCTGGGCCCGCCAGAGCGCCTCGTCGGCCAGCAGATTCCCGATCCCGGCGATCTTGGACTGGTCGAGCAGGCGCGCTTTGACGGCGATGGTGCCCTTCGTGATCAGGCGGCGGAACTCGTCCCGGGGGACCACCTCGGCGTCCGGCCCGAGCGCGCTGAGGTCCGGGTCCAGCCGGACCCGGCCCAGCCGCCGCTTGTCGAACAGCACCAGGCTGCCGCCGTCCGCGAACTCCAGTGTGAACCGGTTCCATTCGGCCTTGCGCGGCTGCGCGTCGCGGCGGCGCGGGCCGCCGCCCTCGGCGGCCTGGCCATCCCCGGCCGTGACCACGATGCGGCCACTCATGCCCAGATGGATGCCGAGATCAGGGCCGGGTACGGCTGAGTCACCGACGCCCGAGGTCTCGAACCACATGGTCTTGCCGCGGCGGCGAGCGGCGGTGAGCGTGCGCCCGGTCAGCGCCTCGCGCAGCTGGCCGGGCGTATGCGGGCGTATCACGAACGTGTCAGCGTCGTCGACGTCCACGATGCGCCGACCGAGCGCCTGGTCAGCGATCAGGCTACGGGCGGTCTCAACCTCGGGAAGCTCCGGCACGCTACCGGTTCTACCCGATGCCGGGCGGTCCCGGGCCACCGAGGCGCACGATGCGAGGTGCTCACGGCGACGGCCGGAGATGGGTGCGCTGCCCGTCGTGGTCGAAGATGCACAGGATCTCCGCGGGGCCACCGTGGGCCCCGAAAGCATGCGGAATCATGGTGGAGAACTCCGCCGCCTGGCCGGTCTCGACCAGGATGGTCCGCTCGCCCAGCAGCAGCGCAACGGTTCCGGACAGGACGGTGAACCAGTCCTTGCCGGGATGGACCCGCAGCTCGTCTGGGCCGCGCCGAGGGCCGGCCTGGTGATCCGCATCTTGGCCACGGTGACGCCATGCGGCCCGGGCTCCCGGCTCAGTATCCAGGTGGTCATCCCCCGCACTACATCGCGGTGCGGCCTGATCACCACGTCGTCGTTATCGGCGGACTCCACCAGTTGGTCGAGGGTGACCCCCAGGGCCCGGGCGAGCGAGGTCAGCTGGTCGAGGCTGATCCGCCGGTGGCCGGTCTCGATCCGGCTCAGCGTCGAGGGGCTCAGGTAGCAGCGGGCCGCCAGGCCATCGAGCGACCAGCCCCGGGCCACCCGCAGCCCCCTGATCCGCTGGCGGACCAGGCCGTCGAGATCGCCGCTGCCAGGATCACTGCCGCGAAGATCGCCCCAGCGGGGACCACTGCTGTCCGGACCACTGCTGTCCGGACCACTGCTGTCCGGACCACTGCTGTCCGGACCACTGCTGTCCGGACCACTGCTGTCCGGACCACTGCTGCTGTCCAGACCAGCGCTGTCCAGACCACCGCCTTGCGTCATACGCAAGAGCCTATGCTAGTTACGCAAGCCTGTCGTAGGGTCGCGGCATGGAAACCCATCACCATCCCGCAGCCGAGGCCGACCCATCGGCCCTGGCCGAGCTTCTGGAACTCGATGCCGAGGTACTGCACTCGCACCTGTCCGAAGTGATCTCCTGGGTGCACGAGCTCGCCGCCGATCCACCCCGGCGCATCCTCGACCTGGGGAGCGGGACCGGTACCGGCGCCCTCGCCCTGGCCCAGCGCTTCGGGGACGCCGAAGTGATCGCCGTGGACATATCCGCGCCACTGCTGGACCGCCTCGCCAGCAAAGCTCGCGATCTGGGCGTGGCCGGCCGGGTCCGCACCCTCCAGGCGGACCTGGACGCGGGGTGGCCGGCCACCGGCCCCGTCGACCTGGTCTGGGCGTCCAGCTCCCTGCACCACATGGCCGATCCCGATCGCGTCCTCACCGGTGCCTTCGCCGCGATCCGCCCCGGCAGTCTGCTGACCGTGGCCGAGATGGACTCTTTCCCGCGCTTCCTGCCCGACGACCTCGGCCTCGGCCGCCCTGGGCTCGAAGCTCGCTGCCATGCCGCCCTGGCCGAAGGACTGGCCAGCGAGGTACCGCATCTCGGCTCCGACTGGGGGCCGCACCTGAGCACCGCCGGCTTCGCCATCGAGGCCGAGCGGACCTTCACCATCGATCTGGCCCCCCCGCTTCCGGCCGCGGCCGGCCGCTACGCTCAGGCGTCCCTGCGCCGCATGCGGGCCGGCCTGGACGGGCGGCTGAGCGCTGGCGATCTGGCCACGCTCGACACCCTCGTCGGCAGCGACGGTCCCGGCAGCATCCTGCAGCGGGGTGACCTCACCGTCCGCACCGCCCGGACCGTATGGGTGGCCAGGCGGCCGATCCCTGGCCCAGGGCCGGCCGAGGCTGGCCAGGCCGCAATGCTGGCCCGGCCAGCGCGTCGAGGACTACCCGGACCGCGGGCTTACGGTCGCCGCCGCGCCGGCTGATGGTGAACAGGCGCCGGGTAACCGGCTCGGCCGGGCGCAGCAGCCGCACCCCGGCAGGCAGGTGACGGGCTGCCAGCTGGGGCACGAGGGTGATCCCGGCGCCTGCGGCGACCAGGATGTCATCATCCGGAAACATGCCCGACATGTTCTCGGGTGAGGCTGCGGCCAGCGTCTGAACCGATTGCCCTGGGAGCTCACCGGATGACAGACACCCTGGACGAAGTGACCGTTGCGGCGACCGTCGAGCGGCAGAAGCTGCAGCGCCACTTCGGCCGCTTCGACATCCTCTTCTTCCTCATCTGCACCATCGTGGGCGTGGACACGATCGCCACCGTGGCGCGAGGCGGGGGCCAGGCCTTCACCTGGATGATGATCTTCGCCGTGGTGTTCTTCGTGCCGCAGGCGCTGCTGTTCGCTGAGCTGGGCGCCGCGTTCCCGCAGGAGGGTGGCCCCTACTACTGGACCCGGCTGGCGTTCGGGCACCTGGCCGGGGCCGTCAACAACTTCCTGTACTGGATCACCAACCCGGTATGGATCGGCGGCACGCTCACCATCAGCTGCATCGCCGCGGTCGAGGTCTTCTTCAACCACGGCGCCAGTGTGTCCACCCCGGTGTGGTACATCATCGCGCTCACGTTCGTCTGGCTGTCGATCGTCGCGGCCATCACCTCGTTCAGCGTGGGCAAGTGGCTGCCGACCGCCGGGGCCATCGCCCGGTTCCTGCTGCTCGGCGTGTTCACGATCTCGGTCATCATCTACGCCATCAAGCACGGCGCGCACGGCCTGGGGGCGAGCAGCTACAGCCCTTCGACGGGCGGCTTCGTGCTCCTCGTCGGCGTGCTGCTGTTCAACTACGTCGGCTTCGAGCTGCCCAGCAGCGCGGGCGAGGAGATGATCAACCCACAGCGCGACGTGCCGTTCGCCATCGCCCGCTCCGCCGTGGGCAGCGCGGTGCTCTACGCGCTGCCGGTGATCGGCATCCTGATCGTCCTGCCAACCAGCGCGATCACCAACTTCAGCGGGTTCGTCAGCGCCATCCAGACGGTCTTCACCGTGTACGGCGGCCATGTCACCGCAGCGGGCACGGCCACTCTCACCGGGGCGGGCATGGTCCTGGGCGATGCCTGCGCCATCCTGTTCATCCTCTGCCTGCTGACCTCGGGCGCGACCTGGATCATGGGCTCGGACCGGGCCCTGGCCGTGTCCTGCTACGACGGGGCGGGTCCCCGCACGCTCGGTGTGATCAACGCCAAGTACGGCACCCCGGTCCGGGTCAACGTGTTCAGCGGGATCGTGGCCACGATCGTCGTGGTCCTCGCGCACGAGATCACCAGCGGCAACGCCGCCAAGTACTTCGACGCCGTGCTCGGCGTGACCATCTCCACCACGCTGATCAGCTACCTGCTCATCTACCCGGCGCTGTGGAAGCTGCGGCGCAGCCACCCGGGCACGCCCCGCCCGTTCAAGATGCCCGCCTACCGGGTGCTGACCGTGATCCTGATGGCCCTGGTAGCCGTGGCCAGCATTCAGCTCATCGCCCCGGGACTGGGCAGCTCGTGGTTCGGCAGCGACTTCATCCCCTCGGGCTGGACCTATGCCGAGCGGTACACCTACCTGTGGACCGAGCTCATCCCGGTGCTGATCTTTGCGGCCATCGGCGTACTGTTCTGGTGGCTGGGCCGACGGACCAGGGCGCAGTCCACGGTTGAACCCCTCGGCACAGGTGACTAAGGCCTGCGATCTGGCGTTCACTGGAGGCGCGGGGTGAGCGGTACCCAGCGCTAGCGAGGCCGGTGCTAGCGAGGCGGCAGGGCCAGGCGCTGCGCCGCACGCACCACGCTGGCGCGGCGCCGGGCATGCTCGGCCGGATCAGTGCCGTCAGCGCCGGTGAGCATGCGGGCCAGCTGTGGCACAGACACCCACCACGCGGCCAGCGCGATGATCAGGAACACCAGGTGCGCGGGGTCGAGGCCATCATCCAGCACGCCGTCCCGCTGAGCGTCCGCATAGGCCTGCGCCTTCTGCTGGTAGTGAGCGGTGCGGTTCGCCTCATCGGCCACGGGAACCCCGGCCAGCCCTTCCCAGAGCAGCAGGCGGGCGAGCTGGGGATGCGCCGCGTAGTAGTCGAAGGTGCGCCCGGCAAACTCGCCGATCTCCTCCAGGCCGCCCGCGGGCCGCACCACCGACGCGGCCAGTTCCTTCAGCTCATCGGAGAGGACGGTCTCGAACAGCGCCTGCTTGTCGCCAAAGTACTTGTACAGGCGTTCCTTGTTGATTCCGGCCCGCTCGGCGATCCGGGCCATGGTGGTGCCATCCGGCCCGTGCTCAGCGAACTCAGCCGTGGCTGCCTCCTTGAGCCGCCGCCGTGTCCCCTCGGTATCCCAGGCCATACCGTGATGGTACGACATACCAACTGCAACGTTGTGGTTGCGGGCAGTCAACGTGCCGCGGGCGGCGCCGGGAACCGCCAGTAGTATCCGGTTGTGGCCGATCCGCCGGGTGACGTCAGCCGGGTCCCAGCAGGGCTGCAGCCATGCCTGGGCTCAATGCTCGGCACCTTCGAGCGGAAGGTCGGCTTCGCCGAGGGCGTGGCGATGTCGTTCGACCCGGACGTGCTGTTGCCCACCGCGTTCGCCGTGACCGTCCAGCGGGGCCTGGGCGACGTCCTGGTGGCGTGCCGGAACGAGCAGCTGGACCGCGACTTCCTGAAGTTCCGTGTGGACATGTTCCGCGTCGCGGACGGCCGCATCGTGTGGCGGTTCCTGCTCTGCGACTGGAAAGGCGTCCTGGACCAGCTCACCGCCGCTACCTGAGGGCTGCGCCGCCAACCGGGGCGCTGACCGCGCTGGACCTGATCGCCCTGGCCCGGATCCTGGGCTGAACGCGCCGCCGTTAGCCCGAAATTCCCCCAGGTTCACAAGGTCCATCGTGTCTGTCCTGGTCATACAGCTTCAAGGGCTGGACTTACCTGTCTACGGTAGTCATGTGCGTCCACGTTTTCCCAGGTGAATAGGGGTGTCAGATTATCCGGGGAACTACGGGTTAGCCGAGTGGACGCGGCAGGTCGCGGCTTCTACCTTGGTGGCATGGGCCAGGATCCGCAGCAGGCCGCTGGAGGTTCCCCCGCCGCCACCCGAAGCCGGCTGCGCTCGATCCTGATGATCGCCGTGTTCGACATCGCCGGGCCGCTGGTGGCCTACAGCGTGCTGCGCTCGGCCGGCCAGTCGGCCGTGACGGCGCTGGTGCTGAGCGGCGTGTTCCCGGCTCTCGGGGTGGCTATTGGCTTCCTGCAGCACCGCCGGATCGACGCCGTCGGCGTCCTGGTCCTGGCCGGGATCGCGGTGGGCACGGTGCTCGGGCTGGTCAGCCACAACGCCAGGCTGGTGCTCCTGGAAGGATCCGTGCCCACGGCCTTCTTCGGCCTGGTCTGTCTGGGCTCACTGCGCGCCCGGCGGCCGCTAATGCTCACCTTCGCCCTGGAGTTCACCGGCCCGGACACGCCTAAGGGCCGTGAACTGGCCAGCCTGTGGCAGTATCCAGGCTTCCGGCACGCGTTCCGGGTCATCACCGCGGTGTGGGGGGCCGGATATCTCGCCGAGGCCGCCGCGCGGGTCGTCATCATCGAGAACACCTCGACCGGAACGGCCCTGGCCATCTCCAAGGTCATGCCGCTCTTGTGCGCGGCCGTCCTGGCCGCCTGGACGGCGGTCTACGGCAGGAGCCAGAAAAGAAAAGGTGAGCGCCTGGCCGCGGCGGCCGCCGCCGCCCACGAGGCGCAGGCCGCGCCCCCGGCGGCTGACGTTCCCTCTCTCAGCCTGCCGCAGAAACGGTTCGACGTCTGATATTGCGAGATCGACCTGATGGGCAGGGGCCGGACTGCTGCTCCGCACCGCCATGGGCCAGCACAGACCTGCGATGCAGCCGACTTGCAGAACACTCTATCTCACGATGCGAGACGGCTTCGGATTGCGCGACAGACTGCTCTATACACCCAGCTCACGGTCGCGGCGGGACAGCGGTCTTTGGCACCGGGCCGCTGGGCACCCGGGCCGCTGGGCACCGGGCCGCTGGGCACCGGGCCGCTGGGCACCGGGCCGCTGGGCGCGATGCCGCCAGCTATCCACCGAGCGGTCGGAGCCCGCATCCTTCACCCCCGCGCCGCCTGCGGGCGCCCCGGCCGGGGACCACGTAGGGACCACTGTTCCCTGCAGTGTGGCCGGCTGGCCGGGGCGGACAAGGAGGTCAGTCGCAGCGGGACAGGTCGTGCCAGCACCCCCAGCCCCATGGCCCAGGGGTCAGCCGCGGGCGTAGTTGCTGGCGCCGTACCAGTCGACCACGACGACCGGCTCGTCGCCGACCACCCAGGCGTCGTGGCCCTGCGGCAGCGCGGTGACGTCCCCGGGGCGGGCGTCGAACTCGGTGCCGTCGGACATCACGATGTGCAGGGTGCCCTGCACGTGGTACTGGAAGTGCGGGGCCTCGCACAGCTCGGTGCCCGCGAGCGGCTTGACATGGTCTGACCAGCGCCAGCCGGGCTGCAGGGTGAGCCGCCCGACGTCACCGCCACCGATCTTCAGCAGGTCCAGGGTGCCGCGCTCGAAGTCACGGGTCTCATCGGGGGTGCTGAAGCTCTTCTGCTCCGCTTGTCCGGTCATGACGGTTTCTCCCTCACGGTTGGTTTCGCCGATTCCTGCGAGCATGACCGGAGCCGGTTGCAGCAACTTTGCAGCCAGGAAGTGGCGGCGCGGGCGGCGCCGGGGTTTGATACCTGCATGAAGTCGCTCGCCGTGCGGGTGCTCGGCAATTTCGGCGTCGATGGGTTCGAGCCGCAGGCCCTCGGCAGCAGGAAGGCACGGCAGGCGCTGCAGCTACTGGCGCTGGCCGCGGGCCAGATGGTGCCCGCCGGCGTGCTCATCGACGCGCTCTGGCCAGAGCTGGATGCCCAGCCCGCGCGGCCGGAGGACCAGCTCGCGGTGCTGATGAGCCGGCTGCGGTCGGTGCTCGGCCGGGACCGGATCGGCCACCGGGACGGTGGTTACCTGCTGCGCTACGACTGGCTCGACGCGGCCGAGCTGGCCGAGCTCACCGACGAGGTGGACCGGCGGCGCGGCGCCGGGAACCTGATGGGCGCAGCGGCCGCGGCCCGGATCGCGCTGTCGCTGCTGCGCGGCGATGACCCGGAGCCACTGCCCGGCGAGTGGTGGCAGCTGAAGCGGGCGGAGCTGGCCCGGCTGGCCGGGCGGGCCCGGGTGGCCGCGGCTACGGCGCTGCTGGACGCGGGCGACTGGATGGCCGCCGCGGACGCCGCGACCGCGGCGCTGGCACGTGACCCGTATGAGGAAGCGGCGCTGCGGGTGCTGCTGCGCAGCTACGTCATGGGCGGCCGGGTGGCAGCGGCGCTGGCCGCCTACGCCAGCGCGGCGCAGCGGCTGGCCGATGAGCTGGGCACCGATCCCTCACCGGAAACCACCGCGCTGCACGCGGCGATCTTGCGGGGCGAGCTGGCCGCGTCTGCGGCGCCGCTGGCCGCCACCCCGGCCGGCCTGGTGGGCCGGGACGACGAGCTGGCCTATCTCGATGCGATCGTAGCGCGTGCCCGCAGCGGCGGCCCGGCCGAGATCGTCGCTGTGGACGGCGAAGCCGGCATCGGGAAGACCACCCTGCTGCGCAGCTGGGCGGCCCGGCGCACGGCCGCTGGGGACACAGTGCTGATGGCGTCCTGCGGGCAGCTGGACCGGGCCATGCCGCTCGATGCGCTGCTCACCGCGCTCGCCGCGTTGCTGCGGCGGACCGGCCCCGAGGGCACCGCGGACCTGCTGGGCTCCGATGCGGCGCTGCTGGAGCCGGTCCTCGGACCGGTCACCGGCCCACGGCCGGTGCCGTGGCTGGCGGACAGCATGCTCGGCCCGGCGGTCCTGTACGCCGCGCTGGCCCGGGTGCTGGGCCGCCTCACCCGCCGCGGCCCGTTGCTGATCCTGATCGATGACGCGCACCTGGCCGGCCCGGCGCTGCTGGACTGGCTGCGCTTCGTGCGCCGCGGCGAGCTGGCCGTGACCGTGGTCGCGGCGGTCCGGCCGGGTGAGGGCGGCCCGCTGCCCGCCACCGCGTCCATTCACCTGGCACCGCTCGGCCGCGCGGCCGCGGCCGAGCTGGTCGGCCCGGCCCGGGTCGATGAGCTGTACGAGCGGGCCCAGGGGCACCCGCTGTTCCTCACCGAGCTGGCGCAGCAGGCGGCGGGCACCGAGCTGCCGGCTTCGCTGGTCGAGTCGGTGTCGGCGCGCTGTGCTGAGCTGGGCCCGGCCGGCGCGTTGCTGCGGACCGCCGCTGTGATCGGCCCTGAGCTGGATATCGACCTGCTCGCGGCCGTGCTGGGCCGCGGCGTGGTAGACCTGCTGGACGACGCCGAGCAGGCCGCGGCCAAGCAGTTCCTGGTCGAGCAGGACGGCACGTTCCGGTTCCGGCACGAACTGGTCCGGGACGCTCTGGCGGCCAGCGCCACCCCGGGGCGGGCCGCGCTGCTGCACCGGCAGGCGGGCCGGGTGCTGGATCAGCGGCCAGCCGCTGATCCGGTGACCGTGGCCTACCATGCGCGGCTGGGCGGGGACCTGGTGCTGGCCGCCCGCGCCCTGCGGGACGCCTCGGCCCGGGCGGGCGAGCGCTTCGATCATGCGTCGGCCGAGGCGCTGCTGGATGACGCGCTGAGCCTGCACCCGGACGCCGACGGGTGGCTGGCGCGGGCCCGGGTCCGTACCCGCCGCGGCCGGTACGCCGACGCGCTGCAGGACGTCGGGCGGGCCACGGCGGCGGGCCCGGCCGCCCTCGAGGTCGGCGCGTGGGCGTCCTATTTCAGCCGTCAGTTCGGCCAGGCGGCCCAGTTCGCCGAGGACGGTGCGCTGGCCGCGGCAGACCCGGCGACCCGGGCCCGCTGCCTGGCGGTGGGCGGCCGCACCCGGCACGCCGCGGGTGACCTGGCCCAGGCTGAGGCGCTGCTCGGGGAGGCGTTCGCGCTCGCCGAGGGCGCCGACCGAGTCACCGCGGCCGCCTGGCTGGGCGTGCTGCGGGCCCATCAGAGCCGGGCCGCGGAGGCCCTTCCGCTGCTGCGCCCGGCCGCCCGCGGCCAGATCGGCGCCGAGCACACCTCGGCCACGCTGCACGCGCTGCTGTTCACCGGGCACGCGCACGCGCTGGCCGGCCGCCCGGCCCAGGCCCTGGACGCGTTCGCCCGGTACACCGGGGAGGTGGAGCGCCGCCAGGTGCCGCGGTTCGCGGGCCGCGCGGTGAACTTCGCGGGCTGGGTGCTGCGCAACCTGGGCGCCACCAGGGAGGCAGCCGACCATCACGATGCGGCGCTGGAAGCGGGGCAGCACCAGGGCACCGCGGAGGTGACCATCGCCGCGCTGGAAGACCTGGCCGAACAGGGGCTGGACGCTGGCGATGCGGACGGCGCCGCCGCGCGGCTGGCCCAGGCCCAGGCGCTGCTGCAGGGTGACCTGGTCTTCGGCTGGCGGCTGGAACTCAAGCACCAGCTCCTCACCGGCCGGCTGGCCCTGCTGCGCGGCGACGCCGGGCAGGCGTACGCGGAGGCCAGCGCGCTGGAGGCACGGGCCAGCGCGCTGGGCGTGCCCCGCTACGTCAGCGTCGCCCGGCTGCTGCGCCACCGGGCCGCCCGGGCGCTGGGCGACCCGGCCGACCTCGCGGTCGTTGCCGCTGACCTGGACCTGCTGGACCGCTCGGTGGCTATCGAGGCCTGGTGGTGGACCGGTGACATCGCCGCTGACCTCGGCGTCCCGGGCTGGCTGGACCGGGCGGCAGACCGCGCCGGGCAACTAGCCCGCGACGCCGGCGATCATGCGGACGGATTCCGGCGCGAGGTCGACCGGCGGCTGCACGACTGGCGGGCCGCGACCCGGTTAGCTGGCTCGCGGCCTGCTCACGGCCCGGCCAGGTTCAGGTCTGGCGGGGGTCAGGCCAGCAGCGGCGCGGCCTGCACCGCCTTCGCCTCCCACCATGCCAGCTCCTCGTCGTAACCACCGAGCGCCTTTTCCCAGCCGAACTGGACCAGCGCGCCCAGCAGGCAGAGCGCCAGCTGGCGGTCCCACCAGGGACTGGTGTCGATGCCGCACCGCTCGAGGGCGCCCCGGTAGCCCTCGATCGCGGCCTCCTTCGGCTGCGGCAGCCGGCGGCAGTTGATCGCCAGGTACCAGGCCAGGTCGCTGAGGGGCGCGCCGATCCCGGGCTGTTCCCAGTCCAGCAGCACCGTCCGGCCCTGGTCGTCGGTGCCGAGATTGTCCAGCTTCCAGTTGCTGTGCACGAACGTGTGCGGCGTGCTGGCCAGCGCGTCCAGCAGCGGCCCGGGGTCTCGCGCCAGCGGCGTCACCACGGCCGCGGCGGCCGGCGCCACCTCGGCCAGCAGTGGCCAGCCCTGGCCGACCAGCCGCGGCACCAGGTGCGCTGAGCCGACGGCAGCCTCCGCCTCCGCCATCCACGGCGACAGCTCCAGGTAGCGGTGCATCGCGGGCACCACGTCGAACTCGCTCCCGCAAGCCCAGAACGAGGCGTGCAGCGCCGCCATGTGCCGGAGGAAGCGCTGATGCTGGCCCAGCGTGATCGGCGCGTCGGTGACCGGGATGAGCCACGGCGTCACGTCGTGCATGAGCAGCGCACAGCCCCCGGGCCGGCCGACCCGGTCTTCCGGCACGACCCCGACGATCGGCTGGTTGATGCAGTCTGGCAGCCGGGCCAGGATGCCGCGCTGCCACAGGGCCAGCGGCGCGCCGCGCAGCGAGCCGGAGGCCCGCATGGTCCAGTCGGCGCCGAGGTCGAGGTGTTTGAGCACGTACGGCTGGCCGCCGATGACGAGCCGTTCCAGCGTGGCGCCGGACTTGCCCGCCGCATCAGCGATGGCCGCCCGCTGCGTCGCGCCCGCGAGCAGCCCAGCCATGTCCTGGGGCCGGTTAGCTGCGTCCTGGGCCCGGCCAGCTGCGTCCCCGGGCGGGCGGGCCGCGTCCCCGGGCGGGCGGGCCGCGTCCCCGGGCGGGCGGGCCGCGTCCCCGGGCGGGCGGGCCGCGTCCCCGGGCGGGCGGGCCGCGTCCTCGGGCGGGCGGGCCGCGTCCTGGGGCGGGCTGGCCAGTGGCGGGTCAGGCATCGGCGGCCTCCATCTCGGCCAGCAGGGCGGCGGGCCAGCGGCCGCCGCACATGACAGTGTCCGCCACGATCCGGCCCTCGCGCACCTGCAGCAGGTGCATGTGGTGGGCCGCGTGCGGCACCCCGTTCTCGGACCAGCTCAGGGTGTATTCGACCACCTCACCCGTGCCGTCAGCGAGCGGGCAGCGGCGCAGTTCGCCGAAGTGGCCGGGGTCGGCGAACCATCGCGCGTACTCGGCCCGGATCGCGTCCGGGCCGTCGGCGTGCAGCCGCCAGTTGGGAACGGTCGCGTCCAGCGTCGCGTCCGGGCTCCACACGTCGCAGCCGGGGATCGCCGCCTTCTCGACTGCGTCCAGGAACGTCCCAATGACCGCGCTTGCGGTTGCTGTGTCCGGCGTTGCGGTGTCCGGCGTTGCGGTGTCCGGCGTTGCGGTGTCCGGCGTTGCGGTGTTCGACGTTGCTGTGCTTTTCATTGCCGCCTCCTGACAGGTCGGCTCCCATCGTGCTGGCGGTGCCTTGCAGCCAGGTTGCAACCCGGCCCGCTGGGCAGGCCCCGGCTAGGCGGAGGCGAGGTGGGCCAGGAGGGCCCGGGTCTGCTGCTGGCTGGCGGCGGGGTCGTCGCCGATGGGGAAGATGACCGGCCAGAATTCGGTGACCCCGAGCTCGGCGAGCTGGCTGAGCTGCTTGCTGATCTCGGCCTCGGCCCGCATCACGTCCGTGACGATGTCCTGCGGGCAGACCGGAGTGCCGGTCACCTCACCACCGACGCCCATCGCGATCCGCATGCCTGCAGCCTGTCAGCTCCGGACGGCGGCCAGCAACGTCACCCCAGGGCTAACCGCCGTACCGGCCTCGCCCTGGGGCTGTCGCTCGCGATCAGCGCCGGAATCGAGGCGGCCCGGCGGGCCTGGCGCTGGCGCCAGCGGGCGCGGGTAGGCTCAGGGCCCCCGGCCGCAGGGGCCAGCACGTCCGCGTCCGCAGAGGCCAGCACGCCCGCAGGGGCCAGCACGCCCGCAGGGGCCAGCACCGCCCGCAGGTGAGGAGAGGGCAGATGCCCAGCGCCGCTTATGCCGATGCCCGGCTGGCCGCGCTGTATGACGCGCTCAACCCGCCCGGCGCGGAGCAGGCCTTCTACCTCAGCCTGGCGGCCGGGTCGCCGATCCGGGTGCTGGACATGGGGTGCGGCACCGGGTGGCTCGCCTGCGGGTTCGCCGCGGCGGGCCACGATGTGACCGGTGCCGACCCGGCGGCGGCCATGCTGGCCGTGGCCCGCGGCCGGCCGGGCGGCGGCCGGGTGCGCTGGATCGAGGCGGACGCCGCTGGCCTGCCCGATGGCCCCGGGTTCGACCTCATCGTGATGACCGGGCACGTGTTCCAGCTGCTGCTGGACGACAGCGAGGTGCGTGCGGTGCTGCGGGCGCTGGCCCGACAGCTGGCCCCGGGCGGCCGGATCGCCTTCGAGGCCAGGAATCCTGAGGTCCGGGCGTGGCAGGACTGGTCGCCACGGGACACCAGGCAGCGCGTGGAGGCGGCCGGCATCGGCGCCGAGGTGCACTACGACATCGAGTCCGTGACCGGCGAGCTCGTCACCTACGAGACGTGCTTCCGGTTCGCGGCGGGCGACACGGTCACCGTCAGCGACACACTCCGGTTCATGGACGCCGCCCAGGTCGGCGGGTTCCTGGCCGAGGCCGGCCTGACCGACGTCACCTGGTACGGCGACTGGGACCGGTCGCCGTGCACCCAGGACAGCCCTGAGATCATCGCCGTCGCGGGGCGGCCGGGGCAGCCGCGGCCGCCCGCTCAGCCCGGTGCGGCGGGCCCGTCCGGCACGGCGGACCCGTCCGGCACGGCGGGCCCGTCCGGCACCTTGTAGATGACCCCGGGGCCGACTTGCTGCGGCTCCACCCGGACGGTCCGGCCCGAGCGCCAGGCCAGGCTGGCCGCCTGGGCTAGGTCGAACGCGGCCAGCGCGTCGTAGCCGGTCGCCCGGGGCGGCAGGCCGTCCCGCACGCACCGGGCAAAGCCGTCCAGCTCCTCGACGTAGGCCTGCGGGTACCGCTGCTCGAAGTCGCGGGCAATGTCATGCGACGCGCGGCCTGGGGTCAGCCACCGGTAGTGCCGGTACTGAGGATTGTCGATCCGGACCGTGGCGCGGGAGCCCATCACCTCGGTCGAGCACTCATAGCCGTAGCCCGCGGCGCGGCTGTTGTCGATCACGCCGAGCGCGCCGCTGGCGAACCGGAGCACGACCACGGCGGTGTCGATGTCGCCGATCTCGGCGAACCCTGGGTCGGAGACCGCGGTGCCGTGCGCGCTCACCTCCACGATCTCGCCGGCCAGCCAGCGCGCGGTGTCCAGGTCGTGGATGGTGACGTTCACGAAGAAGCCGCCGGAGTGGGCCAGGAACTCACGCTTCGGCGGGATCATGTCGCGCAGTGAGGTGCGGAACAGGTAGACGTCGCCCAGTTCGCCCGCGTGGATCCGGGCGGCCGCCGCGGCCCAGTCCGGGTCGAACCTGCGGTGGAAGCCCACCTGGAAGGTCAGGCCGGCCGCCTGCGCAGCGTCGATGATCTCGATGGAGGCCTGCCGGTCGAGTGAGATCGGTTTCTCGCAGAAGATGTGCTTCCTGGCGCGGACGGCCCGCAGGCACAGCTCGGCATGCGACTGCGTCGGCACGGCGATGGCCACCGCGTCCACGGATCCGCTGGCCAGCATGTCGTCGAAGGAGTCGGCCGCGGCGACCCCGAGCTCATCGCCCAGCTGCCGCGCGGCCGCCCGGTCCGCGTCGTACACGCAGGCGAGCTGGGCCGACGGGCAGCGGGCGGACAGGCTGGCGGCATGGATCCGGCCCATCCGGCCCAGGCCCGCCAGGCCGATCTGGACCCGGCCGGTCATGCCCGCCACCCGCGGTGTACCCGGCAGCGGTGCGCCCCGGCCGCCACCCGGCTCAGCACGGCTTCGCGTAGAAGTCGGGCTGCGGCACCAGGGACACGACCGCGCGCTGGCCGGTACGCAGCGCCTGCAGGCAGCTTTCCGCGGCGGCGGTGGCCGCGTAGCCGTCCCAGGCCCCCGGTCCGGTCGCCGTGCCCGCGGCCACCGCGTTCAGCCAGTCCTGCAGCTCCGCGTCGAAGGCCCGGCCGAACCGCTCCCGCCAGTCCGCGGAACGTGCCCGCTGCGCTGGCCAGCCTGCTTCACGATCACTCCGCCAGCATCGGCGAGAGACACGGTGCCGTGCTCGCCGACGACTTCGCCGCGGATGTCGTAGCCGTATCTGGCGTTGACGAACACTTCGATGTCGATGAGGACCCCGCTGGCCATCTCCAGCAGCACGATCAGCGGATCGTGCAGGTCGGGGCCACCCTGGCTGCTCCGGCGCGGCTTCAGGATGCCGGTGGCGGCGATCTCCTCCTCGAACAGCCACCGGACCAGGTCGATCTCGTGGATCGCCGAGTCGGTGACCATGCCCTCGGTGGTGAAGCCGTACGGCGGGACCGATGGGTTGCGGTGCGCGCAGTGCATCAGCAGCGGGGTGCCGATGCCGCCCTCGCCCAGCGCCGCCTTGAGCGCGTGGTAGCCGGAGTCATACCGGCGCATGAAGCCGACCTGGACGAGCCGGCGGCCGTGCGCCATCTCCGCGTCGAGGATCCGCAGGCACGCCTCTTCGGTCGTGGCCAGCGGTTTCTCACAGAAGACCGGCTTTCCCGCCGCGATCGCCGCGAGCACGTGCTCCTCGTGCGTGGGACCCCACGACGCAACGAGAACCGCGTCCACGTCGCTGTCCCCGACCAGGTCCTGGCCACTGCGGTGAACCCGCGCCGCGGGCAGCCCGGCCGCGACCTGGCCGGCCCGGTCCGCGTCCACGTCGGTCAGGGCCACAACCGCACCGCCGGAGAGCACCTGCGTGATCCGGCGGATGTGGTCCTGGCCGATCATTCCGGTGCCGATGATCCCGACCCGGACCGTCATCAGCGCTCACCTCCTGTGCTGCCGATGCCGACCCCGCGCAGGTAGCGGTACGTGCGCTGGGCGATCGGCTGGGGCAGGTCGAAATCAACCGGGTACATGTCCTGCTCGACCACGACGAACAGGTCGGTGCCCAGGTCGAGCAGGGCCTTGGTGACCGATTCGACGTCGGGCTCGCCCTGCGGCGGCTCGCAGCTGGCGCCCATGGCTACAGCCTGCCCGAAAGCGAGCCCGTCACGATCGGCGGCCTGCACGATCGCCGGGTCCATCTGCTTGATGTGCACGTAGCCGATGCGGTCGGGGTAGCTGCGGATGATGGCCACGCTGTCCGCATGCCGGTAGGCCAGGTGGCCGGTGTCCAGGCAGAGCGATACGTACCGGGGGTCCGTCTCGTCGAGGAACCGCTCCGTCTGGGCTTGTGTCTCCACGTGGCTGTCGGCGTGCGGGTGGAACTGCAGCCGTACGCCATACTCCTCCGATATCACCTTGCCGAGCTCGGTGGTGGCCCGGGTGAGTGTCCGCCACTGGTCCTCGTCGAGCTCGGCGGGCTCGAGGAAGGCGCCGGTCCGGTCGTCGCGGTAGCCGGGCACCGGCACGAAGATCACGTGCTCGGCGCCGGCCGCGGCGGTCAGCTCGGCCACCTTCCGGGTGGCGGCGAGAATGTCCGGCCAGTCGCCGGGCCGGTGCAGGCCGCTGTGCCCGTGCATGGTGCCGCCGGCGCACCCTGAGCCCGCGTCGGCCCAGTTCCTCGGTGAGCTGGGCCGGGTCGGTGGGCAGGTAGCCGTACGGCCCGAGCTCCAGCCACTCGTAGCCGACCTCGGCGACCTCGTCGAGGAAGCGCGGCCACGGGGTCTGCAGCGGGTCGTCCGCGAACCACACGCCCCAGGAGTCCGGGCAGGTGCCGAGTGCGAGCCGCGGCATGGTGTCACTCACCGGGGGCGGGCTGGCGGGAGATGCCAAGCTCCTGCACCTCTTCCTCGAGGACGTGGGCGGCCTCGGCGGCGGTGCCGCCCATGGCTTCGAGCTCGTGGCTGAGCTCCTCGAGCTCACCGCCGCCGGCCATCAGGCCGGTGAGCTCGTCCCGGGTGATCTGGCTCTTCTCGTAGTAGCCGATGCTGCGCCCGCGGTTGAGCAGGAGGAACCGGTCACCAACGGGGTAGGCGTGGTGCGGGTTGTGGGTGATGAAGATGACCCCGAGGTCACGGTCGCGGGCCTGGAGGATGTACTTCAGCACGACACCGGACTGCTTGACGCCGAGCGCGGCAGTGGGCTCGTCCAGGATGAGGACTTTCGCGCCGAAGTAGACGGCCCGGGAGATCGCCACGCACTGGCGTTCGCCGCCGGACAGGGTGCCGATGGGCTGGTCCACGTCGCGCAGGTCGATGCCCATGGCCAGGAGTTCGTCCTTGCAGGTCTTCCTCATCCGGGGGATGTCCATCCGCAGGCCCTTGCGCATTTCGTTGCCGAGGAAGAAGTTGCGCCAGACCGGCATGAGCGGGACGACGGCGAGGTCCTGGTAGACGGTGGCGATGCCGAGTTCAAGGGCCTCGCGCGGGGAGT
The DNA here is from genome assembly GCA_963804455.1 of uncultured Actinomycetes bacterium. GTDB lineage: Bacteria > Actinomycetota > Actinomycetes > Streptosporangiales > Streptosporangiaceae > RYN-230. Next base: position 92,886 of record CAWDRD010000082.1, read on the forward strand.
CGAAGGCAACTGGTTTGCCCTCGACCTCGTAGCTGCCGGACGAGGGCCGGTGCAGCCCAGCGATGATCTTGATGAGAGTGGACTTGCCGGCGCCGTTGTCACCCAGCACGCAGGTGACCTCGCCCGCGGACACCTCCAGCGTGATCCCGGACAGCGCGATGATGGAGCCGTAGCGCTTGCTCGCGTCGGTGAGCCGCACCAGCGGTGTGGCGGTCTTTCTCTCGTTCTGGCTCTCGGTCGTGGTCATCGTGCTGCCTCCGCGCGGCGTCGGATGAAGGTGTTCAGCATGATCGCGCCAAGCAGCAGAGCGCCCTCGAAGAACGTGAACCAGTCGGGATCCCAGCCGGCGTAGACGATGCCCTGGTTGGTCATGCCGAAGATGAGGGTCCCGATCCCGGCGCCGATCGCGGACCCGTACCCGCCGGTGAGCAGGCAGCCACCGACGACCGCGGCGATGATGTAGACGAACTCGTTGCCGACGCCCTGGCCGGACTGGATGGTGTTGAACTCGAACAGGGTGTGCATGCCGGTGAACCAGGCCATCAGCCCGACCGCCATGAACAGGCCGATCTTCATTTTCCCGACCGGCACGCCGACGGCACGGGCGGACGGCGCGGAGCCGCCGACGGAGAAGATCCAGTTGCCGATGTGGGTGCGCATCAGGATCCAGGTGGCGATCGCGATGACCACGATGCAGTAGATGACGGTGGTCCGGATGTTCACCCCGCCGATGGTGAAGCTGGACGCGAACACCTTCTGAGCTGAGGTGAAGCCCTGGATGTTGGAGATGTTCGGGCTGGCGACCTGGTTCGTGATGGTCTGCGTCAGGGCCAGGTTCAGCCCCTGCAGCATGAAGAACGTGCCCAGCGTGACCAGGAAGCTCGGGATCCCGGTGCGGACAACGAGCCAGCCGTTGAAGAACCCGACCAGGAGCGAGAAGGTGAGCGCGACCACCACGCCGACCCACACGTTGGTGGTGAACTCATAGCTGAACAGGGACGCGCACAACGCTGAGCTGGTCACCGCGACCCCAGCGGACAGGTCGAATTCACCGCCGATCATCAGCAGCGCGATGGGGGCGACCATCAGAGCGTAAGTCGAGGTGACGTAGAGGACGGTGGAGAACGACGCGGCGCTCCGGAACGGCGGCGCGACGATGAAGAAGAAGGCGTAAATGACGATCGCGCCGGCCAGCGCCCCGGCTTCGGGGCGGGCGAGTATCCGCGCGAGCGGCGATCTCCGGCCTATCCGCTCGTCGAGATCTGGGAGCGGGGTCAGGTCGGGCTGTGCTGTCTGAGTCATGGGTCCTTCCAATCTGGAGCGGGCAGGGGTCACCAGCAGGTGCGGGGGTCACCAGCAGGTGCGGGTGACCCCCGCCGCGGTGCCCGTTACCGGGTGCCCCGCTCCGCATACTTCGCCACGGTCGCGACGTTGCTGCTGTCGATGAACGACGGGCCGGTCAGCACCGTCTGGCCGCCGCCGAGCACGTTGCCGTTGGTCAGGTACAGCCACAGCGAGTCGATCGACTCATAGCCCTGCAGGTAGGGCTGCTGGTCCACGGCCCACTGCACCGCACCCGACTTGATCTTGGCGATCTCCGCGGCATTGGTGTCGAAGGTGTAGAGCTTGGCGTGGCTGCCGGCGGACTGGATCGACTGGATGGCGACGAGCGCGACCGGCGCGCCGAGCGTGATGACCGCGTCAATGTTCTTGTCCTGGGTGAGCTTGGCGGTCATCGTGGACTGCATGGCCGAGTTGTCCGTGCCGTTGACGTAGAGCTTGGTCATAGTGCCCTCGGAACCCAGGCCCTGGGCCACCCCAGCGCACCGTGCCTCCAGCTGGACCTGGCCCTGCGCCTGCAGCACGCACAGCACGTTCTTGGCGCCGACCGCCGCGAGCCGTTTGCCGGCCGCGATCCCGGCGATGGTCTCGTCCTGGCCGAAGTACTCCATCGCGCCGCACTGCTGCCAGTTGTTGACGCCTGCGTTGAACATGACGACGGGGATCCCGGCGGCCTTGGCCTTCTGCACCGTGGGGCAGATGGCCGCTGGATCGGGGTCGGTGACCGCGATGCCGTTGACGTGACTGTTGATCGCGTCCTGGATCAGTGTGGCCTGCTGGGTCGGGTCAGCGTTGTTGGAGTACCTGAAGCTGATGTTGTCCTTGGCCGCCGCGGCGGACGCGCCGGCCCGGATGATGTCCCAGAAGGTGTCACCCGGCTGGGCGTGCGTGATCATGGCGATCGTGTAGCGCGGCGTGTTGGCGTGGCCGGCCGTGACGTTCGAGCTCTGCTCCGTCGCTTTCTTCCCGCCGGTGCTGCTGCAAGCGGCCAGGACGAGGACGGCAATGGCGATCAGCGCGGCGCTGACCGCCGGCTTTCTCGGTGTCAACATGTGAAAATGCCTCCGTTGGCGTGGGGTTTGCTATTGAGCTGTGGCCCGGGTCGCTCCCGCGGCGGGGGCCGTTGCCGGCGTTGCTGCATCGCTCGATGGCAGCTGGTCGGCCGGTCTGGTTAGGTGGCGGTCTGCGGATGAGTGGCCGCGGCGGTGCCCGCGGGACCCGGCGCGGCCGGTAGGGCCGATCGTCCACGTAAGCCCCCCCGCACCAGGCTGACGGCCGCGTCGACGGCGCCGCTGACGTCGTCATCGGGCGGGAAGAGCAAGGTCCGGCCGGCCACGAGCCCGTGCACCGAGGGCATCTGCAGGGCCTTGCGCCAGCGGTTGAAGGTGATCCCGGGATCGGCGCTGACCTCACCGCCGAGCAGCAGGACCGGCAGGGTCGAGGCCGCGAGCACCCGTTCCATGTCGTCCACGACCGGGAGCTTGAGCCAGGTATAGGCCGAGGTCGTGCCGAGTCCGGAGGCGACCGCGATGGACCGGATCACGGCCTCGGGGGTGAGGTCGTTGCGGACCCGGCCGTCCACCCGGCGGGCGATGAACGGCTCGACCATGGCCATCAGGCCGTGCGCCGCCAGGTCACTGACCGCCCGGGCACAGGCCTGCATGGTCGCGGCGGTGGCGGGATCGTCCGGGTCGATGCGGAAGAGCATCTTGCCGCCGTCGAACCCCATCCGCGCGATCGCCGCCGCGTCATAGGCGGTGAACCGGTCGTCGATCTCGAAGGTGGTCCCGGCCAGGCCCCCGCGGTTCATCGAGCCGATAATCACCTTCTCGTCCAGCAGGCCGAGCAGCAGCAGGTCCTCGATGACGTCGGCGGTGCCGAGCACGCCATCGACGCCAGGCCGGGACAGCGCGATCGAGAGCCGCTCGAGCAGGCCGGCCCGGTCGGCGATCGCCATCGGCCGGTCCCCCGCCCGCAGCGCACCGCGCGCGGGATGGTCAGCGGCGATGATGAACAGCTGGTTGTCCCCGCGCAGCAGCGAGGCGCGGCGCTGGCGCGCCATGGCGGCCTCGGCGATGGCCTGCGGGCGCTGGGTACGGACCTCGTAGATAGCCCTGAGCCGGTCACGCACGGGAGCCGCCCGGAGGCTTCCCTGCCAGCCGCATCCGCATCGACGCTGCCTCTCCGGAGCGCCCACCTCTGGAGCGCTCGCCGCCATCCGGCGAACCGGATGTTGCTGTCTATTTACGCCCGTAGGCGCGAGGCCGTCAAGAGTATGTCCCGACATACTGACGTACATATCTACAGCCAACCCGATGACCTAGTCATAATGGGAGAGCGTCCCCGTTGTGCCCAGCGTGAAAGAGGTCGCCGTGAATCGCGCCGTCCTGACCATCCAGGTGGACCGGAACAGCCCGGTCCCGCTCTACTTCCAGGTCGCACAGCACCTGGAGCAGCTCATCGAGTCCGGTGAGCTGGAAACAGGCGCACGGCTGGAGAACGAGATCGACCTGGCCGACCAGCTCGGCCTGTCCCGGCCGACGATGCGCAAGGCGATCGAGTACCTGGTCAACCGCGGGATGCTGGTCCGCAAGCGTGGCGTGGGCACTCAGGTCGTGCACGCGAAGGTGCGCCGCCAGGTCGAGCTGACCAGCCTGTACGACGACCTGGCCAAGACCCGGCGCAACCCGCGCACGCAGGTGCTCAGCTTCGCGGTGGAACCAGCGTCCGCTGCGCTCGCGGTCGAACTCGGGCTCGCCGAGGGCACGGATATGTACGTGTTCGAGCGGCTGCGGTGCGCCGACAACGAGCCGCTCGCGCTCCTGCGCAACCACGTGCCCGCGGCCCTGCTCCGGCTGGCCCCGGAAGACCTCGAGGAGCAGGGCCTGTACAACCTGTTCCGCGGGAGCGGCATCAACCTGAGGATCGCCAAGCAGTCGATCGGGGCCCGCGCCGCCACCGCCGCCGAGGCGCGGGCCCTGGGCGAACCCCGGGGCGCGCCGCTGCTGACCATGGAGCGCGCCGCCTACGACGACCAGGGCCGCGCGGTGGAGCACGGCAGCCACATCTACCGGGCATCCCGCTACAGCTTCGACCTCACACTGACCGGCTGGTAGGCCGGCCAGGAGACGCGGGCCGGCTGGTAGGCCGGCCAGGAGACGCGGGCCGGCAGGTAGGCCGGCCAGGAGACGCGGGCCGGCTGGTACGCCGGCCAGGGGTCAAAGGCCGGCGGTGGCCGCGGCCGCCGTCAGGTTCTCCGCGGCCAGGCGGAGGCCCTCGACCTGATCCAGCTCGCCGTCCTCGTGCTCGATGTTCACCGCAATGTCCGGGTCGACCGCATGCAGCGCCCGCAGGAAGCTGGCCCAGAATTCCTGGTCATGGCCGCGGCCGACGGCGACGAACTGCCACGAGGCGTCGGTGGGCCAGCGGTTCAGCGTGTTCTTGCCGCCGAGGCCGACCGGATGCTGGTCCGCCGGCACCCGCTGGAAGCGGTCATCCAGCACCCCGTAGATGCGGCAGTTGGCCGGGTTGATGCGGGTGTCCTTCGCGGCCGCGTGATAGACCAGGCTGCCCAGGTGCCCGATGGCCGCGACCGGGTCGATGCCCTGCCAGAACAGATGGCTGGGATCCATCTCCGCACCCACGTGGGTGGCGTTGAGCTCGGTGGCCAGCCGCTCCAGCGTGCCCGGATTGAACACGACGTTGTGCGGGTGCATCTCGATGCACACCTTGACGTCGGCGTCGCGGGCCCGCGCGTGGATGTCCTGCCAGAACGGGATGACCACATCGCGCCACTGGTAGTCCAGCGTGTCCAGGTACTGGCTGTCCCACGGATTGACCACCCACGTGGCGGCCTGTCCCCCGGGGTAGGCGGCGGGCAGCCCGGACATGGTGACGACGCGCCTGACGCCGAGCAGGCTGGCCAGCGTGATGGCCTGGCGCAGGTCCGCCGCGTGCTTCGGGCCGACCTCCGGGTCCGGGTTCAGCGGGTTGCCGTTCACGTTCAGGCCGGTCAGCGTGATCCCCGCCTGCTCGTACTGGCCCAGGTATTCCTCGCGCGCGGCCGGGTTGGACAGCAGCGGCCCGATCGGCAGGTGCGGCGCGGGGACGAACCCGCCCGCGTTGATCTCGGCGCTGGTCAGGCCCAGCTCCCGGAGGATCTTGAGCGTCTCCGGCAGCGACCGGTCGTGCAGGCAGGCCGTGTAGGCGCCTAGTTTCATGGTGGCCCTCTCCGCTGTGCTGCTCGTTGGTGGTTCAGGGGCTGGTCGTTCAGGGGCTGGTCGTTCAGGGGCTGGTGGTCAGGACGGCACCGGGACCGCCCGGCCGTCCGCGTGCGCGGCCGCCACGACCGCGTCCAGGACCCGCAGGTTGTGCAGGCCCTCAGCCAGGCGGGGGCACCTGGGCAGCAGGTCGAGTCCGGCGATCTCCTCCAGGAAGGCCCGCGCCTGGAAGGTGAAGAAATCGCTCTGCCCATGGCCGACGCTGGGAAAGTCCATGGGCAGGCCGCGGCTGATGTACGGATGGGCCGGCCCGATGAGCACCTGGCGGTAGCCGTTCACCGGGCTGGGCGGCGCGGCGTCGGCGATGCTGAACTCGGCGGCCCGGGTCAGGTCGAACGCGGCTGCGCCGCGCTCGCAGAAGACCTCGAAGCCGAGCGCGTTGGCCAGGCCGTAGGCAATCCTGGACACGGTGAACGTGCCGGTGGCGCCGCTGGCGAACGTCGCGGTGAACGTGCCGGTGTCCTCGTTCTCGACCGGCTCCCGCAGGTCGCTGACGGGGACCCCGGCGGCGTGCCCGACCGCCGCGCCCAGCGCGACCGGCCGGTCCGGGATGACCGTGGACAGGATCGCGCCGCGCACGCTCTCGACCGGGCCGCACAGGTACTCACCGACGTCAACGAGGTGGGTGCCGATGTCGGCCAGCGCCCCCGAGCCGGGGCCCCCGCGGTACCGCCAGCTCATCGGGGCGTCGCGGGCGAAGCCGTAGTCACACCAGTAGTGGCCGCTGAAGTGCCGGACCGGTCCGAGCCCGCCCGCGATGACCTGCTCGCGGATCGCGTTGATGGCCGGTGACCGGCGGAAGGTGAACCCGACCGCGGCGACCCGGTCCGACTTCTGCGCCCGGTCCACCATGGCCTGCCCATCCGCCACCGAAGGGGCGAGTGGCTTCTCGCACAGCACATGCTTGCCCGCGTCCAGCAGGGCTTCGACGATCTCGCGGTGCAGGTCGTTCGCTACCACGATGCTCACGGCGTCGATGTCGGCGGCCTCGGCCACGGCTTGCCAGCTCGTCTCGGCGCGGGCGTAGCCATACCGCCGCGCAGTATCCACGGCGAACGGCTCGTGCGCGTCAGCGATGGCCACCAGTCGCACCTCGGGCAGGCCGGGGTCGAACACGGTCGGCGCCGACCGGTAACCGCTGGCGTGTGCCCGGCCGGCCATCCCGGCCCCGATCACCGCCACCCCGATCGAAGACATGCTCACCGTGTCTCCTTCCCGGCCGTGCGATCCGGCTCTTAAAGCGCTTTAATAAGCTTGGTATCTGAGCCCCGGGCCCTCTGTCAAGGGGCGGGGACCAAGGAACGGCGCGTCAAGGGATGCGGTGTCAAGGGGCAGGACCTCAAAGGGCAGGACCTCAAGGCGCGCAAGGTGAGGAGGCCGGATGACCGGACCAGGCTCCGGGCCGGACCAGGAACCACAGGCGGACGAGGTACCACAGGCGGACGAGGTACCACAGGCGGACCAGGCACCACAGGCGGACCAGGCACCACAGGCGGACCAGGCACCACAGGCGAACCAGGCACCACGGGTGGCGGGGCGGCGCCCGCGGCTGGCGGATGTGGCGGCCCGGGCCGGGGTGTCGGCCGGGCTGGTATCGCTGGTGCTCAGGAACCAGCCAGGCCCGAGCGCGCAGACCCGGACCCGGGTGCTCGAGGCCGCGCAGCAGATGGGCTACCGCGCCGACCGGACCGCCAGCTTGCTGGCCCGGCGGCGGAGCCGCCACCTTGGCGTGCTGATGGACGTGCGCAACACCTTCCACGCGGAGTTCGTCGCCGATCTCGACGCCGCCGCTACCCGGCTCGGCTATGACCTGCTGCTCAGCACTGTGACACCGGCCCGGGACGAGTGGCGGGCGGCGGAGATCCTGCTCGACTTCCGCTGTGAAGCGCTGATCCTGCTCGGGCCGGCGGGGCTGGCCGCGCGGCTCAACTCACTCGGCCGGGACCTGCCCGTGGTGGTGATCGGCCGCCGGATGCCGTCCGCCACGGTCGACGTGGTGCGCGCCGCGGATGACCAGGGCGTGGCCCAGGCCGTCAGCCATCTCGTGGCGCTGGGCCATCGCGAGATCGCATTCGTGGACGGGGGCAAGGGGACCATTGCGTCGGATCGCCGCCGGGGTTACCGCCAGGCCATGCATGGGCACGGGCTCGGCGGCCAGACCCGGATCATCCCGGGTGATCACACCGAGGAAGCGGGCATCTACGCCGCCCGCACCCTGCTCGACGGCACGGTGCCCACCGCGGTGATCGCGTCCAACGACCGGTGCGCGGTCGGGCTGCTGGACACACTCGTCCGGCTGGGCGTGCAGGTCCCGGGCACAGTATCGGTCGCGGGCTATGACGACAGCCCGCTGGCGCGGCTTGCCCACGTGGATCTCACCACCGTGAGCCAGGATGCCCGCCAGCAGGCCAGCCAGGCGGTCGCGCTGGTGGCCGAGCGGCTGGACCACGGCCGGACGGCAGCGCGTGAGGTCGTCCTCGCCCCGCACCTGGTGGTGCGGGGCACCACCGGCCCGCCCCGGCCATGACCGTGTACCACCTCACCCCGCCGCCCTGGCCCAGCCAACCCCGGGGCACCCCCGGCCCGTGACTGATGCGGCATCCGTGGCCAATGAGCCACATGTGACGGCGCCTCGGGCCGGCCGGCGCTTATGTGGTGGGAATTACGCAGATACGGTCTATTTCCCACCACGCTGCCGGGATGGCGGGCGGCTGGGGCCGGGGCACGGCGGCTGGGTGGGGATGCGCTGCGCAAGCGACCGCGGATGATGGATTCCTGACGGGTTTTTGATGGGTGGCTGAGGGTTGACTGAGGTCGTGCTCTTCCTAGGCTGGCTGGTATCCCCCGCGCCCTAGCAGCAAGGAGCCAGCCGATGACCAGCGGTACCCACGCCGTCCCGGGCTACCTGACCGCCGATGACTGCCGCCTGGCTGACCTCATCCAGGTGGTCAGCGTGAAGACGGATCTCGCCGACTACCCGCGGGCCCAGGCGGTGCAGCAGAACGTGCTCGTGTACGACAGCGGGCAGCTGCGCGCAGAGCTGGCCAGTATTCCGGGCCGCCAGGATGTGGCGGCCGAACTGGCCCGCGCCCTGCACGACGGCCCGGGCATCGTGTTGTTCGCTGGGGCGTTCGACGACCTCAGCGTGGTCAACTGGGCCACCGCGCAGTTCGAGGCCATGATCGCCGATCAGCGCACGGCCGGTCGTGCGGCCGGCGATCACTTCGCCGCGTCCGGGCAGAACGACCGGATCTGGAACGCGCTGGAGAAGCTGGCCCTGCGCGCGCCGGAGGTGTTCGCGGCCTACTACGCCAACGACATCATCGCGGCCGCCTGCCACGCCTGGCTGGGCCCGGCCTACCAGGTCACCTCCCAGGTCAACGTGGTGAATCCGGGCGGCGCCGCGCAGACCGCACACCGGGACTACCATCTCGGGTTCCAGCCCGGCGCGCAGGCCGCGCGCTACCCGCGGCATGTGCACGAGCTGTCACCGTTGCTGACCTTGCAGGGCGCGATCGCACACTCGGACATGCCCGTGGAGACCGGGCCGACGATGTACCTGCCGCACAGCCAGAAGTACCGGCCCGGCTACCTGGCCTGGCGGCGGCCGGAGTTCCGCGAGTACTTCGAGGCCAGCTACATTCAGCTGCCGCTGCGCAAGGGTGATGCCGCGTTCTTCAACCCGGCCCTGTTCCACGCCGCGGGCGCCAACCGCACAGCCGGAGTCAACCGGGTGGCGAACCTGCTACAGGTGTCGTCCGCGTTCGGTCGCGCCATGGAGACCGTCGACCGCGGCCGGATGTCCGCGGCGGTGTTCCCGGCGCTGCTCGCCCTGCGCCAGGTGGGCGCGGCGCCGACGGCGATCGCGAACGTGATCGCGGCGTGCGCCGAGGGCTACTCGTTCCCTACGAACCTCGATCGTGACCAGCCCATCGGCGGGCTGGCGCCGGCCACGCAGGCCGAGATCCTCGGCCGGGCGGTCAGCGAGGGCTGGTCACAGCACCGCCTGGAGGCAGAACTCGGCGAATGGGCCAGCCGACGGCAGACCAGCCGGTGACCGGGTTCAGGCCGGGCCCATTCGCCCCGGGCGCGGCATATCACGACGCTGCCAGCGGACCTGGCCACTCCCGCGCAGCTGCACATGCGCCCCGAGCCCGGCCTGTACTCGGTGCCCGGCGCGGGCACGATCCGCGGCTGCTGAGGCGGCCGCCCGCGGCCCCGCTAGTCCATGGTAGAGACGGGTTACTCATGGGTACACTCTGATCAATTAACCAGACGATGGCTGGCCGGACGGTGCCCGGCTCCCCCGGCCCGGCATCGCGGAAATGTGGCGATGGTGCAGGTGCCAGGCTCAGCAGGAGTCGCGGCCGCTCCTGTCACGCGCCTGGTGGAGCTGCCGGGCCGCGGGACGACACGGGTGTGGGAGTGCCCCGGCCCGGCCGGGGCCGAGACGCTGATGCTCATCCACGGGGTGGCGTTCACGGCCGAGCTCAACTGGGGCATGGCGTTCGCCCAGCTGGCGCCTTATTTCCGGGTGGTCGCCGCGGACCTGCGCGGGCACGGTGACGGGATCCGGCTGCGGTCGCGGTTCCGGCTCGAGGATTGCGCGGACGACATCGCCGCGCTGGCCGGGGTCCTCGGTGTCCGCAGGTTCGTGGCCGTGGGTTACTCCATGGGCGGCATGGTGGCCCAGCTGCTGTACCTGCGGCACCGCCGGCTGCTGTCCGGCCTGGTGCTGTGCGCGACCGTGCCCGACGTCCGCGGGTCAGCCACGGAGCAGCTGGCCGCCCTGGTGATGCCGGCCATGGCCACCGCGGCGACCTGGAACCCGCTGCTGCACATCATGGGCGCTGAGCTCATCGGACTGGCGCTGCTCGGCCCAGTCGATGACCAGGCGACCCTCCGCTGGGCCCGGGCCCAGCTGTCCCGGACCTCACTCGCTACTGCGGTCTCGGCCGCGCAGGCCGTCTGCGAGTTCAGCTCTGACCACTGGATCGGCCAGGTCGACGTGCCTGCCGCCGTGGTGATCACGACCCGGGACCACCTGGTGCCGCCTGGCCGTCAGCTCAGGCTGGCCCAGGCGATCCCGGGCGCCACCGTGCACCAGGTGGACGCCGACCATGGCGCCTGCATCGGCGCACCCCAGGCGTTCGCGCGGACGCTGCTCCGGGCCTGCCAGGCGGTGGTGCCGACCCCGGGCCGGACGCTGCAGGAGGCGGGTTAGCGCCACCGGCCGCGGCCCTGTCGCCGGCCGCGGCCCTACCAGCGGCCGTAGTGCACGACTTCGCTGAACGGGCGCCGCCGGGGATGGCGGACCGGGGCCAGCGGCCGGTCTGCCGGGTAGCCGAGCGAGATCAGGAAGACCCAGTCCCGGTTCTCGGGGAAGCCGAGCAGTTCCCGGGCCAGCGCCAGGTCAGCAACGCCCGCGTGGCAGCTGCCGATGCCGAGATCGGCGGCGGCCAGCGTCATCGCCATCGGTGGCCTGGCCCAGGTCGAGCTGGGCCCGGTGGAACTCGTTGTCCGCGGCCGGGCCGATGATGGCGATCGTCGCCGCGGACTCGGCCACGTGACCGGCGCCCCGCCACACCCCGGCCAGCGCACGGAGCTGCTCCCGGTCGGTGACCAGGATGAAGTCCCACGGCTGCCAGTTCTGCGAGGACGGGGACCGGCGGCCCGCCTCCAGGATCTGGTCCAGGTCGGCCGTGGCGATCGGGCGGTCCGTGAACGACCGGACGTTGCCGCCGTGAGGTAATCGCCTGCCACGTCTCCATGCCCGTGCTAACGCCCGTCCCGCCCGATTCATTCGCCGCCGCCCGCCGCCCGCCGGCGCTCGCCGCTGCCCGCCCGCTGCCCGCCGCCGAGCGGCCGCCTGGGTCGGCCAGCGGGCCAGGCTCGTGGTAATAGCTACTAGGGAGGCATGATGACTGACGACCGCTGGCACGCACCGCTCGTGCACGTGCGAGGCCACGAGCTGCGCGCTGATACCGGCCAGAGCGCCGGGATGATCCGCCGCGAGGCCATCTCAGGCAAGAACACCGGATCGGAAAAGGTCTGGATGGGGCAGACGCACGTGGCGCCCGGCACCCGGTCCGCCGACCATCACCACGGCGAGGCGGAAACCGCGATCTACGTGCTGTCCGGGACCCCAGCGTTCGTGTTCGCCGAGGGCGACCAGGAAGTGCGGCTGCAGACGGGGCCCGGGGACTACGTGTTCGTACCGCCCTACGTGCCGCACCGGGAGGAGAACCCGGGCGCCGAGGAGGCGGTGGTGATCATCGCGCGGAGCAGCCAGGAAGGCATCGTGGTCAACCTGGAGAGCCTCTGGCCGGACCGATGAGCGGCGGCCGGCCAGCCCGGCGGGCTCAGTAGTGGATGCTGCCGAGCGTGCCGTCGCCGGCCGCGATCGCGTCCCCATTAACGGCCACGCTGCGCGGCCCGCGGGGAACGTATCCTCCAGCACCCACTGCACGAACGGCTCGCACACCACCGGCCAGCCGCCCTCGACCCCGAACTCATCCCGGAGCTCGGCGGTGAGCTAGTGGCGGCCGACGTCGGACGGGGTGGCCAGCTGCGGTCCGGCGACGCCGACGGGTGACGAGCTGCTGGTCGCCGATGTCGGCCTGGCCGTTGGCGACCAGCCACGCCAGCGCCTCGTGCAGTGCCTCGAGTGAGCTGTACCGCGGCGCGTAGCCGAGCACGTCCCGGGCCCGGGCGATGCTCGCGGTGATGCTGCGGAACGTGTGCTGGCGGGTGGCGTCGGCGTGTTCGGGCGTGACCCGGCGGTCGAACTCCGCCCAGTCCACGAAGTCCAGGGCTGGCTCCCGGCCGAACCACCGCGCGACACCGGTGGCCAGGCCGCGCAGGGTCATCGCCTGCTCGGCCACTACGTGGAAGCTGGCCCCGATCGCCGCGGGCCGGTGCAGCGCCCGCTGGAACGCCTGCGCCACGTCGTCGGCATGCACGTGGTGCAGGACGCCCAGCCCGTGGTCGGGCAGCGCGAGCGGCTGGCCGGTGGCCAGGCTCGTCCACACCGACGGGTCCAGGTTGCCCGCGGGCGTGATGACCGGCCAGCCCGGCCCGGTGATGTGCCCAGGGTGCAGCACCACGGCGGGCACGCCGCCCGTCCGCGTCTCGCGGTGCAGCAGCGCCTCGATCTCGGCCTTGCCCGTGCCGTACTCGCCGTAGGCGGTCCGGGGCTCGTCCTCGGTGACCGGCACCCGCAGCGCGGGCCCGTGCACCCAGATGGTGCCGCAGTGCAGCAGCAACGGCCGGGACGGCCGCAGCGCGTCGACGAGCTGCTGGGCCGAGGCCGCGGTGAAGCAGACCAGGTCGATCACGACGTCCGGGCGCAGCGCCGCGATCCGGGCGCCGAAGGTGCCCGCGGCGTCCTGCCGCGTCGCGGTCGGCCGTGACCCTGGTGACCGCGTCCCACTGCGGACTGGCATGATACGGGCCCGCGCGTGCCGCGGCTGATGGCGATCACCTCGTGGCCGCCGCGGACCAGCCGCGGCACCAGGTAACTGCCGATGTGCCCGGTAGCCCCGATGACCACGACACGGCTCATCCTCAGCGGTCCTTCCTGGCGCGACGGCATGTCCCGTCATCCTCGCACTGCCCGGCGGGCCACCGCAGCCTGGCGATCAGGGTGGATCAGCGCGCCAGCGGCCGCCGGATCCTGGCCGCGAACAGGTCGCGGAGGCTCACCAGGCCACAGACGATCCGGCCATCCACCACCGGGAGGTGGCGGAACCCGTTCAGGAGCATGATCTGAGCCGCGGTTTCCACGGGTGTGTCCGGGGTGGCGGAGTGCGGGTCAGGGGTCATCCAGGCCGACACCACGACCGTGGAGAGATCCTCACCGGACGCGGCGGCCCGCAGCACATCGCGCTCGGTGAGGATGCCCGCCAGGAACGATCCCTGCATGACCACCGCTGATCCCACGTTCGCCTGCACCATGGCCGCGGCCGCCGTGGCGACGGGGGTGTCCAGGGTGGTCGCGACGACCCGGGTGTTCATCAGGTCCCGGAGCACCGCGGCCTTGATCCCGGGTGGCGCTGGCTGCTCAGTCACTGCCACCGACCTCGTCCAGCTCGGCATCATGGTGCGGGCTTGCCGGGCCGGCCAGTTCCTCGGACAGCATCCGCCACAGCGACCCGGACCATGCGGACAGGCTGGGCCACTTCTTCCAGAAGACCTGCAGCGTGGTCTGGTCGAACTCGGCATGAGCGCGCTCGGGCGTCATGGAGTCCCTGATCTCCTCGAGACCGTGGATCAGCTCGAGGAACTCGGCGGCGACATCGTCCATGAAATCACCTCGGCGCGAGTGTAAGCCGGCATCACCGGGCGGCGCGAGAGCCAGCTGGCCGGGTACTGGCCGGCCAGGCGGGACCGGGCCGGTCCCACCGGCCGAGGCGAAGAGCCGACGACCTCCTGTATACCCGGTATTATGCTCAGCATGCTTCTGATCCGGAGGATGTCATGAGCGTCCGTCATGCCCTGCTGGCGCTGCTGAGCGAGGGGCCCAAGTACGGACTGCAGCTACGGGAGGAGTTCGAGGCCCGGACCGGCGAGGTCTGGCCGCTGAACGTGGGCCAGGTGTACCAGACCCTGCAGCGGCTGGAACGGGACGGTCTGGTGGAGTCCGACGACACCATAGACGAGGGCCCGCAGAAGGGATTCCGGATCACTCCGCGCGGCACGGCCGAGCTGGCCAGCTGGCTGCGCACCCCGCCCGACCTGGCCTCCCCGCCGCGCGATGAGATGGTGATGAAGGTGCTGGTGGCGGTGCGCGTGCCAGGCACGGACGTGCACGAGGTGATCCAGGCGCACCGCCGGTACCTGGTGCAGCTGATGCAGCAGTGGACCCGGATCAAAGAAGACGAGGCCCAGTCCGACCTGAGCCTGGCGCTGGTGGTGGACGCCGAGCTGTTCCGGCTGGATGCGGTCATCCGGTGGCTGGACGCCGCCGACGGCCGGCTCAAACGCGCCGCCGCCGATCCTGTCCCGCCGGTTCCAGCCGCCTTGCCACGGCTGCGACGCAGAGTAGGAGTGCAGCGATGAACGTGCTGGAGCTGCGGGCCGTGACCAAGACCTACGGGGCGGGGGACGCCGAGGTGCACGCCCTCCGCGGCGTAGATCTGTCGGTGCAGGCCGGGGCGATGGTGGCGGTGATGGGGCCCAGCGGCTCGGGCAAGTCCACGCTGCTGACCATCGCCGGCAGCCTGGAGGAGCCCTCCAGCGGGGACGTGCTGATCGGTGGCATGCCGCTGTCCGGGATGTCGCGCAACGACAAGGCCCGGCTGCGGCGGCGCACGGTCGGCTATGTGTTCCAGGATTTCAACCTGCTCCCCGGGCTGACCGCGGCCGAGAACGTCGCCCTGCCGCTGGAGCTCGACGGCATGTCCGCCGGGAAGGCCCGCGCGGCCGGCCTGCGGGCGCTGGACGGGCTCGGCCTGGGCGAGCGGGCGTCCCGGTTTCCGGACCAGCTGTCCGGCGGCGAGCGCCAGCGGGTGGCGATCGCCCGCGCGGTGGCCGGGGACCGGCGGCTGCTGCTCGCCGACGAGCCGTCGGGCGCGCTGGACTCGGTGAACGCCGAGGGGGTCATGCGGCTGATCCACGACGCGTGCCGGCGGGGCGTGGCCGCCGTGGTGGTGACCCACGACGCGCAGCTGGCCTCGTGGGCCGACCGGGTGGTGTTCCTGCGGGACGGCCGCGCGGTCGACCAGACCGCTCCGGTGGCCGGGCCCGAGTCGCTGCTCACCCCCGGCCCGAGCCAGTGAGCACCGGGTCAGGGAACACCGGGTCAGGGAGCACCCGGAAACCATCGTGCTCGCGCTGGCTACGGTCAGCATGCTGCTCATCGCGCTGGTGGCGGTAGGGGGCTTCACGGTGCTGGCCCAGCGCCGGCTGCGCTCCCTCGGCATGCTCGGCTCGCTGGGCGCCACGGACCGGAACATCCGTCTCGTGGTCCGGGTCAACGGCATCCTGGTGGGGGTGACCGGGGCGGTGACCGGAGGCGTGCTGGGCCTGGCCGCCTGGCTGGGGTACCGGCCGGCCGTCGAATCCAGCGCACACCACCTGATCGGCCCGTTCCAGCTGCCGTGGACCGTGATCGGCCCGGCGATGGTGCTGGCCGTGCTGGCCACCTACCTGGCCGCCGCCCGCCCGGCCCGCTCGATCACCCGAATGCCGATCGTGACCGCGCTGTCCGGGCGGCCCGCGCCGCCGAAGCAGGTCCACCGCTCGGCCCTGCCCGGCATCGCCTTGTTCGTGATCGCCGCGATCCTGCTCTGGTACACCGGCAAGAGCAACGGCCAGGGCGGCGGCGCGCTCGAGCTCATCCTCGGCCTCGTCGCCCTCATCGTGGCGGTCATCCTGCTGGCCCCGCTGAGCCTGGCCGTGCTGGCCCGGGTCGGCCGGCGGGCCCCGGTCGCGGTCCGGCTGGCCCTGCGTGACCTGGCCCGCTACCGGGCCCGGTCCGGTTCTGCCCTCGCCGCCATCAGCCTCGGCGTGCTGATCGCCGTGCTGGTCTGTGTCCTGTCCGCGCAGCGGTACGGGAACGTGCTCGACTACGCCGGGCCCAACCTGGCCTCGGACCAGCTCATCGTGTACGCGGCACAGGGGCAGGGTGGCCCGGGTGGCGGCGGTGGTCCGGGCGGCCCGGGTGGCGGCGGCGGTCCGGGCGGCGGCGCCAGCGCGCCGGCCACCAGCACGCTGACATCGGCGGCGGCGACCGCCCGCAGCATCGCGGCCGCGCTTGGCTCGCATGACGTCATCCAGCTCGACACGACCAGCGCCGGACTGCAGCACGCCGCGGCCGGGCGCAGCTGGTCCGGGCCGGTCTATGTCGCCACCCCGCAGCTCCTGCGGGCGTTCGGCATCAGCTCCGCCCAGGTCAGCCCCGCCGCCGACATCCTCACCATGCGGCCCGGGCTATCCGGGCTGTCCAAGATGCAGCTCGTCTACGGCGGCCCCTCCGGCGGCTCTTCCGGCCCAGGCCGCGGCCCAGGCGGCCCGGGCCGCGCTGAGACCGGGACCTTCCCCTGCCCGAAGAGCAGTTGCCTGGCCAACCCGGTGATCCAGGAGGTCAGCGCGCTCCCGTCCGGCACGTCGGCCCCCAATACCGTGCTCACCGAGCACGCCATCCACCAGTTCGGCCTGCACCCCAGCGGGTCCGGCTGGCTGATCCAGGCCCCACATCCGCCCACCGCCGCGCAGATCACCAACGCCCGGCTCACCGCCGCTGCCGCGGGCCTGACCATCGAGACCAAGTCCAGCGCGCCCTCGTCGGCGGAGATCCTCAACTGGGCCACCGTGTTCGGGATCGCCCTCGCCCTGGGCATCCTGGCCATGACCGTCGGCCTGATTCGCAGCGAGACCGCCAGCGATCTGCGCACCCTGGCCGCCACCGGGGCGAGCGGCTCCACCCGGCGCACGATCACCGCCGCCACGGCCGGCGCTCTCGCCCTGCTCGGCGCGATCCTCGGCACCGTGGCCGCCTACGTGGGGGCCATCGCCTACTCCTGGGACAACCCGCTCGACGGCCGGTCCGAGCTGTCCAGCGTGCCGACCGTGAACCTGCTGATCATCCTGGTCGGCATGCCACTGATCGCGGTGGTGGCCGGCTGGCTGCTTGCTGGGCGTGAGCCCGCTGGCCTGGCCCGCCAGCCGCTCGAGTGAGCCAGCCGCTCGAGTGAGCCAGCCGCTGGCCGGATGCGCCAGCCGGATGCGTCAGGCCGGGAGGGGGAACCGGGCCGGGTCGAGGAAGCCCGCGCCGCAGTAGGGCTGCTCGCCAGCCACGATCTGGGCCAGCAGCTCACCGATCCCGGCCGCATGCTTGAATCCGTGACCGCTGTCCCCGCCGCCTACGACCACGCGGGAGTCACCGCCGAGCCGCCCGGCCAGGAACTGCCCGTCGGGCGAGTGCGTGATCAGGCACGGGATGACCTTGGCCGGCTGCGGGTCCAGGCCGGGGAAGGCCTGCGCCACCGCGGCCGCGAGCTCGGCGAGCCTGTCGCTGTCGAGGTGAATGTAACGGTCGATCTGCTCAGGGTCGGTGCTGGTGCCGCCCGCGCGCGCCCGCGCGGGATCCAGCCCGATCTTGATCCCGTAGTCCGGACCGGACCCATGGCCCCACAGCGTTTCGCCCCCGGGACGCTCCCAGATGAAGGCGGGAAACCGGGACAGGGTGAACGCATCCGTGCCCGGGTCCCGGGGCCGGAACCAGTACAGCGGCATCCGGCACGGCTCCAACGGCAGGCCGGGGACCAGCGTGCCCAGCCACGCGCCCGCCGTCACGACCACTTGTGCTGCCCGTAGCTCCACGGTGGGAGTGCGTACCGTCACCCCGTCCGGGCCGACGGCCAGGCTGCTGACCATCGTGTGCAGGTAGACCTCGGCGCCGAGCCGCTGGGCGGCCGTAGCCTGCGCCCGCACCACCCGCTCGGGGTAGCACAGCCCGCCGCCTGGATCCCACACCGCCGTATCGCCCGGCGCCAGGCCCGCGTACTGCGGCTGCCGCGCGACGAGCTCGTCATGGCTGAGCCTGGTCACGGGCACGCCCGCCGCGGCGGCGGCCGCGGCGGCGCCACGCACCGGCCGGCTGTCCGGCGCTCCCGCGTTGAGGCAGCCGGTCTGCGCCACGAGCGGCGCACCGGCCTGCTCGGCCAGCCCGGTCCACAGCTCGAGCGACTTCAGCGCGATCGGGGCCAGGCCAGGGTGCTCCTGGCAGGCAACCCGGAACAACCGGGTCGCGCCGTGCGAGGAGCCCAGGTGATGTCCCAGGCCATGACGTTCAATCCCGGCAACGTCGATGCCGCGCCAGGCGAGCCGCCACAGCGCCGCGGACCCGAAGGCCCCCAGGCCGATCACCACCACGTCCTTACGCAGGATCTCCACGGCCGCAACCTAACCCAGGGCCAGTCCTCCGCGCGGGCCGGGTGGTGGATCAGCGGGCGGCCGCGGCGAACGCGTCCGCGAACGCCTCGGCGATCCGGCCGATCTCGTCCTCGGTGATCACGAACGGCGGCGACACCTGCAGCGCCACGCCCCGGAGCAGCCGGGTGATCACGCCCCGCTCGCGGATCGCGGTGACCAGCCGCGGCCCGAGACCCGGGTCAGCGGCGCGGGCGTCCTCGGCGATCTCGACCGCGGCGAGCAGCCCGGTGCCGGCCCGCACCTCGCCGACCAGCGGATGCGCCGGCCAGCGGCTGGAGCGCATCCGCCAGCACCGGTTCCAGCTGGGCCACCCGGGCGACCAGCTGCTCGCGCTCGATCAGGTCCAGGTTCGCGCAGGCCACCGCGCACGAGGCCGGATGCGCGGAGTAGGTGTAGCCGTGCCGGAACACCTCGGCCGACCCGGGCCGCCAGAACGGCTCGGCCACCCGGGCCGAGGCGATCACCGCGCCGATAGGCGCGTAGCCGGAGCTGAGCCCCTTGGCCGCGGTGATCAGGTCGGGGTCCAGGGAGAACCGCTCGCTGGCGAACCAGCGGCCGGTCCGGCCGAACCCGGTGATCACCTCATCGGCGACGAACAGCACGTCGCGGGCGCCGGCAGATATCCCGCACCCGGGCCAGGTACCCCTCCGGCGGCGGGTAGACCCCGCCCGCCCCGATCACCGGCTCGCAGAAGAAGGCCGCGACCCGCTCCGCGCCCAGCTCCCCGATCGACCTTGTCCAGCGCCGCGCTGTCGTCCCAGGGCACGTGCTCGACCTCGGTCACCAGCGGCAGGAACGGGTCGGTGTTGGCCGGGATCCCGCCGAGTGAGGTGCCGTAGGCGTTCATGCCGTGATACGCGTGTGACCGGCCGATGCAGACCTGCTTGGCCGGCTGGCCCATCGCTCGCCAGTAGCTGCGGGCCAGCTTGGCCGCGGTGTCCACGGCGTCCGAGCCGCCGCCGGGGGTGAAGAAGACCTTGGCGCCCGGCAGCGGGGCCAGCTCGGCCACCCGCCGCGCCAGCTCCTCCGCCGGGGGGTTCGAGTAGTGCTCGAACACCTGGTAGCCCGGCCAGCTGGCGGATCTGCGCCGCGGCCGCGTCGGCGAGCTCAGCCCGGCCGTGCCCGACATTGCAGTACCAGAGGCTGGCCAGGGCGTCGAGGTAACCACGGCCCTGATCGTCCCAGACCCAGGCGCCCTCACCCCGGACGATGGTGACCGCGTGGCCGGCCAGGCTGGCCATGTTGGCGAACGGGTTCCACAGCGCGGGGCTGGCCGCGCCCGGGCTAGCTGCGCCCGGGCTAGCTGCGCCCGGGCTAGCCACGGCTGCGTTCGGCCGATGTGGAGCAGGCGAATTCGATCCCATTGACCCGTTCTCCCGGCTCTCGTTGCGGTTCCCCAAACTTACTGTCCAACCGGAGGCCAGGGGGCAGCGGCCTGAACGGGACCGGGCCTGTCGCCCGCAGAGCCTGTCGCCCGCAGAGCCTGTCGCCCGCAGAGCCTGTCGCCCGCAGAGCCTGTCGCCCGCAGAGCCTGTCGCCCGCAGAGCCTGTCGCCCGCAGAGTAGACGCCGGGCTCCCCGCCGGGCAGGCTGCTGGGGGAAAGGAAGCAGAACGCCATGGAGTGGACAGGAGAGGTCTACGCGGACAGCCCCACCGTGGCCGCGGAGATCTACATCGAGGCGCCACCGGAGCAGGTGTGGGAACTGGTCAGCGACATCCACCTGATGCCGGGGCTCAGCGCTGAGCTGCAGGAAGTGGAATGGCTGGACGGGGTCACCGGCCCGGTTCCCGGAGCCCGGTTCACCGGCCGGAACGCCCATCAGGCGCTGGGGCAGTGGGAGACGGTCAGCACGATCGTGGCCTGCGATCCGCCGCGTCAGTTCGCCTGGGCCGTGGGTGATCCCGGTCATCCCTCGGCTACCTGGCGGTTCACCCTGCGGCTGGAAGGGACGGGCACAGTGCTGGAGCAGCGGGCCCAGATGGGGCCGGGCCGGTCCGGGCTGAGCCTGGCCATCGACGCGATGCCGGACAAGGAGCAGACGATCGTGTTCGTCCGGCTGCGGGAGTTCGAGGCCGGCCTCACCCGGAACCTGGCCGCCATCAAAGAGCTGGCCGAGCGGGCGGCGTGATGCGGACCGCGACGACCATCGAGGGCTCCGGCGGGAACTGGGCGGAGATCACCGAGTTCGTGTGCGAGGCCGAGAAGCTGGGCCTGGACATCTGCTGGGTCGCGGAGGCGTGGGGCAGCGATGCGCCCGCCCCGCTTGGCTACCTCGCGGCCCGGACCGGGCGGATGCTGCTGGGCTCGGGTGTCCTCCAGGTCGGCACTCGCTCGCCGGTCACGATCGCGCAGACCGCGATGACGCTGGCGCATCTGTCCGGCGGCAGGTTCCTGCTCGGCCTGGGCGCCTCGGGGCCCCAGATCCTGGAGGGCCTGCACGGTATCCCGTTCGCCCATCCGCTGGCCCGGATGCGGGAAACCGTGCAGGTGGTGCGGAGCGTGTTCGCCGGGGAGAAGGTCGCGTTCCAGGGCAGCCAGTACCGGATCCCGCTGCCTGGCGGCGAGGGCCGGCCGATGCGGGTCAGCCTCACCCCGGTGAGCGTGCCGGTCTACCTGGCCACGCTCTCGCCGAAGATGCTGGAGGTGACCGGTGAGATCGCCGACGGCTGGCTGGGCACGAGCTTCGTCCCGGAGGGCGCCGATGCCTACTTCGCTCCCCTGGACGCCGGGCTGGCCCGGGCCGGACGGACCCGCGCGGAGCTGGACGTCTGCCAGGGCGCCGAGATCAACATCGTCGGCGAAGCCGAACTGGCCGCCACCGTGGCCAGCCGCAAGAAGGAACTGGCTTTCTCGCTCGGCGGGATGGGATCGGCCCGCAGCAACTTCTACAACGACGCCTACAGCCGGCAGGGCTGGGCCGATGCCGCCGCCCAGGTCCGTGAGCGCTGGCAGGCCGGGGACACCGACGGCGCGGCCAGCCTGGTCACCGACGAGATGGTGCTGGCCACCACGCTGATCGGCACCGAGGACATGGTGCGGGCCCGGCTGCGGACCTGGCGTGACACCGGGGTGGATACGGTGCGGCTCTACCCGGCGGGTGAAACCCTGGCCGCCCGGCTGGACAACCTCGGCCGGGGCATCGACCTCATCCGCGCGCTGGGACCGGCCGCCCCCGCGTGATCGCGTTGACACGATTCCGGCGGCCCCATACGGTTGGAACGCTCCAACAGAACGCTCCAACAGAACGCTCCAACAGAACGCTCCAACAGAACGCTCCAACAGAACGCTCCAACAGAACGCTCCAACAGGGAGCGGAAGCGATTCGGACCGTGAGCGGAAGCGATTTCGGGTGGTAAGCGAAAGCGATCCGGGCACGGCGCGGGGCGATCCGGATCGTGAGCGGAGAGGCGAGGTGCCCGGGCATGGGGCAAGCCGGTCACAGGCCCACCCTGGAAACCGTCGCGGCCCGGGCCGGGGTGTCGAAGTCACTGGTGTCGCTGGTGCTCCGCAACTCACCGAAAGTCAGCCCGGCCAGCCGCGCGGCCGTGCTGCGCGCCGTCGAGGAACTCAGCTACCGGCCGAACGCGGCGGCCCGGCTGCTCGCTGAGCGCCAGTCACGCACGGTCGGGGTACTGCTGAACGACCTGCGCCAGCCGTGGTTCGCGGACCTGCTGGACGGCCTGACCCCAGCGCTGCACGCGGGCGGCAAGCACATCCTGCTCGGCGACGGGCGGATCGACCGGCTGATGGACGAGACGCTGACCTGGTCCTTCCTTGATCTCGGCGTGGACGGGCTGATCCTGGCCGGATCGGTTCCCGTCTCGTCGGCCAGCATCGACGTGGCCAGCAAGATCCCGACCGTCGCGGTGGGCGGGATGGATCCGGGCCTGCCGCACGTCGATGTTCTCGCCAACGACAACCACCTCGGCGCGGCGCTGGCCGTCCGGCACCTGCTGGACCTCGGGCATCACCGGATCGCGCACATCTCGGGCCTGCCCAGCTCGGCGGGCAGCCGCCGGCTGCAGGGCTATACGGACACGATGCGGCTGCGCCAGCCTCGGGTCGCACGTCCTGGTCGAGACCGGGGACATGACCGAGGAGGGCGGCTACCGGGCGGCGGTCCGGCTGCTGAGCCGCGCTGACCGGCCGACCGCCATCTTCGCGGCGAACGACCTGTCCTGCGTCGGGGCCCTGTCCGCCGCGGCCGCGCTGGGCATCCGGGTGCCACAGGAACTGTCGCTGGCCGGCTTCGACAACTCCGCCCTGGCCCGGCTCCGGGCGCTGTGGCTCACCAGCGTCAACGGCACCGCCTACGCGATGGGCCAGCAGGCGGCCCAGATGCTGCTGGCCCGCATCGAGCATCCGGACGCGCCCGGCGAGACCCGGCTGATGCCACCCCGGCTGGAGATCCGGGGGTCGAGCGGCCCCGCCCCGGCCTAACGGCCACCCTGGCGCGGGCATCAGCCGACGTCGATGTAGACGGTCCCGTCCACGACCTTGGCCGGGTAGGTGCGGATGTTCACCAGCACGGGCGCGCCGAGGGCCTTGCCGCTGGTGTAGTCGAAGCGCCCGTTGTGCTTGGGGCACTCGATGATGCCGCCCTCCACCAGGCCGTCGCAGAGCAGCGTCCGCTCGTGCGTGCAGTGGCCATCGGTGGCGTAGTAGACGCCGTCCGGTGAGCGGTAGATCGCGTAGGCGTTGCCGCCGTGGTCGAACGGGATGACGTCCTCGGGATCGATGTCGTCGGCGTCGCAGGCGGCGATCCACTGGGCCATCAGGGGTGTCTCCTTGGGTGCAGGCCGCGGTCAGGCCGCGGTCAGGTACAGATCCGCGGTCAGGCCGCGGTCGCCCGGGCCAGCGGCAGCGCGCGGCCGTCGGCCAGGGGCGTGGGCTCGTTGAACGGCGCGGCGCCGGGCAGCAGCTCGCGGCGCACGTAATACTCCTGGTCCTTCAGCTGGCGCAGGACCGCCGGGATGAGTTCCTGGTAGGCCGCCCACAGCGACGGGTAGACCGGGGCGCAGTCATGCTTGATCTCCTCGTGCAACTCGGCCAGGCGGTAGTACGGGACCATCGGGAACATGTGGTGCTCGACGTGGTAGTTCATGTTCCAGTACAGGAACCGGTTGACCACGCACATCTTGACCGTGCGGGTGTTGAGCCGATGGTCGAGCACGTTCTCGCCCAGCCCAGCGTGCTGGGTGAAGCCGTAGATGTTGAACAGGAACGCGCCGTACAGGCGCGGGCCGCCGATCAGCACGACCGGCAGCCAGGACCTGAACCCGATCGCCAGGGCGATCGTGACGGCGTAGATGGCCAGGTCGATCCGGGCGGTCCGGTAGACCTTGGGCCGCTCGGACTCCGGCACGTAATCGGCCTCATCGGCGGTGAGCCGCCCGGAGGCGTGCCGGGCCATCAGCTGGAACGCGACTCGGCACGTCGACCAGGCCGAGGAAATTGGCCAGGATCCGCGCCAGCCGGGCCGGCCGCATCGCCGCGATCTCCGGGTCCCGGCCCACGACCAGGGTGTCGGTGTGGTGCCGGGTGTGGCTCCACCGCCAGGTGGTCGGATCGCGCATGATCATGAAGGAGGCGAGCTGGTACAGCCCCTCGTCGAGCCAGCGCGTCTTGAAGGCCGTGCCGTGGCCGGACTCGTGCCAGCGGGAGTCTGACGTCGAGCCGTAGAGGATGCCATAGCCGAGGAAGAACGGGACCGCCCACCAGCTGCCCCACAGCGCGATGCCCGCCCCGGCCAGGGCCACCATCAGGCCGAGCCAGAGCGCGGTGTCCCGGACGGCCGGGTAGTCGGAGCGCCGCATCAGCTCTTTCATCCGCTTGCGCGGAACGGCGCTGCGGAACCAGTCGCCGCCAGCCAGGCCAGCCGCCACGGCCGCCTGGTTCTCCGGGCCCGCGAGGCTGTACCGCGCCAACCGTTCCCTGCCCATGTCCCGACCACCTCTCCGCGGTGCGCCCGCGCGACCTGCCACCCGGCCGGATGATCAGGGAATTGGAGCGCTCCAAACGCTATTGGAACGTACTGCCCAGGTCATGTCAAGGGTCCGGCCCATGGCTTCGTTGGAGCGTTCTATCCGCGACGCGGCGGGGTAACGACGCAGCGGGGTGATGGCCGCGGGGCGACGGCGGGGCGCTGGGCACCGGCGTGGCGGACGGGCACTGGGCGACGGCGTGGCGGACGGGCACTGGGCGCCGGCGTGGCGGGGCGCCGGCGTGGCGGACGGGTACTGGCGGCGGATGTTCACCCGCCGCGGGCCGCATGCTTTGATGTCGTCGATGCCTAGCCGTGCCGCTGTGTCCCTGACCGCCGCGTGCCTGGCCGTCGCGCGCCCGACCGCTCTGCACCTGACCGCGCTGGGTCTGGCTGCCGTGGGCCTGATCGCGGCGTGCAGCTCGCCCCCGGTGGCGGCGCCTGGCGCTGGGCACACCGCGCGGCCGCACCCGGCCCGGTCCCCCGCCACGACCCCGCCTCGGCCAGCGGCCAGCACCGCCCCCACGCCAGCCCCAGCGCCGCAGGTCATCGTGACCCAGGTCCGGACCACGGACGGGTCCCTGGTCACCGTCGCGACCTTCCACGGCCCGGTGCAGTACGTGCTGCACAACGGCAGCGAGGACCCCGGGGCCGCCGCCGCCCGGCTGGTCAGCGCCGGCCGCCATCTCCCCGGCCGAGCGGCCCCGGCTACTGGCTGCCTTCAACGGCGGGTTCGAGCTGGCCGCGGGCGACGGCGGCTACGAGCAGGAAGGCCACGTGATCACCCCGCTGCGCAGCGGCCTGGCCAGCCTGGTCATCGACCGCTCCGGCCAGGCCCGGATCGGGATCTGGGGCAGTGGCGTGCCCGCACCAGGCGAGGCGGTGTACAGCGTCCGGCAGAACCTGCCACCGCTGGTACAGAATGGGCAGCCGGTCCCGGCGACCGTGGACTGGGCTCAGTGGGGGGCGACCCTGGGCGGCGGCGAGTACGTCGCCCGCAGCGCCCTCGCCCAGGATGCCTCCGGCGACCTCAGCTACGCCGGCAGCATGTCGGCCACCCCTGCCGACCTGGCGGCCGCGCTGGCCCGCACCGGGGCGCGGATCGCGATGGAGCTGGACATCAACCCGGAGTGGGTCCAGCTGGACATCGCCAGCCGACCCGGCGCACCACTCACCGCCGCCGTGCCCGGCCAGGTCCGGCCGGCCAGCCAGTACCTCACCGGCTGGACCCGCGACTTCATCGCGGTCCTAGCCGCCGCCCCGTAACGCGGCGAGGTACTGACGGCCCCGGCTGTCATGATCGTGGGCAAGTGGGGGGTTATATGGCACCGATCGCGCACGATCATGACCGTCGAGATCGGCTGCTCGCCATGGTGTAGATGTGCACCGTGAAGGGGCCGAAGTCATCGGTAATCGTGTCGTGGGTAATCCGGACGATGCGGTTCTCGCCGTAGACGGTGGCGGTTTTCGCTGAGCCGATACCGCGCAGCCTGATCCGCTGGTTATTGAGGGTCTGGGGTGAGGCGTTGAGCACGAAAAAGTAGCTCTGGCCCGCCGAGCTCCGCCAGGCCACCCGAAGTGGCCCGGGCGCCGTGCCGCGCAGCGGCGCGGGATCGATCGGGCCCTGCAGCACGCTGGCCAGCCCGGTGATAATGCGGTCTTGCCGTCTCATCACAAACGCGACCGCCGGCGGGGTCACGTCGTACGCGAACGTGGGCGAGACCTGCACCGGGAAATAGAAGATGCCCCGGGCCCCGCTGATAATGGCCTGCCAGATCTCACCACGGAACTGACCAGGAGTAATGACAGGGTTTCCGGCATCGTACGCGCCGGACTCGATGAAGACGAAGACCGGCTTGGTCCCGCCCAGCTTACGCAGCTCGGCGACCTCCTGCCCGATCGAGCTGAGGTCGGCGCCCCGGCCCGCGTTGACCGGGTAGAGGTCGGCGGTCAGCCAGTCGGCACTCGCGGCGTACAGCCCGTACCAGGACAGCCCACCATCCTGCGTCCGCACATCGTGCTGGTCGAACTGGCCGTTGAAGTTGATGTACACCGGCATTCCGGGGTCGGTGCGCTTCCACGTCCTGGACAGCTGCGCAATCGCCTGGTACGGCATCTGGGCCGTTACGTCGTCGGGCTGATCGGGCAGTGCCCAGGCCAGCAGGTGCCTGTTGCCGACGTCAGTGGCGGGATTGGCGGCAGGCGTCCGGATCTCATACAGCCCGTCCTGGACGGCGGCCTGATTCCAGGACACTTCATCGTCGCCCTGCGGAACGACGACCATGGTGTTGATGCCCCGGCTTTTCCACAGCCCGAACATGATCGGGCTCTGTGCGTAGGCACCGATGGGAAAGAAGTCCGACAGCGAAATCGTCCCGGCGGCGGGTGACGGCGACGGCGTGGGTGGCGCTGCACTGACGGTATGCCGCGGCGTGGCGGTGCTGGGCGCGGTCGCGCTTTGCGCGGTGGCGCATCCGGCTAGTAGCGCCGCGGTCACGCTGGCGGCCAGGAAGGCCCGGAGCGCAAGCCGGGCTGCCCTTCTCTCCCCATTCACAGGTGCGTACCTTAGCGTCAGCGCGGGCCCGGGTTCGCCGGAAACCGGCAAAGAGCACAACACGTGCCGCACCCGCCCCTGCTATGACAGATATGCCGCCCGCCGCCAGCTCACCCGCGGTGTGGGCCGGGCCAGGTGGGCGGGCCGTTTGCCGGTGGCGGCTGGCATGCTTACGGGGTGGCGATAGGGGTGTCGAGTCCGGTCCTGATCGGCCGGTCCGGGCAGCTTTCCGTGCTGGACGCGGCGCTGGCGCAGGCAGGCCGCGGGACCCGCCCGCGGTCCTGGTCGGCGGGGAGGCGGGGGTCGGCAAGTCCCGGCTGGTGAGTGCCTTCGCGGAACGGGCCCGCGGCCAGGGGGCACGCGTGCTGGCTGGCGGCTGCCTGGAACTCGGCGCGGACGGCCTGCCGTTCGCCCCGTTCACCTCGGTGCTGCGCGAGCT
This sequence comes from uncultured Actinomycetes bacterium, assembly GCA_963804455.1. Lineage (GTDB taxonomy): Bacteria > Actinomycetota > Actinomycetes > Streptosporangiales > Streptosporangiaceae > RYN-230. The sequence goes on from CAWDRD010000082.1 coordinate 120,420, forward strand.
CGTCCGTGATTTCGGTGCGGCTGGCATTGCCGGGCTCCTGCCCGGCGGCGCGGCCAGGGAGCTGGCCCGGCTGCTCCCGGAGTTCGGCGAGCCAGCCCTGGCCGGGGACGCGGGCGAGGCGCGGGCCCGGCTGTTTGAGCAGGTACTCACCCTGCTCGAACAGCTGGCCGACACCGGCCCAGTGGTGCTGGTCATCGAGGACGCGCACTGGGCGGACAGGTCCACCAGGGACCTGGTGGCGTTCCTTATCCGTAACCAGCGTTCCCTGGATGGCGTGCTGATCGTGGTCACCTACCGGTCCGATGAGCTGCACCGCTCGCACCCGCTGCGGCCGCTGCTGGCCGAGCTGGACCGCATCAGCTGGGTCACCCGGATGGACCTCGGCAGGCTGTCCCGCGAGGACACCGGCGAGCTCGCGGCCCGCCTGCTCGGCCGTGACCCGGGCGAGGATGCGCTTGAGACGGTGTACCGCCGCACCGAGGGCAACCCGCTGTTCGTGGAGGCGCTGCTGAGCGGGGGCGAGCTGGATTCCGGGCTGCCCGAGTCACTGCGGGACCTGCTGGTGGCAGCCGTGCGGCGGCTGCCGGAGGAAACGCAGGAGCTGGTCCGGGTCGCGAGCGCGGCCGGTGCGCGGGTCGGGCACGCACTGCTGGCCGCGGTCACCGGGCTGGACAACGCCGCGCTGGCCCGGGTGCTGCGTCCCGCGGTGGCCGCCAACGTGCTACTGACCGACACCGGCAGCTTCGTATTCCGGCATGCGCTGATCCGGGAGGCGGTGCATGCGGAGCTGCTGCCGGGCGAGGGCGCCCAGTGGCACAGCCGGTTCGCCGAGGCCATCAGCGCTGATCCGGCGCTGGTACCGCCCGGCCGCGCCGCGGCCGAGCGGGCCCATCACTGGTTCGCGGCGCACGACCTGGCGCAGGCGCTGGTCAGCGCCTGGCAGGCGGCCGCCGAGTCCGGCCAGGCCCTGGCCCACGCCGAGCAGCTCGCGATGCTGTCCCGGGTGCTGGAACTGTGGGACCAGGTTCCTGCTGCCGCGCAGCGCATCGGCACCAGCCGGGTGGCCGTGCTCGAAGCGGCGGTGCGGGCGGCCGAGCTGGCCGGGGAGTTCGACCGCGGGATCACGCTCGCCAAGGCCGCCCTGCGGGAGATCGATGTCGCCGCGGAACCGGTCCGGGCCGCGCTCCTGCTCGAGGCCCGCGGTCGTTTGAAGGCCCAGCTCGGCCGCGAAGATTATCCCGGCGACCTGCGCGAGGCAGCCCGGCTGGTGCCGGCCGACCCGCCGAGCGCGGCGCGGGCCCGGGTCCTGGGGGCGCTGGCCCACGACATCCACCACCGGCCCGGCGGCTGGGACGACGCCGAGTTCCGGGCGCACGCCGAAGAGGCGCTGGCCGTGGCCCGGCTCGCGGGTGATCCCGCGACCGAGGCAGCCGCGCTGGTGACCCTCGCCTGTGCCCAGCCGCTCAGCACCCTGCAGCGGACCCGGGTGCTGCTGGCCGAGGCCCGGGTGATCGCCGCTGGGGCTGGGGCCTACCAGCCGCTGCTCCGGGTCGCCATCACCGAATCCGACATGCTGGAAGGCATGGGCCAGCACGAGCTGGCCGCCGAGGTGGCCCGCGAGGGGATCACCGCCGCCCGGCAGTACGGGCTCGCCCGGACCTCGGGCGCGGTACTGGCCATCAACCTGGCCGAACCGCTGGTGTCGCTGGGCCGGTGGGAGGAAGCGAGCGAGGTGATCGAGCGGGCGCACCAGTTCTCCCCGCCGCTGCGGATCCGGTCCTCGCTGTGGCGGCATTCTGGTGACATAGCCCTGGCCCGCGGCGACCTGGACGCGGCCGCGGAATGCGCCGCCTCGGTCAAGGCCGTGCTCGATGGCACCCGGTACAAGGACGAGCACCAGCTGCCACTGGCCCGGCTGGAAACCGAGGTGCGGCTGGCGCAGGATAGGCCCGCGGACGCACTGGCGGTGGTCGAGAACGCGCTCGACCGCTTCACTGTGCTGTCCAGCCCCAGGTACGCGTGGCCGTTGCTGACCGCGGGCGCCCGGGCGGCCGGGCGTGCCTGTGCTGCCCGTGACCAGGCGCTCGCCACCAGGGCTGCCGCGCTCCTCGGCCGCCTGCGTACCGAGGCGGGCAAGCTGGCCGCGGATGGGCTGGCGCAGCGGGCGTACCAGCTGACGTTCGCCGCCGAGGTGATGGAAGCCGGCCACCTGCCAGCTGGCGGCCCGGGCGACGGGGCTCAGCCCGGCAGCATCCGCACCGCCTGGGACGACGCGGCGCAGGCCTGGGAGGCGGCCGACCAGCCCTACCCACTGACGGCAGCCCTGCTGCGGGCGGCCGGGGCGGCGCTGAGTGCCGGTGACCGCGACGGCGGCAGCACCCGGCTGGGCCGCGCCGCCACGCTGGCTCAGGGGCTCGGCGCTCGCCCGCTAGGCGACGGCATCGCCCGGCTCGCCCGGCGCGCCAGGATCTCGCCCGGCCGCGGCGATGGCACCGGGGATCCCGCGGCCGCGGCGGGAGAAGCCAGCCCGGCCGATCCGCAGCCGCAGCAGCTGGGACTGACCGCACGTGAGTTCGATGTGCTGCGGCTCGTCGCGGCCGGGCGCAGCAACCGGGAGATCGCCAGCGAACTGTTCATCTCCGTGAAGACGGCGAGCGTTCACGTTTCCAACATCCTGGGAAAGCTCAGCGTGACCAGCCGTGGTGAGGCCGCCGCCACCGCCCACCGGCTCCAGCTGTTCGAGTGACCGCGGCCAGCGCCAGGTCCCCGTCTGCGATCTTCTCGTCGGCGGGGCAGAGGTGTAGATTGAGGCAGTCACGCCGACCAGGCGGTGACCTAAATCCCCCCGCGCTGAGCGTGGGATGCCAAAACGAGCGGCTCTAGGCACAGGGCCAGGACAGTTCAGGGCACTGTGCCGGTATCGCAGGGCAGCTGACTACCGTCTTCGCCACTTCGTCCTGATCTCCCTCCCGCTGGCGCCGTGCCGCACGACGTCAGCGGACTGACAGCTGGTTGATGTACTTCAACAACCACTAGGAGAACCTCATGACGACCTCTGTCTCACTGGGCATCCTGGGCCTGTCGGTACCGAGCGGGACCCACATCTGCACGTTCTTCCGCGGGCCAGCGGAACGCGACGAGATCGTGGTGCCCTACCTGGCCGAGGGTCTCCGGGCCAAGGACAAGTGCCTGTATGACCTGGACAGCTGCGGCGCCGAAGTGCTGATGGACGTCCTGCGGACGCATCCCATGGTGGTCGTGGACGGCATGGTGCACGACAATCCGTACTACGTCGAGCCAGGCAAGTTCGTCGCCGACCGGGGGTAGGGCGGATGACGGGCGGCCGGGCCGCCGACGAGCTCGCCCGCGGGCAGCTGTCCGCGCTCAGGAGCCTGCTCGTCCTGTCCATGCTGCTCACCCAGCAGGGTAACGAGGCCAGCATCCTGACCCTGGTGGTGAACGCGGTGGAAACCCTTGGGCCGTGCCAGGCGGAGCGTATTTCCCTGGACGAGCGATGGCAGCAGGTCCGGGTGCCCGCGCACGAGCCACTCCACCTTGACCTGGCCAGCATCATCCCCGCGCAGGACGGTACCCGGTTCGAGCTGGCCGGGGTGCCGTGGTCGTGGGCCTATCCGATGTCGAGCCCGCGAGGGCCAGGCTACCTGGTGGTCGGATGTGAGCGCGAACCCGCCGAGAGCGAGCGTTTCCTGCTGCAACTCCTGGCCCAGCAGGCCGGGGTGGCCCTGGCTAATACCCGCCTGCACGCCCGCGAGCGGGACCAGGCCGAAGAACTGCGGGTCACCAACCTCGCGCTGCGCCGGAGCATGGAAATCCACGACCGGCTGACCCGGGTGGCATTGAGCGGAGACGGCCAGGAAGGCATCGCCCAGGCCGTCTACGAGCTGACCGGCTGCCCGGCGGCGATCGAGGACCGCTTCGGCAACCTGAGGGCCTGGGCTGGCCCCGGATGTCCCGATCCCTACCCGAAAGCGGCTCCGCAGCAGCGGGAAAGCCTGCTGCGCCGCGCCGCGGCCGCAGTCGGCCCGGTCCGGGACGGCGAGCGCCTCGTCTCAGTCGCCCAGCTCGGCGGGACGGCCGTGGGAGCGCTCGTGCTGTACAGCCCGAACGGGTCGGCCATCGAGACCGAGCGGATGGCCATCGAGCACGCCACCACAGTGCTGACCATGGAGCTGGCCCGACTGCAATCCCTCGCCGAGGCCAACAGCCGCCTGCGCAGCGACCTCGTGGTCGAGCTCATCGAGGGCGCCGCGGGACCGGGGGCATTCAGCCGGGCCCAGGCCTTCGGCTACGATCTCGGCCGGCCTCATCGGGTGGTCGTGGTCGAAGGGCATCGCAGCGACGACGGGGACGACGGTCTCTTCCATGCGGTACGCCGGGCCGCGCGCGACGCCAGGGTCGGCTCGCTGCTCACGGGCCGGCTCGGGGACATCATCGTCCTGGCGGACACCGAGCCGCCCTGGGAGCGGTTCCATGCCTCCGTGGTCACCGGGCTGCAGGGCGCGGACTGCCGCATCGGCGTAGGCGGCCGCCGCGGCAAATTCGACGAGCTCCCGGACTCCTACCGGGAAGCACAGGTCGCGCTGACGATCCAGCAGGCTCTCGGCGGCCGGGAGCAAACCACGGTCTTCGACGATCTCGGTGTGTACCAGGTGCTGGGTGCTGGGCAGGACCCAGCGGCCATGGGGCGTTTCGTGCAGGAATGGCTCGGGCCGCTGATCGACTACGACGCCGTGCACGGTTCACAGCTCGTCCTGACGCTGAGCGAGTACCTCGAGTACGGCGGTAGTTACGACGCCTCCGCCCAGGCGCTCTCGGTGCACCGGTCAACGCTGAAGTACCGCCTCCGCCGGATCCGCGAGGTGTCCGGTTACGACCTCAGCCTGCCCGACACGCAGTTCAACCTCCAGCTCGCTGCCCGCGCCCGGCGGACCGCGCAGGCGCTGCGCAACTCCTGACCAGCTTTCCTGCCGGGCATCCTGGTGAACCTGTCCTCCCGGGGCAGCAGGTTGGCCCGGACAGGGCGGTGCGCCGGGATCACTCCTCGGCGAGGCTGAGAGCCAGAAGCAGCCACCGAGCGAGGAACGTCATGATGCGCATGGAATCAGACCTGCACTCCTACGTCCACGCGCTGGAGGACCACCTGCAGCACACCGTGTTCGACCGGGGCGCGGCGGATGCGGAGGCCGCGGTGCTGCTGGTGCGTGGCGCCCTGGCGGCTGGTGAGAATTCCAGGGCCGCCGAGCTGGCCGCCGAGACGGAGCAACTGGTCGCGACACGGCCAGGGGACGGTGACCTGGCCGCGGCAGGCGCGCATGTACGCGGGCTGCTGGACGCGGACCCGGCTGCGCTGGAGTGGGCCGCTATGACCTACGGCACCCCGCATGCCCGCGCCTGGGCGACCGAGGACGCCGGGCTGGCGTGGGCCCAGCATGGGGAGCGGGCGAACGCCGTGGCCCGGCTGCGCCGCGCCCATGAACTGTATGAGGCGCTCGGCGCCGAGGAGAGCATGGCCCGCGTGCGCTCCCGGCTGCGCGCGGCCGAGATCCGGGTGCGGCACTGGGCGCAGGCGGAGCGGCCGCCGTTCGGGTGGGAGAGCCTGACGGACACGGAGCGCCGGATCGCCGACCTGGTCGCGCAGGGGCTGAGCAACCGCCAGGTGGCGGCCCAGATGTTCCTCAGCGTGCACACGATCGCGTTTCACCTGCGCCGGGTGTACTGCAAGCTGGATGTCACCTCCCGGGTCCAGCTGGCCCGGCTGGCCGCCGAGCAGGCCGCCCAGGCCGACTAGAGGTGGGGCTCGGCATCCGGCACCAGGCGGCCGAGCCCGGCCGACTACGCTACGGCGCGGCTTAGCCCGGCCAGAGCCTCGCCTAGCGGCTAGCCCTTCCAGCGGACCCCGTTCAGGTCAGGATCGGACCACAGCGACAGGGCGAGTTTCGACGGGGTCGGGTGAGTCACGATCGTGGCCAGGTTCACCCGCGGGCCAGCCGCGTAAGCGCAGATCGCGTAGTTGTCCCGCTCCGCGCAGGAGATGACCACCTCGAACGTGACCGGATTGCCGTCGGCGCTGCTGGGCGCGGTGGTGAACGCCTCACCGTAGCCGGGCTGGTAGCCGACGCTGGCGCCGGGCAGGACGTAGTCCGGGACCGCATTCGGCGCGCTGGCCTGCTGCAGCGCGGTGACGATCGCGCCCGGGCTCCTGCCGTCCGCGGGCAGCCCGACAAAGGACAGCACGCCGTCCTCGGCGGGCGAGGTCGGGCTGGTGAAGTCGAGCTGGAGCTGGTCAGCAGCGGACGAGGCGGCGGTCTGCGGCGGGTGCAGGCTGAACACGGCACTGGCGGGATACCACTGCACCGTCCAGCCCGCTGTGCTGGTGTACAGGTGCGGGGGATGCGCGGGCAGCGGGCCGAACGGCGCGAAGCAGCTCAGCGACGTGCATGGCTTGGCCGGCGCGGGCGGAAGCACCACGGCGAGCACCACCAGCACGGCGGTGACCAGGGCCAGGCTGGTGATCAGCGCGCCGAGCACGCCGCGGTGGCCGAGGCGGCTCCCGGCCGCCGTCACCCCGTCGGCCGCTCCGCACATCGGGCAGAACGGCATCGCCGGGACGGTTCGCCCGCAGTTCGGGCAGGCCTGGAGGGGCCCGGTCCGGACCACCCGGTGCTCGTGCAGCAGCAGATGGTGCAGTCCGATGCGCAGTACCAGCAGCGCGACCGTCGCCGCGGCCAGGTGCACGGCCAGCAGGACGACGTCGGACAGCACCGCCGCGTCGGCGAGCCCTAGCCCGGCCTGCACCACCAGGGCCACGGCCAGCGCGAGCAGCGGGGACGTGAGCCAGCGGCCGCTGGCGCCCGCGCTTCTGGTCACGGCGGCGCTGGCCTGTGCACCATGAGCCCGGCGGCGCCATAGCGCCGCCCCGACGTAGCCGGTCAGCGCCGCGCTGACCAGCGGGGCGCTGATCCCCCGGATGACCGCCTCGGTGACCGTGGCCAGCACCGAGGAGCCGGTGATCAGGTTCCCGCCACGCAGCAGCGGCGTCAGCTCGGTGAGCGTGGCCGCCATGGTCAGGCCGAGGGCCCCGGCCGCGCCCGCGGTGAAGCCATCGATAACCCCGTGACGATCGGCCCGCCACAACCGCGCCATGGTGACCGGCACCAGCATGAGCAGCTGCCCGACCACCGGGACGACCACCGCGGGAGCCAGGACTGCCCCGCTGGCCAGGGACACCGCGTAGCCAGGCAGCAGCGAGCTGGCCACGATCGGGCCCGCGATCAGGCCCCAGCCGACCCCCAGCGCCGCCCCGGCCAGGAAGATGAGCGCCGTGGGCACGGCGAAGCCGGCTTCCGGATCGACCTCGAACACGTAGAGCAGGAACAGCAACGGCACCGCCACCGCGCTGATGGCGATCACCGGTGCCTGGAGCCCAGCCACCGCCATGGCCACCAGCAACACGGCGAGCAGGCCGAACGCAACCCGGAAGGGGGCCCGTGACCGGCCTGCCAGCCGTGGGAACAGCGAGCTGACCACCGCGAGGCGGCCCATCCCCTCGCCGGGGAACGCGGTGTAGGCATGGGTGCGGCCCGCGGCGCCCCGGGCCCGCCCGGCGGACAGGTGCGCCCCGCAGGCGCCGCAATACGGTGCGTCCAGGACCGTGTTCCCGCAGTGCGGGCAGGTGGTCGTGGGGAACTGGCAGGCGTCCTCGGTGGTCGCGCTGGTGTCTGGCGGGCTGGTCATCGGTCAGGACCGCCCAACGAGCGGAGCGAGGTCGCGGGCCAGGTTCCAGGCATCAGGCGTGCCGATTCCGGTGACCATGTCATAGCCGGGTCCCGCCGGGTAGAAGTCGTTGGTGCCGGTGGTGACGTCGTGGAACGGCTGGTACCGCGCGGGGCCCCGGGCGAGCTGGTAGAGCAGCGGGTTGGCGAAGCCGACCGGGCGGTCGCCGTGGGACCGCAGGAAATCATCGATCAGCACGGTCAGCGCCGCCCAGACCGGCGTGGCCAGCGAGGTGCCGCCGGTCGTCACCCACCGGCCGTTGACCTGGACCGCGGCCCCGGTGGCGGGCGCGGCGTCCGCGGACACGTCGGGAACTTCCCGGCAGTAACCGGCGTTGGCGCCGCAGACCGCACCGTCGGAGTAGGAACTGTCCACTCCCGGGGCCCGCTGCCAGGGCGGCTGGGTGAAGATCGCTGACTGGCCGCCGGTGGAACCCTGGGACAGCAACGGCTCCGTCCATGTCGTCTCGCCCAGGTACTGCCCGGCCGTGGTCAGCGCCAGGGTGGTGCCGCCCACGCTGGTCAGCTGCGGGAGGTCACCGGGAAACGAGATGCCCTCGGCCGGGATACGCGGGTCGGCCTGGCTGAGCGCGAGGCATTCCATCCCGCCGGAGTCGCCACTGGCCACGAAGGCCGACGTGCCGGCCTGCTCGGCCCCGGCCACCACGTTGTTCACGGCGGCCGCGTCGGCCGGCGAGAACAGGTACTCGCACTGGCCGAGGCTCGCGCTCCAGATCGCGCCCGGGTAATCCTGGGCGACCGTGGAGAATGCCTGCTGGAACTGCTGCGCGGGCGAGGCGCTCCGGCCACCGAAGGCGGTCAGGTTCAGGTAAACCAGGTTCGCGGCGGGGGCGATCGCGTGCGCCACTTCGATGTCCATGTCGCTTTCACCGCGCACCGGCAGGTTGTCCGGGCCTAGGTGCGGCAGTGGGTCAGCGAAGGCGGGCAGCCCGAAACGGGCGGCGTACGTCGCCAGGTCAGCCGGTGAATAGCCATCCACCTCGAAAAACACGATGGTCTCGCGCTGCCCGGTAGCGCCGCTGTCCCAGAGCGGCCGGATGCCGTAGGAGTCGACGAAGCCGCCAGGGGCGAGGCCGCCGACCGGCACTCCGCTGGCCAGGCCCCCCGGGCGGACCCCATCGGGATGGACCTGGCCCAGCGACGTGATCCGGCCGAGCGCGGCGATCTCGCCGCGCAGCACCGCGGGAATGCGCGCGGCCGGCCTGGACGCGTAGAAGCCGGGATAGCCGGGCAGTCGGAAGTCATCGATGCGGACGCGCAGCGCCCGGCCCAGGACCGCGGGCCGGGCCGCCAGCAGGGCCGTTGGCTGGCCGGTGAACCAGGTGACCCGCAGCCCCCGGCTTGACGCCCAGTTCAGCAGGGCCAGCGGGCGCCGCGCCGTGCGCAGGACCACGAGCACGCTCGCGGTCGCCGCGTGGCTCGGCCCGAGATCATCGGCCCGGGCCAGCAGCCCTCCCCACAGGGACCCACTGACGGCCGCCGCGCCCAGGGACCCACTGACGGCCGCCGCGCCGCCGCGGCGGGCGGGGGCAGCCTGCGCCAGGGACGCCGGGGCGATGCCGAGGCAGGCCGCGGTGATGGCCAGCGATGCCGCCATCCGGATGACTGCGCCGTTCCGCATTGCGCCGTTCCGCACTGAGCCTTTCCCTGCTGAGCCCATGCCGCGGCCTAGATCAGCAGCCGGAACAGGCTGAACGTACGTTCCCACTCCTCGGTGTGCACGGCCTTCAGCTCCGCGTCGATCAGCTTGAACGTCCTGGCCAGCGCGACGCTGACACCCCCGAAGATCAGCGGCAGCCGGGCCTGGGTCTCCTCGCTCAGCGTCGCGTCGAGCGGCGGCCGGGCGGCCAGGTCCTCGAGAATGGGCTCCAGCTCGATCTCCTCGTCGAGGCGCTCGAATTGATGAGTGCTCTCCTGCAGCCCCTTGGTGACCGGCAGGTCCCGCGGCTCGATGATGTCGCGGGCGTTCGCCTTGGCCGTGCCCTGCCCCATGATCAGCAGGTCGTAGATCGCATCGTTGACGAAGTCCAGATACCGCTTGATGTCCTCCCGGTCCACGTCCACACGGCCGGCGGCCCGGAAGAAACGCTCGAATTTGGTGAAGCCCATCACTGCCACTACGGCCGCCTCCTCATGTTGCGTGCATCCGCTCGAAGGCGAGCCGGATCGCCATTGCGCCCTCACCGACAGCGGCCGCCACTCTCTTGATCGAGCCGCTGCGGACATCGCCCACGGCGAAGATGCCCGGCTGGCTGCTCTCCAGGGCGGAGCGCCGCCAGGAGGTCCCGGCGTCGGCCGCTGCGGCGCCGGCCGCCAGGTCAGCGTCGTTCCCGGTCTTGACGAAGCCGTGGTCATCGAGCTGCACCAGGTCGGCGAGCCAGCCCGTGCAGGGTGCCATGCCGATGAAGACGAACAGAGCCCGGGCCGGCACTGTGCTCTGCGCCCCGGTCTGGTTGTTCACCACGGCCACGGCCTCCAGCGCCTGGTCGCCGAGCAGCTCCCGGACCTCGGCGCTGAGCATGACCTGGATGTTCGGGATCCGGCTGATCTGGTCGATGAGATAGCGGGACATGTTCTCCCCGAGATCCCCCTCGCGGACGATCAGGGTCACCCGGGACGCGTGCCGGGACAGGAAGATCGCGGCCTGGCCCGCCGAGTTCCCGCCGCCGATGATCGCGACCGGATCGCCGCTGCAGACCAGCGCCTCCGCCTGGGACGCCGCGTAGTACACACTGGTCTTCTCGAAGCGATCCAGGCCCGGCACGGTCAGCCCGGCGGTACCTCGCGCCGGTGGCGATGACCACCGACGTGGCGGCCACCGAGTTCCCATCGCTGAGGCCCACCGAGTAGCCGCCGTTATCCCGCCGGATGGACGTCGCCTCCGCCGGCACGACGAAGCAGGCGCCGAACTTCCGCGCCTGGATCACCGCCCGCTCCGCGAGCTCGGCTCCGGAGATGCCCGACGGGAAGCCCAGGTAGTTTTCGATCCGGGATGAGGTCCCGGCCTGGCCCCCAGCGGCTGTCCCGTCCATGATGACGGTGTCCAGGCCCTCCGAAGCCCCGTACACGGCGGCAGACAGCCCGGCCGGGCCGGAGCCGACCACCAGCAGGTCGCACCGGGCGTGCGGCGTGCCCGGCGCCGTGATCCCGATCACCTCGGCCAGCTCGGCCTTGCTGGGGTTGCGGAGCAGCCGCCCGGCCACGATGACGACGGGCGTGTCCGCCGGGGCCACGCCAAGCTGGGTGAGCAGGGCCTCGGCGCCCGGGTCGGCTTCCAGGTCCAGCCACCGGTACGGGAGCCGGTTACGGGCCGCGAAATCCCGCAGCCGCCGGGTATCCGGCGAATACCGGGAGCCGATGATCCGCAGGCCCACCCCGAGCCCGATCAGCAGCGAGCGGCGGACCAGGCAGGCGCGCAGGATCAGGTCGCCGAAGATGGGATCGCCGAGCACCAGCTCCTTGAGCCGATCGCCGGGCACGGCGAGCACCTCACCCTCGTCGGCGGCCACGGCGCTGTAGAAGGCGGCCTCCCCGGTCAGCAGGCCGAGCTCGCCGAGGAAACGCCCGCGGCCATGCCTGGCGATGACGTGCTCCTCCGGCGTCCCGCGCCCTTCCACGATGATGACGTGGCCGCCGAGAATCACGAAGAAGTCGCAGTTCCGGTCGCCTTCGGCGAACAGCACCTCGTCCGGCTGCACCGTACGCTGCTGGCCGAGCGCGGCCAGCGCGGTGATCTGGGCGTCGTCCAACCGGGGGTAAGCCCCGTAGAGGTCAGGGGTCTCGCCCGGCCCGCCGCCCTGCTCCGGGGTCTCGCCCGGCCCGCCGCTATGCCCAGGCCAGGTCTGCCCAGGCCAGGTCTGCCCAGGCCAGGTCTGCCCAGGCCAGGTCTGCCCAGATACGCCCTGGTCAGACATAGGTCTCGTTGACATAGCACCAGCGCCAGTCTTCGCCCGGCTCGAACGACTGCACGATCGGGTGCCCCTCGGCGAACGCGTGGCCGCGCGCGTGGCGGAGTGGAGACGAGTCGCAGCAGCCGACGTGCCCGCAGGTCAGGCAGAGCCGCAGGTGTACCCACTCTGATCCCAGGCGCAGGCATTCTTCGCAGCCCTCTGGCGTCCGCGGCCGCACCGGACGGATCAGGCTCAGGTGGGGGTCGTCCGTCACCAGCATGCTTGTCCTCTGCTTCCACAGTGCATGCCGCCCAGGCTGCCGGCGGCAGGCGAGCCGCACATCCTCAGACCAGGTAGTTCCGGCCGGGCGGAACAGGGTGGCCGCCATTTAGCCGAACGGGGGATGTCAGCCAGGGGCCGGCCGGACAGCATGCCGTCGGGAGGCCAGCTATGAGATCGCGCGCGCTGAAACTGATGGCGGTCTGCACGGTCGCATTGGCGGCGCTAGCCGTCGCCAACGCGGACAGCATCAGCCGCTACATCCGGATGACCCGCATGTAACAGATATCCGGATGACCCGCAGATGAGAGCCACGACGGGAGCCTGGCGATGAAAGTGCTGCTGTCCCGCTGGCAGTTCGGTGTCACGATCACCTATCACTTCCTGTTCGTCCCGCTCACCATCGGCCTGGCGTTGCTGGTGGCGGTGATGCAGGTGCTCGCCTTCCGGCGGAAGGACGAGACCTGGGAACGGCTCACCCGGTTCTTCGGCACCCTGTTCCTCATCAACTTCGCCATGGGCATCGTCACCGGCATCGTCCAGGAGTTCCAGTTCGGCATGAACTGGTCCAACTATTCCGTCTTCGTGGGCAACATCTTCGGCGCCCCGCTCGCCATGGAAGGGCTGCTCGCGTTCTTCGCCGAATCCACGTTCATCGGGCTGTGGCTGTTCGGCCGGGGCAAGCTTCCCCCGCTGGTACACACCCTGTGCATCTGCGTGGTGAGCTTCGCCACCGTCGTGTCGGCGTTCTTCATCCTCACCGCCAACGCCTGGATGCAGCATCCGGTCGGCTACCGGATCGTCGGGCACGGTGCCGGGCAGAAAGCGGAGCTCACCGACTTCTGGGCGGTGCTGCGGAACTCGACGCTGTGGGCCGAGTTCTCGCATACCGTGCTGGCCGCGTTCGTGACCGGGGCGATGTTCGTGCTGGGCGTCTCGGGCTGGCAGCTGCTCCGGGGCCGGAACATCGCGGCGTTCACCCGTTCTGCCAAGCTGGCCGTGGGCGTGGCGCTGGTCGGCGTGGTCCTGGTGATGGTGACCGGCGACCTGCAGGCCAGGCTGATGGACAGCCAGCAGCCCATGAAGATGGCGGCCGCCGAGGCGGTCTACCGCACCCAGTCTGGCGCCAGCTTCTCGCTGCTCACCATCGGGAACCTGTCCGGCCAGCCGATCTTCCAGATCCGGATCCCGCACCTGCTCAGCCTGATCGCCACGCTGTCCTGGAACGGCACGGTCACCGGCGTCACCGGGGCCCAGCACGCCGAGGTCCTGCGCTACGGGCCCGGTAGCTACGCACCGGTGCTGTGGGTCACGTACTGGAGCTTCCGCCTGATGATCGGGCTCGGGTTCCTGATCCTGATCATGTCGGCGTGGGCGCTGTGGCGGTCCAGGCGCGGGGCGGCCAAGCCGTTCGAGCTCGGCCGCTGGACCCTCTGGGTGCTGGTGGCATGCATCGCCGCCCCGTTCCTGGCGAACACGTTCGGGTGGCTGTTCACCGAGATGGGCCGCCAGCCCTGGATCGTGTACGGCCTGCTGAAGACCGATATGAGCACCTCGCCCAGCGTGTCAGTGACCGACGTGGCCATCACCCTGGGCGGCTTTGTCCTGCTCTACACCGTGCTCGGCGTCATCGACGTGATCCTCATGTACCTGGCCGCCCGGCGCGGGCTCGCCGCCGAGGAGCAACGCCCGCCGGGGCAGCCGGGCACTCCCGGCAGGCCGCCGGCCGAGGAACTCGTCTACTGAGAGGAGCTGCCGGTGAGCGGACCAGTAGCCAGCCTGAACACCGCCTGGTTTGCGCTGATCGGAGTGCTCTGGACCGGTTATTTCACGCTGGAGGGTTTCGATTTCGGCGTGGGTGTGCTCAGCCTGGTGATCGGGCGGGACGATGTTGACCGGCGGCTCGCCCGGAACGCCATCGGCCCCTGGTGGGACGGTAACGAGGTGTGGCTGATCGTGGCCGGCGGCGCCACCTTCGCCGCCTTCCCGGTCTGGTACGCCAGTATGTTCAGCGGCTTCTACCTGGTGCTGTTCATCATCCTGGCCGCCCTGATCGTGCGTGGCGTGAGCTTCGAGTTCCGGGGCAAGCGCGACAGCGTCCGCTGGCGGTCGGGCTGGGACTGGGCCCTGGCCATCGGCAGCCTGCTGCCTGCCTTCCTCTGGGGGGTAGCCTTCACCGACCTGGTCCACGGCCTGAGCCTGTCACCGGCGGGCCTCTACCGGGGTAGCTTCTGGGGCCTGCTGGCCCCGGTGGCGATCATCGGCGGACTGGCCAGCCTGGCCATGTTCCTCGCCCACGGCGCCACGTTCCTCTCGCTCAAGACCGCCGGGCCGCTGGCTGGCCGGGCCCGCCAGGTCGCGACGTGGCTCTCCCCCCTGGCGGGCGCGCTGGTAGTCGGCACCGCACTGTGGCTCTCCGTCGGCGGCTCCCATGGCTCGGGCGGCCTGCCCGCCGCGGTTCCGGTCACCCTGGCCGTCGGGTGCGGGCTGGCCTTTGCCGCGTCCGGCGTGCTGGCCTGGGCCGGCCGGGCGGGCGCCGCGTTCGGGCTGAGCACACTGGGAATCGTGGCCGTGATGGCCGCGATCTTCACCGCGCTGTTCCCCCGGGTGCTGGTCTCGAGCGGTCCCGGCCCGGCGCTCACCATCTGGAGCGCGGCCTCGGCGCACCTGACCCTGCTGGTCATGACCGTGGTCGCGGCGATCTTTGTACCGCTCGTGCTCGTCTACCAGGGCTGGAGTTTCTGGGTGTTCCGGCAGCGGCTGACCCGGCCCGCCGGGCCCGCCCCGTCCCCGGCACCTGGCCCGGCCCAGCCGGCCGCCACGCCCCGGCACCGCCGGTAGGGCAGGCGCGATGGGTGCCTGGCCTGCCCGGGCCGGCCGCCGCGGGCCCTGCCCGCCCAGATCCGGCCCCTGGCCGCCGTGGCCAGGCCCTGGCTGGCGGGCGCGATCGTGGTTGGGCTCGGCCAGGCCCTGCTTCTCGTCGCCCAGGCCGATGTTCTCGCCCGCCTGCTGTCCGGCGCGCTCTACCACGGCCTCACCGCCCAGGCCGCGGCCACCGGCAGCGCGGAAGTCGCGGTGCTCGCCCTCGGCCAGGGATTGCTCGGCTGGGCCTGGGAGGCCGCTACGGAGGCCGCCGCCCGGCGAGCCAGGGCGGTGACGCGGCAGCGGGCGCTGGCCGCGGCCATCCGGGTGGCGGCGTCGGCCCAGTCCAGGTCAGCCCAGTCAGGCCCGGATGAGCTCGCCGACGTTCCGGGCCTGGGCGGCCTGACCACCCTGCTCGGCTCCGGGGTCGACGAGCTTGATCCCTTCGTGGGACGGGTCCTGCCCAGGGCCGTCCTGGCCCTGGCCGTGCCCGCGCTGTTCCTGGCCTGGATAGGTCACCTGGACCTGGTTTCGGCCGGCCTGGCTGGCGTGGTCCTCGCGCTCGCCCCGGTGCTGGCCGGCCTGGTGGGCGCGGACACCGCGGCCGTGGTCCGGCAGCGCCTGGCCAGCCTCGAGCGGCTCGGCGACCGCTTCGCCGCCCTGGTCGAGGGCCTGCCGCTGCTACGGGCCTTCGGCCGGGCCGGGGACCACGAGCGGGCCGTGGCCGCGTCGGGCGAGGACGTGCGCACGGCGACGCTGGCGACCCTGCGCGTCGCCCTGCTCACTGGGCTGGTCCTCGAACTCCTGGCCGCCATGGGCACCGCCCTGGTGGCGGTCCGGCTCGGCCTGCGCCTCGATGCTGGCCAGCGGATCCTCCCGCAGGCCCTGGCCGTGCTGATACTTACCCCCGAAGTGTTCCTGCCGGTGCGCCGGCTGACGGCAGATTTCCACGCGGGTGCCACCGGCCAGGCGGCGGCGGCCCGGCTCGGGCGGCTCACCGCCGCCGATCGCGACCAGGCCCCCCCGCCGGACGGGGGGCATGTCCCGGCCGGCCGCGGGCAGGCCGGGGCCACGGCGCGCCAGCCCGGCCCGGGGCCACTCGGGGTGGTCCTCGACGAGGTGTGCCTCGTGGCAGGCGGCCGGAGCCGCCCGGTGCTGGACGGGATCGACCTGAGGGTCTCCCCCGGGGAGCGGCTGTGCCTGGTCGGTGCGAGCGGCGCGGGCAAGTCGAGCCTGCTCCGGGTGGTGGCGGGCCTCGTCACCCCGTCAGCGGGCCAGTCCCGCCTGGAGGGCCCGGGCCTCGCCCCGGGCAGGCGGCCGGCGCTGGGCTGGGTGCCGCAGCACCCAACTGTGCTCGCCGCGACCGTCCTGGACAACATCGCCCTCGGCCGGCCCGGCGTGGACGAGCACAGCGCCCGCGCGGCCCTGGAAGCGGTCCAGCTCGGACCGTGGCTGCGATCCCTGCCGCAGGGCCTGCGCACTCCGCTCAGCGGGCTCGACGCCCCACTCAGCCTGGGCGAGCGGCGCAGGCTGGCCGTGGCCCGGAGCCTGGCCGGACCGCGGCCACGGCTATGGCTGCTGGATGAGCCCACGGCCGGCCTGGACCGGGCCAGCGCTGAACGGCTGGTGGCAGAGCTCAGCCGGATCGTCGAGGGCGTGACCGCGATCATCGCCACACACGACCCGCCAGCCATGACGCTCGGCCAGCGCACGGTCGAGCTGCGCCACGGCCGCATCCACGATGCCGGTCACGGGCGCTCCCGGCCGCGGCCCACCGCTGGCTCCCCGGTGAGCGCCTGATGACCGGGCGGCTGCTCAGCCTGGACCGGCGGGCCCGGCGGCGAATGCTGATCGCCGCCGGAATAGGCACCGCCGGGGAACTCAGCGGGCTGGGCCTGCTGGCGACCGGGGCGTGGCTGCTGCTGTCGGCCTCGCTCCGGCCCCCGGTCCTGCTGCTCTCGATAGCGGTCGGCGCGGTGCAGTTGTTCTCGCTGCTGCGGGGTACCGCGCGCTACGGCGAGCGGCTCGCCAGCCATAACCTCGGGCTCGGCCTCCAGGCGGGGCTGCGAGTCTGGCTGTATCGCCGACTGGAACCGCTCGTCCCCGGCGGGCTGCCCGGCCGGGACCGGGGCGATCTGCTGGGCCGGCTGATCTCCGACACCGAGGAGGCTCAGGATCTGGTGGTCCGGGCCGCGATACCGGTCCTGGCCGCCCTGGCCGCCTGGAGCACCGCCGTGATCACCGCGGCCGTCCTGCTGCCCGCGGCGGGCCTGGCCATCCTGTCCGCTGGGGTGCTCGGGGCGGTGGCCAGCATGGCCGCGGTGATCCTGGCCGGCCGCCGGCAGCCGCGCTGCCCGCCGCCCGCGGGGCCGTCGGCACGTGGGTCCTCGGGGCCCTCACCAGCAGCGAGGAACTGGTAGCTCTCGGCGCCGAGGATTGGGCACTGGCCCAGCTCGCCGAGCGTGAGCGGGTACTCGGGGCCCGGACCAGGGCCGTGGCCACGGCCGCCGGGCTGGGCCGGGCGGCCGCGGTGCTCGCCGGGGGCGCGGGTCTGGCCGGTACCGCCTGGGTGGGCGCGGCGGCCTTGCGGGCCGGCCGGATCGGCCCCGCCGAACTCGGCGTCCTGGTCTTCCTGGCCTTCGGCGTCGCGGGGATACTGCAGGGTCTGCCGGATGCCATCGGCCGCCTGCCCGTCAGCTGGGCGTCCCTGGAGCGCCTCGCCAGCCTCGTCCGGCTCCCCCGCCCGGTGGCCGCGCAGGCCGCAGACGGAGCCACCCAGGAGCCAGGCCGAGCTGAGCGCCCACCTGGCCCGGTACTGGCGCCCAGCCAGAACCACGGGCCGACCAGCAGGCAAGCCCATGGCCCGGGCCCGGTGCCCACCATCGTGCTGAGCGGGGCGGTGGCTGGCTACCCGGGCCGGGCTGGCCGGTGCCCCGTGACCAGCCCGGTGGACCTGGAGCTGGCCCCTGGCCGGCCCGTGGCGCTGGCTGGGCCGAGCGGCTCCGGCAAGACATCGGTCATCTTCGCTCTGCTGCGCTTCATCGACCTCACCGCTGGCCAGCTGACCATCGGTGGCACCGACGCACGGGCCCTGCCGCCCGAGCGGGTCAGGGCCCTGCTGGCGTGGAGCCCGGAGCAGCCCACGCTCTTCCCCGCCTCCCTTCGCGCCAACCTGCGCGTAGCCGCGCTACAGGCCACGGACGAGCAGATAACGGATCTGCTCAGGCAACTGCAGCTCGGCCCGTGGCTGGACCAGCTCGAGGCCGGCCTCGATACCGTGCTCGCGCCGTGGGGCCACCCGGTCTCGGGCGGGGAACTGCAGCGCCTCAGCGTGGCCCGGGCCCTGCTGGCCGACCGGCCTATCCTCCTGCTCGACGAGCCCACTGGCCACCTCGACGGGGCCACCGCCGATGCCGTGCTCACGGCGGTACTGGAGTACGCGGCGGACCGCTCACTGCTGTGGGTGACCCACCGGCCGGCGGAGCTGGCCCTGTTCCCGGAGGTCCGCCGCCTCGAGTTCCCGGAGGTCCGCCGCCTCGAGGCGACCCCTACCTGAATGTGTGATGTGGTACCACGCCGCTTAGCGCAGGCTGAGAAGCACCACCCGCCCAACTCGTGAATGGGCAGCTGACAACCGCGGCTAGGGCCGCAGGCAGCAGACATGTGGGGTGAGCCATGTCCACTCCAACCAACACCTCCCCGGGGTGATCCGCAGCCTGATCCCGGCCCGGGTGGACCGGCTGCCGTGGTCGCGGTTCCACACCAGGATGGTGATCGCGCTGGGCGTGGCCTGGGTGCTCGACGGGCTGGAGATCACCGTAGCCAGTTCCGTCGCGGGCGCCCTGAGCAAGCAGGACACGCTGCACATGTCCTCGACCGCGGTCGGCGCCATCGCCACCGTGTACCTGATCGGCGAGGTCATCGGCGCGCTGCTGTTCGGCCGCCTGTCCGACCGTCTGGGCCGGCGGAACCTGTTCATGGTGACGCTAGGCATCTACCTGATCGGCAGCGGCCTGACCGCGCTGACCCTGGGCACCGGAACCGGCTGGGTGATCTACCTGTACGCCACCAGGATCGTCGCTGGCATGGGCATCGGCGGCGAGTACGCGGCGATCAACTCAGCGATCGACGAGATGATCCCGGCCCGCTACCGCGGCCGGGTCAACATCGCGGTGAACGGGACCTACTGGGGCGGGGCGATCCTCGGCACGCTGGGCTCGCTGCTGTTCCTCAAGGTGCTGTCCCCGCACCTGGGCTGGCGGCTCGGCTTCCTCATCGGGCCGGTCCTCGGCCTGGTCATCCTGTTCGTCCGGCGGAACCTGCCGGAGAGCCCGCGCTGGCTGCTGATGCACGGCCGGGCGGCCGAGGCGGAGCAGGCCATCCGCAGCATCGAGGAGGAAGTCGAGGCGTCCGGGCACCCGCTGCCGCCAGTGGACCAGAGCCGGGCCATCGAGATCAGACCAGCCCCGCAGGTGAGCTACTTGATCCTGGTCCGCGTCCTGTTCCGGGACTACTGGCCACGGTCGTTCCTGGGCGCCACCCTGATGATCACTCAGTCGTTCCTGTACAACGCGATCTTCTTCACCTACACCCTGGTGCTCACGAAGTTTTACCACGTCAACGCCAATAACGCGCCGATCTACCTGATCGCCTTCTGCGTCGGGAACCTGACCGGCCCGCTGCTGATCGGGCGGCTCTTCGACACCATCGGCCGCAAGCAGATGATCGCGGGCACCTATCTCCTGTCCGGTGCCATGCTCGCGGTGACCGCCTACCTGTTCGACCAGAGGGCTGCTGACCGCCCTGACCCAGACGATCGCCTGGTGCGTCATCTTCTTCTTCGCGTCCTCGGGCGCCAGCGCCGCGTACCTGACGGTCAGCGAGATCTTCCCGCTGGAGGTGCGGGCCCAGGCGATCGCGGTGTTCTTCGCCATAGCGCAGTGCTTCGGCGCGCTCGGGCCGGTGCTCTACGGGCACCTGATCGGCACCGGCAATGACCCGTTCAAGCTCTTCGTCGGCTACCTGATCGGCGCCGGTGCGATGATCCTCGGGGGGGTCACCGAGATCGTGCTGGGCATCTCGGCGGAGGGCATGTCCCTGGAGGATGTGGCGAACCCGCTGTCCATGGTCCGCAAGGCCGCCAGTTCCATGTCCGACATGACTCAGCACCGCGCCCGGCACACCTGACCCCGGCGCCCCTGGCATGCCCGTGCCCCTGGGCCCCCCGAACATCCCGTTCCTGCGACGGCGCGAAGCCGCGCAGCTCAGCAGCAAACAGCTCAGCAGCGCGGCGCGTGCCGTCGAGCAGCGCACCCCGGAGACCCTGAGTGTCGTGCGCCACCGGGCGCAGCCAGCGGCGGTGACCATCGCGCGCTCGTGGCGCCGCCCGTTGTAGGCCGGGAGGATGCAGCCGCGATCGCCGACGCGCCGCCGGCTGCGCACATGATCGGACGGGGGACAGGCGGGTGGGATCAGGCCGGTGGGATCAGGCCGGTGGGATCGGGCAGGCGGATCGCCGGGCGCGAGCCCGGCCGCCGCCAGCGCCCGGCTCAGCGGGCGGCATGCCCGCGGTCACCGTGGGCCGCACCGCGCCAGCCCGTACCGCGCTGCGTGCTACCCCGGACAGCAGCGAGATCACGGCGACGCCTGCGACCAGGTTGATGATCGCGGTGAAGACCTTGCTCGACAAGGACGCGGGCTGGGTGAACGGCGCCGCGACGATGATGAGGTCGGCCAGCGCGGTGATCCAGATGAAGAAGCTGAGCGGCCGCGGCGCGCTCAGCAGCAGCACGTGCAGGAGACCGGTGGCGAGCAGGGCCCCGGCGGCAGCCACCGCGGCGTAGAGAGCTGTGGACCCGCTGCCGAGGTTACCGGCCGCCTTGGGGGCCAGCACCGGGATGCCCAGGATGCCGCGGGCGACGTACACGCCGGCGATCACGACCAGCGCCGCCACCACGGCCGTGGCGATGCCACCGGCCCAGAGCCGCCCGGAATTCAGCGGCAGCGGCCCAGCAGACTCCTCGAGGTCGAGATCGTCTGGCCCAGCCATGCAGTCACCTCCACGAGCGGCGTGATCCGTCCGGCTCGGGATCCGCGCCCACGCACCAGGCTTGCCGCCGCGCGGCGTTTCCACATCCTCCAGACGGATAGCTGGCTGCGGCCGGCTGCGGCCAGGGCCCGCCGGTGGACGAGCTCAGCCGGCCCGCCGGTGGACGAGCTCAGCCGGCCCGCCGGTAGACGAGCAGGCCGTGCGGGCACTTGCCCTGGGTGAACGCGGATTCGGCGGTGGCCACCTCGCCATCGATGGACAGCCAGATCGGCTGGCTGTCCACCGCACGGATGTCGGCAGACGCGGCCTGCCACGAGTGGTAGACCCGGCAGCGGCCGAGCGTGCCGGTCAGGACCGCAGCCACCAGCCGCGACCTGGCCAGGAAGCCAGCCTCGACGACCCGGATATCGAGGCAGCCGTCGGCCAGGTCCGGACGGTAGGCCGGGGCCATCCCCTGGGGCTCGTACCGGCAGTTGCCGGCGAAGTACAGCCACAGCCGCCGGGGGCTGCCGTCCAGGATCAGCTCGTGCGGCCGACTGCGCCGCAGCACCCGGATAAGCGCGATGAGCACCGCGGCCCGGCGGCCCAGCAGGTCCTCGAGCTGCTCCCGCTCGTGCACGAGATCCACGTAAACGCCAGTGCTCGAGGTGTTGAGGAACGACCGGCATCCGGCGAGGCCGACGTCCACCAGCACCGCCTCACCCGCCCGCAGTGCGGCCACGGCCTCGCGGGCTGACTGGATGCCCAGCTCGGCGGCGAAATGGTTGAACGTGCCGGCCGGAATAACCAGCAGCGGCAGGCCTGCCTCCAGCGCGACGGCCGCCGCCGCGCTGGCCGTGCCGTCGCCGCCGGCCACACCGAGGATCCGTGCCCGCCCCGCAGCGAGGCGCAGCTGTGCGGTCAGGTCCTGGCTGGGGTCCGTCTCGATGACCGTGGCCTGGGGAAGCTCGGCGGCCAGCCGCCTAACCAGCCGGCGCGAGGCCGTTCCCGCGGCGGTGTTCAGCAGCAGGACCAGGCCTTCCCCATCCGCCGAGGCAGGCGCCGGCCGGGGCGGCCGGATGGCCATGGCCGGCCGGGGCGGCCGGGGCGGCCACCAGCGCAAGGTCAGCAACCCCGCCGCGGCCCCGATCGCGGTCCCGGCGAGCACATCGGACGGGTAGTGCACTCCGGTGGCCACGTGGGAAACACCCACCGCCACGGCCAGGGCAGTGACGGGCCCAGCCAGGGCCGGTACCTCGATCGCGACGCCAGTGGCGAACGCCGCCGCGGACGCAGCGTGCCCAGACGGGAAGGATGTGGTCACGGGCGGCAGCCGCCGGGCGGCGGGAACGCACGTTTCAGGGCGGTGGCGGCCGGTCAGGCCCTTGCCGAGGAGGTTGGCTGTCGCGCTGGCCGCCGCCATGCTGCCCAGGCCCCGCCACGCGGCCCGCCGGGCTTGCCTGCGGCCGGTGGTCCAGAGCAGGGCGGCCAGCCCGATCCAGAGAACGCCATGGTTGGCGAGCCGGGACAGCCTGGGCGTGATCTGGTCGAGCACCCAGGAGTCCGTCCCGGCGGCGCGCCGGGCCGCGGCTCGGTCAAGCGCCGCGCCCCGGCCGCTCACGCTCAGGCCGGGGCCCCAGCCGGGGCCGACGGCTGCTCCCAGGACGGCGCGGACGGGTCATCGCCGTGCAGGGCCTTCATGAGCTGCTGCTCGGCATCGCGCGGCAGCGACGTCTTCAGTACGGTCCCGCCGTAGGGCCGCAGCGCTTCGATGAACTTGTCCGGGGTGACCTTGCGCAGGATGACCAGGATCGCTGACGTCCCCGGCTGCACCAGGTCCTGAACGCGCTGCTTGAAGTCGTCCTTGATACCGAGGTCCGCGCCCGCGCCGAACGCGGCGCCCACCAGGCCTGACGCCACCCCGACCACAGGCGCGAACGGGCCGACGAACAGCAGCCCGATCAGCGTCCCCCAGAACAGGCCGCTGAGGCTGCCCCAGGCCACCGCGTGGTGGGCTGGCGTCGTGATGTACAGCTTGCCCTTTTGATCGCGCCTGATGATGGCCGCGTCCTCCAGGTCAACCAGGTAGTCGTGCTGCAGGGCCATGAGCTCGTCCCAAACCCGCTGGGCCGTTGTCTCGTCCGGGTAACCGATCACGATCAGGTCACTCATTATGAGCCACTCCTCCTGGCGAGATTTCGGCGTGCGCTTATGCGCACAGGCCCAGGGTTGCCAGGACCGCAGCCGCGCACATCCTCCGAACGGCTAGTCCAGCCCCGTGCGCCCAGCCCCGTGCGCCCAGCCCCGTGCGCCCAGCCCCGTGCGCCCAGCCCAGTGCGCCCAGCCCAGTGGGCCGGGCCGGGGGTCGCGACGCAGCTACGGGGAGACCACGAGGTGGCTTTCCACGGTGGCGATCCCCGGCGCGGAGGCGGCCGCCGCAGCGGCCTCGTTCGCCTCCTTCAGCGAGTGCACGTGCCCGTAGAGCTTCGCGGTGTGGTCGGACACCTCGACCCGGACGTGCCGGGCGTCGACCTCGGCCTCGCGCTTGAAGGCTTCCTCGATCGCGGCCTCGATCCGCTCCGGGCTCACCGGCGGCTCGACCGTGATGAGGTTCGTCACGCCGGTCACGCCGCGGACGTGGCGGACCATGCGCTCGACTTCGCGGCGCTGGTAGTCGTATTCCGCCCGACCCTCGAGCGTGACCCAGCCAGATTCCACCCGGGCATGCACCTTGCCCTCGGGGATCTGCGTGTTCCACTCCAGGACGTGCGCGATCGCCCGCGCGATGTCGGAGTCGTCCCGCCGCGAGCCGACCAGCGTGACCTTGATGTCATTGGCGACGGCCTTGACGCCGTAGACACGCTCTGCGGCCCGGGCCGCGGCCAGCTTCTCGGCGTAGGTCGAGGTGTGGCCGGTCAGGGTGACCGCCCCCTCCTTGACGGCCACGCCGATGGCATCGGGATCCGATATCTGCGGGTCCCACCGCAGCTCGTTGATCACGTCTTCCCTGATCCCGGCATCGGATTTCATCAGCGTGCCCCGTTCATGACGTGCGGCAATGTAGCGCTCCTCAGGCTGGCACGGGAATGGCCGGGCCACATCACCCATCCGGGTAGGGCGCTGCGGCGGCCCGCAGCCGGCTGGGGGCGAGGACTAACCAGATGGAGGATGTGGCCGCGGCGCTGGGCTGAGCAACGTAGGGCAGGGAGGCACGGTGGCGGGCGCGCCAGGCTGCCAGCTGGAGGCATGGCATGCTCCCGGCCCACCGCAAGGGCCCGGGAGCCGCAGGGCGCTCGCGACCCTTAGCAGGAGGTTAGTGATGGCAGTAGCGGTCGGCATCGACCTCGGCACCACCAATTCCGTGATCGCGGCGACAGAGGCCGGCAAGCCAACGGTGATACCCAACGCCGAGGGCTCCCGGACGACCCCTTCGGTGGTGGCCTTCACCCCTCAGGGCGAGCGGCTGGTGGGCCAGCTCGCCCGGCGGCAGGCGATCCTGAACCCCAAGGGCACGATCTACTCGGCGAAGCGGTTCATCGGGCGCCGTTATGACGAGGTCAGCAGCGAGCTGAACGCCGTGTCCTTCGACGTCGTCCCAGGGCCGGACGACGCGGTGCGGTTCAAGATCCAGGGCCGGCTGTACGCGCCCGAGGAGATCTCCGCCCTCGTCCTGCGCAAGCTCGCCGAGGACGCGTCGAAGTTCCTCGGCGAGAAGGTGACCGAGGCGGTCATCACCGTGCCGGCTTACTTCAACGATGCCCAGCGCCAGGCGACCCGGGATGCCGGCCGCATCGCCGGGCTGGAGGTGCTCCGCATCATCAACGAGCCCACCGCCGCGGCCCTTGCCTACGGCCTGGACAAGAAGGGCAACGAGACCGTCCTGGTCTTCGACCTGGGCGGCGGGACCTTCGACGTGAGCATCCTCGACATCGGTGACGGGGTGGTCGAGGTCCGCGCCACCGCAGGTGACACCCACCTCGGCGGAGACGACTTCGACCGCCGCCTGGTGGACTACCTGGCCGACCAGTTCCAGCGGGACAACGGCATCGACCTGCGGGCTGACCCGCAGGCGCTGCAGCGCCTGTTCGAGGCGGCCGAGAAGGCGAAGGTCGAGCTGTCCTCGGTGACCCAGACAACGGTCAGCCTGCCGTTCATCACCGCTGATGCCACCGGTCCCAAGCACCTCAACATGACGCTGATGCGGTCAACGTTCGAGCAGATCACCTCCGATCTGGTGGAGCGCACCGTCGGGCCGGTCCGGCAGGCGCTGGCCGACGCCAAGCTGACCGACGCCGACCTCGACGAGGTCATCCTGGTCGGCGGGGCCACCCGGATCCCGGCCGTGCAGAACCTGGTGCGGCGGCTGACCGGCGGCAAGGACCCCAACATGACGGTCAACCCGGACGAGGTCGTCGCCCTCGGCGCGGCCGTGCAGGCGGCCGTGCTCAAGGGCGAGGTCCAGGATGTGGTCCTGCTCGACGTCACCCCGCTGTCGCTCGGTATCGAGACGCTCGGCGGGGTGATGACCAAGGTGATCGAGCGCAACACCACGATCCCGGCCCGGCGCACCGAGACGTTCAGCACGGCCGACGACAACCAGTCCGCCGTGGACGTGGTGGTGCTGCAGGGGGAACGGGAACGTGCCGCGGACAACCGGGTGCTGGGCCGGTTCCGGCTGGAGAACATCCGGCCGGCCCCGCGGGGCACCCCGCAGATCGAGGTCACTTTCGATATCGACGCGAACGGGATCCTGAACGTCTCCGCCCGGGACAAGGACACCGGCGTCGAGCAGCGGATCACGATCAGCGAGAGCTCCAACCTGGACCAGTCCGAGGTGGAGCGGATGATCGCCGACGCCGAGCGGCACCGGGACGAGGACCGGCGGCTGCGCGAGGTGACCGACGCCCGTAACGCCCTGGATACCGTGACCTACCAGGTCGAGCGTGTACTGGCCGAGCGCGGCAACTCGCTGCCCGTGCACGAGAAGGCACGGGCGGAGAACCTGGCCGCCGAGGCCCGCCAGGCGCTCAAGGAGGAGGCGCCGCTGGAGCGGCTGCGCACGCTCACCTCGGAGCTGCAGCAGGTCTACGTGATCCTGGCCGCACCCGCGGAGGGTCCGGAGCCGGAACCCGAGCCGGCCGTGCCTCCCCCCGGTGACGATGACGTGATCGACGCCGAGTTCACGTCCCAATGAGTGATTCCGCCACCGCTGGGCCTGGCCAGCCGGAGAGCACGGCCGATAACACCGCGCAGCCGGAAAGCACGCCCGAAAGCGTGGCGATCGCCGAGATGGCGACCCGGATCGCGGAGCTGGAGGATCTGCGCCGCCGCGCCCTGGCCGACCTCGACAACATGCGCAAGAGATGCGCCAGCCAGGTCAGCCGGGCCGAGGCGGAGACCCGCGCCGCGGTGGCCCGGGAGTGGCTGCCGGTCATCGACAACCTCGATCGCGCGCTGGCCCACTCCCGAGCCGATCCGGAGAGCATCATCGCTGGCATCGAGGCGGTCCGGGAGCAGGCTCTCGGTGTGCTCAGCCGCCTGGGCTTCCCCCGGCGGGATGACCGGGGCGCCATGTTCGACCCGGCCCGGCACGAAGCTGTCGCCTCCCGGCCCGATCCCGATGCCGCGGACGGCTCGGTGATCCAGGTCGTGCGGCCCGGCTACGGCGACGGGGACCACCAGCTGCGGCCTGCGCAGGTGGTGGTGGCCAGGTCGGGCTGATGGCCGCCGACCGGGATTTCTACGAGACCCTGGGCGTGCCGAGGACCGCCAGCCAGGAGGAGATCCAGCAGGCCTACCGTAAGCTCGCCCGCACCTACCACCCGGACGTCAACCACGATCCGGGGGCCGAGGACCGGTTCAAGGACATCTCAGAGGCCTACGATGTCCTGTCCGACCCGCAGGACCGGCGCCGTTACGACGCGTTCGGGTCCGACTTCCGCCAGGTTCCGCCGGACGTGGACCCGGATACCTGGCGGCGCGCCCAGGCCGGGGCAGGCGCCCGGGGCAGCGGCGCCCGGGGCAGCGGGGCCCGGGGCAGCGGGGCCCGGGGCAGCGGGGCCCGGGGCAGCGGGGCCCGGGCTGGGCGCAGCAGCCCAGGGTTCAGTTACAGCACCGGCGACGTCGATCTCGAGGACCTCCTCGGCGGGTTCTTCGGAGGCCGGGCCGGGCGGGGCTGGGGGCCGATCCCAGGAGCCGACCAGGAGGCTGAACTCGAGATAACCGTCGAGGAGGCCTACCACGGCACCCACCGGACCATCACGCTGTCCGGCGACGGCGGCACCCGCGCCACGCTCGACGTCACCGTGCCGGCCGGCGTCACTGACGGGCAGCGGATCCGGCTGACCGGGCAGGGCGGTCGCGGCAGCGACGGCGCACCCAACGGTGACCTGTATCTCGTGGTGCGGATCGCACCCCATCCGAGATACCGCCTCGAACGACGCGATCTCTACGTTCAGCTGCGGCTCGCGCCGTGGGAAGCCGCGCTCGGCACGACGGTCGCGGTGGACACCCCGGGCGGGGAGGCCAAGGTCAAGGTGCCGGCGGGCACGTCGAGCGGTAAGCGGCTCCGGCTCCGGGGCCGCGGCCTGCCCAATCCCCGGGGCAAGCCGGGCGACCTGTACGCGGAGGCCATGATCATGGTGCCGCCCCGGCTCTCCCGCGCCCAGCGGCGCCTGTTCGAGGAGCTGGCGGCCGAATCCAACTTCGATCCGAGGAGCGGGACGTGAAGTACGCCATGGTCGCCGTCCCGCGGCCGGGCCTGGAGCAGCTGAGCCTGGAGGAGTTCGCCACCGCGGCGGGCCTGCACCCCGACCTGGTCCGCAGGCTCGTCACTCTCGGCATTCTCGACGCCACCCGTGATCCCTCCGGTGCGCTCTGGTTCTCCCGCAGCCAGCTGGCCGCGGTGGCCCGCATGCAGCGCCTGCGCGCCGGGTTCGCGCTCAACTACGCGGCCATCGGGCTCGTCACCGACCTGCTCGACCGAATCGCGGTACTCGAGGCGGCCCTGCGGGGGCCGCGACGGCCAGGAGGATAACCATGGATCCGAATCGCCTGACCCAGAAGTCGCAGGAAGCGCTGCACGACGCGCAGACCAAGGCCCTGCGCTACGGGCACACCGAGGTGGACGGCGAGCATCTGCTGCTCGCCCTGCTCGATCAGAGCGACGGCATCGCGCCGCGGCTGCTCAGCCAGGCAGGCGTGGATCCGGACCGGCTGCGCGCGGCGCTGGAGGCCGAGCTCGCGAAGCGCCCCCGGGTCAGCGGCCCGGGCGTGAGCCCTGGGCAGATCAATGTGACCCAGCGGCTGGCCCGGCTGCTCGACACCGCCGAGCAGGAGGCGGGCAGGCTCAAGGATGAGTACGTGTCGGTCGAGCACCTCATCCTGGCGCTGCTCGCGGAGGGCCCGTCCACCCGGCCGGCCGGCTGCTGCACCAGGAGGGCCTGACCAGGGATGGTTTCCTGCAGGCGCTCACGAAGATCCGCGGCAACCAGCGGGTGACGTCCGCCATGCCGGAGGTCGCCTATGAGGCCCTCGCGAAATACGGCACGGACCTGGTCGCGGACGCGGCCAGCGGCCGGCTCGACCCGGTCATCGGCCGGGACGCCGAGATCCGGCGCGTCATCCAGATCCTGTCCCGGAAGACCAAGAACAACCCGGTCCTGATCGGCGATCCGGGCGTGGGCAAGACCGCGATCGTGGAGGGCCTGGCCCAGCGGATCACCCGCGGTGACGTGCCCGAGGGACTGCGGGACAAGACCATCTTCAGCCTGGACATGGGTTCCCTGGTGGCCGGGGCCAAGTACCGGGGCGAGTTCGAGGAGCGGCTGAAGGCCGTGCTCAGCGAGGTCCGGGCGGCGGAGGGACGCATCCTGCTGTTCGTGGACGAGCTGCACACCGTGGTGGGCGCGGGAGCGGCCGAAGGCGCCATGGACGCGGGCAACATGCTCAAGCCGATGCTGGCCCGCGGCGAGCTGCACATGATCGGCGCGACCACGCTGGACGAGTACCGCCAGCGCATCGAGAAGGACGCGGCTCTCGAACGCCGGTTCCAGCCGGTCATGGTGGACGAGCCCTCCATCGAGGACGCCGTGTCGATCCTGCGCGGCCTGCGGGAGCGCCTCGAGATCTTCCACGGCGTGAAGATCGCCGATAGCGCGCTGGTCAGCGCGGTAACGCTCAGCCACCGCTACATCTCCGACCGGTTCCTGCCGGACAAGGCGATCGACCTGGTCGACGAGGCCTGCGCGATGATCCGCACCGAGATCGACTCCATGCCCGCCGAGCTCGACGAGCTCACCCGGCGCGTGATGCGGCTGGAGATCGAGGAGGCCGCGCTGGCCAAGGAGAGCGACCCGGCAAGCAAGGCGCGACTGGAGGACCTCCGCCGGGAACTGGCGGACCTGCGGGCGCAGGCCGACGCGCTGCGGGCGCAGTGGGAGGCCGAGCGCCAGGCGCTGCGCCGGGTGCAGGCGCTGCGCGCGGAAATGGAGCAGGTCCGGCAGGAAGCGGAGCAGGCGGAGCGTAATTACGACCTGAACAAAGCGGCGGAGCTGCGGCTCGGCAGGCTCCCGGAGCTGCAGCGCCGGGTCGAGGCGGAGGAGGCGCGGCTCGCGGAGAAGCAGGGCGGCAAGCGGCTGCTGCGCGAGGTCGTGACCGACGAGGAGATCGCCGCGATCGTGTCCCGCTGGACCGGAATCCCGGTCAGCCGCCTGCAGGAAGGCGAGCGGGAAAAGGTGCTGCGGCTCGGCCAGATCCTGCACGAGCGGATCGTGGGCCAGGACGAGGCGGTCCAGCTGGTCGCGGACGCCATCATCCGGGCCCGGTCGGGGATCAAGGACCCGCGCCGGCCGATCGGGTCGTTCATCTTCCTCGGCCCGACCGGCGTCGGCAAGACGGAGCTGGCCAAGTCGCTGGCCGGCCGCCCTGTTCGACACCGAGGAGAACATGGTCCGCATCGACATGAGCGAGTACCAGGAGCGGCATACGGTCAGCCGCCTGGTCGGGGCGCCTCCCGGTTACATCGGCTACGAGGAAGGCGGCCAGCTCACCGAGGCGGTCCGGCGCAGGCCTTACTCGGTGGTGCTCTTCGACGAGGTGGAGAAGGCGCACCCGGACGTGTTCAACACGCTGCTGCAGGTCCTCGACGACGGCAGGCTCACGGACGCCCAGGGCCGGACCGTTGACTTCCGGAACACGGTCATCATCATGACCTCCAACGTCGGCTCGGAGTATCTCGTGGCGGACGCGGTGGCCGGCG
This sequence comes from uncultured Actinomycetes bacterium, assembly GCA_963804455.1. GTDB lineage: Bacteria > Actinomycetota > Actinomycetes > Streptosporangiales > Streptosporangiaceae > RYN-230. Next base: position 150,552 of record CAWDRD010000082.1, read on the forward strand.
GCGAGATCAAGCCCGACACGCGTGAGCGGGTGCTGGCCGAGCTCCGCTCGCACTTCCGGCCCGAGTTCCTGAACCGGCTGGACGACGTCGTGCTGTTCAAGCCCCTCACCCCGCCGGAGATCGAGCACATCGTCGATCTCATGCTCGATGATGTCCGGGCCAGGCTCGCCGACCGCCAGATGCGGCTGGAGGTCACGGAGGAGGCCCGGCGGTTCATCGCCCAGCAGGGCTTCGACCCGGTCTACGGGGCCCGCCCGCTGCGGCGGTTCATCGCCCGCGAAGTCGAGACCCGGATCGGGCGCGCCCTGCTGGCCGGTGAGGTCCGCGACGGCGCTGTCATCCAGATCGGGTACACCACCGACGGCGGGCTGACCGTCAGCTACCAGAACCCGGCATGAGACCGCCGGCCTGACCGGTCAGCTCCCACGGTTAGCTAACCACGGTCAGCTATCAGGACCCGGCCTCAGCCGTGGATTCCGCGCCCGCCCGCGGCCCTCTCCGCGCACGCGGCCCGGTGCGCACGCCCGCGGCCCCGGTGGGCATCCTTTGCACCATCCACCGGGGCCGCTCCAGGAGAGACGTGATCAGCCGGATACCTCGACCCGGCGGGGTTTCGCGGCCTCCGATTTGGGCGCCCGGACGGTCAGGACCCCATCGGACAGGGTCGCGCTCACGTTCTCCGCGTCGATGTCCCCTGGCAGGGTGGTGCGGAACTCGAAGCGCCCGGTACGGCGCGACTTCCGCCGTCGCCGGCCCTCCCGCTCCTCCGGTTCGGCGATCTCGCCACTGACGACGACGTCGCGGTCATTGACTTCGACGTTGAGCTGGTCCTTGGAGACCCCGGGGAGCTCGACCTCGATCACGTAGGCGTCATCGGTCTCGGTGACGTCGGCCGCGGGGATCCATGGTGCGTCGGGCATCCGGCCCATGGCCATGTCCGCGAACGCGAAGTTGATGAGCTGCCCCATCCGGTCGTAGATGTCTTCGAACTCGCGGGTCGGGTCGGCCAGGACGATACTGCGGGTGTTCCGGCGCGTTGGCAGCTGCGCCATCGCGGAACCTCCTTCGGGCTCGTGCTGTGGACGGGTGGGCACAGGCTCGATGCTGTCCCTCCGGCGGCAGGTCCCGCATCGTCAGACCGGCTAGTCGTGAGCGTCCCGGCCGCTGCCCGCGGCCGGGACTATTCACCTGGCTGATCAGGACTACTCACCTGGCTGAAGCGCAGGCACGGCGGCGCAGCCAGGCTGTGCTTGTGCCGGTACGGCTGCCCGGCACGGCACCAGAAGGGAGGGCTGTCCCCATGACCATCTCGCCCACCGGCCAGAGCACCGGCCACAGCACGGGGCCAGCCGGGATGACCGACGAGGAGCTCCAGATCTGCGTCATGAGCCCACTGGCCGGATGCACCAGCCCGGCGGTTGACCCGGACGAGTGGTTTCCGGTCCGCGCGACGGCGGAGGGGGCACGAGCTGAGGCGGCCCGGGCCCTCGCTGTCTGCGCGGTATGCCCAGTACGGGCCGAGTGCCTGGAGCTGTCGCTGCGGCACTGGCGTGGTGTCGGCCAGTACGGCATCTGGGGTGGCCTGGTCGAGGCCGACCGCAGCGCCCTGCGCCCAGCGTGGCTCAGTGGCATCCCCGCGACGACCCTGTGCCACCAGGCGGGGTCACCACCGCCGCTCCGGGGCGGCCGGGGTGGCCGGGGCAGCCGGAGCACCTCGGCGAAACGCAGCAGCCGCTACCACGGGTCGCTCAGCCCGGCGGGTTAGGGAAAGGAAACAGAAGTGGCCGGATACGCACACACCGACGCGGCGGACGTCGTACGCACCCGGCGCAGGCCGCCTGAGCCCGGCCGGACCAGCTAATGACCCGCCATTTACCCGGGGGATAAGACCCGGTTACCTGAGGAATAAGACCCGGTAAGAGCCTCAGATCGAGCCTTACCGGGCAGGCGCCGGCAGATCCGGTGAGCCTGGCCCTGCCGATGCGGAAGATATGAGGAAAACTCTGCGGGCAATGCGCAGCGCACCACGCTTGCGTGCCTGCCTGCGGCGATGGTTTCATGGGGTTTCGCGCGACTCCATGATGGTCCGTAGCCCGGTACCTGGGGACGCCACGACTGGCCGGGCCCACCTCGGTGCGGCCAGGTGACGACAGCGAGGAAGCACGCTGTCCCCAACACGCCGCGTCGGAGGTGTGCTGTGGCGGCCCAGATTCCCTGGAACCTAAAGGTGCGCGGGCGAGAGAGCAAACGACGAGCCATGTCCGGCTCGCGCGGCGATGTGGCGCGGGTATGTACGCGGCGACGGCACGGCGCTGCGAAAGAGTGGCTCTGCTGAGCCCGGACCAGGAAAGCGCACCGATGGCACGGGGCAGCGGGCTTGCCCGTCCGGCAAGCCAGGTGGGCAGCTACCGCTACGCGGCGGGCAGTGATACCTGGCAGTGGTCCGATGGGGTCTACGCCCTGCACGGCTTGCGCCGCGGGGACGTCGTCCCGACGACCGCACTGCTGCTGGCCAACGCGCAGTCCGCCGACCGGCGGCACGCCGAGCAGCTGCTGCAGCGGTGCCTGCACGATGGGAAGCTCTTCAGCTTCCTGTACCGGGCCGCCGACTGCTCGGCCGGGTTGCGCTGGGCCCTCATCACCGGGGAAGGCACCTTTGACGCCGGCGGCACGGTCACGGGTATCTGCGGCTATCTCGTCGGGCTCGTCGGCCTGGCCGAGCCACGGGCCAGGGCCAAGCCGCAGGACGTGGCGAGCACCATACGCCGGGTGGTGGCCTCACGCGCCACCATCGAGCAAGCCAAGGGCGCACTAATGCTCGTCTACGGCCTGAACGCCGAGGCAGCGTTTGCCCTGCTCAGCTGGCAGTCACAGCGCTCGAACATCAAGCTGCGGGAGCTGGCCGAACGGCTGGTGGCCGCAGTCGGCGGGGACGCTCAGGCGTCCGCCACGCTCCGGCAGCGGCTGGACGAGATCGTCTACAGCCTGCCGGCCAGCCCCCGGCCGGCCTCGCCGGCCACGGCCCCGCGCAGCGGCGGCGACTTCCTGCTCCTGGCGGAGCAGGAAGTCCGGGATGGCGCCGTCATCCTGCACCTGAGCGGTGAGATCGACATGGCCACCGGCCCACGCCTGGACCGGTATCTCGCGGACGCCATCAGCGCGGCCGTTGCCCCGGCGCCGCTGGTGGTCGACCTGTCCGGAGTGGACCATCTCGGCTCGGTCGGGGTGGCGCTGCTGACGTCCTATCACCGGCAGGGCCAGATCTTGGGGACCCCACTGCGGGTCGTCACCGGCAACGGCCCGGCCAGCAGCGTCCTGGCCATCGCCCTGACCGGGCTCGAGCTGCACCGCAGCATCCCGGATGCGCTCGTCCCCGCCCCCGTGACCGGTCAGCCGGGCAGCGACGGTTCAGGCACATCCCCGCCGTGAGCGGGCAGCAGGCCGCTCCCGGCGACGGCTTCGCCGACGAGCATGCCGCGGGCGTTTTCCGCGCCGCGATCGAGAAGGCGGGCCTGGCCCTGGAGGTGGACTGCCCAGCCCTGGACGAGCCGGTCAGCCCTTCCGCGCGGAGCTGAAAACGAGGCCGTATTCCTCCACGGCCCGGATCAGCGCGCTGGTCTCCTCGACCAGCTGCACGCGGATAGCCGCGGCGGCGCTGCGGCTCGCGGCCAGCGCCTGGGAGTCCTGCCATATCGTCTCGCAGATCGAATGCCCGCTGCCCCGGTTGACCAGCAGCAGCGCGCTGCAGAAGCCCTCGGTATCAGCCAGCCACGGGACCGTGGTCTCGCCGTACACTTCCACCGTGTCCTCGACCCGGGACGGCTCCACGTCCATCCGGGTCAGCCGGACTCCCGCCCCGGTGACCAGCGGGGCCTCCCGCTCGAACACTGGGACCCGGTAGCGCTCGACGGTGACGGTCCCTTTCCCCAGGCGCACCGCCTCGCGGCGTTTCGGGGAGGCCGTGGTCTCGCTCAGCACCAGCGCCTCGCGCGAGGCCCAGAATGACTCGAGTACCGCCACCCCGAGCTCCGGGTTCGCGAACAGCGACAGTCCCAGGCTGCCGCTCACGTTCTCGATCCGGGGGCGGACCTCGGTCTCCATGAACTTGACCGAGTCAGCCAGCCGGAGCGGATCGGCGGTGACCAGATTGAACCGGGCTTGCAACACGCCTGCTCCCCGCGTTACTCGGAATCCGACCGGTACAGCCCAGGCTGGCCGTTGCCGGCCTGCCGCACATCGCCCGATCGCGTAGCTGTGGACCCGGGAGCTCCGCAGGCGCGCGGTACCACCAGGCATATCTCCACCGAGAAGGAGCTGGCCCTGGACGTGGCGGCCCTGCTGCGGTTCCCGTTGCCGCCCCCCGGCTGACGTGCCGGTCGGCTCCGGTCCGCTGGTGTGCCGTCCCGGCTGGTGTGCTGGTCCCGGCTCAGCCGGCCGGGTGCGCGTCGGCCGCGGCCAGCTCCCGGGCCACCTCGGGGGCCAGGCCCGCCAGGCTGTCCGTGCCGAGTTCGCCGTGCTTGATCTGGAGCGTCTTGAGGAACCGCTGCTGGCCCATGGTGAGGCCGATGAAGTACCCCAGCTCGACCAGCTCGGGCTCGGTGAAGTGGGCGTGCAGCTCCGCCCACAGATCGTCATCGGCGCTGCCGGGGTCCCAGGCGATCGCTTCGGCCCAGCGCAGCGCGGCCCGCTCGCGCGCGTCATACCGGTCGGACCTGCGGAAGTCGATGAGATCGTCGAACTCACGCTCAGTCAGCCCCTGCTCGGCCCCGATGTGTGACCGCTGGCCAGCGCAGTACCCGCAGTCGAGGGATTTCGCCACGTAGACGCGGGCCAGCTCCTTGATCCGGTGATCCAGGACGCCTTCGCGGAACACCTGGCGCCAGGAGTCCGCGAACGTGCGGAGCACCGCAGGCACGTGCGCCCGGATCGCCTGGCTCTCCAGCCGCGGCGTCCCGTAGGTCCGTGAGTCCGCCAGGGCGGCCGCCAGGACCGGATCGGTGACCGTGCTCGGATCGACGTAACTGATGCGGGGCATCCAGGTCCTCCTGGCAATCGATTGCCTTGACTCTACCGTCGGCTGGCAAGCAGATCATGATGCCCACCTCGCTGGTCATCCGGTCGTCCACCGGTCCCGGCCGGGCCTACCTGAACGGGCGATGTGAACCTGGCCGGGCACGGTGTTGGGTATGCGGGCAGTGGACTGGGTGGTTGGCTACTGGTAAGCAACGGGATGAAGGGTGGCCCGGATCATGTCAGACGCGATCATCAAGTGCCCGGACTGCGGGCGCCGGAACCGGGTTCCGGCAGTGGCCGACGGCATACCGCGGTGTGGCCACTGCCACCAGCCGCTGCCCTGGATCGTTGACGCGGGCGACGCGGACTTCGCCGAGATCGCCGAGAAGGCGGCCATCCCGGTCCTGGTCGACTTCTGGGCGCCGTGGTGCGGGCCGTGCCGGATGGTCAGCCCGGCCCTGGCCGAGCTGGCCACGGAGCGGCGGGGCAAGATCAAGCTGGTCAAGGTCAACGTGGATGAGTCGCCCCGGCTGCAGCAGCGGTTCGAGGTGCAGGCCATCCCCACGCTGATGGTCATCCGGGACGGCAAGGTCGTGGCCCGGCAGGCCGGGGCCGCGCCCGTCGCCGCGTTGCGCAGCTGGCTCGACCGGTCGCTCGCGGCCCCGGCGCAGGCCGGGTAGCCGCAGGCCAGCAGCGGGTCCGGGAGCAGCCCCGCCCGGCGCTGCTGTGCCATGATGAGCTCGATACGACCAACAGTGATAAGGGCACACCTGGGCGTAGCCGCAGGGGCGACCGAGGTGGGGTGAGCGCGGCATGACGGCCAGTGCGGATGCCAAGGTGAGCACGGCGTGACGGCCGGCCCGGATGCCCAGACGGTGCCGGCCGGGCCGCCGCAGACCATCGATCGGCGGCGGGTGCTGGTGGTCATCGGTGCCCTGCTGCTCGGGATGCTGCTGGCCGCGCTCGACCAGACAATCGTCGCGACGGCGCTGCCGACGATCGCGGGCGACCTGCACGGGCTGTCGCACCTGTCCTGGGTCGTCACGGCCTACCTGCTCGCCTCCACGGTGTCCACGCCGCTGTGGGGGAAGCTCGGTGACATGTACGGCCGGAAGAGGTTCTTCCAGGCCTCGATCGTCATCTTCCTGATCGGCTCCGCGCTGTCCGGGTTCGCGCATTCGATGATCGAGCTGATCGTGTTCCGCGCCATCCAGGGGCTCGGCGGTGGCGGCCTGATCGTCGGCGCGCAGACCATTGTCGGGGACGTCGTCCCGCCCCGGGAGCGCGGCCGCTATCAGGGCATTTTCGGTGCCACCTTCGGCGTCGCCAGCGTGCTTGGGCCGCTGATCGGCGGCTTCTTCGTAGACAACCTGTCCTGGCGATGGGTCTTCTACATCAACCTGCCGATCGGCGCCGTCGCCCTGGTGGTGACCGCGGTGGTGCTGCCCAGCCGGCTGAGCACGGCCCGCCACGTCATCGACTACGCCGGCACCGTGCTGATCGGCGCGGCCGCAACCTGCCTGGTGCTGCTCACCTCGCTCGGCGGCACCACCTACGCCTGGGGCTCGTTCCCGATCATCGGCCTGGGCGTGCTCGCCGTCGTCTGCACGGCCGCCTTCGTCGCGGTGGAACGGCGGGCCGCCGAGCCGGTCCTGCCGCTGCACCTGTTCACCAACCGGGTCTTCAGCTCCACCAGCGTGATCGGCTTCGCCGTCGGCTTCGCCATGTTCGGCGCGCTGGCCTACCTGCCGCAGTACATGCAGGTCGTCCGGGGGGTCTCGCCGACGCTGTCCGGGCTGCGCCTGCTGCCGATGATGCTCGGGCTGCTGCTCACCTCCATCGGCACCGGCCAGCTCGTCAGCCGGTGGGGCCGATACAAGATCTTCCCGATCGTGGGCACAGCCACGATGACCGTCGGGCTGTACCTGCTGTCCCGGATGGGCACGCAGACGAGCTTCTGGCTCGTGTCGCTGTACCTCTTCGTGCTCGGCGTGGGCATCGGCGCGTCCATGCAGGTGCTGGTCATCGCGGTGCAGAACGCGGTGGACTATTCCGACCTGGGCGCCGCCACGTCGGGTGCCACGTTCTTCCGCTCCATCGGCGGCTCGTTCGGCACCGCGGTCTTCGGCGCCGTCTTCGCCAACGAGCTCATCGGCGACCTCGCCCGCGCCCTGCACGGGGTGTCGCTGCCCGCCGGGATCAGCGCGTCCGGCGGGGCCAGCCCGGCCGTGCTCGAGCACCTGCCCGCGGCGATCCGGTCCGGCTACATCAGCGGGTACGCCCAGGCCCTGCACACGGTGTTCCTGTACGCGGTGCCCGTCGGTGCGCTGGCCTTCTGCCTGACCTTCCTGCTGAAAGAGCTGCCGCTACGGGAAACCACGCGGGCCGTGGACCCCGTGGACAGCACCGCCCCCACGGCCATACCGGCCGTCCGCGACTCCTCTCAGGAGATGGAGCGCGCGCTGTTCTCGCTCTTCGGTCGCGAGCGCCGGGCACAGGTCTACCAGCACCTGGCCGCGGCGGCCAGCGTGCCGGTGAGCCCCCGGGACTGCTGGCTGCTCTTCCGCATCTCCGACCACGGCCCGATCACGCAGGTGGAGCTGGCCCAGGCACTCGGCATCAGCACCGCCCATCTCCGCGCCCGGCTGACCGCGCTCCTTGCCGACGGGTACGTCACCATCGGTGGCGTGGCCGGGCCGCCCGAGGGGGACGGCGCCCAGGCCAGCGGCACCGTAGCGCTCACCCCGGTGGGCGAGCAGGCCGCCGCCCGCCTGGACGAGGTGCGGGAGGCGGGGATCGACCGCCTGTGCGCCGGGTGGGAACCCGAACGAAGCCCGGAGTTGCACCGGCTGCTCGGCCAGATCACCAGGAAACTCGTAGCGACCGACGAGGCGGTAGAGCAGGAAGTGGCTACCGCGCGGTGAGCTCGGGGTAGCTGGCTGGCACTGCGGCGATGACGGCGAGGCACTCCACGAAGAAGTAGATGGCCTTGAAGAACTCGAGCAGGTCGCCGTCCTCGAGCAGCATCTTGCGGTACATGACCGTGCGCTGCGCGTCGTAGCCCTCGTGCAGCGCCTTCCAGTCCGGGTAGTCCATCGCGAGTACGTAGGTGGCCCCGGGCGGGTCGCCCGGCCCGATGACGTGGCAGTCGGTGGCGGTGCCATCGTGCCACTGGACGAACAGGTACCTCAGCCCCTCGCCGGGCCCCGCGGCCAGGTCCCGGCACCCGAGCGCCCACGACGCCGGGTACTTGCCCTTGATCTTCTCGAAGAAGTCCCAGTACATCGGCAGCTTGCCCGCCCGGGCCTGCGCCGGGGGCCCGGCCGCCAGGGCGGCGCGGACCTCGTCGGCCCACTGCTTGCTGAAGAACGCCGGCTCCGTCACGGCTCACCCGCCGGCCAGCACGGGCTGTACCCGCTGGAGCATGTCCTCGAGATCGGGAGTGAGCCCGATCCCGACGTCGTTCAGCTTGCGGCGCAGCTGCTGAACGAACAGGATCCGCACCTCGCCCTCGGTCCAGCCCAGCGGCTCATAGACGATCTCCCGGCTGGCCACCCCGGACAGCGACAAGATCGTCCGCAAGGTGGCGTGGATCTCGTTGATCATCGTCGGGTCCTTGCGGACCGCGTGCTGCAGGTAGCGCATGCCCCCCTGGACGTGCCGGGACTCATCCCGGCAGGTCGCCGTGAAGCCGGTGTAATACGCCGGCAAGAACCCGCGCCAGCGGGCGTAGGACAGGGTCACCTTCATGACCGACAGCGCAAGCACGCCCTCGATCCACAGGAAGTAGTTCGTGCCGTAGCGCACCCGCGCCCGCTCATCGTAGGGATTCCGGCGCACCTCGTCCGCCTGGTAGGCCAGCAGCCCGAACGGCCCGACGAACGTCTCCGACACCCACGGGAACGACGCGTCGAGAATGTCCATGATGCCGTCACCCGCCAGGCCGACGACCTCGCGGTAGAACCGGTCGAAGAAGACCGTATGCCGCGCCTCGTCCTCGATCTGCGCGGCGATGTGCAGCTTCTCCTCCTCACTGGCACCGATCATGAACACCGGCAGCTCGATCTCCACCTGCCGCTCACCATGGTGGAACCCGGACGCGATGGCCATGAACGACTGCCGCTCGTCCTCGGTCATCTTTTCCAGCCAGTCGATCTTGTCCTGGCTGAAGTCGAGCTCGTACACATCCCACCGCTGCTTCAGGTACTTGCGGTACAGCGTCGTAAAGTCCGGCAGCGACTTCAGGTCCTTATGGACGTACTCGATGACGTCGTCGATATCGACGTCGAGCACTCCCGCCAGATCGGACTCCTCGATCTCGCGTACCTGCGCCTCGCTCAGCGCGCGGGGGCCTTGGTGCAGCACCGCTGTTGGGCTCTTACGTTCCGCCATGCCGATCACCTCCCGCCAATCATAAGCAAATACTAGAAGCCGATTCTAGACAGCACGGGCCGCGGTCCGCATCCGGCACTGGGACAGCGGCGCCTTCTGGCGCTGGGACAGCGGCGCCTTCTGGCGCTGGGACAGCGGCGCCTTCTGGCCCTGGGACAGCAGCCACGGCCAGCGCCAGGACAGCGGCGTCTTCTGGCCCTGGGACAGCAGCCACGGCCACCCGCTGCGCCGGGCTGAGGCTCGCCGCCACTCCCGTGGCCGCCTCGCTGCCGCTGTGACCTGGGGTGCAAGGCCGGCATCAAGGCGGGTGCAATACGGGCGGCGCACGCTTGCCGTGCAGTTCCAGGCCGCGGGAACCGCTGCCTGCCAGCTACCGGAGGGCGCCGTATGCGGGACCGGGGGCACGGGCCGGCCGACGGCCGGGAGCTGCAGCGGTGCCGGGGCGCGCCATGACCAGCACACTGGCCGCCCCGCCACTCGCCGAACGCCAGCCCGGAACGCGCCAGCTCGAGAAACGCCTGCGCCCGCTGTATGCGACCGGATTCATCCATGGCTTTGCGCTGTGGTACCCGATCGAAAAACTCTTCATGCGGTCCATCGGCATGAGTGACTATCTCATCACCGTCGCCACGATGGTGTACATCGTGGTCATGATGATGGCTACCATTCCGCTCGGCATTCTCGCCGACCGGTGGAGCCGTAAGGGCGTGCTCTACCTCGCCACCTGCGCGCTCGTCGTCAGTTCCCTGGTATGCGGGCTCAGCCATGGCCTCGCGATGTACGCCGCCGGGATCTCGGCCTGGGGCCTTTTCTACGCGGCCTACGCAGGAACCTACGATGCCGTGACTTACGACCTGGTCCTGGAGGAGACGGGCTCGGCTGACGGCTTCGAGCACTATTACGGCCGGGTGCAGATGTTCAACTCCGCCGCATTTATCACGGGTGCGCTGCTCAGCATGGGCGTGACGCGATTCGCCAGCCTGCGCCTCGCCTATTTCCTGACGATCCCGTTCACCTGCTGCGCGTTCCTCACCCTGTACCGGTTCCGCGAGCCTGGCCTGCACCGCGCGGCGCCGCCAACGCGCCTGCCCGCTCACCTTGGCCAGATACTGCACGGCGCGACCAGGGCCAACGTCGCCTGGATCATCGTCGCCCTGGTGGCCAACTGCCTGGCCATGCGCCTGCTGATCGAGTTCTGCCAGCTCTGGTATCTCGGCCTGGCCCTGCCCATGGTCTGGTACGGCCCGTGCTGCGCGCTCCTGTACTCCGGCGCCTGGAGCGGCGGCGCCCTCGCCAACCTGCTGCGGAACCGCCGCACGGTGCTGATGGCCGGGTTCGGCACCCTCGCGATCACCGGCGGGCTGTTCATCAGAGCCCCGGCCATGGTGATCGGCGCCCAGGTGGCCGCGATCATCGGGATCACTGTCTTGAACATCGCGCTGACCCGCTACCTGCACGACGCGATGCCGTCGAACATCAGGGCCGGGACCTCATCGGTGGTCAGCACCATCGGATACGGCCTCTTCGTCCCGACCGCCCTCGGCTTCGGCCTGCTCAGCCGGGCTCACGGCATCTTCGAGGCCTCTGCCTTCGTGACCGGCGCCCTGGGCGTCATGTGCATCGCCGCCGCCTGTGCGCGGCGCCGGAGAGTATCTGGAGGTCCCGCCATGGCCACTCAGCCGTTTACCGCCCCGGACGATTACCCGGTGCCGTTTACCGCCCCGGACGATTACCCGGTGCCGTTTGCTGCTCCGGACGATTACCCGATGCTGGGTGATCCGCAGCGGCGTGCACTCAGCTACCTGTCCGCGCCGCTGGCCGTGGCGGATGTGCAGGCCGCCGAGGCGGTGGGCGAACCGGAATCCAGCCACGCCATCAGCGCCCCGGCGCAGCTGATGCACGTCGGCGATGCTGGCGGCGGAATGGACCCCAGCTTCAGGGTCGCGCTGCGGATCCGCAACGACCGGCCTGGTTCCCCGGCCTGCCTCGAGCAGGTCATCGTGGCCGGTCACGATGACGCCGCGGCCACTCCGGCTGACCCCACTGACCACCCTGACCGCGAAGGCATGCCTTCCGGCCTTGGCGTCGCCCTGCTGAGCCGGTACCGGCGGACGGCCGATCCAGCCGACCTCTACCGGGCCATCACCGCCATCCAGGCCGCGCGCAGAGTGAACGGCCTCGGTGCGGCCATAGCCGTCGCCACCCGGGCCGTCCAGGAGAGCCCACCCGGCCACCCGGCCCAGGCGGGGCGCCTGCTGAACCTGGGGAACGCACTGCGCACCACGTTCGAACGGACCGGTGAAGACCATCACGCGGCGGCCGCGCTCAAGGCATTCGTGCAGGCGGCGGCGATGAGCCTGGCGCCCCCGTTGACCCGGGCCCGGGCCGCGAGGGCAGGCGCTACCCTGGCCGCGGAGCGGGATCCAGCGCTGGCGGCGAGCCTGCTGAGCGCGGCCGTGCACCTGCTGCCGCAGATCGCGCCCCGCGAGTTCAGCCTGGCCAGATCAGGAGCACGCCCTGGGCGGCTTCACCTCGCTCGCCAGTGATGCCGCCGCCATGACGCTCCGCCTGGGCGCGCCCGGCTGCGCAGCCCAGGCCCTGGGCCTGCTCGAACTTGGCCGGTCCGTGCTGCTGAGCCAGGCGATCGACGCGCACGGGGACCTCCGCGAGCTGCGGGCGCGGCACCCGGGCCTGGCCGCCCGGTTCCGCCGGCTTCGCGATCAGCTTGACCCGGCCGAGCAGGCCGAGCAGGCCGAGCAGGCCGGTCACGGCTCCCCCGGTGACCCGCTGGAGCCGGGCGCCGACCACGGCGCCGAGTTCGCCGCCGTCCTGGCCGAGATCCGCAGCCTGGCGGGCTTCGCGGACTTCCTGTTGCCCCCCGAGCCGGAGCAGCTCACCCTGCACGCGTCGCCCGGGCCAGTCGTGGTGCTGAACGCCAGCGTCTATGGCAGCGCCGCGATCGTCATCACCACGAGCGCCATCACTCATCTCCCACTGCCCGGCCTCGCCCTGGCCACCCTGGCCGAGAAGGTCGGTGCCTTCTATCGGGCACTGGGCGCATTCACTGAGCCGCATGCGGGCCGCGAGGCCCGGGACCGCGCGCAGGATGTGCTAAGCGGCGTTCTGGAGTGGCTCTGGGATACAACGGCCGAGCCGGTCCTGCGCCACCTCGGCTACACGCAGACGCCTGCGGCGGGAACGGACTGGCCGCATGTGTGGTGGGCGCCCGGCGGCCAGCTTGGCGCGCTGCCCCTGCACGCCGCCGGCTACCACCGGGCGCCCGGCAGCCGCAGCGTCCTTGACCGCACGGTCTCCTCCTATACGCCGACCGTCCGCGCGCTCGCCCGGGCCCGCGCGCTCGCCCGGGCCCGGGAGGACGCCCAGCCCGCGGGGCCAGCGGAGAGCCTCATCGTCGCCATGCCCACCACCCCGGGAGCGGCCCCGCTGCCGAACGTGGCCGAGGAAGCGGCCATGCTGGCCGGGCGGCTGCCCCAGCCGACCCTCCTGCTGGCATCCCTGGCCGGGGAAGGCAAGCCGGCCGGAGAGGGCAAGCCGGCCGGGCCAGACCGGCCAGCCAGGGCCACCGTGCTCGCCCACCTCGCCACGGCGGGGATCGCCCACTTCGCGTGCCATGCTGCCATCGATCCAGCCCGCCCGGCGCACGCCCGAATCCTGCTGGATGATCACGCCACCGACCCGCTCCTGATCATCAGCCTCGCCGCGCTGCACCTCGACCGGGCCCAGCTGGCTTACCTGTCCGCGTGCCGTACTTCCCGCAATCCATCCGAGGCCCTGCTGGACGAGGCCATCCAGCTGGCCTCAGCGCTCCAGCTCGCCGGGTACCCGCATGTAATCGGGACCCTGTGGCAGACCAGCGACCCGACCGCGGTGCGTGTGGCCAGCGAGTTCTACAACCGGCTCCAGGCCGGCCGCGCACCTTCGATACCAGCGGTGCCTCCCGGGCGCTGCACGCCACCATCCGCCCGCTGCGCGACAGCCTGCGCGCCGAGCCGTTCCTCTGGGCTTCCTACCTGCACGCTGGCGCCTGACCGCAGCCTGAGTGACGGCGGCCAGCGTGACCGCAGCCTGAGTGACGGCGGCCACCGTCACGTCGTAGGAGTCGCCGTCGGTGTAGATGGCCGCGCCGCTGCCACCGCCGGGGGTGCCGGAGGCGGCCGGGTTGGCGCCAAAGCCGATGGCCTGGTTCCCGGTCATGACGCTGTTGAGCACCACCCAGGACTCGCCGATGCTGCTGAGCGCACCGCCGTTGGAGCAGACGCCGCCGCGGAACGTGCTCTGCACGATGTAGACCGGCGCCGGGCTGTGCTGCTAGCCCGTACCGGCCTGACCGGGCAGGATACCGCGAAACCGGATGATCACTCGCGGAGGCGGCTCAGCCGCCCGGGGTGATCAGGCCGGATTCGTAGGCCAGCACGACGGCTTGGACACGGTCGCGGAGGCGGCTCAGCCGCCCGGGGTGATCAGGCCGGATTCGTAGGCCAGTACGACGGCTTGGACGCGGTCGCGGAGGTCGAGCTTGGCCAGGATCCGCCCGACGTGGATCTTGACGGTGCCCTCGGAAAGGTGCAGCTCAGCGGCGATTTCGCGGTTGGATCGCCCGGCCGCGAGCTGGGTGAAGACGGTTTGTTCCCGCTCGGTGAGCTTGCTGAGCAGGGCCTCGCGCTCAGCTCGCAGGCCGGGATCGGGGAGCAGGGGCACGAACTGGTCGATGAGCCGCCGGGTCGCGCTCGGGGCGAGGACCGCGTCCCCGGCGGCCACCGTGCGGATAGCCGTGAGCAGGTCAGCGGGGGGCGCGTCCTTGAGCAGGAAACCGCTGGCGCCCGCTTTGAGCCCGGCGAACACATACTGGTCCAGATCGAAGGTAGTGAGGATGAGGACCTTGCTGGCCGGGCCAGCCGCGGTGATCGACGCGGTCGCCTGGATTCCGTCCATGCCGGGCATCCGGACATCCATGAGCACCACGTCGGGGCGCAGCGCCGAGGCCATGCTGACCCCGGTCGCCCCGTCGGCGGCTTCCCCGACGACCTCGATGTCCGGCTCAGCTTCCAGGATCAGCCGGAATCCCATCCGGAGCAGGGACTGGTCGTCGATCAGCAGGACCCGGATCACGTGATGCCGCCGTCGTCCAGGCGCAGCCGCGCGGAGACCGTCCAGCCTCCGGGCTGGCGCGGGCCGACCTGCACGTCACCGCCGTAGGCGTGGACCCGTTCCGCGCATGCCGGCCAGGCCACTACCAGCGGGTGCGGACGCGGGGGCGGCCGCGCCCACTCCGTCATCGTCGATGTCGACGTGCAGCTCACCGGGCAGGTAGTGCAGCCGCACCGAAGCCCGGGCACCAGCCCCGCCGTGCTTGAGGGTGTTGGTCAGGGCCTCCTGCACGAGCCGGTACACCGTCAGCTGCAGCCCGGGCGGCAGGTCGGGGACGGCGGTACCGTCGATCTCCAGCGTGGTGGCCAGCCCGGCGGACCGGACCTGCTCGATGAGCATGTCGAGCTGGGCCAGGCCGGGTACCGGCTGCAGCCCCTCGCCCGGATCAGGGCCGGAGCGCTGGCGTAGGACGCCGACGAGCCGGCGGGTATCGGCGAGCGCCCGCCGACCCGTCGCCGACACGCTGCGCATGACCTCGGCGGCACGCTCCGGGGAGGCGGCTGACGCGGCAATCGCAGCGTCGCTCAGGGTGACCATGACGGTGAGGTGATGAGCGACGATGTCGTGCATCTCGCGGGCGATCCGCGCGCGCTCGGCCGCCGCGGCCAGTGCGCCTTGCTGGTCTCGCTCGCGTTCCAGCCGTTCAGCGCGATCTCGCAGCTCGGCAAGGTAAGCGCGGCGGGTGCCGGAGTACAGGCCGAGGCTGAGCGCCGCGGCGACCAGGCCGGACAGGAAGATGACGTCGGTCCCCCAGGCCCCGCCGGCGACCCGGATCACCGCGGCGACCATGGTCAGCTCGAGCACGGCGGCGCACACGAGCGCGTCCCGGCGGGGCCGGACGGACGCCACGGTGTACATGGCGATCAGCACGGCCAGGCTGTTGATCGCATGGATATACGGCACCAGCCCGGAAACGGCGCTAGCGGCCACGACGAAGCCGAACACCGGGATCGGCCAGATCCGGCGGACCAGCAGCGGCAGGGCCACGAAGGCCAGCACGGGGATCGTGGCCGGGTGCGGGTGGGCGTCCTCGTGCAGTGTGAACGGCACCGCGGAAACCACGGCCAGCAGGGTGACCAGCGCGTCGAAGACCCAGCGGGCCCGGGGGCGGCGCGCTGGGTCCTCGGCTGGCGTGAGCACCCTCATGCTGGGCATTGTCCCCCGGTGGCATGCCCGGTAGCCCTCATCAGGCGTCCGCACGCGTCAGCGCACTGGCGCTGCTGACGGGCAGGAAGCGGCGGTAGCTCGCTACGGCGGCGGCAGTGACCGCGAGGTGCATCAGCATGAGCGCGGCCACCCCACCCCAGGTGGTGTGGGACAGGGCCCTGGTCGCCCCGACGAGCAGATCCGGGAGGAAGCTGAGGACCAGGACGACCGGAATCAGCCAGGTGAGCGTACGGTGCGGGTCAGCGCTGCGGTGCCGGACCATGTTCCAGCCCAGCGCCCCGGCGGTCACGCCGACGACGACGAGCGCGGGATAGGTGGACAGGGGGGCGAAGCGGCCAGGAACCCCGGCTGCCTTGGCCACGGTGGCGATGATCAGGCACGCCACGATGCCTGCCAGGGCGGCCACGCCGATCGCGATCAGGGTGGCTTTCGGCTCGGAGCGCCGAGCCGGGATGGGTAGACGCGCGGTGCTGGTCATGCTGCCCTCCATGTGAGTGGCCTGGGTAAATCCCCGACACCAGCGACGCTAGGGTCGGCAGGCCAGCCACACATCTGCCCGGCGGCCGGACATTTGCCGCATCGGATAGGCCGATCGGCATACGCGCCGCGGCGGCACGAGGATGACGCACCGCGGCGGCACCGGGATGAATTTTCGGCCTCAGTGAGGTGAGCGAATGACATTTGATCACCAGCGGACCGTCCTCGGTGCTCGGATCGGGGCATAGGTCCTTTCCAGAAAGGGTTCGTGGTGGCTTCCTACCTGCTGGTGCAGATCTCCGACATTCATCTGACCGGCAGCGGGTGGCTGCCACCAGGCGTCCGGCCCCGGGACAACCTGCTCAGCGGCCTGCGCCTGGTGGAGGCGTCCGGCCTCCGGCCTGCCGCCTTCCTGCTGACCGGCGACCTGGCGGACGCCGGGGAGGGCGCCTGCTATGACGACCTCGCTGGGATCTTCGCCGAAACCGCCCAGCGGACCGGGGCGAGCGTCATCTACGTGCCAGGCAACCACGATGACCGCGACACGTTCCGCCGCCACCTGCACGGCGGGGCAGGCCACGGCCCGCTGAACCAGACCCACTGGCGGGACGGCCTGCGCATCATCGCCCTCGACTCCACGGTCCCCGGCGAAAGCTACGGCGAACTCGACGACCAGACGCTCGGCTACCTCCGGTCCGGGATCGAGACGGCAGCGCCCGACGGCACCGTCGTGGTCCTGCACCACCCGCCGGTCCCGTCACCGATCCAGCCGATGTCCCGGATCAGACTGCGTAACCCGGAACGCCTCCGCGACGCGATCGTAGGCTCCGATGTGCGGCTCATCGTCTGCGGCCACAACCACCACGCGGCTCTCGGCACCCTGGGAACCGTGCCCGTCTGGGTCTCCCCCGCCGCCTCCTACCGCGCGGACATCACCAGCACGCAGGAGTTCCAGGCAGTACCGGGGGCCGCCTTCTCCCGGATCGACCTGTCCGACGACGGCCCCACCGTCACCGTCATACCAGTCCACGGCGGCCGCTAATAGCGCCAGCAGGCAGCAGTCCACCTCGCGGGCGGGTGCACTGACCGCTGTCCCGGCGGCGGTGGCCAGCCGACCGAGTTACCTGACCGGCGCTTTAAGGGGCGATGAGCGCGTCGGTGAGCGGGTCGATGCCGGCCAGCTTTCCCGCCAGGTCAGCGCTGAGCTGGTAGCGGGCGGCGAGCGTGGCGGGGGCCCAGTAGGAGACCTTGGTCTGTCCGGCGTCGTCCCAGATCAGGACCTTGAGCGGCAGGTCGAGTGCGGACAGCGGCGCCGCAACCATCACCGGGGTGCCTGCGGCCGGGCTGCCGAACAGCACCAGTGTGGTGTCGCGCAGCTCGAGCCCGGCCTGGCGCGCCTCGGCCCTCTGGTCGATCACCGCGAAAAGGCGCATCCCCTTCGCGTCGACCATGCCGGTGAAACGCGCGACCGTGTCCGCCACGGACCTGGGGCTGAGCTTGGTGGTGATACCCGCCTGGTGCTCCGGGCCGGGGTCGGTCATCGCTGATTCCTCCTGGTGCCGGTCATCAAGACGCTCCCGGGTCACCCGGCCCGCGGCCGGGTCGATGGTCCACCGGTCCGGGGTGATCGACCCCTTCCCGGCGAATACGGATACATCGTAGGAGCCTTCGTAGCGGACCACGTCGAGCACAACCCGCGGCGTCGTTCGCCGGGCTGACCCGCCAGTCGCCCTGGGACGACTTCCAGGTCGCCTACATCGCAGGGCGAGGCCAACTGGAACTACTTCGCCGCACCGTTCCTCCTCACCCGCCCCGACTTTGTCATCGAGGAAACCGGGCCCTGGCACGAGGATGGGCAGGTCTGGCGCACCCTGCTCGTCACCTACCCCGCCGCGATTGTCGCCCACACCAGGCAGCAGACCTACTACTTCGACCACGCCGGGCTACTGCACCGCCTTGCCCTGGGCGGTAGCTGGCGCAGCCTGCGCCCGGGTCCGGCCGACGGCATAAGATCGGCCTTATCACCGAGCGGCTCGATGCGATCGTGGCCGGAGTGGAAGGGCAGATGGACATCGCCGGCTCGATGAACATCACGTTCAATGCCGACATCTCGGCCCACGTGAGCCACTGCCCGGCTGCGGCGCAGGCCATCGCACCGGCCGTGCCGCCGGGTAATCCCAGGCCAGTGACCGCCGCTGTCCTGCGGCGCCTGCTACACGCGGCCTGGCAGGGGACCGACCAGACCATCATGATGAGCGAGGAGGACAGCAGATGAGCTCAGCCGAGCACAGCATCGGCGCCGCCGGGGGGCCAGCCAGGCAGCAGGCCCGCGAAGAGGATCTGGCCGAGCAGGTCGCCGCCTCGTTCAGCAACGCGGATGACGCGCGGCTGAAGCAGCTGATGCAGTCGCTGACCCGGCATCTGCACGCGTTCCTGCGCGAGGTCCGGCTGACCGAGGAGGAGTGGCAGCGCGCCATTACGTTCCTGACCGAGACCGGGCACATCACTGACAGCCGGCGCCAGGAATTCATCCTGCTGTCAGATGTGCTCGGCGTCTCGATGCAGACGATCACCATCAACAACGAGGCGTACGCCAACGCGACGGAGGCCACTGTCGTCGGGCCATTCTTTGCCGAGGGTTCCCCGCTCATCCCGCCCGGCGGGGACATCGCGGGCGGCGCGGCCGGCCAGCCGTGCTGGGTCGAGGGGACGGTGATGGACACCAGCGGCAAGCCGGTCCCCGGGGCCCGGATCGAGGTGTGGGAGGCCGACAGCGACGGCTTCTACGACGTCCAGTACGGCGACGACCGGACCGCGGCCCGCGCCCACCTGTTCACCGACGACCAGGGCGGCTACCGGTTCTGGGGGCTCACGCCGACGCCGTACCCTATCCCGCACGACGGTCCTGTGGGCAGGTTCCTGGAGGCGGCCGGCCGCTCCCCCATGCGTGCTTCGCATCTGCATTTCCTGGTGAGCGCCGCAGGCCAGCGCACGCTGGTGACGCACATCTTCGTCCGCGGGGACGAGCTACTCACCCGCGACGCGGTGTTCGGCGTCAGGGAGTCCCTGGTCATGCAGTTCGAGCAGCAGCCAGCGGGCACGCCAGCACCTGATGGCCGCGACCTCGGCGACCGCAACTGGGCACGGGTGCGCTTCGACATCGTCCTGGCCCCAGCAGAGGCCTGACGGCCGGCCGCGGGCGGGGTGCCCGCCCGCGGCCGGGCCGCCTGGTTAGTGGTTCTGCTCGTACTCGGTGACGACCGCGGCGGGGATACGGCCCCGCTCGCTGATCTGATGCCCGCGCTCCTTGGCCCAGGCCCGGATCTCGGCTGTGCGCGCCCGGTCGGAGATGCTGCGGCTGCGGTGACGCTGGCTGCCCGCCCGGGTCCGGCGGGCATGCTCGGTGAACGGCTGCAATGTGTCCCGGAACTCCTGGGCGTGAGCCGCGCACACATCGATCTCATACGACGTGCCGCCGATCGCGAACGAAAGCGTCTCCACAGCCTCGGTAACACCATCGGCGTGAAGGTCGCACAGCAGCAGGACGCTGACTTTCTGGGCCATCCTGATCCCCTCCCCATTTGGCTGCGCAGCCTATCAGGAACAAACGGAGCCGCGCTTATCCCCCGCCCTTACGGCTGATGTCTTTGACCGCACCAGGCCAGCGATGTTCTGCAGCACCAGACGACACACAGGTGACGGGGCCGGACATCAGTAGCGGTCAGTAAGAGGAATCCCCCAGAACCGGGATAATCCACACCCTGCCTATCCGCTGTACCGGCTGAAATCAGTGCCAGCCCGGCGATATGGCGCCGCCGGGAACCCAGCCACGGCACCATGCCCTGGCCGCATTGATTCCATTAGGGATCGGGGAATGATCGCATGGTTGCCGGGGGCAGGAAGAGGGCGCCGCGGGCGCTGCCGTGTGCGGTGCGCACCGCCACGATCAGCCAGGCCGCCACGAGCGCGGCGTAGCTGGCCGCGGACCCGATGCGGAACATGTCGGCCCCGGTGTGCAGCGCGAGGCCGGTGGTCGCGGTCAGGGTGGCGGGCTGTGCCCGCGCAGCTCGGTTTCGAGCAGATCCATGGCCTTGAGGAAGGCGGCCTGTTCGCTGGGGGCGAGCTTGTCCAGGACCCGGGCGAGCGGGATCGCAGCGCCATCCAGCCATTCCCCGATCAGGACGCTCTGGGCG
Source organism: uncultured Actinomycetes bacterium (assembly GCA_963804455.1). Taxonomy (GTDB): domain Bacteria; phylum Actinomycetota; class Actinomycetes; order Streptosporangiales; family Streptosporangiaceae; genus RYN-230. The sequence continues at coordinate 170,963 of CAWDRD010000082.1, forward strand.
GGGGCGATCTGGACGATCGTCCGCCGCCGGTCCGCCGGGTCGGCCTGGCGGTCCACGAAACCCGCCCGGCCGAGATCTGCCAGTACCCCGCTCACGGTGGACACGGTCAGGTCCAGCCGGGAGGCCAGCTCCCCCACGGTGAGCGAGCCGGCGCGAAGCTGCTGGAGCGCGGCCACATGCCGCGGGCCCAGCGGCGCAGGCGTCTGCGGTGCGCCGCGGTCCTGGTAGCGCCGCATCCCCCTGGACACGCGCGGGAAGAGCTGCATGAGGCGCAAGCACAGCGCGGAGTGCGTCGAGCCGCCCGCTTCGTCCGTCACGTTCCCCCTCCTTGACACCTGCTCCCGCAGTATATACGTTTCGGATATCCAAACAGTTTGGATAACAAACCAAAATAATCGGGAGGACGGCATGGCACCGTCAGGAGCGACGACCTCATCGTCAGTGCAGGCACTGCTGCAGGACGCAGCCCTCGCTGGAACCTGGGCCCTTGATCCGGCCCGGTCCACCGTTGGGCTCCGGTCCAAGAGCATGTGGGGCCTGGTCACGGTGAAAGGCGCCTTCGGTGAGATCAGCGGGACGGGTACCGTCTCCCCGGCAGGCGACGTGAGCGGCACCGTCACCGTGGGCTCAGCGTCCGTCAACACGGGGAACAAGAAGCGCGACACGCACCTGCGCTCCAAGGACTTCTTCGACAGCGAGGCCTTCCCCGGCATCACGTTCCGCCTGGACCAGCTGGCGCCCGCCAGCGAGGGCGCCACCGCGACCGGAACCCTCACTGTGCGTGACCGCACCCGGCCCGTCTCCTTCCCGGCCCGGGTTTCCGTGCCCGGACCCGGCGAGGTAATGCTAGACGCCGAGGTCCAGGTCAACCGGGCCGACTTCGGCCTCACCTGGAACCAGATGGGCATGACCGGCATGGACAACACGATCACCGTGCACGCCGTGTTCACCAGGGCCTGAGCCGCCAGAGCCCGGGCCTGCCAGGAAGACCCCCAGCGCTCAGGCGCGGGCCTTCCTGGCCACCCCCAGGAGCCCCGGTGTCACACGGGCCGGCCGAGGAACCCGGCCAGGCGGTCCACCGCGGGCGCGTAATGGCCGGACGTCAGGGCCCGCCGCAACCGTTACGACGGCCTATCCCGCCACGGCCGGCAGGGTGACCTAGCTGACCGCGTGTCACTGGAACGGGCCGACCAGGCCTGCCACCAGGTCGAGGTGGCCGTCCGCCGCGCCGTCCCCACAGCCGGGCGCGTGCATGGCGACGCCCACGCCTGATCCGGGACGGCTACCGGGCGGCCTGGGCGAGTTCGAGCAGGGCGTGCAGGTCCCTGGCTGCTTCGAGCGCGGATACCCCGGCGAGCAGCACGATCGCGGCTGAGGCGGCGAGCAGGATCATCCGCTGCCGCGGTGGCGGGGTCAGCAGGGCGGCCACCCGGCGCGGCACCGGCCCGGCCCAGGCCACTGATACCCGCCGGGCGCGTGGCCCGGTGATGCCCAGGCTGATCCCGGCGGGCCGCCGGCCGGGGCCGGCCAGCAGCGCCACCTGGCCGATGGTTTCCGCGACCAGCCTCCGGTCGCCGGTGACGGCAGCGGCGTGCTCGTCAGCCCAGCGCTCGACGGTGTAGTCCACCGCGCGGGCCACCGGGAGCAGCAGCGGGTTGGCCGCGGCCGCCAGCCGGGTCATGGCCGCGAAGAGATGGTGCCGCCCAGCCAGGTGCGCCTGCTCGTGGGCGATCAGCGCCGCCTGGCAGCGGCTGTCCAGGTGCTCCAGCAGGCGGCCGGAGACGACGATGCGGCCGGGCCAGCCGGGCAGCGCGTAGGCCTCGATGGCTGGGCCCGGGACGACAACGATGCCGTCGTCGGCATGGAGCCCGGCGGAGCGCCGGTAGGACTCGGCCAGGGCGCGGGCCCGGTTGCGGAACATGACCGCGACAGCCACGGCGGCACTGGCCAGGGCCAGGGCGGCGACCGCCCCGGCGGCAGCGGGAATGGGGTCGCCGCGGCGCATGACGAGCTGTGAGTAGTCCCCGGCCGCGGCCAGCAGCGGCGCCCTGGCGGCGGCAAATGCGGCGAGCAGCGCCAGGGCGGCCGTGCTGCACCCGGCCAGGGCCACGGCGGCGAAGGAGAGCAGCCAGGTCGCCTGGCGCGGTTCCAGCCGGGCAGCCACCGGGCGGGCGGCCACCCCGGCCAGGACCGGGATCAGCAGCGGCAGGTAGAGCAGCCACATGTGCCTACTCCCGTTCCTCGTCCTGGCCCGGCTCGCCGCCCTCCGGGTCGGCGTCAGCGGCCAGCAGGCGGCGCAGCAATCGGGCATCCCGGCCGGACAGCCCGGAGACGAACCGGCTCAGCACGGCGCCGCGGTCGGTCCCGCTGCCCAGCGCGCTGCTCATCCGGCTGGCGGCAAGGCTGGCCTCATCGACCGGGGTGTAGGTGAACCCGCGCCCAGCCCGCTGCCGTGCCAGCAGGCCTTTTGCGTGCAACCGGGACACGATGGTCACCACCGTGCTGTAGGACAGTTCCCCCTGCTGGCCGTCCCGTTGCTGCCTGCCTGCGTGCTGTCCGGCCGCGAGCCGGGCGCGGACCTCGCCCGGGCTCAGCGGCCCATCCGCCGCGCGCAGGATCCCGAGAACCTCGGATTCCAGGGCTCCCGCAGCACGCCGCGGACCGCCAGGCGGGCCGCCGGGCGCGTGCGGGGCGCCGTCATCAGGCACGCCGGCCGCCTCCCCTCGCCATTTTGATTTACAAACTCTGTAGATGCTCTACAGTGGCTGTAGAACACCGGCGGATCTGAGTATGCCACTGCGGCTCCCCGCTGGGGGCGCTCCCGGCGCGTCTTCCGGCGGCAGGGAACGCCGCCCTACCCACCTATCCCTGACGAAGGATCTGGCATGACCCACCTGACCTACCTCGAGGCTGCCGTCGTCGGCCTCGTCCAGGGCGTCTCCGAGATGTTCCCGGTCTCCAGCCTGGGCCACAACGTGCTGATCCCCGCGATCATCGGCGGCGCCTGGGCCCGCGACCTGAACGTCGCAGCGCCCGAGTCGCCCTACCTCGCGTTCATCGTCGGGCTGCACGTCGCCACCGCGATCGCGCTCCTGATCTACTTCTGGCGGGACTGGGTCAAGATCATCGGCGGTTTCCTCTCCTCGGTGCGCGACCGCCGGGTGGACACCGACGACCAGAAGCTGGCCTGGATGATCGTCCTGGCGACCATCCCGGTCGGGATCGCTGGCCTCGCCTTCGAGCACGCCTTCCGGGTGATCTTCGGCAAACCTGTCATCGCCGCGGTCTTCCTCGCCGTGAACGGCGTCCTCCTCATCGCCGGGGAGCGCTACCGGTCCCGCGCGTCCCTGGCGGCCGACCGCGCGATCGCGGCGGAACGGGAACCAGCTGAGCTGGTGGCCGCGGGCCAGCCCTCGGCCGGCCGTCCGGCCCTGCGCCAGCAGGAAGAAGCCGAGACGATCTGGGCCGACCGGCGGCTGGCCTCGGTCAGCTACCCGCAGGCGGTCGTGATCGGGTCTGCGCAGATCCTGGCGCTGCTGGCCGGGATCAGCCGGGACGGGGTCACCATGGTCGCGGGCATGGCCCGCGGGCTGTCCCGCGAGGATGCCGCCAGGTTCGCGTTCCTGCTCGCCACCCCCGTCATCCTGGCGGCCGGCGCGCTGAAGATCCCGGACCTGCTCGGCCCGCTCGGCGCCGGGATCCGCGGCCAGATCCTGCTCGGCAGCGTGCTGTCCGGCATCGGCGCCTACCTCTCGGTCCGGTTCCTGCTCCGCTACCTGCGCACCCGCACCCTCACCCCGTTCGGCATCTACTGCCTCAGCGCGGGCCTGGCCTGTGTCGTCTACCTCGGCCTGATCAAGTGATGCCGGCCAGGCAGCACTTCATCGCCGATCGGGCTGGCCATCGCCGCCCGGCGGTACTCCCGCCGGCGCCAGGCTGAACCCGCCCGGTAGGGGAGGCTGACGGCCGGCCGCTCCGGTTGACTCTCCCGCTGGGGCACGGGCGACGGTGGATCGTGGCTGGCCGCACCGGCCGGCCCGATCCGCGGCGGAGCTGCCGTGCCGCTGGCCCGGCCACGCTCTTGACGAATCATATGAACGTTCTTTTAATTTATCCATGGGACGCATCGCAGGCGTCACCGCCGCCGAGACTCGTGACCGGTTGCTGCGCGCTGCCGCTGACGAGTTCGCCGGGCGGGGGTACGACGGCACGCGGGTGGCCGACATCGCCGCGGCCGCGGGCGTGAGCAACGGCGCGCTGTACGCGCACTTCGCCTCCAAGGCGGACCTGCTCACCGGCGCGCTGCGGACGCACGGGCGGCGGCTGCTCGCCGACGTGTTCGCCGCCGACCCCGGCCGGTCGGTCGTGGATCTGCTTCTCGTCGTCGGCCGGTGGCTGCCCCGCCGTCGCGACGCTCGCGGCTATCTCATTGTCGAGGCGCTGGTCGCGGCCCGCCGGGACGAGGACGTGGCCCGGCCGATGCGGCACTATGTGGGCGAACGGGCCGACTTCCTCGCCGAGCTGATGCGGGTCGCCCAGCGGGGTGGCGAGCTCGACCCGGCGCTATCACCGGACGCGCTGGCCCACTTCTGCCTCCTGCTCGCGATGGGCAGTGCGCTCGTCACCCCAGACCTGCATGCGGTCAACGATGAGGACTGGGCCATGTTGCTGGCCCGCGTGGTGACCGCCCTGGCCGCACCGGATCATGGCACAGACAGGAACAACACGGTGAAAGTACAGATCAGCTCTGAGCGCTGCCAAGGACACGGCCGCTGCTACGACCTGGCCCCCGGCCTGTTCGGCGCGGACGACGAGGGTTACGGGCAGGTCCTCGGTGAGGGCGCTGTACCGCCGGGCCTGGAGCAGGACGCACGCCTGGCGGTCGCCAACTGCCCCGAGCGGGCGATCGACCTCCTCGAGGAGACCTGACATGGCCACCGATGACCGCTTCAGCACGGACTTCCGGGAGCCGGACGACGACGAGGCGCTCGGCACGCGCAACGAGATCATCACCGGCCCGGTCTCGGACTGGGCGACCGACTTCTCCCATCTCGAGCCAGAGTGGTCCGCCGACCCCTACCCGATCCAGGAAGACCTGCGGCAGCGCTGCCCGATCGCGCACACCGGGAGGTTCGGCGGCGCATGGCTGCCAACGCGGTACGAGGACGTCGCGGCCATCGCGTACGACACCGAGCGCTTCTCCTCGCGGTCGATCATCCTGAGCAACTTCCGGCCGCCCCCGCAGCTGGCGCCGGTCGGCGGCTCGCCGCCGATCTCCTCCGACCCGCCATTCCACCACGATGCCCGCAAGCTGCTGCTGCCCGCGTTCACCAAGAGGGCGGTCACCCAGCAGGAGCCGGCCACGCGGGCGTTCTGCCACTCACTCATCGACGCCTTCGAAGGGCGCGACGTCGTTGACGCCGCCTACGATTACGCGCAGCACATCCCGATGCGGGTCATCGCCGACATGCTCGGCTTCCCGCCGGAGGACGGGCCGCAGTTCCGCGAGTTCGTCGAGAACCTGCTCGAAGGCATCAACCTGCCGCCGGACGAGCGGATCGAGCGGGTCGGCAGGCTGTTCGACTACCTGCACGCGCAGGTCCTCGACCACCTCGACCGGCCGCGGGAAGACCTCACGACCTACCTGCTCAACGCGGAACTCTACGGCCAGAAGCTCGCCCCGGACCACGTTGTCGGCACGATGGCCCTGCTGCTCATCGCCGGCATCGACACGACCTGGAGCGCGATCGGCGCATCCTTGTGGCACCTGGCGAAGACCCCGGCGGACCGCAGGCGGCTGGTGGCTGAGCCTTCGCTGCTGCCGACCGCAATGGAGGAGTTCCTCCGGGCCTACGCGCCGGTCACCATGGCACGGCTGGTCAAGGACGACATGCACTGGCACGGCGTGGATATGAGGGCCGACGACTGGATCCTGCTGTCGTTCCCAGCCGCCAACCGTGACCCGGCCCAGTTCGACCGGGCCGGTGAGGTCATCATCGACCGCCGGGTCAACCGGCACGCCGCGTTCGGCCTCGGCATCCACCGCTGCGTGGGCTCACACCTGGCCCGGATGGAGCTCCGGGTCGCCCTCGAAGCCTGGCTCGAGCGGATCCCGGAGTTCAGCCTCGCCGACCCGGCGGCAGTGACCTGGGCCGCAGGCCAGATCCGCGGCCCGCGCGCACTCCCGCTTCGCATCCACTGACCGCAGTCCGCCGTCAGGCCGCGGCCGGCCATTCGATTACCGGCAGCACTCAGTGCTGGTCCGGCGGAGCTGATCGTGGCAGCAGCCAGACCAGGCCGAGGCCCAGGGCGGCGATCGCGCCGACCACGGCGACGCTCACGGTCATGGCGTGCCCGGCACCGTGCCCGCTGCGCTGGCTGAAGTAGACGGTGGTGACGACGGCCGAGCCGATGGCGGCGGCCAGCTGCTGGACCGCGCTCAGCGAACCGCTGGCGCTGCCTGCCTCGCCCGGGCTGGCACTGCCGCCATGGTCCGCAGGTTCTCCCGGTCGAAGCTGTGCGCACGCTCCAGCGTTACTGCGCGGTCAGCGCGGGGTTGAGCCGGACGAGCCGCACGGGGTTTGTCTCGTCGAGCTCGGCGACAGCTTCTCGTGATTTCACGAAGTCTGAGAACGAGCGATAGCCGAGCGCCTTCTCGCTGAATGACGGGTCCATGCGCCTCATCTGGCTCTTCACGGCGGAGCTGTGCAGCCAGTCCGCGTCGTCCTTTTCCTGGCCGAGCCGCAGCGCCCGTTCCAGCAGCCTGGTCGCCAGTTCTTGCGGGTCTTCGGAATCGGGATCAGCCTCGTCGGTCACCGCGGCCGCTGGCCGCCTGGTGCGCCGCGAGCCCCGCGCGGACGACGCGCTGCGCGGGCTCCTCGCGGTTCCGCTGGTGCGCCCGCCGCCCGTGCGGCTGGCTGCTGGGAGGCGTCGGTGGGGGTGATGCCCGGAAGCGCGTCGTAGGTCACGAGCTCGTCGCACGCCGCGGCGAGCGACCGGCTGGTCGAGCCCGGCGACCCCGACACCGACGACGTAGCGGCCCAGGCGCCTGCACCGCTGGGCGAGGGCGATGTAATCGGAGTCCCCGGCCACGATCACCACGTGGGTCAGGTCGGGAAGGCGGAACATGTCCTCCACCGCATCCACGGCCAGCCTGATGTCGGCACCGTTCTTGGCGTAGGCGGCGGCGGGAAAGAGCTGGACCAGGTCCACCGCGCGGCTGACGAGCTGCCCGCGGTAGTCGGCGTTCACCGGGGCGGACCAGTCCGCGTAGGCGCGGGTGAGCACGAGGGTGCCGAACGACGAGGCGAAGTCGATCACCGCGCCGACGTCCACGGTGGCGCGCCGGAGCTTCTCGGCGATCTCGGGATCGGCCGGCCTGTCGGCCCGGTCGAACCCGCGCGCCTTGTCCCGCTGGAACTGGCCCCGGCCATGAACCTGGTCGTAACGCGAGATCACGATGTTGTCGAAGTCGATGTAAACGGCGACACGGGTGCCGCCAGGGTCGTCCATGGTTGCTCTTCTCGTCGGGACGCCCTCGTGCTCCCAGTCTGCCGGAAAACGCACAAGTGATCGTCTACCGGCATCAAGTAGTCGCGACGCCGCCAGCCGCCGTCTACCAGTACTCCCCTATTACTGCTGGCGTCCGGTGATGGCGAGGAGCCGGACACTGGCCGGGACGGGGACCAGGCGGCGCTGTCCGATCACGGGTGCACGTCAGGTCGCTGGTGATTCGATCATGCGGAGGATCTCAGCGGCTGGATGCGCTACTTGCTTCCCGTCACGCCGGTCTGGTCGTTGCCTACTTAAACTGATATCACTATGATAGACTTCTGTTATCGGGAACGTTAAGCAAGGTGGTTCGGATGGCTCTGCAGATTACAGCTGATCCAGGCCAGCCACTGACGACGCCCCAGCCACTGGCCGAGACCGGGGCGTGGTCAGTGGCTGGGGTCCGGGTCCTGGTGTCCGGCGTCGTGCTGCTGCTGGCCGGGGTCGCACTGCTGGTGCTCAGCCGCCCCGTGGACGCCGGTGCGGGCAGGACAAATCTGCTCGTCGTCCTGTGCAGCGAGCAAGCCACCCAGCCGGTCGTCAACACCGGCTCGCTCTACCAGTGACAGCGGGTACGACAACGCTGATGGTGGGCACGGTAACGCGGTGAGCGAGCGCAAGAGCGTGCTGCTGCGGCTGGATCCAGCCGTCTATGACGCCCTGGCCAAGTGGGCCGCTGACGAACTGCGCAGCACCAACGCCCAGATCGAGTTCCTGCTGCGCCGTGCGCTGGCCGACGCCGGGCGGCTGCCCGGGCACCCGGGACCGATGCGGCCCCGTGGGCGGCCACGCGCCAGCACCTCAGCCGAAACCTCGCCCGCCCACGGCGACGGCCAGGCCAGCTGACACCGCAGGCCCGCTCCCCGGGCACCCTCGGGCTAGACGGGATGAGGTCCCCTCTCCTCGGGGACCTCACTGCTGGCCGAGCCGCTGCAGCAGCTGCTCGCGGCTGGCCGTTATCCCTTGGCATCCTCCCGGCGCAATCCTTCTTCCGCGTATTCGGCCAGCAGGTCGCTGACGGACAGGCCGCGCAGCTCGGCCTGGGCGGCGAGCCGCTCCGCCAGCAGGATCGGCAGCACCACCGTGCGGCGGACGCAGTCGTCGCTTTCCCAGGCCGGGTCAGCTGCCTCGGACATGCGCCCTCCTGCTGGCCGTGGCCGGTGCCGGTTGTCCCAGCCTCACGTAGCGCCGGAGGATGCGGTCGCTCAGCAGGCCAAGGCAGCTCAGGTTCGGGAAGCCCGGCCCCTGCGCCAGCCCAGCGACCAGCGGCAGGTGAAGCGGCGGGCTGAGGCCAGTGACCGACAGATCGATGTCAATCCGCCGGTCGAGCTCGGCGCCGGCCAGCGCGCTGGTGAGCCGATGGCGCGCCTCGGTGCCGAGCAGCCGCTCGAACCAGCGGGCCTCGAACCCGATCGCGACGACGACGAGGTCATAGGCGACCCGCTGGCGCTCGCGGCCGTACTCGATCGTGACGACAACCTGCCGCTCCCCGGCTTCGATCGCCACGGCCCGCCCGGCGAGCGCGCGGAAATTGCGTGCCTGGTTGAGGATCGCCTCCGCCTGCAGGGAGATGACGCCGCGGTCGGTCCGCTCGAGGAACTCGCGCCGGTGTGACTCGGCCAGCGCTGGCCAGTCACCAGGTGCGGAGAAGTAGCGGTTCTCGTCGTAGCTCTCCCCCCGGGAGAAAAGGAAGCCCCGGCTGGTCAGCACGTCGATGGTGGAGCGCTCGTGCGACTGCGCCACCAGGCTGATGACGACCGACGCCGCTGTCTCGCCGGTGCCGATCACGCACACGTTCTGGGCTATCTGCGCCCCCGCTGCTGCTTCGCGCAGCCAGTAGCTGCGGCCATCCAGGACTCGCGGATGCTGCTGCGGCTGGCCCGCGATGCCGACCGGTGGGCCGGCGCCGGTACAGACGACGCCGTCAGCAGAGATCACCTCCCCCCGCGCCAAGATGAGCTGCCACCGGTCACCGTCGGCCTCGAGGCCGGTGACCTCACCGGTGACGACCTCGGCTTCCGCCCGCCCGGCCACCTCGCGCAGGTAGGAACTCCACTCCCGGTGGGCCGGCCGCAGGCGGCCGCGATCAACCCAGTCGGCATACTCGCCGCGCGAGACCAGATGCCGCTGCCAGCCGTAATCCGCCATCGCAGCGGTGACCGCCGACGACACTGAGCCCCAGCTGTCGGCGTAGGGGAAGCCGATGTCCTTCTCCGGGGGCGTGCCCAGCGGCAGCCGGCCGTTGGTGTACCCCTGCCGCCCGGTCCAGTTCCCGGCGACGGGGCCGCGGTCAACGAGCACGACCCGCGGCGCGGCGAGACCAGCAGCCGCCAGAGCGCGCGCCTTGGCCGCGATCGCGATCCCCTTCGGCCCGGCCCCTACCACCGCCAGCGTCGGCATAGTGGCGAGAATAACCGCGGCCTGGGCATCCCTCCGCGCTGGGGTGAGGTGGCGTTGTAGCTTCCATGGATTGATAAGTTGATTCCATGGAAAGTATGTCCCGGCCATGAGGGGAGCAGCGTGCGCGCAGCCTGGTACGAACGCCGTGCTCGCCTCGATCGGCATGCCCGGGCGGCCGGGCAGAGCTGCGGCCAGGGCAGCCGCCACGGGGCGGGATTGCGGCAGTCGTACCACACGCCCAGGCGAGTCATGCGCCCACCTCGATCAGCACCTTGACCTCGCCGGTCCCGCGGGTGATGAGCTGCTCGAAGCCGCCGGTGACGGCGGATTCCAGCGGCACGACCGAGCTGACCACCCGCTCGACCGGCAGCCCGGCCGCCCGCGACCAGCCCCACGATGCGGGGGAAGTCCTGCACCGGGTAACACCAGGTGCCGACCAGGGTCAGGTCCTTGAGGGCGAGTGTCTCAGCGCGGATGGAGGCCGGCCGGATGTGCAGCGCCGTCTGCACGACCGTACCCGCGGGGCGGACGGCATCGATGCACAGGTTCAGCGCGCTCTCGTGGCCAGCGCACTCCACCGCGAGATCGGCGCCGACCCCGCCGGTGAGCGCCTCGATGATCTCGGTGACCGGCTCGGCGGCCGGGTCGGCGGTGACCACCTCACCCAGTCCGGCGCCCAGCCGGGCGGCCCGGTCGCGCCGGGAGGGATCTGGCTCCGACACCACCACCCGCCGGGCGCCGGCCGCGAGCGCGTACATCGTGGCCAGGGAGCCGATCGGGCCGGCCCCGGTGACCAGGACGGTCTGCCCGGGCTGCAGCCGCCCCCGGTCAACGCCGTACGCGGCGACCGCGGTTGGCTCGATGAGCGCGGCCTGCTGCGCGGTCATGGTCCCCGGGACCGGCACCACCTGCTGGGCGGACACGACCGCGAGGTCGGCCAGGCCGCCCCAGGCGCTGCTCAGGCCGGTGCACGCCATGGTGCGACACAGGTGACCGTGGCCGCGCACACATTCGTGGCAGTGGCCGCAGGAGATGAGCGGCATGATCGTGCACAGGTCGCCGTCCCGGACATGCGTGACGCCCGGGCCGACCGCGGCCACCACGGCGGAGAACTCATGCCCGAGGATCTGCGGCAGCCTGGCGCCGGTCAGCGGGTGCGGGCTCGCCGGGGTCACGATCGGCCCGTTGGTGTACTCATGCAGGTCCGCGCCGCAGATGCCGCACATCTGGGGCTGCAGCAGCACGTCGCCGGGGCCCGGCGGGCCGGGCTCGGCGACCTTCTCAACGCATAGTTCGCGGGCCTGGTGGAAGCGCAGGGCGCGCATGCCTCACCTCGTCAGCTCGGGCGCGCCGGGTAGCACGCCATGGTCGAGATTACGCACGGTGATCCCGGCATGACTTTGCGCTCGCATTGGCGTCCTCCCTGGCTGCTCGCCGTGCATCAGGCCGATCCCGGCACGTCAACGACGATCTTGCCGCGTGCTTTCCGTTCCGCCAGCGGGCGCAGCCCGCCCTCGACCAGGTCGGCGAGCGGGATGACGCCGCCAAGCACGGTGGCGGCCAGCGGCGTACTGGCCAGCACCGTCACCGCCTCGGACAGGTCCTCGCCGCACACGTGGGCCAGCGTGCCGTGCAGGTCGACCTCGCGGGTGGACACCGAGAACAGGTCGATCCCGGCCGGGTGGGGCTGCAGCCCGACGATCACCACATCGCCGCCGCGGCGGATCATGGCCAGGGCCTCCGCCGGGCTGGACGGGGCCCCGGACGCCTCGATCACCACGTGCGCGCCCTGCTGCCCGGTGGCGGCCCGGACCGCGGCCGCGGCATCCCGGCGGTCAGCGTTCACGGTGATGGTGGCGCCGAGCGTCGCCGCGGTGTCCAGCCGCCCGTCGGCAACGTTGACAGCGATGAGCGGGTCAGCGCCCAGCGCGGCCGCGGCGGCGACGATGAACGCCCCGATGCCACCGGCCCCGATGACGGCGCAGGACCGGCCCGGCCCGACGCGGCCGCGCCGGGCGGCGTGCCAGGCGACGGCCAGCGGCTGGGCCATGGCGGCGCTGACATCATCGAGGCCATCGGGCACCGGCCGGCAGATCGACGCCGGGGACAGTACCAGCTCGGCGAGGCCACCGTCCCGGTGCAGGCCAAGGGTCTGGTAGCTGGCACACAGGTTGGTCCGGCCCGCGGCACACCACTCGCACGTGCCGCAGGAGATCCCGGCCCCGCTGACCACCCTGGTACCTGCCGGGAAGCCGCTGGTCCCCGGTCCCGCGGCGGCCACCTCCCCGGTGAATTCGTGGCCGAGCACCACGGGCGGCTGGGCCAGCAGCGGCCCGTGGTCCCACTCGGCGGAGTCGGTGCCGCAGAGCGCCGCCTTCGAGACCCTGATGAGAAGCTCGCCCGGCCCGGGTGGCGGCGGCTCGGCCACCGACTCGATCCGGACGTCCCCCGGAGCGTGGAAGACAGCGGCCCTCATGCCGGGGCCTCGATGTGCACCTTGATGTTGCCCACGTGAAAGGAATCCGCCATCTCTCCCCATCGAGCGCGCTGGACACGGTGTCTGCACCACTGTTCAGCATTGACGTACGCGATGTTCAGTGAGGTTAACGCGGCCGGGCGGCGATGCACAAGAGTCCAGAACGGGCACGTTCGGCAACGCTCACATAACGGGCCGTGCTCAGGGAGGCGGGCCCGCGCAGGTGCGGGCGGCCGGGATCAATCTTCGGGTGGCGCAGCTGGGGCACGTCGCCGGGCAGCGCGACCCGCGCCGCGTGCGATTCCGGCGTCAGCCGCCGGCCCAGCACGAACCAGATGCCCTCGGCCGGCTCGGCGCCCTCGTTGATCAGCAGGTGCGGCTCGGCGGAGTCGAAGGCCAGTGCGTCCCCTGGCTCCAGGACATACTCGTCGAAGCCGACCTGGATCTTGAGCTTGCCGCGCAGCAGGAAGGCGAATTCGGTCCCGGTGTGCCGCATCATCTTGCCCGATGAGCTGGAGCACCCCCCGGGCTCATAGGTGACGAACATGAAGTCAACCAGGTGCGGCAGCAGGTCGCTGAGCAGCTCCCAGGTGACCCCGGACTCGAGTTCCAGCTTGCGGCGGTGTTCCGGCCGGACGAGCTGGCAGGCCAGTTCGGAGGCGGCCGGGGACGCCGGGCCCCGGCGCACCCGGGTGCCGGCCGCCGCAGCCACGCTCGCCACCGCGGCTTCGTTCTCCGACAGCAGCGCGTCGATGGACAGCCCCAGCTCCGTGGCGATCGCGTAGATCGTGCTCACCGAGGGGCGCGTCCGGTCGGTTTCCACCTGGGACAGCATGCTGGCGGACACACCGACCCGGCGGGCAAGCTCGCGCAGTGACAGGCCCTGCTTCTGGCGCTCCCGCCGGATCAGGCTGCCCACATTAACGTTCACAAAGCGCGCCCTTACCCACGAGTCCTCGGCCGATTAATCGGCACTATACATGCCCTGAGCTGTTCAGTGAACCTTGACATTCGCTGTTCACAGGCGATACTACGGAGGGCACTCAGCCGGGGCAGGTGACCCCGGGAAGCCGACTACGGAGGTGTGCGGGATGGTTGCGGGGGAGCCATCCTGCACAGCTACCTCGGCTACCGCACCTGCTACTACCGGACCTTCGCCGTCGGCAGCGCGTCACGCGCGCAGCGGGACGCCGCGGCGCGCGACGATATCGGCGGCCACGTCGGCGAGGCGCCGGTCCCGCGCGTGTGCATGCACCCGGAGCTGGGCGGACGCCTCCGCGGCGGTGACGCCCAGCTGCGCCGCGAGCATACCGTAGCCTGGTCGAACACGGCGCAGCGGGCGGCGCCACGGCCGAGCGCACGCGTCGCTGGCATTGCCGTCGTGCTGACTGTGGCCTAGCCTGGCCAGCACAGGAAATCCGCGCCGCCGTGCTCACCCCGGCACGGTGACGTATGTGGCTGCCCCGGACCCGGCACCCGCTCAGGTGGGGGAAGGGGGACCCGGACCGGTCATGGACTCCACGCCAGCGGTGTCATCCACCTCGGCTGAATTTGCGCTCTACGACGCCAGGCGCGGTGTCTACTACACCAAGCCGGTCCTGCGTGGCTGGCTGCACCTGCTGTGGTTCGGGGCGTCGCTGGTGGCCGGCACGCTGCTGCTGGCCAGCGCGCATGGAGCCGCGCGGATCACGGCGGTGGCTCTCTACGCGGCCAGCGTGAGCGCGCTGTTCGGGATCAGCGCGCTCTATCACCGGGGCACCTGGACCGAAGCATGGCGGCAGCGGCTGCAGCGCCTTGATCACGCGATGATCTTCTTTCTTATCGCTGGCACGGCAACTCCCGCCTACCTCCTCGCCATGCCAGGCGCCCTGGGGCTGGCCGGCCTGATCGCTGTGTGGTCACTCACGCTGACAGCGACGGCCATCCGGATGGCGCGGATGGCCGGACCGGAGCGCCTGGTGGGCGCGGTGTTCGTAGGGCTGGGCTTGGTAGGCGGACTCGCCCTGCCGGGGGTATGGATCCATGAGGGCGCCGCGCCCGGAGCCCTGATGCTCGCAGGCGGCCTGCTCTACATCGCCGGGGCGATTTCCTACCATCGCCGCCGGCCTAACCCTTACCCGTCGGTGTTCGGCTACCACGAGGTCTTTCACGTCTACGTGTGCGCGGCCGCGACCTGCCAGTTCATCGCGATCGCACTGTTCGCCAGATGAGCCGTTCGCCAGATGAGCCGGGTGCCCGGCGGGCTCGCTCTGGGCCACAAACTCTGGTCAGCGGCGGATGACGGCGGCCAGCTGCTGGGTGAGCAGCTGCGGCGCCTGGACGAGTGAGGGCCCGTACCAGGTGAGGTGGCGCCCGCTGACCAGCGCGGCGTCAACGCCGGGGAAGCATTCGGGCCCGTCGTCGGCGGTGAACCGGTAGGGCTCGTCCGGCAGCACGATCAGGTCCGGTTGGGTGGCCAGGATCTGGCCGATAGGGACCTTGGGATAGCGCTCGGCGTGCCCGGCGTACAGGTTCCCGACCCCGAGCCGGGCGAGAACATCTCCGGCGAAGGTATCCCGGCCCACGACCATCCAGGGCCGGCGCCAGATCGGGATCACCGCCTGGCGCGGCGGGCCGGGACACGGCAGGTCCCAGGCCCGCCCGGCCGCTTCCAGCCAGTCCGGTACCGGGAGCCGGCAGGCCACGGTGAGCACGCGGCGCAGTGATGCCAGCGCCTCGTCCAGGGTGCGGATCACGGTCACCCAGACCGGCAGCCCGGCGGCCCGCAGCGCCGCCAGGTCGCCCGGCCGGTTCTCTTCCTCATTGGCCAGGACCAGGTCCGGGCGCAGCGCCCGGATCCGGTCCAGATCCGGGTTCTTGGTCCCGCGCACCCGGGGCACGTCCAGGCCCGCCGGGTGGCTGCACCAGTCCGTGGCCCCGGCCAGCAAGCCGGGCGCGGTCACCGCCACCGTCTCGGTCAGCGACGGCACCAAGGACACGACGCGCCGGACCCG
Source organism: uncultured Actinomycetes bacterium (assembly GCA_963804455.1). GTDB lineage: Bacteria > Actinomycetota > Actinomycetes > Streptosporangiales > Streptosporangiaceae > RYN-230. The sequence continues at coordinate 186,383 of CAWDRD010000082.1, forward strand.
TTCCGGGACGCCGACCACGACTCCGGTGTCGTCCCGCAGATCGCCGGTCATGGCATCAGTCTGGCCTGCGTGGTTCACCGGAGCAGCTGGCGGGCGATGACGGCGAGCTTCTTGTCGCGGACGGCTTCGGCGAGGATGGCGCTGATGACCAGGTGGGCGCAGCCGATCCGGCTGGTGGACAGCCCCCTTGCGGTGCATGCCGGCGATGAGGGCACGCTCGGCTCCTCTGTTACCGGTTTCCCGGAGACTCCGTGTCGTGGTCCTGGCCTGCCTGACGTTTGGGGTCGCGGCCGTGGACCAGGGGCAGGAAGACCTCGTCGATGATCTCGGTGATGACGGCGTCTGGCACGGAGGGGACGCCGCATGTCACGTACTCGTTGCGCAGCAGCGCCGTCGGCGCGGACGCAACCCGGGGATGCAGCGCCTCGGGTGCGGCCTCGCCGCGGGCAACCGCCCGGCCAAGAAGTGTCAGCCATGCCGTCTCGTACGCGCTGCCGCCCCCCGCCGGGTCGCGCAGCTCGGCCAGCAGCTCCGGAGCGCTGCCGGCCGCGGCGAACAGGCCGCGCAGGATCTCCCCGTACGGCGATGACCAGGTACTGTTCGCGCGCCTGAGCATCTCCAGCGCATCGCCGCGCAGCGAGCCGGTGTCCGGCGCCGCGCTCCCCGCAGCGGCCAGCCGGCGGTAGGCCGCGATGCCGAGCGCGACGCGGTTGGGCCAGCGCCGGTAAAGGGCGTTCTTGTTCGTCCCCGCCCGCCGTGCCACCTCCTCCATGGTCAGGCCCGGGACGCCGGATTCCCCCAGCACCTCGGCCGCCGCTTGCAGGATGGCCTCCTCCAGCGCGGCCCCGCGCCGCCGCGCCGCGCCGGCCTGCCGCCGCTCCTTCCCGGCATCTGTCACCCGGCCGTCCCCTCTCGCCCGCGCGCCCGGATCTACGGTACGAGCCGTACGCACAGAAATCTCATGAACCCCGCCCTCATCATGACTCTAAGGTACGGTGGGTACCCACAGTACAAGGTACGGGAAGTACCGTAACACGTGGGGAGAGGATACACCGTGCGCGCCTTCGGCATCACCTACGACACCGGAATCACCAGCGCGGGAACCACTACCCGCGAACCCTTCGACCCCGCCATCGTCCGCCGCGAGATGCAGATCATCCGCGGCGAGCTGCACTGCGACGCGGTCCGCATCACCGGCGGCGACCGCGACCGGCTCGAGACGGCCGCGCGGCACGCGGCCGACGCCGGACTGGAGGTCTGGTACTCGCCGTTCACCAACGGCCTCACCCAGGGCGAACTCCTCGACTTCCTCACCGACAGCGCCGAACGTGCCGAACGCCTGCGCCGCGCAGGCGCCGAGATCGTCTTCCTCACCGGCTCGGAGATCTCCCTGTTCACCGTCGGCTTCCTCCCCGGCGACACCGCCGCCGAGCGCCTCGGCGACCCGCAGCGGCTCCGGGCCGCACTGCCGGGCCTCCCCGCCACGATCAACGCATTCCTCGGCGAGGCAGTCACCGCAGTGCGGGCGCAGTTCGGCGGCCGGATCGGATACGCCTCACTGCCACTCGAAGGCGTCGACTGGGCGCCCTTTGATGTCGTCGCCACCGATGCCTGCTACCCCGGCGCGCGGACCGCCGGGCGGCTCGCCGACGGCCTGCGGGCACTGACCGCACACGGCAAGCCCGCCGCCGTCACCGAGTTCGGCTGCACCACCTACCGCGGCGCCGGAGACAGCGGCCAGGGCGACGCTGTCATCGAATGGGACGACCGCGCCCGTCCCGTGCGGTTCACCAGCCCCGTCGTCCGCGACGAGCAGGAACAGGCCCGCTCCCTCCGCGAGCTCCTCGACGCCTTCGACCGGTCCGCTATCGACGCGGCCTTCATTAACACCTTCGCCCGCTACGACCTCCCGCACACCGACGCCGACGACGACCACGACTTCGACAAAGCCTCCTACGGCATCGTCAAGGTCCTCGACGACGGCCGCACCGGCACCGCCTACCCGGGCATGCCATGGGAGCCCAAGGCCGCCTTCCACACGCTCGCGGACTACGGCCGCAGCCGGGCCGACGGCACCACAGGCGAGGCCGCCCGGGCAGAGGCGATCAGCGCGTCAAGCGGTCGAGGAGGGCCAGGTCGGCTTCAGCGATGCGCCCGGGGTCGTCGATGAGGTCGATCGCAACGATCTTCGCGCCGGTGATGGTGAACGCTATGAGTGTGATCGGCCTGCCGTCCAGCCCGGCCAGTGGGGATAACGGCATCGAAACGGCCACCCTCGCCCTCACCATCACCCCTTAAGGAGCTGACGCGCCATCACCGGGTCTGTCCGGGGCAGCGGTGATATGGCGGTCCTGGGTATTAGTCTTCAGAGCCCGAAGCGGGTTGGCTCTGCTGCTCCGGCCGGGCTGCCAACATGATCATGCCGGCCGCTGCGGTCACCGTGAATGCGGGTATGGCGAAGGGAGCGACGCAGAGGCCGAGCCACAGCTCGAACATCGGGGCATCGTCGCCGGCGCGCCGCTGGAAGAGCCCAAGCGGGCATCCGTTCGCGGCCACGAGGGTGATCCCTTCTGCGGCGAGAACGCTGGCGGATAGCCCGGGCCAGCGATCACGCCGCCCGGTGATCGCGCAGAGCCACAGATATCCCAGGCAGCCGAGTTCGGCGACGCCGATAGAGTTGTGCACCACGCGGAGGGCACGCGCCTGACGGCTCGGCGGCCCTCGGGTGCCGGACTCCCCGGCGTCCCGGCTTTCCGCCATCAGCGTGTACCTCCGCTGGTCTCGGTCCGGGCGCGGCGGATCTCGCTTGTCGCGTCCGCCGCGGCGTTGGCTGCGGCGGCCAGGAACGCGCAGATCGCGGCCCGCTGTGCGGCCGGGACGCTGCGGGCGATGGCCCGTACTCTGGCGTGGTAGCCGGTCAGTGCGGGCGGGGTCCGCGCTTCGGCTGCGGGGGACAGTTCGACCAGGACGTAGCGGCGGTCGGTGGGGTGCGGGCGGCGCTGGACCCAGCCCGCTCGTTCCAGCCGGTCGACCAGCATGGTGACCGCGCCCGAGGTGAGGGCGAGCCGGTCGCCGAGCTGGCGCTGGGTCAGCGGGCCGTCAGCCTCAAGGTGCTCCAGCGCGTCCAGGTCGGCCGGGCTGATGCCGCCCTGGCTGGCCAGCGCCGCCCGCATGCGGTCGCGTTCCAGGCCGAACCGCTGCAGTGCGGCGGACATCACATCCGGTTCCGTGGTCGTCATTTGATCCCCAGTATAGCGAAGAGCTAAACTGCTTAGTGAAAGAGCAGCTTAGTCGCTAAGCTGAGAGAGTGATCATGATGACTGGAGCATCCGCTGCCAGCTCCGCCGCCAGCCGTCCGGCAGCCACCCGCAGGGTAGGCGCGCTGACGCTCGCCGCGGCCTGCCTGGCCGCCGACGGCCAGATCGCCCAGATCCGGCACCTCGCCGGCGCGCCCGCCGCAGCCGCCGCCACCGCCTCCTTCCTGACCGGCTTCACCGCTGCCATGTGGATCGCCACGGCCGCCGTTGCCCTCGCGCTGGCTGCCGTGATCGCGCTGACCGGGCCGGCCACCGCAGCGCGCCAGGGCCGGCTGGCCCGGGCCTGCCCCCACCGGGCCTGCCCGCACCGCGCCTGCCCGCACCGGATCCGCCCGCCTGCGACCCGCCTGCACCCCAGCGGCCTGCCCCAGGCAGCCCCGCCCGGGTCCCGTGACAGGAGACCAGCCATGCCGCACACCAGCCTGCCAGCCTCAGCCAGCCAGTATCGCAACCCGGCCCACACCGCGTATGACCTTCTGACCGCCGTGTCGATGACCGTCGGCCGGGGCCCGGCCGCACACGCGATCGCCGGGCTGGCCCTCCTGTCCGCCAGCGACCGGGTCGTCAACATCGGCTGTGGCCCCGGCACCGCGGTGCGGACCGCGGCCCGCCAGTGCGCCAGCGTGACCGGGGTCGACCCGGCACCGCAGATGCTGCGCCTGGGCCGCTGGATCACCGCCCGGCAGCACCTGGCCAACGTCACGTTCACCGAAGGGCGCGCCGAGGCGCTGCCGCTGCCCGACGCCAGCGCCACGGTCGCCTGGGCGCTCAACTCGGTGCACCACTGGCCCGACCGGGCCGCCGGGCTGGCCGAAGCGGCCCGCGTGCTCGCCCCGGGCGGGCGGATCCTGCTTGCCGAACGCCTGGTCAAGCCAGGTGCCCGTGGCCACGCGGCACATGGCCTCACCCGCGATCAGGCCGGCCAGCTCACCGCCAGTCTGCAAGCCGCGGGCTTCACCGACCTGTCCTGCCAGAGCCGGCAAGCCGGCCACCGGACCCTGGTCATCATTACCGGCGCGCTACCTTGGACAGCCAGGTGACCGGGCCATGACACCGCAGTCCCGCAGCGGCCAGGTCAGTCGGCCAGGCCAGGACGCCCAGCTGCCGGGCCGGCCCGGCAGCCGCGCCGGGCACCAGGACCGAGGCCGGCCCGGTCAGCCTCTGCGCGCGATCCTGGTGCTGCTGAGCGGGGGACCCAGGTCACTGCCGGAGATCAAGGATGCGTTCCGCGCCTACGGGCGCCGGCTGCCCGGTAGTCCCTGGCCCTTCCCGGGCCGCCACGCAACGGCCAGCAAGGCCGGCCGCCTGGACCAGGTCATAGCCCAGGCGGTCCAGGCCGGCTGGGCGGCCTCCGCGGCCGAGGGGGACATGTTCGCACAGCAGCAAGTCGGTCGGGCGTGGCCGACTTGCGGTCGGCGGCATGGTGGCGATGAGCCCCGGGCGGGCAGAGCAGCAGCACGCGCGGGCGGCCCGCCGGGCGGCGTGCCTGCCTATGCGGGCTCGTGCCGTTCACCTTGCCGTGGAATCCTGGTCGCGCCTGCAGCCCGGCGGTGGCCTGGTTCGTGCACGCCACGCTCACTGCGGAACTCCCGGCTGGCTGGCGGACGCAGCCCGGCCACCTGCATCACCGTGAGTAACGGGAGATTCCGCTTCGGCGAGGCCGAGTCGCCGGTGCAGCCTGGCCAGGGGGGCCGGTGCCCACCAGTTCCAGCGTCCGAGCAGGGCCATCAAGGAGGGGACCAGGAGCGCCCGGACGATGAACGCGTCGATGAGGACCGCGGCGGCGACGCCGACACCGACCTCCTTGAGGAACACCAGCTTGGAGGTCGCGAACGCCCCGATGGCCACGGCGAGCAGGATCGCCGCGGAGGTGATCAGCCTGCCGGTCCGCTGCATGCCCGCCGCGATGGCTTCGCGCTCGGTCACGCCAGGTCGCCGTGCCTCGCTGATCCGGGCCAGCAAGAACACGCCGTAGTCGGTCGAGAGGGCGAACGCCAGGGCGACCAGGATCAGGAAGTCTGTTTCCTCGATCCCGCCCTGGCTGGTGTAGGCGAGCGGCCCGGTGAGCCGGGCGTCCTGGAAGATGAACACCAGGACGCCCGTAGCGGCGGCCGCGGTAAGCGCGTTCATCAGCAGCGTCTTGACCGGCAAGATCACCGAGCCGGTCATCAGCCACAGCACCACCACGGTGACGATGACCAGGATCGCGATCGCGATCGGGAGCGTACCCGCGATCGTGGCTCCCTGGTCGGCGAAGTCGGCGGCTGACCCGCCGACCAGGACCGGCACCGGCGCGGGCAGGGCCCGCACTGCGGCCACGGCCCGCTGGCCGGCCGCCGAGATCGGGTCGGCCGGGCTGGCCAGCCTGATTTCCCAGGTCCCGGGGGCCAGTAGTACCGGACCGCTGGCCTGGGCTATTGCGGGCAGCCTGGCCAGGCTGCCCGCGTAGCTGGCCAGCGCCGGTCTTGCCGAGGCGGGCGCGGAGGCGACGACGAGGATCGGGTTCGGGTTACTGGACGGGGGGAACTGCCTGGCCACGGTGTCCGACACGACCCGCGCGCTCTGGCTGGTGGGCAGCACGGTGGCGTCGATGCCGCTCCAGCGCACCCCCAGCGTCGGGGCCGCGATCGCCAGCAGCAGCACCGCCGTGCTCGCGGCCACCAGAACCGGACGGCGCATCACGCCGTTGGCCAGGCGGTACCAGCCGCCCTCTGGCTTAGGGGGCCTGGCACGGCTGATCCGCCCGCTGAGCAGGACCAGCAGCGACGGGACGATCAGCAGGGCGCTGGCCGCGGCGACCAGTGCGACGACCGCGCCGCCGAGGCCCATCGAGACCAGGAACCGCTGCGGGAAGACCGTCAGGCTGGCCAGCGCGACCGCCACAGTCGCCGCGCTGAACAGGACCGTCCGGCCGGTGCTGGCCAGGGTCACCCGCAGCGCGCGTTCGGTGCTGGCGTCCCGCCGCATCTCATCACGGAACCGCCAGACCAGGAACAAGCTGTAGTCGACGGCCAGGCCTAGCCCCAGGCCGATCACCAGGTTCACCGCGAAGATCGACAAGGGCAGCGCTATGTTGACCAGCCGCAGGACAAGGAACGTGGCCAGCACCGCCATCCCGCCGACGGCGATGGGCAGCAGGGCCGCGACCCCGCGGAAGATGAAAAAGGCCAGGATCGCCAGCAGCGGGAAAGCGATGGCCTCGGCGAAGCCGAGGTCCGCCTCGGCCTGCTTACCCAGCTGCGCTCCGGCGACGTCCGCGCCGCCGAGCAGCACGTCAGACCGCCCGTGCAGCGCCCTCTGGATCTCAGACACGACCGTGTTCGGGTCGGGCGCGGCCCGCAGCGTCGCGACCACCAGCGAGGAGCGGCCATCGGCGGAGACCAGGCCCGCCTCGTGACCCGGGACGGGGACCGTCACCGCGGCCACGCCTGGCACGTGCGCGATCGCCCGCGCGGCTGAGGTCACCGCCTGGCTGCCCGGCGCCGCCGACACCAGGGCCAGCACCCCGGGGTTGACCTCCTGGCCGGTCGCGCGCTCGATGAGCGCCTCGGCCCGGGCACTGGCCGAGCTGGGATCGCTGAACGGGTTCCGGGCGTTGAGCAGGCCGATGGCCGTGGCGCCGAAGACGCCCGCCACCACAAACACGACCAGCGCGAGCAGCACCGTCCGGCGCGGGTGACGGATGGCCAGGTTCGCGAGCGCGGCGAGCACGTCAGCCGACCTGACAGGGCGTCCGCGCCCCTGCGGCGGACGCGGCCAGGAGCATCGGGCGCACCTCGGCGACCCAGTCCAGGTTCGCCTGCTCGCGGCGCAGGCCGAATATCGCGGTCGACCGGCGGAACACCGAGGCGGGGCGGTCCGCCAGCATGTCCGCCACCGCCGCCAGCCGGTCCCGGCGGGCGCGCGCCGCCGACTCGAACTCATCGAGCAGGGCCGCCAGGTGCTCGGGCGACGCCCGGTCGCCGAAGAAGATCCGTACCAGGAAGAGGCTGCGCGAACGTTCCTCTTTCATCACTGTGGCCTCCAGCCAGCGCCGCAGCTCGTCACTCCCGTCGGGGGTGATCTCGTATACCCGCTTGGCCGGCGCGTTCACCTGCGAGATCTCGGTGCCGTGGAGCAAGCCAAGCTGTCCCAGCCGATCGAGCTCGGAGTAGATGTGGCTCCGGGTCAGGGGGAAGAAGTTGCCGATCGACCGATCCGCGTAGGCGGCCAGCTCGTACCCGGTCATCGGCCTGATCGACACCAGCCCGAGCACCACGTACGTGGTCGCCGGAAGCCTGAGGTTGCCCGTCATCCCGCGACCCTAGTCCAAATAGGACTAGGGTCGCAAGGGCCGCGCTGAAGGCAGAGCGCGCGCCGCCGGGAATCGGCGTGAATGGTCAGCGAGGCGGCGGGGTGAGCGCGATCGGGTAGTGGGCAGCACAGGGCTGGTGGGCTACCGGGGCGCTTGCCCGCGGCGGCGGTATGCGCCGGGTGCGATGCCGGTCCAGTGCTTGAACGCCCGGCTGAATGCCGGCTCGGTCTGGTAGCCCGATTGCGCGGCGATCTGGGCGATGCTGGCGTTGCTGGCTTGCAGCAGCCGCTGCGCGTGCTGCATCCGCCAGTAGGTGAGGTACTGCAGCGGCGGCTGGCCGGCGAGCCTGGTGAAGCGCGCGGCGAAGGCCGATCTGGACAGCCCCGCCCGGCCGGCGAGCGTGGCCACGGTCCAGGGTGCCTCGGGGTGCTGGTGAATCAGTGCGAGCGCGGTGCCGAGGTGCGGGTCGGCGAGCGCGTGCAGCCAGCCATCCGTGCCGGGTGGCAGCTGGGTGAGGTGGGCGCGGATCGCCTGGCCAGAAGGCAGCCGAGGAGGCGCCGGCAACCATCATGGAGGTTGTGATAACCGGAACGGGGATTGTTCACTTTGAGCCTGTTTGCCCGGCTGGCGGTGCCGATGGCGCGGGGGATGTCTGTGCTGCCCGGACGGGGCGGTGATCGTCTTGTCGGCCAGGGCGGCGAGATAGGCCGGGTCCAGGCCGCCGATCCCGAACAGGGTGCGCATGTAGATCGGTCCCAGCACGCCGTCGATGACGTCGGTGGCGAGCAGTTCGGGCTCACCCCGCTGCCTGGCCCGGTCGAGCATGTCCTGGATCTGCCGGCCGCGGGACTGCAGGAAGGCGCGGGGGTCCGCGCCCCCGCTGGTCCGGGCGATGAGGACGGCCTGCAAGAACCCGAGCCCTTCGGGCCGGCTGAGGTCCTGGGCCGCCTGGCTGGCGTAGGCGAGCAGGTCCCCGCGCAGGCTCCCGGTGTCCGGCATGGGCAGGTCCGCCTGCAGGCGGGCGACCGCCACGTCTAGGACCAGGGCTTCGGGGGTGCCCCAGCGCCGGTAGATGCTGGTCGGGTGCACCCCCGAGCGGGCGGCGACCTCGGCGATGCTGACCGGCCGGGGGCCGCTTTCGGCGAGCATTTCCTGCACGGCCTGGCAGACTGCGGCCCGGACCCGGGCGCTGCGGCCGCCGACGCGGCGAGCGGGCGGGCGGGTGACCACGTCAGCAGCCTATCGCAATTAAAATTTGCGTTAAGAGAGCGAGGGGTGGCAAGCTCACTTGCGTCAAGCTCTGCCGGCTCAGAGGCGGCGCCGTGAATTCCGTCCTGTTCAAAGACGACCCCCAGTTCTGGTTTGAGACCCTGCGTGCCCTCGGCCACGCCGCCTATGGCGGTGCCGACATCGGCGAAGTCCTCACCACGGCGCAGGCCATTACACCCGGGGACTACGACAGCTGGCACGACGCGTGGCTGGCCACCGCCGCCAGGACCGCCGGCGAGGCCGAGGCCCAACTGGCCGCCGGGCACCGCGTCAGCGCCCGGGACGGCCTGTTGCGGGCCAGCAACTACTACCGGGCCGCGGAGTTCTTCCTGCACGGCAACCCCGCCGACCCGCGGATCGACCACGCCTATCACCGCGCCGTCGGCTGCTTCCGCGCCGCCGCGGCGCTGTTCGCCCCGCCGGTCGAGGTGGTGCAGATCCCGTATGAGGGCACTATCCTGCACGGCTACTTCTACCGCGCCGTCGGCAGCGACGGCGACGACGCACCCGGCCGGCGATGGTCGTGCACAACGGCTTCGACGGCCCCGCCGAAGAGATGCACCACAACGGCGCCGCCGCCGGGGCCGAGCGCGGCTACCACGTGCTCAGCTTCGACGGGCCCGGCCACGCGGCCGCCCGCCGCCTGGACGGCCTGGTGTTCCGGCCCGACTGGGAGCACGTCATCACCCCGGTGCTGGACTGGGTCCTGGCCCGGTCTGAGGTCAACTCCGCCCGCGTCGGGCTGCTCGGCCTGAGCATGGGCGGCCTGCTCGCCCCCCGCGCCGCCGCCTTCGAGCACCGCCTGGCCGCCTGCGTCGCCGTCAACGGCGTCTACGAGCTGGCGTCCACCGTCCTGCGCGCCTTCCCTGGCAGCCGCGCAGACGCCGAGGCCGCGCTGCGCGCCGACAGTGCCCCCCACGTCGACGCCCTGATGGATAAGCTCATGGCCAGCGACCCGACCATCCGCTGGGCCATCACCCACGGCATGTACGTCATGGGCACGGACACACCGCGCGCCTTCGCCGCCAGCTACCTCGACTACACCCTCGCCGACGGCATCGCCGAGCAGATCACCTGCCCCACCCTGGTCTGTGACGGCGAGAACGACATGTTCTGGCCCGGCCAGCCCCAGGTGCTATTCGACCACCTGACCTGCCCCAAGACCCTGCTGCGCTTCACCAGCACCGAGGGCGCCGGCACCCACTCCCAATTCGGCGCCCAGCGCCTCGCCTACGCCCGGATCTACGACTGGCTCGATGACACACTGGCGAACCGCCGCTGACCGCCCTCATGGCAAAGGCGGGGTCTGCCCTCAGACCCGAATCCGCGAGTAGTGCACAGAGTTGATCTTCGGGACTGTAACCATGCGCTGGATCTGGTTGGTGCCTTCGTAGATCTGGGTGATCGTGGACCAGCGGGCAGTCGTCTCCGCAGGTAGATGCCTGTCATGCGGCAGGGTGTCGGCACGGATTCAGCACCGTTTTCCGGGTCGCTGCTAAAGCCGCGGTGAATACGACGATGCGCTCGCGGACTCTTGTGTGTCACGGGAACTTCCGTGACCCGGTTGCCGCTCCGGTTAGGTTGAGCAGCTCGTGGAGTACGTCCGATGCGATGTCGGGGAGGGACCGGCTTTCGCCTTCGCGGATCCACTGGGCGAACGCGATTCCGAACACGGTGGCGCCGGACTCCGCCGCAAGGGTGGCCGCCGGCTCGCCGATGCCTCGCGCGCGCAGGGCCTCGGCGACCGTTGTGGCGAGGCCTGCGAGTTTGTGCAGTTCGCGTTCCCGGAGCGCGGGGTTCTGGTCGATCACGGACTGCCGAGCACGGGAGTATGGGCGGCGCTCGTCGGGGAAAAACGATGCCGCCGCCTGAAGCGCGCAGGCGATGACCTCGAGCGGGGATGCGTCAGGCGGCGCAGCGTCCACCCCGTCGACGAACGCCTGGAGGAACTGTTGCTGCCCGTAGAACAGCACCTCGCGCTTGTCGCTGAAGTGCCGGAAGAAGGTGCGCTCGGTCAACCCGACGGATTGCGCGATCTCCGCGGCGGTCGTCTGCTCGAACCCGCGAGTGGCGAACAGCTCGAGTGCCGCTGCCTGCAGGCGCTCTCTCGCACCCGGCTCCCAACGCACCATGATGCCGAGTCTAGTGATGACAGCGACTGTCGTATAGGTGTACAGTGATGTCTGTAGCTGACATCAGTCACTGACATCATCGCATCAGCCGCTCCGCCCCGTGGCGGAGCCGAAGGGACACAGCGACATGCGCGTTTTCGTCACCGGAGCCTCCGGATGGATCGGCTCCGCCACCGTCGATGAACTTCTCGCCGCCGGGCACGAGGTCACCGGGCTCGCCAGGTCCGACGCTTCCGCCGCTGCCCTCCAGGCAAAGGGGGTCCAGGTCCGCCGCGGTCACCTCGACGATCTCGCGAGCATCCGTGCTGGCGCTGAGGACGCCGAAGCCGTCATCCATCTCGCGAACAAGCACGACTGGTCCAACCCGGCCGCCTCGAGCGCAGCCGAGCGAGCCGCGGTCCAGACCATCGGCGATGCGCTCGTCGGCACCAACCGCCCCTTCCTGCTCGCCTCGGGCGTCGCCGCCCTCACCCAGGGCAGGCCCGCCAGGGAGGACGATGCGTCCCCGTTCCATGGCCCGGAGTCGCCGCGTGGAGGCAGCGAGAATCTCGCGCTCGAGTTCGCCGACCGCGGTGTGCACACCGTGAGCCTGCGCTTCGCGCCGACCGTGCACGGGGCTGGCGACCACGGGTTCATCGCGACGATCGCCGCGGTGGCCCGCGAAAAGGGCGTCTCCGGTTACCCGGGAGACGGGACCAACCGGTGGGCCGCCGTGCACCGGTCCGATGCCGCGCGCCTCGTCGCTCTTGGACTCGCGAAGGCTCCGGCCGGCGCTCGCCTGCACGCCGTCGCGGAAGACGGCATACCCACCCGCGACATCGCGGAGGCCATCGGCCGCGCCCTCGGCCTCCCCGTCACATCGATCGCCCCTGATGACGTCCAAGGTCATTTCGGGTGGATCGGCACCTTCTTCGGCATGGATCTCGCGGCGACGAGCGCCGATGACACGGGAGCTTCTCGGCTGGGAACCCACAGGCCCGACTCTCATCGAGGACCTCGACGCGGGTGCGTACTCGGCGCGCACGCCCAGGTCCGAGTAAGGGGGCCAGTATCACCCCTTGAGCAGCTGGCGCGCAGAATCCGCAGTCGTCAGCCCGAGGCCGGTGGCCAGGTCCCGTCTGGTGCGCTCCAGCTCATCTGTGGTCAGCTCCCGGACGCCGTAGCGGTCCTGGCCGCCGTCGCCTCGCACCGTGGGCTGGCCTGCGGCGCTCATCACGCCGGTCATGGCCGCCCCGCTGCTGACACGCCGGGTAGGCCGGCCTGCCGCGTGATGAGCTGATCCAGCAGCAGCCACGGGCTCACGCCCCGGTTACGCGCTATCCGGCGCAGCCACACCCCGGCCGCGTACGTGTCCCCCCGGAACATATAGCCGGTGAACTCAGCAGCCAGATCCCGATGCCAGGCCGCGCTGATCTCATCGCACAGTGCCGGGAACGGAGACGCCGGCACAGCAGGTGACGGCGCCCATTCATCCGATCCGGCGAGCGTGCTCGGAGCTATCTCAGCCGGCGACACCCGCAACGCGGCGGCCAGCGCATTGACATGATCGCGTCGGGTGAGCCTCCGCTGCCCGGTCTCCACCATCGAGATGTAGGAGTATGACAGGCCCGCCAGCCCGGCCAGCTCGACCTGGGTCAGGCCACGACGGCGGCGTACCTGGCGCAGCGGGTGACCGGTATCTGTTACGGCCGACGACATCATCAGCTGGTCACCTCCGGCCGCGCCGCCCTGGCTGACGGCCAGCGCTCGTACTCACACGGATGCGGGCCGGTCATGCCCGCGCGTGCCTGCGGGTCGGTGCCCGCCTGCGCGGCCAGGGCATTGAACCGCGCCGCCGCATGGTTCAGTGACCATCCCCAGGCCAGCCGGAAGGACTCACGCGGGCGCAGCCGGTAACGGCGCGCGATCTCACCCGCGATCTCGTCATAACCCAGGCCCAGCTTGCGCATCCGCTCGCGCAGGTCATCCAGCTCGGCCTTGAACTCCTTGCGCCCGGCCGCCACCGACACATCCGGCAGCTTCCCGTCCGCCCGCGCGATCGCTTTCGTGGCCGTGTTCGCCTGGTGACCCATCCTCGCGTGTCTCCCGTGTATGTCCTGTGGCCTGGCCAGGCACATCGTTCGGCTCCGGGGCAGCCTGGCCCTGCTCTCGTGTCGGTCAGATCAGCTACTCCCTGCTCGCGACAGGAAACGCCGCGCTCGCTGTCCGCTGACGGCAAGCGGGATTCTGCACGTCACGCTAGGTAGGACGAGCTCGCGGGGTACAGCGACTTGCGCGAGTGTGCGCGGATTCAGCGGAAGTCGGCCATTGCGCGGTTGATGAGTTTCCTGGCTTGGCTTCCGTACACGGCCATAGCCGCCAGCTCAGCGAACGTGCGCAGGTAAACGGCGATCTGCCGGGGCTGGGTGATGGCCAGTTCAGCAGCGGGAGTTTCGATCAGCACCCGTGACTCATCGAAAATCCAGAAGCCTGGGCTCGACCACATGGTGCGCGCCGCGCTGACCGGAATGATCCCCAGCCCCACAGTCGGCAGCGTCAACGCCTGCCACAGGTGCGCGAGCTGGCCGGCCATCATCTCGGTACTGCCAATCCGTGACCGCAGCGCCCATTCTTCCAGCACGACCGCGAACCGGTGATCGCCTCGGCGCAGGACACGCTGTCGTTCCAGGCGGGCGGCGACGGCGTTATCGAGGTCGTCGGGGATGCCGTTGAACTCGACGATCCGTCCCATCCTGGCCCTGGCGTATTCGGCGGTCTGGAACAACCCGGGGATGACACCGGGTTCGTAGATGCGGAAATGCCGGGTTCGCTCGTACAGCGGTAGCGGTGCCTCTTGCAGCCTGCGCATGCCCGCGCGGATCATCCGCCGCCACTCGACGTACATCGACTCGATGCTTCGGAGGGCCGCTGTCAGGTCGGCTGCCTGATCCGGAACGCCGCAGATCGCGCACCACGTCCGGATGTCTGCTGGTGAGGGAGTGGTACGGGCGTGCTCGATCCGCGAGCACTTGGACTCGTGCCATCCGGCCGCCTGTGCCATCTGCCTGGCTGTCAGTTCCGCGTCCTTGCGGATTTCCCGTAGCCGCGCGGCGAGCGCGTCAAGCGCCTGCTGCGCGGTAGCTGAGCGAACCGGCACGGAGGACAGTCCCTGGCTAGGCGAGCCGGTATTCCCCGTGCGCGACGGCACGGTCCCAGACTGTCTCGAACGCCGCAGCGCACAGCTTGACGACGGCCGGCTCGTCCCGCAGCTCGGTGCCTGCTGGCGCGCCATCGCCGCTGAAGTAGTTGAACAGGACAGCGGTGTCATCGAAGAGCCAGAAGTCATTGCCGGGCAGCGCCAGGTCCGATGCCTGCGGCCTGGATAGCCAGCGCACGTATTCTCCGGCCGCTATGTTCGCAGCCGGAGTCACCTCGTACTCGAATCTGATGTAGTCGCTGGCCGGCTCGCTGATGATCCGGGCGCGCCGCACGGCCACGCCACGCTGGACGACACTGCCGACCAGCGCATGCCAGGCCGCATCGGGTCCGCTACGGTCATACGGCCGACTCTCGCGCCACGCGGCGAACGCCGGCGAGCTGCCGCCGTAGTCGTCGCGCATCTCCAAGTGGACCGCTGAGCGTGCGACGGAAGGGAACAGCCGGTCAAAGTCCGGCGGCTCCGCCATTGCTGACCTCCTTGAAGAACTGCATCATCCGCTTGGGGAGCCGGAGCACCGTCTCGTGATCGGGCACCGTTCCGACCTCAGCCAGCGTGCCAGGGTCGGTAATGCGCCATCCCTGGATCACGTAGCAGTCACCGTCATCCCACACCGTGGGCGAGCCGTTGTACTCCGACCCAGGGTCCTTGCCAAGAAACTGTAGCGCCATGGTTGACCTCCTGCGTTGAGCGTGTGCCCGGTCTGCCCAGCACCGTCGTATGCTTTGCTGATCATCGGGAATACATCCGGATGTAATGAGCGTGCGCCCGAGCCGCATCGGGTGTCAATACATCCGGATGTATTAGTTCGTGTGTGGGAGGAGAGACTGGCATGGCCATATGGCAAGGCATCGCTGACGCGCTCCGCGACGCGATAACCCGTGGCGACTACCCGCCCGGGACCACGATCCCCAAAGAGACAGAGCTGATGGCCACGCACGGCGCAGGGCGCGAGACCGTGCGGCGCGCCGTCATCCAGCTCACAGCCGAGGGACTGGTGGAACCTGTCCGGCGGCGCGGCACCGTCGTCCGCGCCCGCCCCGCCCGCCGGCCGGTCTCCCGATCCCGGCTGGTATACCGCGATGAACTCGGCTATTACTTCGACCAGGCAGCCCAGGGCTGGCGTCCGCTCCAGCCGCCGTCTGTCTCTCGGGGGCCTGTGCCCTTCGACGTCGCCGCCCAGCTTGGCGTGGCTCCAGGCGATGAAGCCGTCATCCGGGACCGGATCATGGGCGACCCGGAGACAGGCCAGCCGACCCAGCTCGCCACGTCCTACATCCCTGCTGGTCTTGCCGCTGAGATGCCGGTCCTTGCCGCACCGGACACCGGGCCTGGCGGCATCTATGACCGCATGGAAGAAGCCGGATTCGGCCCGATCCGGTGGACCGAGGCCATCACCACCCGCCCCCCATCACCTGCAGAAGCCAGCAGGCTCGGACTGGCCCCAGGTGTGGCACTACTGCGGATCGTGCGCCTGGCCAGCGGTCCGGCCGGCCGGCCGCTGGAAGTCAACGACACGCGCATGAGCGGCGACGAGTTCGAGATCAGCTACCCCCTCAGCCGAGATGCCTCTGCATCGCAGCCAACGTAAGTAACGGGGTCATAGACCTCTCAGCTACCTTGCGCGGACCTTTCGTGAACCTGCGGTTGACTTCCGATGTACCTCATGAAGCTCGAACCAGGTTGTGGTGTGGTCGCGCCCTGACCAGGGCAATCGACATGCCTACCGATGCTAGGTATCAGCACCGATTCAGCACGCGGCCCGGAAACGACGGAAAATAACCGGCATCAATCGGACAACCCGGACACGAGAACGGGCCGCCCCAGTTCGGTAGCCAGACGGCCCCGCTCACGGGTCAGCCAACCCATAAATCCGCAGGTCAGGCGGTATTCATTAGTCCTTGAGCAGCTGCCTGGCCATGACGACGCGCTGGATCTGGTTGGTGCCTTCGTAGATCTGGGTGATCTTGGCGTCGCGCATCATCCGCTCGACCGGGTAGTCCGTGACGTAGCCGTAGCCGCCTAGGGCCTGCACCGCGTTGGTGGTCACCTCCATCGCGGTATCGGAGGCAAAGCACTTACAGGCAGCGGAGAAGAAGGTCAGGTCACCAGCGCGGTCGCCGTGCATGGCCCGCTCGGACTTCGCCGCGGCCGCGTAGGTGAGCTGCCGGGCCGCCGCCACCTTCATCGCCATGTCGGCCAGCATGAACTGCAGGGTGGCTCATCGTCATGGCTGCTCCAGGTGGCCCGCTCATCTCTTCCTCTCTCAGACGTTGCGCCGGTACTGGCCGCCGACCTCGAAGAACGCCTCGGTGATCTGCTGCAGGCTGCAGACCCGGGCGGCGTCCATCAACACGGCGAAGACGTTCCCGCCGGACCGGGCCGCGTCCTTGAGCGCGCCGGTGGCGGCGTGCGCGGCCGTACGGTGCCGGTGCTGGAAATCACGGACCCGCGTCAGCTGCGAAGTCTTCTCCCCCTCGGTGGCCCGGGCCAGCCCGGCCGGGCCAGCCGCCGGGTCGTCCCCGCGCGGGTTACGGAACGTATTGACACCGATGACCGGCAGGCTGCCGTCGTGCTTACGCTGCTCGTACAGCATGGACTCGTCCTGGATCCGGCCGCGCTGGTAGCCGGTTTCCATCGCGCCGAGCACCCCGCCGCGCTCGCTGATCCGGTCGAACTCCGTCAGCACGGCCTCTTCGACCAGGTCGGTCAGCTCGTCGATGATGAACGAGCCCTGCAGCGGGTTCTCGTTCATGGCCAGGCCCCACTCCCGGTTGATGATCAGCTGGATGGCCAGCGCCCGGCGGACCGACTCCTCGGTCGGCGTGGTGACTGCCTCGTCATAGGCGTTGGTGTGCAGGCTGTTGCAGTTGTCGTAGATCGCGGTCAGCGCCTGCAGGGTGGTGCGGATGTCGTTGAAGCTCATCTCCTGGGCGTGCAGCGACCGGCCCGAGGTCTGCACGTGGTACTTCAGCTTCTGCGACCGCTCCCCCGCGCCGTATCTGTCCCGCATCGCCACGGCCCAGATCCGCCGGGCCACCCGGCCCAGTACGGTGTACTCCGGGTCCATGCCGTTGGAGAAGAGCCGGCCCAGTACGGTGTACTCCGGGTCCATGCCGTTGGAGAAGAAGAAGGACAGGTTCGGCGCGAAATCGTCGATGTTCATGCCGCGGGCGAGATAGGCCTCGACGTAGGTGAACCCGTTGGCCAGGGTGAACGCGAGCTGGCTGATCGGGTTCGCGCCGGCCTCCGCGATGTGGTAGCCGGAGATCGACACCGAGTAGAAGTTGCGGACCCGGTTCTCGATGAACCATTCGGTGATGTCGGCCATCATCCGCAGGCTGAACTCGGTGGAGAAAATGCAGGTGTTCTGGCCCTGGTCCTCCTTGAGGATGTCGGCCTGCACGGTGCCCCGGACCGTGCCGAGCACCCGGGCCCGGACCCCGGCCGCCTCCTCGGCGGTAGGCTCCCGGCCCTGCGCGTCGCGGAAGGCGTCCAGCCCCTGGTCGATGGCGGTGTTCAGGAAGAACGCGAGGATCGCCGGGGCCGGCCCGTTGATCGTCATCGACACCGACGTGGCGGGCGCGGTCAGGTCGAACCCGTCGTACAGGGCCTTCATGTCATCGAGCGTCGCGACCGATACCCCGGACGTGCCGACCTTGCCGTAGACGTCCGGGCGCTCGCCCGGATCGCGCCCGTACAGGGTGACGGAGTCGAACGCGGTGGACAGCCGGGTCGCCTCGCTGCCCGAGGCCAGCAGCCTGAACCGCCGGTTGGTGCGGAACGGGTCGCCTTCCCCGGCGAACATCCGGGCCGGGTCCTCCCCCTCCCGCTTGAACGGGAACACCCCCGCCGTGAACGGGAAGTACCCCGGGAGGTTTTCGTTGCGGAGAAACATCAGCAGCTCACCGTGATCGGCGTAGCGCGGCAGGGCGACCCGCGGGATCCGGTTTCCGGACAGCGATTCCCGGGCCAGCCGGGTCCGCAGCTCCTTATCCCGGATCGCCGTTACCTGCTCCTCCCCCGAGTACGCCGCCACCACGGTGGGCCACTGCTCGATGAGGGCGGCGCTGGCCGCGGTGACGTCGCGGCGGGCCCGCTCCAGCAGGCCGGCCACGGCCTCGGCTGGCTCGCCGGTCAGCTCCCCGGCCACCGCCGCGAGCTGCTGTACCCGCCGCACCGCCCCGGCCTGCGCGGCGGTCTGCGCGTGGTAGCCGCGGACGGTCGCGGCGATCTCAGCGAGACAGCCGGCGCGGGCCGGCGGGATGATCTGCGCCGCAGGCGTCGACGCCTGGCCAGCGGCCGCTGGGAGCACACCGTCGTCCAGGGCCAGGCCGTGGGTGGCCAGCAGCCCGGTCAGGTGGTGGTACAGGGCAGTGACGCCGTCGTCGTTGAAGGTGGCGGCGCTGGTGCCGAACACCGGCATGTCCTCTGGCCGCGTGCCGAACGCGCCGCGGTTGCGGATCAGCTGGCGGGCTACGTCCCGCAGCGCGTCGGCGGCGCCGCGCCGCTCGAACTTGTTGATCGCGACCACATCGGCGAAGTCGAGCATGTCGATTTTTTCCAGCTGAGACGCGGCGCCGAACTCGGGCGTCATCACGTACAGCGAGACATCGGCCAGTCCCACGACCCCCGCGTCGCCCTGCCCGATGCCCGGCGTTTCCAGGATCACCAGGTCATAGCCGGCCGCCTGGCACGCCCCGATGATGGCCTCGATACCCTCCGGCAGCTCGCGGGCACCCCGGGTGGCCAGCGACCGGAAGAAGACATGATCACCGTCCACGGCGTTCATCCGGATCCGGTCCCCGAGCAGCGCGCCGCCGCCCCGGCGCCGGGTCGGGTCCACCGCCAGCACCGCCACCCGCAGCTTGTCCTGCAGGTCGGTGCGCAGCCGCCGGATCAGCTCGTCGGTCAGCGAGGACTTGCCCGATCCCCCTGTGCCGGTGATGCCGAGCACCGGCACCCGGCGCGACCCGGCCGCGGCCGCGAGCGCCCGCCGGTCCGCCTCGGGCAGCGCATCGCCCTGCAGGCAGGTGATCGCCCGGGCCAGCGCCCGCCGCTCCCCGGCCAGCACCGCCTCGACCGGGAGCGGCCGGGCGGCCAGGTCGGTGTCGCAGTCCCGGATGAGCTCGCTGATCATGCCGGCCAGGCCGAGCCGCTGCCCGTCCTCGGGCGAGAAGATCCGCACCCCGGCCGCCGCCAGCCGGGCGACCTCCTCTCCCACGATCACGCCGCCGCCACCGCCGAAGATCCGCACCTGCCCGGCCCCGGCCGCCTGCAGCTCCTGCGCCAGGTACTCGAAGTACTCGACGTGCCCGCCCTGGTACGAGCTGACCGCGACGCCCTGAGCGTCCTCATCCAGCACCGCATCGACCACGTCCCGTACCGAGCGGTCGTGGCCCAGATGCACCACTTCGGCGCCCTGGGACTGCAGGATCCGCCGCATGATGTTGATCGCCGCGTCATGCCCGTCGAACAGCGCGGCCGCCGTCACGAACCGCACTGGGTGCACCGGCACATGCCGTCCGCCGTCTCGCCCGCTGTCTCGCCCCGAACCCGTCACCGCAACCTCCCGACGTCCAGCCAGTGGCCGGGCCGCAGCACGCCACCCACCAAGTCCTTGCCCATCCAATATTTGGACGTTAAAATATTTCTGGTGACACGTCAAGAGGGCCAGCGGGCGAGCCGGCGCATCGGCAGATCGCAGCGCCGGTCCCGGTCACGTACGGTAGGCCGCGTGCCCGTTGCAGAGCCTTTCGATCCGATCGCCGAAGCGCACCGCCAGTGGAGCGCCCGGTGGCCCGAGCACGCCGACCACATGGCCGCCGTCACCTCGGTCATGCGCGTGCAGCAACTTCTGCTCAGCCGCATCGAGGACACGCTCAAGCCCTACGGGCTGACCTTCGCCGCCTACGAAGCCCTCCGGCTGCTCGCCTTCACCCGCAGCGGGTCACTGCCCATGGGCAAGCTGGGCGAACGCCTGATGGTTCACCCCGCCTCAGTAACCAACGCCATCACCAAGCTGGAACAGCGCGGCCTGGCCGAACGGCACCTGTCCCCCAGCGACCGGCGCGTCGTCCTCGCCACCATCACCCGCGAGGGACGCGCCCTGGCCCAGGAGGCGACGATGGCCCTGAACCACGCCGCGTTCGGCCTGCCCGGCCTCAGTCAGCAGCAGGCCGCCGAACTCACCGCCACCCTGCGCACTATCCGGGCGCTGGCCGACGACATCGAGACGGGAACCTAGGGTCCGGTGGCTGATCTGCCCGGGGAGAAGGAGAAGCCAGCGGCGGCGGCCAGCCAGCCTGCCCGGCCGGCCGAACCTGGCCTGCCGGCCGAGGCTGGGCTATGCGGCGGCTGCCGGTACGCGTCGGTCAAGGCAACCCGGCGAGGTACTGCCTACCTGCGCTGCACCCGGGCCGCGTGGGATGACCGGCTGGCCAGATATCCGCGCCTGCCGGTAGCGGAGTGCGTCGGTTTTGCTGCCGCGCAGTCGGCGGATCCCTGACCCAGCTAGCTGGTCAGGCCTGGCCGTCGGACGGGCGGGATTGGTCCCCGGTCGGGTGGAACTCGGCGACGTTGACCATGGTGTTCAGGAGCGTCAGTGACAGCACCTGGCTGGGACGCGCCGCGGCCAGCTCGAAGCCGACCGGGCCGCCCACGTCGTGCACCACCAGATGGAACCGGCCCAGTTTCAGGACGTTCACGGCCTTGGCCGGGGCCCGGCCAGGTGGTTCCCCCAAGGTTGCACCGACCTTCAGGCGCGGTCCAGCCGGGCGAAGCGCCGGACCAGGACCAGGGCCACGGACAGTGCGAGCACCACGCCGGCGTTGACGCCCAGCTCGGTCATGGTGCGGGCCAGCGGCACCTGCCCGCCGACCAGTGATAGCTCCGCGCCTACCGTGAGGATGTCCCTGGTTGCTGAGATGATGCCGATGACCAGGAACGGCTGCAGCTGGAAGCCGCCTCCTTCCAGCCTTGCCACGATTGTCCGCACTAGCTCGAGCACGACCACGATGAACAGCACACTGTTGACGGCCCGGGTGACGGTGACCGCGAACTGTTCCCGGGGAGGTGCCAGGATCAGATCGTGGATGCCGCGGACGAACACGACGACGGTGATCACGAGCAGGGCGAGCGCGATGGCCATGAACATGATCTTCTCGCCGTACACCATGACCTCGAGCAGCCAGCGGGCGGCCTTTCCCCGCGCCGGCGGCGGCAGGGGCAGTCCTTCATCATCGACTGACCGCGGTTCCGGTCGGCCCATAACCGTTCCCTCCCGATACTTCCCCTAGCCGTTCGGGGGATGTCACCCGGTTCAGTCCCAGTCAGGCTGATGTCGAGGGAGTTGCCGAGTAGTCATGTCTTACGCTGTCACGCCGGTTCCGGGATGCTCGTTAAGGCATGGGAACCGTTGGGCCCGTTGGGGGTGGGGGTGGCCACGATCCTGGTGATGGCCGCGCTGGTGGGAGTGGGAGCCTGGATCGGTGCTGTCCTGGACCAGTCCGGACACAGCACCGACGCCGGCCCCGGACACAGCACCCACGTAGAAGCGTCATCCAGATGAGCCCTGGTTTCTGGCGTGCTTGGGTTGTCGCGGATTCCATACTGTGCAGACCCGCTAAGGCGGCCACATCACCTGTTCGGGTAGGCGGCGGCGCTGGCCCTACCTGCAACGGTCGGGCCTGACGACAGCAGAGTCGATAGCGGCCGTGACGCTCACCAACGTGGCCGGGCTCATCGTCCATTCCCTGGCCCTGGCCACCGTGGCAGGCCTCCTGGCAGGCGCTGCCACCGAGCCTGTCCACCTGCCGCAGCGCTGGGCCATCCTCGTCGTGGTGCTCGTCGTCACCACGCTGGCCGGAATCCTGTTCTGGTCACCGCTCGGTCGCGCCCGCCTCCTGCCGGTGGCCCGGGAGGCGATGCAAAGCCTCCTGGCGGCACTCCGCCACCCCACGCAGGCAGTCCTGGTATTCGCAGGCGCGGCCGGCGTCACCGGCGGCTACGTGCTCGCCTTGCTTTGCGCGCTCCGTGCGTTCGGGGCGGGGCCGCCGCTCCTCGATGTTGCCGCCGCCTATCTGGCAGGTGCCGCGATCGGGGCGGCCAGCCCTACTCCTGGCGGGCTAGGCGCGATCGAGGCCGCACTCGTGGCCGCCCTCATCCACTTCGGCGTTCCCAGCGGGCCGGCCGTCGCCGGTGTGCTCGCGTTCCGCCTGCTCACATACTGGCTGCCGGTCCTCCCGGGCATCCCAGCCGCCCGCGCACTGCGCCGCGGCTTACACGGCGAACGGGTAGGTCTCGGGGACCTCGCCCCGCTTCCACCCGGCGGTGCGCTCCAGCGGCTCGACCGCCCGGGTCTCCTCGATGTGGATCACCGCGTCGAACTGGTCGGCGACCCGGGCCCGGAAGTAGTGACTTTGCCGTTCGGTGGCTGGGCGGTAGATGACCCCGATGGCCCGTTCTGCCCGCGCCGAGCGGAGCACCTGAGCGGCTGGGGATGGGTGGCCGAAGGAGAGCATGAATCCTTTCTCCCCGGTGTCGTGGAACAGTTCCTCGACGCTGTCGGGCAGGGCGGGCCGGACCCATTTACGTTCAGCTGGCCCGCCCCAGTCACTGGCCGCGGTGACGGTGCCGGTGTAGGTGGTGAAGCCGAGGAGGCGGCAGTTGCCGGGGTGGTGCTCCCGGGCCAGCTGGCCGATGTTCAGCTCACCCTGGCTGCCGAGTTCGGTGGCGCGGGCGTCGCCGACGTGCGAGTTGTGCGCCCACACGACGATCTTGGCGGGCCGTCCCCGCTGGCGGCTCAGATGGCCGGCCAGCGCGTCGAGGGTGCCGGCCATGTGCTGGTCACGCAGGTTCCAGGAGGAGACCCGGCCGGAGAACATGGTCCGGTAGTACTCGGCTGACGCCTGGACGACCTTGGCGTTCTGCTCGGCGTAGAAGAGCTCATCTTCGGCGATCAGCCCGTCCCGGCGGGCGTACTCCAGCGCGTGCCGCTGCAGGTCGACAAGCTGCTCGAGCACTTCTCGCTCGCACGACTCGCCAGCGCCGAACGCCGCCGCGAAGCCGTAGGCCTGGCCGTCGCCACCGCTGGCATGGTCGAAGCAGGCGTACCGGGCCCGGGCCCGGGCGGCCGCCGCCGGGTTGACACGGTCGAGGTAGGAGATGACCTCATGGATCGACCGGTACAGGCTGTACAGGTCCAGGCCGTAGAACCCCGCCTTGGCCCGCTCGTCCCTGCCGAGGTCGTCGTTATGTTCCCGTAGCCATCCTGCGAAGTCGAGCACTGCCGCGTTGCGCCACATCCAGGTCGGGAAGCGCTCGAAGCCGCGCAGGGCCTCTTCCGCCGTCACGTCGTCGCTGCGGCCCCGCACGTAGCGGTTCACCCGGTAGGCGTCCGGCCAGTCGGCCTCGACCGCGACCGCCGCGAACCCCTTTTCCTCGATCAGCCGCCGGGTGATGCGGGCGCGGGCGGCATAGAAGTCATAGGTGCCGTGGGATGCCTCGCCGATCAGCATGAACTGCGCGTCGCCGACCAGGCCGGACAACGCGCCGTCGGATGGCACGCCGTCCTCCACGGGTGCGGCCTCCGCGCGGATGATGGCCGCCTCGGTCGGTCCCTGCGCCGCTCCCTCGGCCGACCGCGAGGTGGCTGCGGCCCGTAGCAGGTCCCGCACCTCCTCGTCAGTGACCTGGGTGAAGTCCCAGTAGGAGGCGCCGACCGCGAAGAACGGCGACGGCGTGGTGGCACAGACCACCTCGTCGGCCATCGCGGCCAGTTCCCGGCATGCCGACTCGGGCGCGGCCGGCACAGCGACCACGATGCGCGCCGGACCCCGCTGGCGCAGCGCCTGCGCGGCGGCCCGCATGCTCGCCCCTGTCGCCAGGCCGTCGTCGGCCACGATCACCACCTTGCCCGCCACATCCGGCGCGGGCCGCCCTTCGCGGTAGGCCTGTTCGCGGCGCTGCAGCTCGCGGCCTTCTTCCTCGGCCACCCGCTGGATGGTCTCCGGGGCAATGCCAAGGCCGCGGACCACGTCGTCGTTGATGACGATCACCCCGCCGCTCGCGATCGCCCCCATGGCCAGCTCCTCGCGGCCCGGGACACCGAGCTTGCGCACCAAGAACACGTCGAGCGGAGCACCCAGGGCCGCCGCCACCTCGTAGGCCACCGGCACGCCACCCCGGGCCAGGCCGAGCACCAGCACGTCAGGCCGATCCCGGTACTGATCCAGAAGGGTGGCCAGGACCCGGCCGGCATCCCTGCGATCACGGAAAAGCCGATCAGGCATACCCGTCTCCCTTCGCGAGACACTGCCTCATGCTGCTATCCCCGGGAAGAAACCACCTATTTCATCCCTGATGAGCGATTCGGTGCGGCTCGGCGGTTCACTCGGTCCCGCGGTCCGGCAGGTGGTGCGCCGCGGCTGTCTCGCGGGCCGACAACCACGTGACTGTCTGCCTGGCTGCTCGTCTGTGAACGTGGCAGGCGCAGCACTGGCCGCGGCCGTCGTGCCGCTGGGCTGGCGGGCGGCTGTCCGGCACTCGCCGGTACCTGCGCTGGCGCGATGCCAGGTGGCCGCAGTCCGGGAAACCGGAGGAGCACCGGCCAGATTGTCCGTCTTCATGGCTCGCCTCGCTCATAGCCCGCGTGCAGTGGCCGCAGATTCCATCCTGCCCAGGCGCCCGGCAGCGCCCGCATCACCCGTTTGAGTAGGGGCGGCACCCTCATGCGCGGTCCCACCGGGCGAAGCGCCGCACCAGGACCAGGGCCAGTGCGAGCACCACGCCGGCGTAAACGGCCAGCTCGGTCATGGTGCGGGCCAGCGGCACCTGCCCATCAGGCCATCCGGCCCACCCTCCCGCGACCGGATCTGCCAGGACGCGGGCTGCCACGCCACCAGCGTCGGGATCGTTGCCTGCTCTTCGGGCCTGCCCGCCCATGCCCGGGCGGCGCCTAGCCGTCCGGGGGATATGGCCCAGCCGCGTCCCGGTTAGGCTGCGCATCGATGGAAGACCGCCAATTAGTAGTTGCGGTGGCTGGCTCTGTCGCGCTGACTCCCGGGTGCTCGATAAGGCGTGGGAGCCGTTTACCCCGTTGGAGTCGCAGTGGCTATGGTTCTGATGATGGCCGCGCTCGTGGGGGCGGGAGTATGGATTGCTGTCCGCCTGGAGAGCGGCCTAGATGAGGCGGCCAGGCCAGTCCGGAACTCGGTGCGCGGCCGCTGCCGCGGGCTTGAGGAAGGCCGCAGGATCGCTGGCCGCGGATGCCCGGTGCGCTATGCCCGCTGCCGGTTCCGGCACGGTGCCGGGCACCTCGTACTAACTGGCCCGGCGAGGCGGGCCGATGCTGCGGTCATCCACGGCGTGGGCAGGCGGCCGGGCCCTCCCACCTGCCCGCCACGTGCTGGGCGCGTTGCCCGGGGCTCGTCCAGGTGGTCCGGCGCGTGAGCTGCCGCGGGCACGGGGATATTGCGGTGGCTGTGCGTGGCGGTGGATGCTCCCGCTGCGGGCGCCGGTGGTCAGCTCTCGCCAGCAAAGAACGGGAAGGGGCAGCGGATGGGCCCACTCACACTCAGCCGGAAGCGCCGCTTGCTTGTCCTGGCCATCTGCTGCATGAGCCTGTTCATCGTCGGTCTCGACTCGACGATCGTCAACGTTGCGCTGCCGTCCATTCAGCGGGACCTGCACGCCCCGGTTTCCGGCTTGCAGTGGACGGTGGATGCCTACACCCTCGTCCTAGCCAGCTTCCTGATCCTGTCCGGGTCCACCGGCGACCGGGCCGGACGCCGCAGGATATTCCAGGCCGGCCTGGTGCTGTTCACCTTCGGCTCGCTGCTGTGCAGCCTCGCGCCGGGCCTGGGCTGGCTGGTGGCGTTCCGGGTGCTGCAGGCGATCGGCGGGTCGATGCTCAACCCGGTGGCGCTGTCGATCATCAGCAATACCTTCACCGATCCGGCGGAGCGAGCCCAGGCGATCGGGATCTGGGGCAGCGTGTTCGGTATCAGCCTGGCGCTGGGCCCGATACTGGGCGGGGCCCTGATCGCGTCGGTGGGCTGGCGCAGCATCTTCTGGGTGAACGTTCCAGTGGGCCTGGCCGCGCTGGTGCTCACCGCGCTGTTCGTGCCTGAGTCCAGGGCCTCCAGCGCTCGCAAGATGGATCCGGTGGGCCAGTTGCTGGTCATCACGCTGCTGGCGTCGCTGATCTACGCGATCATCGAGGGCCCTGGCTCTGGCTGGGCCGCGGGCAAGACCCTGGGGTTTTTCGGCCTCGCCGCCGCAGCGGTCATCGGCCTGATCTGGTACGAGCCCCGCCGCGACGAGCCGCTCATCGACCTGAGGTTCTTCCGGAGCGCGCCGTTTTCCGGGGCAACGGTGATCGCGGTGTGCGCGTTCGCCGCGCAGGGCGGCTTCTTGTTCCTCAACACCCTGTACCTGCAGGATGTGCGCGGTTACTCCGCGCTGCATGCCGGGCTGTACCTGCTGCCGATGGCGGTGATGATCGTGGTATGCGCGCCGCTGTCCGGCCGCATCGTCGCCGCCCGGGGGCCGCGGCTGCCGCTGATCGTGGCCGGCCTCGCGATCATGGTCGGCGGCATCATGCTGACTCGGCTGGCCACCGGCACCCCGACGGCCTGGCTCATCACGTGCTACCTAGCCCTCGGCATCGGGACCGGGATGGTGAACCCTGCGATCACGAACACCGCGGTGTCGGGCATGCCACAGTCGCAGGCGGGGCTCGCGGCCGCGATCGCCTCGACCAGCCGGCAGGTCGGCACGGCGCTTGGTGTCGCGGTGATGGGATCAGCTGTGCTCTCGGCGCTGCACGGGCCGCTCCGCTTCGGGTTTGCCGCTGCCAGCCACGTGGGCTGGTGGATCATCGCCGGGTGCGGGACCGCGGTCCTGCTGCTCGCCATCATCACCACTGGCCGGTGGGCGAAGGCAACCGCAGCGCGGGCGGCCAGCCGGATCCCGTCTGGCAGCCCAAAGGTCCCAGTGGCGTCATGAGGGAACCAGGCATGTGGATTCGTTCGGCACCGATGCACGTCTTGGCATCACGGCGGAGGTGATCACCTAAGTCCTGGCGGTTACGGGACGAGATTCATCAGCCTGCCAGATGGGGCGCAGCGGGCGGGTGTCAACCTCGCCGTCTGGCTTGCCCGGCACGGCATGTGCCAGCCGAGTGACCGCCACGATGCGGCCATCCCGGCTCACCGCACCGGCCGCCTGAACGCCCGGCAGGTGAGACCCGGCCGGGGTTCCGGGGACCGGGACAGGAGCCAACATCGCCGCCACATCATGGCGCTGGTCCAGGTCCGCTTGCGGCGGCGCAGGCGGCGCTACAGCCATGGTGCCGGTGACGGCATCAGCGCCGCTGACATCGGATCGAGTCTGCTCAGGCATCGAGCACCTCCCTAAGCGCGGGCTGCCCGGAGCGGGCCGCCCGGCGGGTCTGCGGCGTCAAGCGGCCGCAGATTCCATCCTGCCCTGGCGCCCGGCCACGCCCGCATCACCCGTTTGAGTAGGGCTGGCCCGGCCACCGGCCTGGTCGAACATCCGGACGACCTGGCTGCGGCCGGCGGCTCAGGCGGCAGGCAAAGGAACGCTCCCGGCGCGGGATTCCCCGCCTGGACGGGGCACCTCAGAACCAGCGGCGCAGTTCCTTGGCCGATGCCCGTTTCCAGACGGCCGGCCACCTTGAGCGCAGGTTGCTGCGTTCCAGCCGCTCCGCGGCGATCAGTTCCCCGGCAGTAACGCAGGCCGCGGGGACGGTTGCGCCGGCCTCACGCAGCCAGGCCTCTGCGACGACCGTGTCCTGGTGGGCCCCGAGGAGGTCCTGCACTCCCGCGATGGCCGCGGCGAACCGCCTGGCCCGGCGGCCGCAGACCGATGCGATGGCCTCGGCTGCGTAGCGGCATCGCTTGGCCCGGATGCGGACGGCGTGCCACTCGGTGTCAGGTGAGTTGCTGTCGAGTGCTTTGGCGGCGCGTTTGAGCCGCCGCCAGGGTCGCCGGATCAAGCCGGGGACTACGTCGGCGGCTGGCAGGCCGACCAGCCCGGGCGGCTCAGTAGCGATGGGTGGCTGGCTGGCGATGCTCACCAGGGCGTCGAGCAGCTGATCGTAGGCGGGGCTGCGGAGCGCGTCCAGGAGAGCGGCGCGGGCCGCGCGGGCCTGGCTGCCCAGGCGGCGGAGGAGCTCGTCCACGCCGGCGGCATCCTGCTGCGGCAGCTGGCCAGCCTGTGCCCCGAGCCGGCCGGTGAGGACATCGGCGTCGCGGGCGGCCCCGGCCTTGGCGCCGAGCAGGCGCAGCCCGTCACGCAGCTCGCTGATTGGTTGCGGGTCGAGGAGCGAGGCGAAGGTCCGCAGGTCAGAGCGTAGCCGCCGGGTGGCAACGCGGAACTGATGGACGTCTTCGGGATCCTCGCCGAGGCGGACCCCAGGATCATGGCGCATGATCTGGGTGAGCGACCGGCTGGTGGCGTGACGGATGAGCGCACCGACCGTCGCATCAGGCCCCAGTGACGGGATGACGACTTCAGGGGGCCCGGACGCCCGCTGGCCGAGCGCCCTGACCAGCTTGGGGATGGGCGGTCCAGCACGGCAGCCTGCCGCCACGAGACGGCGCGTCGCGGCGCGCAGGAGGTCACGGCCGACTCGCCGCCCGGCGCGGACTTCGACTTCGACCTCACGAAACTCCTCCCTCCGCTGCCCGGGCCCGGCGTGCACGGTGACCTTGTCGTCGGTGACCTCAGCCAGCCGCCGGCCGTCACGGCCGCGGATCTCGATGGGCGTCCGGTCGGTCCGCAAGCAGGCGGCACGCTCCAGCGGGCAGGACCGCGTGTAGGCGCGGACCAGATCGGCGACCTCAGCCGGAACCTGGTCGGGTGGGCCGTCGAACGTGACCTCACGGCGGCACAGCGCGGCACCGGAACTGCCTTCGGGAAACTTCACTGTCCAGGGCGGCCCATCATCGCCGGTACGGTAGCGGACGGTGATCCCGCTCCGGGCGAGCCGCAAGTCGGCAGTGTCGTAGTAGACGGCCTCAAGGTGGCGTTCGGGAAGCCGGACAGCGGTCGCGCCATCGACTAGGCCACTTAGATCGGGCAGCTGCATATCGTCCGGCGCTATCAGCTTGGCTTCGAGTTCTGCCGGCATGGGGCCCCCAGCAAGGTCGGCGTTCGCTGCCATACGCCGGCGCCAGTGCTGCCTTCGCGGCCCGGCGCTGGCGGCGGCGGGCATGGCAGCAGTATCGCCCCTCACCATCTGGCCGTCCGGGCCCACCCTCCCGCTGCCTGATCTGCCCCAGTGCGGGCCGCCCCGGCCGCCAGCACAAATCGTCGCAGGCCAGATGCCGGCCCTGCCGCAGCGGCGTCAGGGTCAGGTGCTGGCAGAGATCACCGATCACTTGTGCTGCGCAGCCGACGACATCGCCGATGCCGACGGCTGTGACCGGCAGGCCGCGGAGGTGGAGGGTGTGCGCCGCTCCCGTGCACCGAATACCGTTGCCCAGTATCACGTCGTGCAGCTACCAGGCCGACCGGTTCGCGGCAGCTACCGCCGCGGTCCAGGCCATCCCCAGGCGATCGCGGTCGTCGCCGAGGCATATCCCCGTAATTGGCGGGTTCGCTAACACTGATTTCTATTCAGCAGATTCGGGGCGAGCTCCAGGCGCATTTCGTAGTGGGTTGGGGTGGCGTGTTCAGCGGCGGGGGGAAGGTGACGGGCAGCTGGGCTAGTGCGAGCCGGGCCGCGTGGACATGATCCACGGCGGTACCGGCCCGGCGTCCCCCCCCAGCATGACGGCCAGCGGCTCCCCGTACCCGCCGGCACCGCGGTCGGCGGACACCCCCAGCGATCCCAGGACGAAAGCCCGGGGTTAGGCTGGGGCGGTGACCCAGGCTGGCCCGTCGCGGTCCGCGCTGGTAAGGCGAGCACGCCGGATCAACCGTGAGCTGGCCCGGCTGTACCCAGATGCGCGTATCGAGCTCAATTTCACATCTCCGCTCCAACTGCTGGTCGCGGCCATCCTGTCTGCCCAGACCACGGACCGGCGGGTCAACGAGGTAACCCGGGTGCTGTTCGCCCGGTACCGCACCGCCGCCGAGTACGCCGCCGCGGACCAGGCGGAACTTGAGAAGGTGATCGAGCCTACGGGGTATTTCCATGCCAAGGCGAAGACGCTCAACAGCCTCGGCCAGGCGCTGTGCGATCGCTTCGGCGGGGAAGTTCCTGACACGCTGGAGGAGCTTGTCACCTTGCCGGGCGTTGGCCGCAAGACCGCCAACCTGGTCCTCGGCGGTGCCTTCGGCAAGCCGAGCATCGTGGTCGATACCCATTTTGCCCGGCTAGCGCGGCGGTTTGGCTGGACCGCGCAGACCGACCCGGACAAGATCGAGCACGACGTCGCCGCGCTGCTGCCTCCTCGGGAGTGGACGGCGGCCTCCCACCGGGTGATCTGGCACGGTCGTCGAGTCTGTCACGCCCGAAGGCCCGCGTGCGGCGCTTGCGGGGTTGCCCGGTGGTGCCCGTCGTTCGGCGCGGGTCCGACCGATGAGGCGACCGCGCGCAAGCTGGTCAAGACCGGGCCGTTTTCGTGACCGGAGTCGGACGTCGGCGAAAGATGCGGCGTGTTAGGTGCACACATGCAAAGTGGCGGGAGCCGACGCGGTGGACGGGGCATGCGGGTCGGCGCGGGGCGCGTGCATGCCGGGCCCAACGCGCCGGGGCATGCACGCCGGTCGGGCGGTGCCGGGGTGGGGCGGGTTACGAACGGCCGGCGGATTTGGCTCGGCGGACCGCTTCAGGAACGCCTTCAATGAAGGGGTCGCCGTGGCCTGGAAGCCATACGCCGGCGGTGACCGCAAGCAGGGCATCCAGCGAAGCCATCGCCTGGGCGCTGTTCATGTTCAGCGCGGATGGCATGATCTGCGGGCCGACCCGGCCGGTGTAGGGATTCCAGGTGCACATGGCATCACCGGTCAAAAGCGTGTTGCGCTTTTCCACCGCCATGGCGGCGCTGCCCGGGGTGTGACCCGGCGTGTGGAGGGCCCGCGGCGAACCCGGCACGTCGATGACCTCGCCGTCCGCGAAGGAGGAGACCTCCTTGACCGGGATCATCTTCACCGCACCGCGAAGGGCAAGCGAGAACGCGGTGCGGTAGAACGCACTGCGCAGCACATAGGAGAACGTGCTGCCTTCGTTCTTCCAGCCGGGCTTGCGGGTCCGGGCCGCCTCGGCGTCCGCTCGGTGAATCCACACCTGCGCGCCAGCGCTGGCCCGCGCCCGCTCGGCGATCCCACGTGGTCGGAGTGGGCGTGGGTCAGCAGGACCGCGTCGAGGTCTGCGGGCCTCGCGCCGAGCCCGCGTAGCGAGCTTTCCAGCAGGGCCAAGTCGCGCGGCGCGCCCGCGTCGACCACGGTGTATTTACCGTTCTCCTGGATGAGGGTAAAAGTTCGTCACGCCACCGGACACCCGGTGCACACCCTCGCCTACCTGCACAAGCATCTGCGCTTCCCTCCGTAGACAGCCCCGCGGTATTGCGTAGTCGGCACGGTTACTGTAAGTGTCAACGCGCATGCTGAGCTGGGGCACATCGGGGGCATATCACGTCGCGATCTGCCGGGAATCGATGAGAACCGCCGAGATGGCAACCCCAAGGTCAGCACGGATGTGGCCCTTATGAGCCAAGCTCAACGGCCCCTGGCACAAGACCCGGCCACAGGCCTGGCTCACCGACCGTCAATGCTCTGCCCTCCAGTATGGAACTCCAGAAGGAGAGCGATAAAGGCGCGCCGCGGACGTGACGTTATCGCCGTGTGCAATCGCGACATGGGTCCATGTCATGGCCGGGCCGGCGAGCCGGATGGCTCGAAGATCCGGCCGGGCGGCTGCCACCAGTTTGGGGCGAGAGCTACCCCAAGCCGGCGGGTGACGAAGCCGAAGATGGTCAAGCAATCGTTCACCTTGAAGGGACTCGCCGCCGCTTCCCGGCGTCGGCGAAGATCCGGTCAACGACCTCCAGCCCGGTACAGCCGGGGAACGCCTAACGAAATCCTCTTCCGCCGCGGACGTGAGCGTCACGCGCTTCCGGCCTGCCAGCGGGTGCGCATGACCGAGCGTCAGGCGCCTGGCAGCTAAGCTGAGTCACCGGGCGAACGTAGCTTCGATTCTGAGTCAATAGGTAGAGTCAGGCCGATAGTGTATTTGACCAAGCCACCTGTCCTGGGGTTCGGGCTTTAAATCCAGGGCAGCGTGCCGGCGTCTCGAGGCCGGGGATCAGGCATGAGCGGCCCGATGTCGGGTGCAGGGAATTCCGGCCTTCGCCGGCTGTCAGAGCCTGCTTCGATGGCTGCGGCGACCGCGAGCGTTGCGTGTACCTGGGCGATGGCAGCCCAGACGGCGGCAGTGGCCTGCTCGTCGCCTGGGCCGAGGTGGTCATGCGCCTCCTCGGCAAGCTGCTCGGCGCGGTGGAAGTGTTCCGGTCCGGTCATTGGTCCTCCCGTTGGGCACGTGTCGGTCCTGAAGTGATAACGCGCGCATTCCCTTGGCGAGCTTCGTTTGCCAGCCCGGGCCTGACCGGCTGGGAATCCGGCGCAGGATGGGCGGGGTGATGGAGCAAGCGAGCACGCCTGGCAGGCTTGAGGTGGCCGCGGCGATCCTCCCGGGTCGCCTGGGCGTCCTGGTGGGCAGGCGCAGGGGCGGGGATCGGCCGGGACGTTCCCGGCAGGCAAGATCGAACCCGGTGAGAGCGCGGAAGACGCCGCAGTGCGCGAGACCTGGGAGGAGACAGGGGCTCCGGCTCCCGCGATCGCGGAGTCATCTGCAGCAGGATCCACCCGCTGATCGGCCGCCTGGATCGTCCATCTGGCAGGGCCCGAAGCACCAACCCCATCCTCCTGCCGGTTACGGGCGGCTGGCTACGGTGCTTAAAGCGCGGGTGGGGCGCATGTCATCCGGTTCTGGACGGTCGGCCGCATCATGAGCCTTGCGCTCAGGGACGCCGCTTGGGCGCTCAGCAGCACGCGGATCATCCCTTGACGGCGCCAGTTCGTCGTTGACGCGGTCCGGCATCACCGATTCCGGCCTGCTCCGGATTTCGGCACCGGCCTTGTCCCCAGGACTCTGGACATAGGGCAAAAGATCATGCAGGGCCGGGGTGGGGTTTGACCTCGTAGCACAGGACGAGATTGGTACCGGGGTAGCAGGCGCCAGCGGCGTTGAGCTGTTCGCAGAGCACGGCTAGGGCGTGGGTCGCCCGGGTGCGGTGAGGGTGAGGGAGTCGAGCCGGACCAGTAGCTGACCGGGGCCAGGGCAGATGTCGCCGGAGACGGTGAGGGCCTCGCGGATGAGCGCGCAGGCCTCATCACGGGCGCGGGTGTAGTGCCCGTCCAGGGCGCGGGCGAGGGTGATCTCGGCGTTGTATGCGGCCAACCGGATGGCGTGGGTGATCTGCTTGGTCTCGGCGTCGAGGCGGACCATGTCCGGGGCGAGGTCACCGAGCCGGATCCGGGAGGGGGTGGCGGTGGCGGCGGCCTGGGCATCTTCCAGCTCACGCCGGGCGGCTTCGACGGGGGCGTTAGGTGTGCACCTGGCGGGTGGCGCCGCGGGACGCGGGCTCGCGGCGGGTAACCTGCCGCAGGCTCACCTGCTGGCCCTTGCGCGGGCCCTCGCTGATGTCCAGCGCGATGGTGGTGTCGGCGAGCTGGTAGTCGTGCGCCCGCCCGCGGTCGTCGGTGCAGATGACCTTGGTGAACACTTCGGCAGGAAGGTCGGCCACGGGTGCCTTGCGGTAGGTGAGCAGGTCAAACCCGGCGTCCAGGATGTCAGCGAACAGAGCCGGTGACCAGCCGCCGCGGTCGAAGCACACCGTGACGCGCCGTCCCTCGCCGGCGATCGCCCGCAGATCAGGGAGGAGGGCGCGCAGCTCGCCGGCCAGGGACTGGGACGGCTCGGCGACGACCATGAACACCGGGTCACCATGCATATCGGTGACCCAGGTCTCCTCGGTGGCCGGGCCTGGGAACTTCAGCCGGGCCACGTGCATCTTCTGCACGCTGCGGGTGCCGTGATGAACGCGTGCGTGCCCGTCAACATAGAGGAACCCCAGCGCCTGCGGCCGGGTGGCGGCGTGGTGGCGGGCCAGCGCCATGATCAGCTGATCGGCCCGGCCGGCGCTGGCCATCTCGGCGAGCTTGCGGCGGATCGTCTTGACCTCCGGCGCCCGGTCCAGGCCCAGTACCCGGCCCAGCGCAGCAGGCGGGACGCGGGTGGCGCCCTCGGCGCGCGGCTCGCGCAGCAGCGCCAGGAACACCAAGGTCAGCAAGGTGGCGGCCAGCCCGTAGAACCCGTTGCGCAGCCGCCCGTACGTGTCCCGCGCGCAGGCCAGCAGCCCGGCGCCCTCCAGCGCGGGCTGCTGCTCGCGCTGCCCGCGGTCTGGTGAGGCCGGCGGGGGCAGGAGAGGCGGATCTTCGCGAAGGACAGCAGTCTGCTCGGTCATTGCCTCGTGTGCTTTCTCATGTAGCGTGAGGGCGCTGCCAGCTTGTGATGGCAGTGCTCACCTGGGCTTGGGGGGGTTTGCACGCTGGCCGGCTCGGTGCGCGGGCTCGGGTCCGTGCTCTGGTTGCGCGGGTCGATGGCTGACTGGACGGGCTGGGGGAATCCCAGAGCCGCAAGCTGGGTGGGGTGGATGGCAGGAACTGGGCGCCATGGTTTGGCGATCTCCGCCGTCCACGCCGTGACCTGCGGCTCCAGTAGCCGCGAGATGTCGTCGGCGGTGAGATCGCATGCCTCGGCGAGCCCGGCCGTGATCGTGTCCCGGTCGGTGATGTCGCGCCCCGCTGAGGGTGTATCGCGTAGCTGGCATGACCTGATCCGCGCGCCGGTGTCACAGCACCGGGCTGGCATCACCAAGCTCGATCATCGCGGCAGCACGGCCGTCTGAAGAGAGCGTCTGCCGGTTCAGTCCACCGGCGGCAGCCACAGCACGATGAACGCCTCCATCGCAAGGGTCGCCGTGCCCCTCAATGGCGGCACCTGGCAAATGAGGCCGTGCTCCGCGCCGCGGTGCTCGCGGCGCCGCGGAACTGCCCGCCGGTGCCCTCGCCGATGTGCGCACCGCGATGGCCCGGGTGCGCCAGGCGGACTGACGTCGGGCTGTGGCGCCTCAGCGCCCGTCGCCACCGCCCCGCGGCATGGCAGTACACGGCGGTCGCCTGGAACGTTGCGGGCTGGTCCGCCCGGTGCCGGTCGCGGGCGTTCATGCCGGGCCTGCTAGCCGGCCTGCCGCGCAAGAACTGCTGGATGGCTGGACGCCGTTATCGGGCACCCGGCCCTCCCGGCCAGCGGAGTTGCGGACCCAGGTCCACCCGCTGGGATTGTCGCGGACCAGGACCGTGAGCCGTCGCCGGCATTGGCGGGAAGTTCTGTGGTGTCGTAGGGCGAGCACTACCGGCAGCCCGGAACCGGTGTCAACGTACCGCACGGGCACCCAGCCCGCTCCATCCTCGGTGGTGACGAGGACCGAGGCTGGCCAGGTAGCCTCCCATTCACCAACATGCGCGCGGTGGGCGGTGGTTACCCGGATGGGCGGCCGCTTCGGCATCTCGTGGGCTTTGACTGCTCGAACCCTGGCCATCGCGCCGTTCTCCCGCATCCGATGCCGCAGCCACGACGACGCGTAGGAGCCTCGTCGGCAGGCGCTCAGGTCCGGCAGCGCCGGGGCCGAGCTCGTGCCCAAGGCCACGGTCGAACGCCAGCCCGGCCTGGCGCGACTACCTCGACCGCGTCGCAGCAGCGGTACCCGAAGCGAGCCCGGACGACCTGGAGCGGGCCGATGGTTATGCCTTCGGCACCCCGGCCCGCGGCGGCCGCCAGCCGGGCAGCTCAAATGGCTCATCGACCAGACATGACCCGGTGGCGGCAGGGAGTCATGGCCGGCGAGCCGGTCACCACCTTCACGGCATCAGCCCGCCGGCGTGCGCACGGTTGTTCCCGCGGTGGCCAACCCGAATACCGGCCGAGACCGGCATCGCGGGCCGCCGCTTGACATGGTGCAGCCGTGGGGGTGTCTAGCCCGCCTAGCCGCCACGTCCTGCCAGCGACTCCCAACAGCGGCTGCGCAGGCGCGGGGATCGCCCAGCGGTGCGCGCGCTGCGCGCGTATGCCGGCCTCCCCAGCCACCCTCCTTCTTTCCGGGCTGGCTTCCGCCTGCTGCTACGGCCGGCCAAGGGGAGCGTCCGCCGCGAGCCGAGGGCCAGAAGCGTGTGAATGTCGCGCCGGGGGGCACGGTGATGTCGTAGCCGGCATTAGGGGCAGGGCGGTGGCAGGGGATACGGCGGTGTGGCCGGGCGACAGCTACCCCCTTGGGGCAAGTTATGACGGTGCGGGGACCAACTTCGCCCTGTTCTCGGAGATAGCCGAGCAGGTGGAACTGTGCCTGTTCGCCGACGACGGCGCAGAGACCCGGGTGGCGTTGCCCGAGGTGGACGGGTTCATCTGGCACGGTTACCTGCCCGGCGTCGGCCCGGGCCAGCGTTACGGGTACCGGGTCCACGGCCCCTACGACCCCGCCGCCGGGCACCGCTGCAACCCGGCCAAGCTGCTGCTGGATCCGTATGCGAAGGCGATCGAGGGAAGCGTTCGCTGGGACCCCGCGGTGTACGCCTACCGCTTCGGGCACCCGGACGAGCGCAACGACGCGGATTCGGCGCCGTACGTGCCGCGGTCGGTGGTGGTGAATCCGTACTTCGACTGGGGCGTCGACCGGCCGCCCCAGACGCGCTACCACGAGACCGTGATCTACGAGGCGCACGTGCGCGGTCTCACCAGGCTGCATCCGGGGATACCGGAGGAACTGCGCGGGTCCTACCAGGGGCTGGCGCATCCGGCGGTCATCCAGTACCTGCAGCGACTGGGAGTCACGGCGGTCGAACTCATGCCGGTCCACCAGTTCGTGTCCGACCATGCCCTGGCCGAGCGCGGGCTGGCGAACTACTGGGGATACAACACCATCGGCTTCTTCGCCCCGCACAACGCCTACTGCGCGAGCGGCACCCGGGGCGGGCAGGTCTCAGAGTTCAAATCCATGGTCCGGGCGCTGCACGAGGCCCGGATGGAGGTGATCCTCGACGTCGTCTACAACCACACCGCCGAAGGTAACCACCTGGGGCCGACCCTGTCGTTCCGGGGCATCGACAACGCCGCCTACTACCGGCTCGTGGACGGCGACCCGCGCTTTTACCTGGACACGACCGGCACCGGGAACAGCCTGCTCATGAGGCACCCGCACGTGCTCCAGATGATCATGGATTCGCTGCGGTACTGGGTGATCGAGATGCACGTGGACGGGTTCCGGTTCGACCTCGCCGCGGCGCTCGCCCGGCAGTTCCACGAGGTGGACCGGCTGTCCGCCTTCTTCGACCTGGTCCAGCAGGATCCGGTGGTCTCCCAGGTCAAGCTCATCGCCGAGCCGTGGGATGTCGGTGAGGGAGGCTACCAGGTCGGCAACTTCCCCCCGCTGTGGACCGAGTGGAACGGCAGGTACCGGGACACGACCCGGGACTTTTGGCGGGGCCAGCCCGCCACGCTGCCCGAGTTCGCTTCCCGGCTGACCGGCTCCAGCGACCTGTACGCCGCTGACAGCAGGCGCCCGGTGGCGTCGGTCAACTTCGTCACCTGCCACGACGGCCTTACCC
Source organism: uncultured Actinomycetes bacterium (assembly GCA_963804455.1). Lineage (GTDB taxonomy): Bacteria > Actinomycetota > Actinomycetes > Streptosporangiales > Streptosporangiaceae > RYN-230. Next base: position 224,285 of record CAWDRD010000082.1, read on the forward strand.
TGCACGACCTGGTCTCTTACGATCGCAAGCACAACGACGCCAACGGTGAGGCTAACCGGGACGGCAGCGATGACAACCGGTCCTGGAACTGCGGCGCCGAGGGCCCCACCGATGACCCGGGCATCGTGGCGCTGCGGGAGCGGCAGAAACGCAACTTCCTCACCGCGTTGTTGCTGTCGCAGGGGATCCCAATGCTGCTCGCCGGCGATGAGCTGGGCCGCACCCAGCACGGCAACAACAACGCCTACTGCCAGGACAACGAGATCTCCTGGGTCCATTGGCCCAGTGCCGGTGAGCCACCGGCGGGCGTGCCGCCGCGGCGCGGAACATCGGTCGCGCAAGGGAGAAACCAGGCGCTGCTGGAGTTCGTCCGGGGGCTCGTTCAGTTCCGCGCGGATCATGCCGTGTTCCAGCGCCGCCGCTTCTTCCAAGGGCAGGACATCCGCGGAGTGCGTGACCAGCTGGGGGACATCGCGTGGTTCACCCCGGCCGGCACGGAGATGACCGACGCCGACTGGCAGGCTGGTTTCGCCAAGTCTCTGACCGTCTTCCTGAACGGCGACGCGATCAGCGAACCGGACCGGCGTGGCGGGCCGATCCGCAACGACTCGTTCCTGCTGCTGTTCAATGCCAGCGAGCTGGACCTGGAGTTCGCCCTCCCCCCGCCTCGTTACGGCGTGCTGTGGTCAAAGGTCCTCGACACGGCGGTGTCGCTTATCTCAGCCCAGGACATGACCGTGGTCAAACCGGGCGATGTGGTCGGCGTGCCCAGCCGGTCGGTCCAGGTGCTGCGCCGTGACTGAATCCCGGCCCAGGGCGGTCTCGACCGGCCGCTGCGGTCCGGCTTCGGGTTCGCCCACGCCACCGCCATCGCCGGCGCGACCACGTCGCAGGCCACGCCCGCCGCGGCCAGCAGCCGGTACAGCTCATAGCCGCCCGGCCCGGCCTCATAGCAGGCCGCCAGCACCGACCGGTCAGCGAACTTGCCGATCAGCCGCCGCACCATCTCGCTGTCATTGCTGATCACCTCCACCGCCGGGACATCCTCCCCCGGCCCCAGCACCGCGACCGCGATCTTGTCCCTTGAGACGTCCATCCCCAGGTAGATCCGTTCCGCTGCCGGTGCCGCACTGGTCATGACGGCCGGCCTCCTTCCTGCCTTGCGGCTCCGCCTTGCAACGGACTGTTGCAGCTTCCAGCGTCAGGGCGACCCGCGACCTATGCCAAGGGGGCTTCAGGCAGCAACCGGAGCCGACCGTTTCATACTGACTGACATGGTGTGAAAGTCGATGTGATATTCCGGCGTGAGAGAGCCAAAAATCAGACCTTGATTGCGCGTTTCCGCAGGTCACTGGCTAGCAGATGTGCCAGCTTTACATAATGCCATTGCATCTATTTTTACTGCTCTGGGCGTGACGATACGTAGCGGCATGCCGGGAAACGCCAGAAAGAACCAGGCCAGCAGCCTCGTAACACTCCGTCAGTGAGCGACTATGTCAGGAACCCTGGTCCCTGGTCAGGTTGTCGTACGTCCCCGCATCCCAGATGATGACCGTGCCAGCGCCGTACTGACCCTCGGGATCGTGCCTTCGAAGTCCGCGTACTCGATCGGGTGGTCCTCCACTCGTAAAGCGAGCCGCTTGTCCCGGGGGTTGGCAGCGGGCCCCGCGGCACCGCCCAGGACTTCAGCACCCCGTCCGCCTCCAGCCGGAAATCGTAGTGAAGCCGCCGCGCGGCATGTTTGTGAACGACGAACCGCCGCCCACCGCCATGCGGATGGTGGTCGCCCGGCGGTTCCGGGCTACGACCCGGATCGCGCTTGTCCCGGTATTCGCGGAGCGCGTCTTCCTGCGGCATCGTGGCCGGCCTTTCAGCTCAGACCCTGGCCAGTGCGACTCGCGGCAGCCTCAGCGTCGCGTGCGGTCATGTCTGCCTCCCGATTGCCGAAACCCGCTGCAGATGAAACCGCCAAGGGGTGTGGCGGCGCCCTGGACCGGCCCTGACCCGCGCTTGTGCACTCAAGCCCGGCCGCGACCTCATCCAGGTCATCCTGGGTGAGCTGCGGTGACAACGGCGAGCCGCCATCGACCCGGTCGTGGTTACGGCACCGGCGATTGCCCCGATGACTCGGCCAGGCAAGCGCCCACGCCACCACTACGGCTGCCTGAGTTTCACGAGACCGGCCGGCGATGGCCCTCAGGGCGTCGGCCGGCCCGAGGCTGCGGTCGAGGACGGTGGTGAAGTCCGGGGAGCGCCGCCAGTCGTCCCCTGGCAGGGACTCCACCTGCCCATGGGAAAACTTGCCGGTCAGCAGCCCAGAGGCCATCGGACCCACGATCCGCCACCGATCACCCATGCCCAGAAGCCCGCGCAAGTTAGCTCCATGTCCGTCGCGCCAGGCCGAGTCGTGGGTAGAGCACAATCTCATGTGGCACTGGACCGCCCGGAAGATGATCATTACCGGCGAGATCATCAGCGGGAGAAGGACTGCTGCGGGCGGAGAATGCGATACACCGGCCGGTTGGAGTTCCGCACCTTCCTTCCGGGCGACGGCAATCCCGACGCCGGCGCCGCGAACCTGTCGGACGGGCTGCTGACTGTCCGCGTGCTCGTGTCCGGATTGAGCAGCACCGGATTCATGACGGCCTCGGGTTCCACACTGCTGGCCCTGGAGAACAACGGCAAGGCCCCGTCTGCATGCAGTTCGGCTGGCTGAGGCGGGGCTATTGGGCTGACTAGGCCGGTCTCTGGTGACCGGCAAGCCAGGGAGGGCGTCGTCCCGCGCGGCGGTCTTCTCTCGTCAGGCACACGTATGCGGGCGCATCCGGGCGCTTTAGTAGTAAAGCACCGTGCCGTCCGGCGGTGTTCCGCGGGCCACGGCCGCGACGCCGGTCCTCTCAGGGCATTTCCCGCACCACGTCGGCGGGGTCCTTGTCCCGCCGCAGGCCCTGGAACCTGGGATGGCGCAGCTGCCCGTCCGCCGTCCATTCGGTGAAACCGACCTGGGCGACGAGCCGGGGTTCCACCCAGTGCACCCCGGACCTGGGCAGGCCGCGGACGGGTTCGAAGGGCGGCTCCGGTCTCTGGTCGGCGGCCAGGGCCGCGTGCAGGCTGGTCAGGGTGCGCCGATCGAAGCCGGTGCCGACCTTGCCGGCGTACCTCAGCTTGCCGTCGCTGTCGTAGTAGCCGAGCAGCAACGCGCCGAACCCGGTGCGGGATCCCCGCGGGTCGGTGTAGCCGCCGATGACGAACTCCTGTCCGTTCTCGCACTTGAATTTCAGCCAGTCCCGGGTGCGCCCGGGTCGGTAGGGCGAGTCGGCCCGCTTGGCGATGATCCCTTCCCAGCCCTTGGCGCAGGCCTCCCGATAGTACGCTTCGCCGTCGGTGTCCCGGTGCTCGGTGAAGCGCAGCGGGTCGCGGAACGACAGCAGCCCGCGCAGCAGCCGCTTGCGCTCGAGTAGCGGCAAGGGCCGTATGTCGCGGCCGTCGGCCCACAGCACATCGAATACATACAGGTACACCGGCACCTCAGCGCGCAGCGCCGGCCCGGGATCGCGGACCCCGAGCCGACGCTGCAGCCGGGAAAAGCTGGTCTGATCCCCGTCGAAGGCCACGACCTCCCCGTCGACGATGAAGTCGCTGGCCTCCTGGGCGCGCAGCGCATCGGCGATCTCGGGATAGGTGCTGGTGACCTGTTGCTGGTTACGGGTCATCAACCGCAGCTGCTGCCCGGCCCTGAACGCGAGGCAGCGCTCGCCGTCGAACTTGCGCTCGAAGATCCAGGCCGGGTCGGAGAACCTGTCCCTAGTGAGCGTGGCCAGCTCGGGTTCGAGCCAGTCGGGCTGCCTGGTCCGGGCCGGATCCCGCTGCCCCTGATCATCGGTTCTGGCTGTTCTGGTCATTTCTCTCACCGGCCAGCTGGCCATTCCTCGCGCCGCCGGTCTTGTGTGGCTGCGGGTAGCATGTCCGGCCGCCGCCGTGAGCGACCAGAAGCTGTGCGTGTGTGCCTGCTCGGCGTGCCGCAGCTGGCCTGGACATTGCGCCGGCACGCCGTCGGCAGCGGACGGGCACAAAGGCGCACGCCCTGCGAGGAGGCAGTGGCAGCTTCGCTGTTTATCCAGCGCGCACCGTTGGCGGGCAAAGTCTTCACTGCCATCATCAATGTCGTTGCCGACGTCGCGGTGATCTCCCTGCTGTCCGGATCGGGCGTATCGCGTCCGGGCTGGCGGACACGCCGACCTGGACCGGCCGGTACGCGCTCGCTGAGAGCCCCATCGCTTCGGCGGTTCGCCAGCGGACGGGATCCTACGGCTGTTCAGTTTCTCGGTCGTTCTGCGAGAGCGGGAAGGTCAAGGGCTCGGCGTTGGCTGGGCGTGAAGGCAGGGTGATGAAGGCGAGCAGCCCGGCGGCCAGTGCCAGCCCGGCGGACAGGTACAGCGCCGCGTGCAGCCCGTTGTGGAAGGCCGTGTACGCGGCGTCGATGACATCCTGGACGATCTTGCCGTACCCGGCGTGGGCGGAGGTGTTCTGCGGGATCTGGCCGGTCTCGATAGCGTTGATGACCAGCGCCTGGAACTGGGCTGGGATGCCCAGGTGGTTCAGCTCCGTCGTCAGGCTGGACCGGAGCTGGGAGATCACCAGCGAGCCGAGTACCGCGACGCCGGTGACGGCGCCGATCTCCCGGCTGGTATTGGTGGCCGAGGCGGCCATGCCGGACCGTTCGGGTGGTACCGCGGACAGCACCGAGGAGGTGATCGGCACCACGGTGGTGCCGATGCCGACGCCGGCCAGCGCGAGCGCCACCATCAGCGGGCCGTAGTCCGGATGCGGGGACAGGTAGCCGTCGGTCAGGAACAGCCCGCAGGCCAGCAGCAGGCAGCCGATCGTGATCGACCAGCGGGGCCCGGCCCGGACCGTCCAGCGTCCAGCCAGTACCGACGCCAGGATCATCAGGACGGTCATCGGCAAGAACACGGCCGCGAGTCGGTACCCGGACGCTCCGACTACCTCGACCAGGTACAGCGCGGTGAAGAAGAAGATGGCGAAGGTGGAGAAGTACGTGCAGAACGCGGCGATGTTGGCCGTGGTGAACTGCGGCACGCGCAGGTAGCGCAGGTCAAGCAGGGGGTTGGGGGCACGGCGCTCCCGCCACACGAAGGCCGCGAGCAGGACCGCGCTCGCGCACAACAAGATGATCACGTCGGCCGAGCCGAACCCGGCTGACTCCGCGTCGATGATGGCGAACACGAGTGCGGCCAGCGTGCCCGCGCCGAGCAGCGGGCGGCCGCGTGGGTCGGCGCTCTCCGGCGGATGACGGCCGCGACGATCAGGGCGGCCAGCCCGAACGCCAGGTTGAACCAGAAGATGCCGCGCCAGTTCCAGACCCGACGAGCACGCCGCCGACGACCGGCCCGCCGCGAGCGCGAACCCAGACGTGGCCGCCACACGCCGATCGCCCGGCTCCTGGCCCTGGCATCGGGGTACAGGTGGCGGAGCATCGACAGCGTGCCCGGCTCGCTGGCCGGCGCCCAGGCCCATCACCGCGCGGCCCGCGATGAGCGTCTGGACGTTCGGGGCGAGCGCGCACAGCACCGAGCCGGCGCAGAAGACCCCGGCGCCGGTCAGCATGACCTTCTTGCGGCCGAGCTCGTCGCCGATCATCCCGCAGGCCAGCATGAGGCTGGCGAAGGTGAGGGCGTAGGCGCCGACCACCCACTGCAGGTCGGTCACGCCCGCGTGCAGGCTGTCTGCACGTCCCCGAGCGCACGCGACCGTGTTGTCCAGGAACGTGAGGAACAGCAGCGTGCACAGGGTCGCGAGCGCGAGCGCCTGGCCGCCGCGCGGGACGACGCCCTCCCCGGCATGCCGGTCACCAGAGACCGGCCTGGCCTGCCTAGCCACCCCAGCAGCCCTGCCTCAGCCAGCCGAACTGCATACGGACGGGGCCTTGCCGTTGTTCTCCAGGGCCAGCAACTGGCAGAAGCTGGCGTCGCCGACCTTCCAGATCCCGTCCTGGTACACCGCTGTGCCGGTCTGGTTACTCAGCGCGGGCTTGCCGCCAAGGAAAATGTCATAGGTCACCGTTGCCTGCGTTGGCGAGGTCACATGCACCGCGGTGACCTTCGCCGACGCCGACTTCGCCAGGCCCGACGCGGCCTGGGCCTGGATGATCGCGGCGTACTTCTGCCCGTTCTGCAGCAGCGCGATCTTCTTCGCGGCCGGCGTCGTGCCGCTGAAGAACGCCTCCCAGTCCGCCTTGATCTGGGCAGCAGCTGATGCGGTGGACGCAGCAGATGCTGACGCGGTGGACGGAGCGGCAGACGCGGTGTGAGATACGGAGGACGAACTGGAACTGCCGCAACCGGCAATCGCCGCGGCGAGCGCCAGGCTGAGCGCCGGAACCAGAATCATCCGGCGAGCCAGCAGATGGAATCGCATGACGCGCCTCCTAGTCTTTGTCGAACGCGCCGAGGGATACCACCGCCCGTCCCAGCGCCCAGCTTCAGATGCGGCTCATGTGCGGGTCGCATGGAATCGGCATGCGCGTTCATCCACGCCCGCAGCGCATCTGTCCATGGTTGGCCGGTATCGCTCGAGCCCACATCATCAGGACGGCTAGTTCCCGCGGGACGATGGCGTGCGCCGCGAACGCCGATCTGGCCGAACAGAGCGCCGGCCGCTAGCGACCCTAATGGGCCGGCTGCGCCGGCAGATCGCCGTTACCGCCGCCCCGTACCTGGCCAGCCTGGCCACGAGGTCAGCCAGTATCCAGGGGTCTCGGCCGGGCGGGAAACCGGCCCGGCGGGCGACGCGATCTTCGTCACCTTGCGGCTCAGGCAGGGCGGGACTGAGCTCCGTCTGCTGAACACTCTCACCACCTTCGGGGCTCCCCTCGATGTCACCGTGGCTGAGCTCGTCCTCGAAGCCTTCTACCCCGCCGACGCTGTTACCGCCGATGCGCTCCGGGCGCCGCGGTCCTGACCGCTAGACTCACCCGCTATCAGCGCGGCGGCCGGGACCCACTCGCTGGCGAGGTTGGGGCCACGCCCGGTAGGACCGGCAGTATGCTTCATTTTCGCTGTTGCGCAACTATCAGCTCTGCCGACTTGTCGAACTTGCCGGCATGCGGTCAGGAAGGTGGTGGCATGCAGACCACAGGGCGCCGCGGCACCAGTGGCGACTCTGGTCTCCGGCCGCACGGCTGGCAGCAGATCGAGCCGGCTCGCGAAAGCGGGCTTCATCGCCACCACGGTCCTGACCGTGGCGGTCGTGGTGGCGAGCCTGGGTGCTTACGCCGTCTACCGGCGGCTGGACGGCAACATCAGCGTGGTCACGGTCGGTGGGCTGAGCCACCGGTCCGTCTACGGCGCGCAGAACATCCTGCTGCTCGGCTCGCAGACCCGGGACGGCCAGCGGGCCGGCGATCTGGGCTCGAATCCCAGCCTGGACACCAGCAACTCGGACAACCTGCTGCTGGTCCACCTCGACCCGACGCACACCCACGCCATCGTGCTGTCCATCCCGCGGGACACCATAGTGTACGAGCCGGGCTGCCAGGCGCGGCCCGGCGTCGGCAGCGGCATCATGGGCCCCTACCAGTCCGCGATCATCGACGGGGCCATGAACATCGGCGGCCCGTCCTGCGCCGTCAGCACGGTGGAGGACCTGACCGGCGTCACGCTGGACCACTTCGTCATGTTCAACTTCAACTCTTTCCGCGCGATGGTGGACACGATCGGCGGGGTCGAGGTCTGCGTCCCGCCGAGCGGCTACCACGACCCGTTCAGCGGCCTGAACCTCAGCGGCGGCAAGCACCTGCTCACCTACAACCAGGCCCTGGCCTACGTGCGCACCCGGCACGGCGTCCAGGCCGAGGGGGATGTCGGCGGCGACCTGCCGCGGATCGAGCTGCAGCAGGCGTTCATGTCCTCGGTCATCCAGAAGGTGAACAGCCAGGGCATCCTCAGCAATTCGGTTCAGTTGCTCAAGATCGCGGACGTGGCCACCCGGGCCCTCACCGTGGACCAGGGCCTCGACTCGGTCAGCAAGCTGCTCAGCCTGGCCAAGAGCCTCACCCTGCTGCACGCGAAGAACGTGACGCTGCTCACCATGCCGACGGTCACCGACCCGCTCAATGTCAACCGGCTGGTGCCCGAGGAACCGGCGGACGATGTCATCTTCCAGATGATGCTCAGCGGCCAGCAGTGGACAGGACAGCTGCCCACGCTGCCGCACCGCCAGGTCCAGGTGCACGTGCTCAACGGCACCGGTACTCCCGGGCTGGCCGGGCAGACCGCCCAGCAGCTGCGGAGCCTCGGCTACGACGTGATCGGCACCAGCGACGCCCCGGCAACGAGCACCACCACCGTGACTTATTCCGGGACCGCGCAGGCGGACAGCGCCTACACGCTGATGACCGCACTCAAGGCCACCCCGGCCGCGCAGGACCTGCTGGCCGAGCCCGCACCGCAGACCGGGACCGCGGGCCCGGTCACGCTGGTCATCGGCAGTGACTTCGCGGGCGTGACCGCACCGGCCACGCCGCACCAGTCCGCCCAGGGCGGCACCGGCAGCGCACCCGCCAGCGCGCCCGCCAGCGCGCCCGCCAGCGCGCCAGCCAGCACAGCCCAGCCAGGCCACCGTGCAGACCCGCAACGCCGGGGCCAGCATCTGCTCCGGCCTGCCCGCCGCGAACCCGGACCCCGGCGCCCCGTGAGCGCCCAGGCCGTCTGAGCAGCCTGCACCTCAACGAGATGAGCTGAATACGGGTGTTCCCGGGCAGTGCCGGTGGGGCTGGCTGCGCCCACCGGCACCGCCCGGAGCCTCACGCGCCGACCTGGCGGGCGGTTGCGATGAGTTCGTCCATCTCCGTGGGGAAGTCTTCGCTGATCTTCGGGCCGAGATCCGGGCCGGCTTCGCTGGCCCGGGGACCGCTGATGGCCAGGCTGTGGCTGACCTGTGTCCCGCCGTCGCCCAGCTGGCGGAGGCTGTAACGGGAGACCAGGGCGAGGCCGCTGAAGCTGGTTTCGTTGGCGAATACCTGGTTCTCGGCTAGTTCCACGATGGTGGACTGCAGGGTGTCCTGTCCCTGCGGGGTGACCGACATCACGCTGCCCACGGCGAACGGGCCATGCAGCTCGAACCGGTCGCCGCCCGGGCCGGCGCTGCGCCGGTGTACCAGGCACGCAGGGCCGTCCAGATCGCCTCCGCCCCCACATCGGTCTTGACGGCGTACTCCGTGCTCCACATGGGCGTCCGGCTGAAGGCGGGCCCGCCGGACGGGCGTCGCCTGTCGTGCGGTGCGTGGCGGCGGACGTTGGCGTGGGCGAAGTCCCAGATCGCCTCGAGCGCCTGCTGGGGAGTTTCGACCTGCGGGAGATGGCCGGTCTCGGCGAGCAGGCGGAACTGGGCTCCAGGGATGGCGGCGGCGAAGGCGCGGCCGTAGTCGGGATCAACGATCAGGTCGGCTTCACCCCACAGCACCAGGACCGGCATCGTGATGCCGGGCAGGCGGCCGAGCAGGGATGGGTCGGTGGATGTCTTTCCCGCGTAGACCGCCAGGCTGGCGCGGTTGCCGGGCAGGGCCGCCTGAGCCGCGGGCGGGAGCTTGGCGGGGTCGATGCGGAACTTGGCCGGGTCGTGGAAGCTCAGCCGGGTGACCTGGTCTGGGGTGAGGGAGAAGACGTCGGCGACCGGATGCCCAGAGACCTCGATGCCAGCGGCGTCAACCAGGATCACGCTGGTGACGCGGGGAGAGTCGAGCAGGGCCATCTCGGCGGCGATCCACCCGCCCATGGAGTTGCCCACGACGGTGACGTCGGTGAGGTCCATCTCCTCGAGCAGTGCGGTGTAGAGCACGGCGAGCCCGCGGACACTGGCCAGCCCGGCGGGCCGGATGGTGCCACCGAATCCGGGATGGGTGGGGATGATCACCCGGGCGTGCGTGGTGCTGGCGAGCAGGTCACCGAACCCGGTGACCGTCTGCGGCCCACCGCCGCCGTGCAGCAGCAGGAACGGGTGGCCCCCGCCGCTGTCGGTGACGGTGACCTGGGCGACGCCGCCATCGTCGATCGGGAGGGTGATGGTGTGGGTGCGGGTTTGGATGGTGCGGGGCATCCTGACTCCTTGGGTCGCGGCGAACGGGGCGCGGCGGTGGCGGTGGCGGTGGCGGTGATGTGCGCTGGCCCAGCTGGCTGACCGGGCCGGCCGGGAGCGGTACCGCGGTTCGTGCTCTGGCACTTCCTTTATGAAGGCTAACTCTCAGGAAGATAGCGCACTCCCAAGACTCATGCAAGTGGACTTTCATGAAGGAGGCGGGCTAAACTTTAGCCCGGGGGTACGGCCGATGACAGCCGAAGGGACAAGCCGGGCGAACCAGAAGTTCCGGACGCGCACGGCCATCATCGAGGCAGCCCGCGAACTCATACGTTCCGGCGCGCCAGTAACCATGCCCGAGGTCGCCCGGGCCGCCCTCGTCTCCGAAGTCACGGCCTACCGGTACTTCCCCGACCTCCCCGCCCTGCTGAGCGAGGCCATCGCCAGCCTGTGGCCCTCCCCGGCCGAGGCCCTCCAGCCCGTCGCCACCTCCAGCGATCCGGTCGAGCGCGTCGCCTTCGCCTGCGAGGTGCTGCTGCGCAGAGTGGCCGCCTATCAGGGCGGCGTGCGCGCCATGATCGCGGCCAGCGCCGGCCAGCCCGGCCTGGCCACCACCCGGCCCGGCCTTCGTTTCGGGCTGATCGACCTCGCCCTCGACCCGCTGTGTCCCGCGCCGGGCGCCCCCGACCCGGACGCGCTCGTCCAGCTCAAACGGGAACTTGCCGTCGTCATCAGTCCCGAGAGCCTGTTCTGCCTCACCGACCGCCTGGGGCTCGACACCAGCGACGCGATCGCCTGCATCGTCCGGATGGCCACCACTCTCACCGCTGCCGCGGCCGGTCACTGGTCACCGGTCACCGGCGGCCACGCGACCTAGACCCAACTACCGCCCATCTACCGCCCACTGCTTACGAGAGTGTAGTCTCATGAGACTAGTCAAGCTGCAGGATGGGGTAAGCGGAGCAGGCGGAGGGCACGCGATGATGCTGCAGAATGCGACCGGCCGGGTCAACCAGAAACGGCGGACGCACGACGCGATCCTGCGGGCCGCGGCTGAGCTGATCCGCACCGGCCGGGATGTCACCATGCCCGAGATCGCCAAGGCAGCGCTGGTGTCTGAGGCCACGGCCTACCGGTACTTCCCCGACCTGGTCAGCCTGCTGCAGGAGGCCGTGGCCGGGCAGCTGACTACCCCGGCCGAGGCACTGGCGCCCGTCGCCGACTCCCGCGACCCGGTCGAGCGCGTCGCGGTCGCCACGGAGCACCTGATGCGGCACATCCTGTCCCACCAGGGGGCGGTCCGCACCATGATCGCCGCCACCGTCACCCGGCCCGCGACCGCCACCGCCCGGCCCGGCCTGCGCTTCGGCCTGATCGAGCACGCGCTCGCCCCGCTGGCTGACACCCTCGGCGTGACCGATCCCGCCGCCCTGAAGCAGCTCAAGCTGGACCTCGCCGTCGTGGTCTCCGCTGAGGCGCTGTTCAGCCTGACCGACCTGTACCAGCTCGGCCCCGAAGCCGCCGTGACCAGCATCGTGCACACCGCGACCACCCTGACCCGGGCCGCCATAGCCGAGCACGCCGCCTCCCCCGGCACCGCGTAGCCAACAGAGGCCTGATAACTGCGGAGAATGTCACCTGTGGTGACCACCGGGAGTAACTCGCAAAACGGCCGGCCATGGCCCGCCCGATCTCGCTGGCCCCGCCGGTGACCACCGCGTGCATGCGGCCTGGCATCCCCCGGCCTGGCGGTGACTGCGGGGGGCTATGGCGGCGGCTGGCTAAGGGTCGCCTGCTGGCTGGCGAGGATGACGCTGACCGGGTGGCCGGTGAGCTGGTAGCGGATGATGCGGCCGTCGCGTTCGGTGGTGACGATCTGGGCGGCACGCAGGTAGCGCAGCGCCTGGGAGACAGTGGTGTCGTTGAGGCCGGTCGCGGCGACCAGGTCCGAGACACTGATCGGCCCGGCGGCGCTGATGCAAGTCAGCAGGGCCAGCCGGGTGGGGTCGGCGAGCACGGCGTAGTGCGCGGCCCGGATCCGGATCGCTCCGGGGTCGCCGAGGCCGGCGATGGCGTCGCAGACACGTTCGGAGTCGATGATCCGGAGGTCAGCGCGCTCGGCGGGCAGGAGGTGCACCAGGCGAGTATGCCATAACCCCGGCTCAATAGCTGATTAGCTGATCAGCCTTGACCGGTGGCTGGGTGGCCCGGTAGCTTGTCGCCTGCCCCGGCCGCCTGGCCGGGGTGGCTGGCAGCACAGCGAAGTCCGGTGAGATCCCGGCACTGTCCCGCAACGGTAAAGCCCCTCCTGGGGGATGAGTCCGGTCGCCTGGGCTGCCCGGCCGACGAGACCAGTCCTCGGAGGAAGGGCGGTTCGCGCGGCGGGCCCGGCTCCAGCCCTCCCCGCAAGAACTCTCTTCGTCCTCCAGCTATCAGGAGGATGAGCCACGGATGGAACACGCGGGACGCCTGCGGGCGGCGCGGGATGCGCTGACCCCGGCGGAATGGGGGCGGCTCGGTGCCATGGCGGGGGTGGTCGCGGCACTGAACGCGGCCGGGTGGGCGATCTTCATCTTCGCTATCGCCCCGCATCACTTCCGCTATCAGGGCCTGGGCCTGGGGCTGGGCGTGGCGCTCACCGCGTGGACGCTGGGGGCGCGACACGCGTTCGACGCCGACCACATCTCGGCCATCGACAACACAACCCGCAAGCTGATGGCCGACGGGAAACGTCCGCTGGGTACCGGGTTCTTCTTCGCCCTCGGCCACTCCAGCATCATCGTCGTGGTCGGGGTGGGCCTGGGGTTCGCCGTCCGGGCCGTGTTCGGTGCGGTCGTGGACCCCAGGTCGGGGTATGAGACCATCGGCGGGGTCGTCGGCACGTCGCTGGCGGCCGGGTTCCTCTACCTGATCGCCGCGCTCAACCTCGTCGTGCTGGCCGGGATCCTGACGGTGTTCCGCGGCCTGCGGGCCGGAGCCTTCGACGAGGCCGAGCTGGAACGCCAGCTGCAGGCCCGGGGAATGATGTGGCGGTTCTTCGGCCGGTTCATGCGCGCGATCACCAGAACGTGGCACATGTACTTCGTCGGGCTGGTCTTCGGGATCGGCTTCGACACCGCCACCGAAGTCCTGCTGCTCGCCGCCACCGCCGCAGCCGCCGCCCAGGGCCTGCCCTGGTATGCGGTGCTGGCCCTGCCACTGCTGTTCTCCGGCGGGATGACCTTGTTCGACACCGCCGACGGGTGCTTCATGAACGTCGCCTACGGCTGGGCGTTCGCCCGCCCCGTCCGCAAGGTCTACTACAACCTGGTCATCACCGGCCTGTCCATTGCCGTCGCGTTCCTCATCGGCACCATCGAGATCACCGGCCTGCTCTCCAGTGAACTGCACATCCGCGGCGGGTTCTGGGACTTCATGGCCAACTTCAACATCAACCACGCCGGGTTCGCCATCGCCGCCCTGTTCGTCGTCGTCTGGGCCGCCGCCATCGCCTACTGGAAACTCGCCCGCCCCGACCAGCGGTGGGCCCCCGCCGGAACGGATCAGGCACCGGACGCCGAATCGGCCTCCTGACGTTATATCGGTTCAATAACGGCCCGCGCCGGGCCGGGGCCGGGTCAGCCCCAGGTCTGGGCGGCGCTGTCCCAGGCGGGGGCGCTGCCGCGGGCGGGCTCGAAACGTCGCAGGCCCTGGGTGGCGCGCAGCAGCGCGCGCATCCCATCGAGGTCACTCGGGGCGGCGCCCAGCGACCGTGCCTGGACCAGGATGTTGCCGAGGGCGGCGGCCTCGGCAGGCCCGGCCACGACGGGCAGCCCGCAGGCGTCCGCGGTGAGCTGGCAGAGCAGGGCGTTGCGGGCACCGCCGCCGACGATGTGCACGGTGTCCACAGGGTGGCCGGACAGCTCCTGCACCTGGCGGAGCGCGGCCCGGTAGGCGAGCGCGAGGCTGTCGATGATGCACCGGACGATCTCCGGCGGGTCCTGCGGCGGGCGCTGGCCGGTCCGCCTGGCCACTTCGGCGATCCGGGCCGGCATGTCGCCGGGGGGCAGGAACACCGGGTCATCGGGGTCGACCACGGCCTGCAGCGGTGGCACCTGCGCCGCCTGGCTGAGCAGCGTCGCGAGGTCAGCTGGCCGCCCGGCCCCGGCCCAGGTGCGGACCGACTCCTGGAGCAGCCAGAGCCCCATCACGTTGCGCAGGTAGCGGATCGTGCCGTCCACCCCTGCTTCGTTGGTGAAGTTGGCCGCCTGACTCGCGCCGGTGAGGACCGGCCGGTCCAGCTCGACCCCCACCAGGGACCAGGTGCCGCAGGAGATGTAAGCGAAGTCGCGGCCCTGGGCTGGCACGCTGACCACGGCGGAGGCCGTGTCGTGCGAGCCCACCGCGATCACCGGCAGCGGGGCGCGCGCGCTGGCCAGGCCGCACTGGCCAGCGACGTCGGGCAGCAGGTCACCGATGGCGGTGCCGGGCCGCCGCAGCGCGGGGAACAGCCGCGCCGGGAGGCCGGCCCGCTCCATCAGCCGCACGGCCCAGGACTGGGCCCGGACATCATAGAGCTGGGTGGTGGAGGCGTTGGTCAGCTCCGCCCCCATCTCCCCGGTGAGCCAGTAGGCCAGCAGGTCCGGGATCAGCAGCAGGACCCGGGCCGCGGACAGCTGCGGTGTCTGGGCCGCCGCGGCGAGCTGGTAGATCGTGTTGATCGGGAGCTGCTGGATCCCTGTGGTCGCGTACAGCTCCGCCGCCGGGATCTTGGCCAGCACCTGCTCCATCACGCCCTGCGTCCGGGCGTCCCGGTAGTGCACCGGGTTGCCGAGCAGGGCACCGGCCGAGTCGAGCAGGCCGTAGTCAACGCCCCACGAGTCGATGCCCAGGCTGGCCAGGTCGAAGGCCCGCGCCGCGGCCCGCAGCCCGTCGAGAACGCTCTGGTACAGCCGCAGGATGTCCCAGTGCAGGGTGCCCAGCACGGTCACCGGCACGTTGGGGAACCGGTGCACCTCATGCAGGTCCAGCTGGCGGGCGCCCACCTGGCCGACCATGACCCGGCCGCCCGACGCGCCCAGGTCGACCGCGGCTACGGCGGCTTCGGTCATCGCGGATACCTCAGCGCAGGAAAGCCGCGGCCACCCCGGCGTCGACCGGGATGTGCAGGCCGGTGGTCAGGGGCAGGTCACCTGCGGTGAGCGCGACCACCGCGGCGGCCACGTGCTCCGGCAGCACCTCCCGCTTGAGCAGGGTCCGCCGCGCGTAGAAGGCGCCCAGTTCCTCCTCGGGCACACCGTAGACAGCGGCCCGCTGCGCGCCCCAGCCCCCGGCGAAGATCCCGGAGCCACGGACCACGCCGTCCGGGTTGATGCCGTTCACCCGGATGCCGTGGCCGCCGAGCTCCGCGGCGAGCAGCCGGACCTGGTGCGCCTGGTCGGCCTTGGCCGCCCCGTAGGCCACGTTGTTCGGCCCGGCGAACACCGCGTTCTTGCTGCAGATGTAGATGATGTCGCCGCCCATGTCCTGAGCCTGCATGACGCGCGCCGCCTCCCGGGCGACCAGGAAAGAGCCCCGGGCCATGACGTCGTGCTGGAGGTCCCAGTCGTCCAGCGCTGGTCTCCAGCAGCGGCCGGGAGATGGACAGTCCGGCGTTGCTGACCACCAGGTCCACCCCGCCGAACGCCAGCGCCGCCTGCCGGTAAGCGCCGGCCACGCTGTCCTCGTCGGTCACGTCCGAAGTGACCGCGACCGCGACATCTGCCGAGCCGATGGCCTCGGCTACCTTCTGTGCGGCGGCGCCGTCCCGGTCGGCCAGCACCACGCAGGCCCCCTCGCGGGCCAGCCGCTCCGCGATGGCCCGGCCGATGCCGGACCCGGCCCCGGTGACCAGCGCCACCCGGGTGGCCAGTGGCCGGGGCTTGGGCCTGCGTTGCAGCTTGGCTTCTTCCAGCGACCAGTATTCGATGCGGAACTTCTCGCGCTCCGGGATAGGGGTGTAGGCCGAAACTGACTCGGCGCCGCGCATCACGTTGATCGCGTTGACGTAGAACTCCCCCGCCACCCGCGCCGTCTGCTTGTCCGCGCCGAAGCTGAACATGCCCACGCCGGGCACCAGCACGATCGCCGGGTCAGCGCCACGCATCGGCGGGGAGTCCGCGTCCGCGTGCCGCTCGTAGTAGGCCCGGTAGTCCTCCCGGTAGGCGGCGTGCAGCTCGCGGAGCCGGCCGGTGACCTCCTCCAGCGGAGCCGACGGCGGCAGGTCCAAGACCATGGGCCGCACTTTGGTACGCAGGAAATGATCAGGGCAGGAGGTGCCGAGCGCGGCCAGCGCGGGGTGCTTCTCCCGGGCCAGGAAATCCAGCACGGCCGGGCTGTCGGTGAAGTGCCCCAGCTGAGCCCGGTCGGTCGAGGCCAGGCCGCGGATGACCGGGGCCAGCAGCGCGGCACGATGCCGGCGCTCGGCCTCGGGCAGTGCCTCGTACCCGGGTATCACCGGGCCGAACGGCTCCGGTGCGCCGTGGTCGTCCAGATACTGCTGCGCGGCGGCGATGATGCTCAGCGAGTTCGCCTCGCACTCGTCGCTGGTCGCGCCCCAGGCGGTGATCCCGTGCCCGCCGAGGATGACCCCGATCGCCTCCGGGTGCTCCCGCGCCACCGCGGCGATGTCCAGGCCGAGCTGGAACCCGGGCCGCCGCCACGGCACCCAGAGCACCCGGTCGCCGAAGCAGGCCCGGGTCAGGGCCTCGCCGTCGGCCGCGGTGGCGAACGCGATCCCGGAGTCTGGGTGCAGGTGGTCCACGTGCGGGGTGTCGACCAGGCCGTGCATGGCGGTGTCGATGGGGACGGCTCCGCGCCCCGTTAGTCTGACCCCCCACCCACCCAGGCCGTGCAGGCAGTAGTCGAACGCCGCGACCATCTCGTCCTCGCGGTCGACCCCGGGTACACCCCGGTCAGCGCGCGGAGCCGGTCCAGCCGCAGCACGGCCAGCCCCGCCGCGGTGAGCGTGCCCAGGTCACCGCCGGACCCCTTGACCCACAGCAGCTCGACCGGCTGGCCGGTCACCGGGTCGGTGACCTCCCCCTTGGCCGAGGCGTTCCCGCCGGCGTAGTTGGTGTTGCGCGGGTCCGACCCGAGCCGGTTGCTGCGCTGCAGCAGCTCGGTGACTTCGGGTGCCTGGGCGGCCATCTCATGACTCCTTTTCGGTGGACTTACCCGCAGCGATGTTCGTTGCTGATGCACGCCTGCCGCGCTGCTCCCGGAACGGGCGCTGCTCAGCTGCCCCAGCTGGCCGGGGTGCCGCCGACGCGATCAGCGACGATCTTCTCGGCGTAGCCCGAGCGCTGATAGGCGGCGATGGGGTCGGGGTCCAGGCCCATGTCCTCGCGGAGCTGCGCGAGCAGCGGGCGGACGTCGGTGTTGTAGGCGTCCATGAACGCGGCGTTGGCGCCGAGCACGTCCCCGGCCTGCTGCGCGGCGGCCAGCGCGCTGGTGTCGATGAGCAGGGCCTTGGCCGTGGCTTCCTGGACGTTCATCACCGAGCGGAGCTGGGCCGGGATCTTCGGCTCGATGTTGTGGCACTGGTCGAGCATGAACGCGATGCCCGCCTCCGGCCGCAGTGCGTCCGCCGCCACCACCTCACGCAGGATGCGGAACAGCTGGAACGGGTCGGCGGCGCCCACCATCAGATCGTCGTCGGCGTAGAAGCGGCTGTTGAAGTCGAACCCGCCGAGCTTCCCGGCCCGCAGCAGCAGCGCGACGATGAACTCGATGTTGGTGCCGGGCGCGTGGTGGCCGGTATCCACCACGACCTGGGCCTGCGGGCCGAGGGCCAGGCAATGCAGCAACGAAGTGCCCCAGTCGGGCACGTCTGTGGTGTAGAAGGATGGCTCGAACAGCTTGTACTCGAGCAGCATCCGCTGCGCCGGGGCGAGCCGGGCGTAGACCTCGGCCAGGGTCTCGGCCAGCCGGTCCTGGCGGGCCCGGATATCGTCCTGGCCGGGGTAGTTGGTGCCGTCCGCGAACCACAGCTTCAGGTCCCGCGACCCGGTCGCGTCCATGATGTCGACACATTCCATCAGGTGCGCCACGGCCTTGCGGCGTACCTTCGGGTCCGGGTTGCACACGCTGCCCAGCCGGTAATCGTCGTCCTGGAACACGTTCGCGTTGACGGTCCCGATCGCCACCCCCTGGTCCGTTGCGTACGCGGCCAGCGCGGCGTAGTCGTCCACCCTGTCCCACGGGATGTGCACCGCCACGGTGGGCGCCACCCCGGTGAAGCTGTGCACCTGAGCCGCATCGTCGATCTTCTCCTGCGGCGTGCGCGGCACGCCCGGCTGCGCGAACACCTTGAACCGGGTCCCGGTGTTCCCGAACGCCCAGGACGGGAGCTCGATCCGGTGCGCCCTCAGGGCGGTCTGCACAGCGGTCAGGTCAGGCATGTCAGGTCATCTCCAGGCAGCAGATCTCGGTCCGGCTCAGTCCAGGTGAAATATTTCGTCGATTCTGCGGAAACCCTGGTCGGGGTGCTGACCGCCGAGATCCGCGACATACGGTGCCATGTCCGCCTGCCAGCGCTCGTTGACGGCGGTGCCCGCCATCCGGGCGAGCGCCGCTGAGTAGTCGTCGGTTTCCAGGTAGCCCACCAGGAGCCCATCGCCGGTCAGGAACAGCGAGTAGTTGGTCCAGCCAGCCGCGCGCAGCGCGTCCAGCAGCTCCGGCCAGACCTCTGTGTGCCGGCGGCGGTACTCCGCCAGCCGGTCGGGCCGGATGCGGCCGAGGAAACAGACACGCTCCACTGGATTCCTCCCTGCCCGGCCGGCCCGGGCCAGCCCTGTCCGGGCCAGCCCCGCCGGGACACGGCCCGTCCGGGGCCAGCCCGCCGGGGTCAGGCTGGGGTGGCGTGATCATGGAATTGATGTCGTTCTGGCGGCACCGATCCCATGATCACGCGCGCCCGTGCCGGTCAGAAGTTGAAGTTGTTGATGTTGGCCTTGGTGAACACGAAGGGCGGGCCGAGCAGGATGCTGTTGTCGGCCCCGACGGTGAACTTGCCCAGCTTGCCGGCGGTGAAGGACTGCCCGGCGGCGTTGGTGATCTTCTTAGAGGCGAGGTTGACCGCGGCGTAGGCGGCCAGGTAGCCGAGGTCGGCCGGGTTCCACAGCTCGAAGGCCGGGGCGACGCCATTGGCCACGTACGTCTTCATCGAGTCCGGCGTGCCCAGCCCGGTCACGATGACCTTGCCCTTGTACTTGGACGAGGACACCACCTGGGCAGCGGCCAGGATGCCCACCGTGGTCGGCGAGATGATGCCCTTGAGGTTCGGGTAGTGCTGCAGCAGGCCCTGGGTCACCTGAGTGGCGGTGGTCGGGTCGTCGTTCCCGTAGACGGTCGAGACCAGCGTCATCTTCGGGTACTTCTTCAGCTCCTGCTTCATGTAGCCGATCCACGCGTTCTGGTTCGTAGCGGAGGCCGCGGCGGACACGATCGCGATCTGGCCGCTGTCGCCGATCTCCTTGGCCAGCAGATCCACCTCGCTGGTCCCGATCTGAGCGGTGGACGCCTGGTTCACGAACAGGCTCCGGCAGGTGGGGGCGTCGGAGTCGTAGGTGATCACGGTGATGCCCTTGGCCATCGCGGCCTTCAGGGTCGGGCACAGCGCGGTCGGGTCGGTCGCCGACACGATGAGTGCGTTGGCGCCCTTGGTGATGGCGGCCTGGAGGGCCGGGAGCTGCGAGGCGGGCGTGGCCGCCGTCCCGCTGGTTTCGGTCCCGGTCTCGCCCAGCGTCTGCAGCGCGGCGAGAGCCCCGCCCGACTTCACACTGTCCGCCGTGGTGAAGTAGGGATTGCCGAGGTTCTTCGGGATCACGAAGACCTTGAGCCCGGTCTTCAGCGCCCCGGATGCCCCGGAGCTCGACGAGGCGGACGCGGTGGAACTGGAGGAACTGCTGCCGGAGGAACTGCACGCGGCGAGCGTCGCGGAGGCCACCAGGAGCACCGCGGGCGCCCAGATGGCTCTCTTGACCGAGCGTTTCATGCTGAATCCTTTCAAATTCGGACCGTGCGAAGTGACTTCGGTGGACTGAACCGGGCCGGTGGCCGGTTCTGGGACGCCACGCGACCGTGCCGGGATGTCCCCCCGCGGACGCGCTTAGTCAGGTAAGGCACTGATGGATGGGGTTCGGGCCGCTCTCCTGGATCCAGTGGCCCACCTTGGCCGGCGGCCGCGGAGAGCAGCGATGTTCGGCGCGAAGACGCTGACCAGCAGCAGGGCCCCGATGACGATGCCGGTGGCCTCCTGGTTGAAGTTGGTCAGCAGGAGCGCGTTCTGCAGTCCGGCGAAGGCGATCACGGCCAGCACCACGCCCGCCATCGATCCCTTACCGCCGAAGATGGAGACCCCGCCGAGCAGGACGACGGCCACCACGTCCAGCTCGAGGCCGAGGCCGTTGTTCTGCACGGCGGTGGCCAGGCGGAACGTCCACAGCACCCCCGCCATCGCACAGACCAGCCCGGACACCACGTACAGCATGGTCTTGACCCGCTTCACCCGGATCCCGGCGAACAGCGCCGCTTCCGCGCTCGCCCCCATCGCGTAGATGGACCGGCCGGTCGCGGTGGCGTGCAGCACGATCCCGAAGATCACCGCCAGCACCGCGAAGATCGCCACGTTGTAGGGGATCTGGGTATGCGGGATCGGCAGCACGCCGATGTTGGTGTAGCGGGCCGGGAAATTGGAGACCGTGTTCGGCCCGAGCAGGATCAGCGCCACCCCCCGGTACAGGGCGAGCGTGCCGATGGTCACCGCCAGGGACGGCAGCCCGACCCGGGTCACCAGCAGGCCGTTGATCAGGCCGGCCACGATCCCGAGCAGCGCGACCGCGACGAAGATGGCCAGCATCGGCCAGTGCCTTTCCCACAGGAAGCCGAGCAGAGCGCTGGACATGCCCAGGATCGAGGCCACCGACAGGTCGATCTCGCCGCTGATGACGATCAGCGTCATGGGCAGCGCCATGATCGCTATCTCGCCCGAGGTCACCCCGGTGTTGAAGAAGTTGCCGCTGGTCAGGAACTGGGGAGAGCTGAGCGAGCCGAAGATCACGATAGCCACGACCAGCAGGCCCAGGCCGGTCTCCCAGCGCAGCGAGCCGTGTGCGGCGGCCCGCAGCCGCCCGGCGGATGCGGGCGGCTCGCGGCCGGCGCCGCTGGTGGCCTCGCCGGGTGTGGCCTCGCCGGGTGTGGTCGCGGCGGGCGTGGTCGCGGCGGGTGTGGTCGCGGCGGCGCTCGTGTTCAGGTCAGGTTCCAACGCCGGCACTCCTTCGCCGCAGGGCGGCCATGAGCCGCACAGAGATGACCCGGTCGAGCGTGATAGCGACCAGGAGCAGGAAACCGGAGATGGCCTCCAGCCACAGCGGCGAGATCCCCAGCACGTTCAGCGCCGAGCTGATGCTGCTGAGCAGCAGGGCGCCGACCGCGGCACCCACCGCGCTCCCGCTGCCACCGAAGATGGCCACTCCCCCGACCACCACGGCCGAGATGACCGTCAGCTCGTAGCCGGTCCCGGCGGTGGAGTCGATGGTCTGGTACTGCGCGGCCCACAGCACCCCGGCCACCCCGGCGATGGCCCCGCTCACCGCGAACGCGGTGAAGATCCGCTTGCCGACCGGGATACCGGCCAGCCGGGCCGCCTCGGGGTTCGAGCCGATCGCGTAGAGCTCGCGCCCGGACCGGAACGCGCGCAGGTAGTACGCGCCGATCCCGATCACCGCGGCGACCGCAATGGCCAGGTAGGGGATGCCGAGCACGGTGGCCCGGGGAATGTTGGTGAAGCTGCTGGGCAGCGACGACGCCACAACCTCGTTGCCGCCGACGATGAGGATGTCGATGCCCCGGATGATGTACAGCGTGGCCAGGGTGACCACCAGGCTCGGCACCCGCCCGATGGCGACCATGAGCCCGTTGCCGATGCCGCAGACGAGCCCGATGCCCAGCCCGACCAGGAAGACCACGGGCACGGGAATCCCGTGATGCTGCCCGAACATTCCCGCTGAGACGTAGGCGGACAGGCCCAGCACGGAGCCGATGGACAGGTCCACGTTCCGGCTGACCACCACCATGGTCTCGCCCAGCGCGAGCAGGGCGAAGACGGTGGTGTTGATGAGCAGGAACTGCAGGTTCTGCTCGTCCAGGAACGATGGCCGGATGCTGGTGGTCACCGCGACGAACACCAGGAGCACGGCGATGATGCCGGACTCCCGGATCCGGAACACCCGCTCGGTGAGCCTGCGGGAACCGCTGCCGGGCGGGGCCCCGGCCGGTTCCTGGCGCTGGGCCACGGCCGTGGTC